>JBMOKU010000029.1:0-90767 GCA_049324315.1 Bacillota bacterium | reverse complement strand
TACTAATCATATCAGACGCCTCCTAGGGGTTTGGTTCTTGCAAAATTAGTATTCCTAGGATTCAGGTGTCTGATTTTGTTATTTTATGGAATTGTTATCACTAGCTACATTACTTGTAAAGTGGTGTGAAGGAAGAAAAAACTAATATTCTGACGGTTCTGTTGATATGCTACGATAGAAATGGTTTATCACCAAAAGGATCTTTGCCTATGTTGAGAACTGCATGCCAGATTAGTAAAACTAATATAGATCATGTTATGTTAAGAGGAAATGAAAGAAAGAATATATTCTCAGATGATGAAGACAAAATTAGATTTACTGATACACTTGTTAAGAAAAGAATTACAGTAAATCATTTTAATTAAAGGAACTATAAGCTAGAGAGATACCCTATTAAGTGAATTAGTTAATAAGAGTAATTTATCTCTTCGAAAAATAGAGAATTGACAGGAATAAACAGGGAGACGGTAAGAAAAATAAGTCTGTCAAAAGAACCGTCCGTGACACCCCTGTAACTTGGAAAATCACAATTTGTAACAAGCAAATTGTGATTTTTCTATTGGCAAAATATTCTTCCTTTTTTCGTAATCTAACGAAATGGACAATTATAAATTTTATTTGGATTTTCAAGGTGTTGATCAGGTACAAGTACAACTCCCTTCCCTCCGGCTTGGGTTTTTTATAAAAAGATCAAACCAAAGGTTTTTATATGACAAGGATCAATTTATAGGATTACTACTCATTCTATCAATCTGACTTTTCCGTTGAAGTACAGACAAGGTCATGGAACTGCTCAAACGGTTTAGTCGAAAAGATCATGCATTGAAGAAGTGAATAAAAGCCGTAATAACGGTAAAAAATATTTATAGTTATTGACCGAATCGGTTAAATGTGCTATTCTATTATTATTAACCGATTCGGTCAAAATATTTGCGAGGTGAGTCCTTTGGAGAAATTTTTAAGTTTATCCGTAGAAAAACAAAATATAATTATTGATGCTGCCCTTACATGCTTTGGCACTAACGGTTACAAGAAAGCATCTATAAGCGATATTGCTACTGCTGCTGGGGTTTCAAAAGCATTGGTATTTCATTACTTCGGAACAAAAAGAGCTTTATATTTATATTTAATTGAATTGTGCGGCAATATTCTTACGAATGAAATCAATGGAAAGTTTGATAACAGTGTTACTGATTTCTTTGACAGAATTAAGATTTTGACTGATATTAAAATTTCGGTTATGAAAAAACACCCTGCAATGCTTTCTTTTTTAAACAGTGTGTATTTTGAAAACGATGACGAAGTAAAAGACGATATAAAAGCCATTCTGGCAAATGGCAAGGGTGAAAATATCAGAAACAAAATTACTTTTGACGGTATGGATGCTTCAAAATTTAAAGACGACATTGATCCGGAGCTTGTAATGAAAATACTTACCTGGCTTACTGAAGGGTATATAAGTAAACTGACGGGAAAAACGGAGTTTGATTTTGATTCCTTAAGCAAAGAATTTGATGAATGTATAAATCTATTTAAAAAGAATTTCTACAAGGAGAAATATTTATAACGTATATTTTGATCTGTTCAAAAAAGCTTTTTATTAATAAAAAATATCTGAAAGGAGAATAGGTATGAATTCATATGTGCTTGGCTTTCAGGAAATCGATAAAATAAAGCTTGCGATGGTCGGGGGTAAAGGTGCCAACCTGGGGGAACTATCCAGAATTGATGGGATAAGAGTACCGGAGGGCTTCTGCGTCACTACCGAAGCATATAAAAGAATCATCGGAGAAACACCGGAGTTTAATGCTCTGCTGGAGCAACTATCTCTATTAAAGGCGGAGGACAGGGAAAGAATTCGTGAAACCAGCGGAAAAATACGCAGTGTCATTGAAGGGACAGCAATTGCAAAGGATATTGAAGAAGCAGTCACCCGTCATCTTGCAAAGCTGGGAGATAAAAATGCCTATGCCGTGCGTTCCAGTGCTACGGCGGAGGATCTACCGACAGCATCCTTTGCGGGACAGCAGGATACGTATTTGAACATTATAGGAAAGGAAGCCATACTGAAACACATCAGCAAGTGCTGGGCGTCACTCTTTACCGACCGTGCCGTAACCTACCGTATTCAAAACGGTTTTGACCACAACAAGGTCCATCTGTCGGTAGTCGTCCAGAAAATGGTTTTCCCGGAGGCGGCTGGAATTATGTTTACAGCTGACCCGATCACATCGAACAGGAAGGTTGTGTCCATTGATGCCAGCTTCGGGCTTGGTGAAGCATTGGTTTCAGGCCTGGTGGACGCTGATATTTATAAAGTACGGGAAGGCAAGGTTGCTGATAAAAAGATTTCAACAAAGAAGCTGGCGATTTATGCCTTGAAAGAAGGAGGTACGAAGGAACAGCAGCTGGGGCCCGACCGGCAGAATATGCAAACTCTGACGGATGAGCAGATTTTGCAGCTTGAGAAAACAGGCAGAAGGATTGAAGGCTTCTTTGGCCGTCCACAGGACATCGAATGGTGCCTTTATGAAGGTAAATTTTATATCGTCCAGAGCCGTCCCATTACCACTTTATATCCCGTACCGGATGTGAATGACGGCAAAAATCATGTCTATATGTCGCTCGGTCACCAGCAGATGATGACGGATGTTATGAAGCCGTTAGGCATGTCCCTTTTCCCGATTTGGTTAAAGAAGATAACAAGCGCACCCATGGTCGGGGCCGGCGGGCGGATATATATGGATGTCTCCTATGAGCTTGCTTCGCCGACCGCATCCAAGATTTTTGTCAAGAGCGGTCTCGGTTCGACAGACATTTTGATCCAGAAAGCGCTTTACAATGTCCTGAAAAGGAAGGATTATATCAAAACATTGGCCCGCGGAAAGACGACAATGGGTTTAAGCGGTGGCTCGATGGGGCAGGTGGTTTCCGGCTTCATGCAGTCGAGAAAAATCGAACGGGAGAATGACGCCGGTCTCCTACACAAAGTTTTTGCCAAGCATGATGCGCAAGTTCGTGATCTGGAGCAAAGGATCAACGGCAAAACGGGAGCTGACCTGTTCGATTTTATTCTGCAGGATATGGATGAAGCCTATAAGTCTATCGTTTTGGACAACTACGGCGTGGGCATTGTCGGCGTCTTTGCTCCCGGCTGGCTTAAGAAAAACTTGAAGAAATGGCTGGATGAAAATGACGTTGCCGATATCCTTACTCAATCGCTCAGCAATAATGTCACTGCGGAAATGGGGCTTGAGCTTTTGGATGTGGCGGACGTTGTCCGGCAGTATCCCGCTGTTATGGACTATTTTCAGCATGCCAGCGATGAAACCTTTTTTGAGGAGTTGGAGAAACTTCAAGGCGGCAAGGCCGTCGGTGATTCCATCCGGAAATACCTGAGAAAATATGGCGCGCGCTGCCCGGGAGAAATCGATATTACGAGGCCAAGATGGGCAGAGAAACCGACGATGCTGATTCCCTTGATTATCAATAACATCAAAAATTTCGAGCCGGGTTCCCATCAAATTATATTTGAACAAAAACGGTTGGAAGCAGAGCGGAAGGAACAAGAGCTGATCAGCCGTTTGCAGCAGCTGCCCGGCGGCAGCCAAAAGGCGGAAAAGACAAGGAAGAAGATCAGCGTCATGCGAAATTTCATCGGCTTCCGGGAATATCCCAAATATGCGATGATGCAGCGTTTTTATGTTTATAAGCAGGCTTTGCTGAAAGAGGCCGCCCTGTTGGTGCAAAAAGGAGTTACTCAAGAGCCGGAAGATATTTATTACCTAACTTTTGAAGAACTTCGGGAGGCTGTTAATACGAATCGACTGGATTACAGTATCATAACGAAACGAAAAGGGGAATACGAGGTCTATGAGAAATTAACACCTCCCCGTGTAATGACATCTGAAGGTGAGATTATCACCGGCGAGTACGACACCGGCAATATCCCGCAAGGCGCTATGATAGGAGTCCCTGTTTCAGCAGGTACAATTGAGGGGCGGGCGCGGGTCGTTTTAAAACTGGAGGAGGCCGACATTGAAGAGGGAGATATATTGGTAACAGCCTTTACCGATCCCAGCTGGACGCCGCTGTTTGTATCGATTAAAGGCCTGGTTACGGAAGTAGGCGGGATGATGACTCATGGTGCCGTTGTCGCAAGGGAGTACGGTCTTCCGGCAGTAGTGAGCGTAGAAAATGCTACTAAGTTGATAAAAGACGGACAAAAGATTCGTGTAAACGGAATGAAAGGATATGTAGAAATCCTAGAATAGTGAACATTGTTTTCCCTGCAAATGAAGAGATAAATAAGGTAAAATCATAAAGGAAACCCTATCAGGGCCATTTTGGCATACAAAAAAGAACCGAGGCAATGTAATTATAGAAAGAGGTGATGTAATTGAGAAAGTATGGTAATAAAATTGCAAATACAAATCTTATATTGTTCTTTCTTGGGAGGATGGTTTCTGATACGGGATCAAGCATTCAGATGGTGATTATGCCATTGTATATCATTGACGCCGGCGGTTCAGCGGCTACCATAGGATTGTTTTCTTTCTTATATTTAATGCCGGCGCTCCTTGTCTATCCGTTTGCTGGAGTGCTGGGGGATAGGCTGAACCGGAAGGTAATTATGGTGGTAACTGACTTATCCAGTGCGGTGGTAATACTGGGCTTGGCTTTGGGTGCATATACAAACAGGATGAATCTGACTTTGCTACTGGCAGTGCAGGTAATTGTGTCTTTGCTATACGGTCTATTTGACCCAGCAACGAAAGGGATGTTACCCCAGTTGGTAACGAAGGAAGAACTAACCCGGGCCAACTCCACCCTTGCAACGCTTAGGATCTTGGCCAATCTTGTGGGTCCTGTCATCGGTACTGCTCTCTATGAAAGCATGGGCATTACAGTGGTACTCTTTATTAACGGGATATCATTCTTGTTGTCGGGAATCAGCGAGATGTTGATCAGGTATAAGTATGTTAAACGAGAGTCGGCTGAAGGCGTGTCGGGATTTGTAGCGGATTTGTCCGAGGGTATCAGAATTATTTTAGCTAAGAAAGCAATCAGTAAACTATGTGTTTTTCTTCTGGCAATATTTGTCTTAGTTCAACCGGTATATGCCGTAGTGCTGCCGCTATTTTTCAGGACCCGGTTAGAATACTCCGACGCACAGTACGGCTATATGCAAATGGTAATCGTCCTGGGAGCGCTGTTAGGAAGTATTCTGGTGGGTCTGCTGTTCGGCAAAGAAAAGGACGAGGCAAAACCACTGGTAATCGGCTCCGGCTTGCTCATGTGTACAATGCTGGCGTTTTCGATTTTGCTGTTCCCATACAGCTTATCTTTAATAGGGAATGGCACGGTTTTGTATTTTGTATTGCTGATCGTAGTTTTGGGCCTGTTAACCACAGCATTCATGTTTATCAATGTCCCAATACAGACTCATATTCAAAGCGCAACGCCCAACGAATACATGTCCCGGGTATTTTCCATCGTTGGGATGATTACCAAAGGAGGATTACCGCTTGGTGCCTTAATATATGGGATTGTTCTAAGTGGTGTTGAGATGCATTGGGTCGTACTGGCAGCTACTTTACTGATAATGCTGATTTCAGTTGAGTTTTTGATTTCGCTATCGAAAACTCATGACATTTAATAAAAGGCCCCTTTGTTTTTTCCTATCAACATCGGTAATTATGGTGTTGATGTAAATAGCAATTGAATAGTCCTAAGTGCAAACCTGTTAAAAGACAGGGGTGCAAAGTCATAGGGTCTAAAGTGTTTCTAAGCAGTCTGGTTGTAGCCTATGCTTATGTTTATGTTTGATATAAATAAAATCGGCTTATCCAAACAAACGGAGGAAAGTATCAGTATACTCCGTTTGTTTTTTATTTCATTTTCATTATTAGTGATATGAAATATAGGTTAACAATTCAGGTGAATATCATACAGTATTAGTAATCTCAGAAAATCTATGTGGAAGGGGAAGTTAAATTGAATAGATCGTTACTAGATTTACTTAGAGGAGATGGGTATATACTGTATGCTAGGCACGGAGAAGCTACAGTAGGAGTAGATCAACCTAATTTAAATTTTTTGTACTGTTTTACTCTATGTCACGGGGATGGGGTTGCTGACAACGTACTGAATTGTCAATAACCCCGTCCCTCTGTTCCCATGCTGGGGCCCTGTTCCCATGTGTTGCCCTGGACGATGAAGTACTTTTTCAGTGGTCTCGTCTATTGCCAGGTTATTTTATATTGGAAGTACGGGTCATTGAAATAAAATCTCGATAAATCTCTTCAATTTGTTTATTACCTTCTTCATAATAAAACATAAAAGCATGATTATAGGTCTTAAAATGCAATTTCTTTAAATTGTTGTAATGCGCATCATTACTTCGAACAACATCATGCAATTTTTCAAGGGGGATATATGTAAGAGAATAACTGTAAATGACATCTTTTCTTTTTTTAATTAATTTACCCCTTGTAACCACAACGAGTTCTTTTTCGTTTATTAAGTGAAGGCAGTTTAATAATTTTTCTCCGGTAATAATTCTAAAAATTTTTTGAAGGATATTGTCATTTTTTGATTTTAGTTTTGTCGTTGGCTGAACAATGATCATATTAAATGTGTCATCATTTTTTTCCATTTCATTTAACAAGTTTGAAAATAAGACGTCAGTTTTTTTAAGTTCATTTAGCTCGTAGGCATTTTTTACTTTTCTATATATATTATTTGTATATCGATCTCTAATAATTTTTATCAATTTTGTAATTAGATCCTGTGATACTGTATTATAACGTATTTTAATTACACGATTGGTCAAATAAAGCGTGAGTTCTCCTAAAAGAAGATCATTTAAAATATGAATCCCTTCAATTTCACCATAAGCTAATTTGGTTTCTTCAACAATATTATCTTTCCTTTCTAGGATATAAATAAAGTCTTCATACATACCAATAACATAATCATATAAATTCATGCCGGGCTTAGCATCTCTTCGGTCAATATTTCTGGGAATTTTAACAAGCATAAGATAATCATCGGTCTCTTTATAATAAGGGACAAAAAGCGGTGGTAAAGGATGCTTTTGGCTTATTTCGATAATCCAAGGACCAAAGGCATGATATTCCGGATCATAATTACACATTATCATTCACCTCTCCCAAATGATATTTTTGTAAATATTTTTTTAGAGACAAGAAACCATCAATAATAGTTTTGCATTCGTGATCAGCAATATCGGAAAAAATTTTGCTGAAATTATGAACATTTTGCTGATTTCTATCGGTTACAAAGTTTTTCCCCTCTTCTGTCAAAAATAAGTAATATTTTCTGTCGTCAAAAGCGTCGTACTCTTTTCTTAGTAATCCTAAGTTAATCAATGACTTAATGATGGTTGTTAAGCTGCCCTTCTGAATATTGAGTATTGTACTTAATTCTGTCGGACTCAATTTCGGTGTAAAATTAATTACCATCATAACTTTAATTTGGTTTTCACTATAGTTAACACCTTTATAGCTTCCCTTGTGTATGGCTGGATTGATATACATAAAATAAAACGGGATAAATTCTTCAAAGGCATTTAGAATTTTTTCTGAGTTTTCCTTTTGCATGTCATCACCTTTAGTTAGAAATCTAATTATTAGAATTCTAACTAAATTTTTATGTAATGTCAATAGCTTATATGCATTTTTAAATTGAAATTTGTGCAATATCATTTGAAAAACTCAGGTTACTTGAGGCAAGACTTGGGGACTGGTCCGCTGTCCGGTGCGTTTTTTACCGAACTGTGGCTCTGTCCCCATGTGTTGCCCTGGACGATGAAGTGCTTTTTCAGTGGTCTCGAAATGTCCCTTTGTCTTTTCTTGAACGAATACAGTTTCAGTGTCCTTAAACAAAATAATCCACATCTTGGAACTAACCGATCTGGTGCAAGACTGGTTCGATGGAGATTTTACCAATAATGGACTCTTGCTTACTACCATTGAGACACAAGTCAGTATCATGGGATTTAGGGGCTTTGAACCCGGGAATGTCCCGAATTGGCCTACCCTTATTGTAGAATTTGTGGAGACTATTCCAGGGCCAACCGGAGCTACGGGGGCCACAGGAGCCACAGGTGCAACCGGCATATTAGGTGAAGTTTCAACCAACCTAATTTACATTGCAAATGGAGGCAGTGACAATGTCTCGGTCATTGATGGGATTTCTAACACTGTTACAGCTACGGTTACAGTAGGTGATTTCCCAATCGGAGTAGGTGTGAATCCTTAATGTACACCTGGAAATATCAGGATTACCCTCGAAATATGACCAGCTTGCGCCCTGCGTGAGCTGGTCTTTTTTGTTGACTCTAAAGCCGATCTATAGAATATCGAAAGGTCAACTGATACAACTGATGCAACAATAGTAAAAGAAGGCAGCCCCGTCCCCTGTAATATGTAGTTAGAAGGATTATTCATTTTAAAAGACTTGGGGAAGGCATTACCTAAAGAACCAATGTAATGATCACCTTTTTTTGACTGGTGAATATACTATTAAATGGTATGATAGCATATAATCTAATATATTATTTGAAAGGGAATAACAATGATTAAGCTTGCTTTGATTGGTTGCGGGAAATGGGGTAAGAATTATCTAAGAACGCTAACTTCAATGGATGGCTGTGAATTAAAGTGGGTCTGTGATCTGGACCTTAGAAAACTAAAGGAAGCTGTTTCTCTTTACCCTCAAATCAAATACACAGAAAATAAAGCAGATATAGTAAATGACGATACAGTGCAGGGTGTGGTTATTGCTACAACACCTGAAAGTCACTACATACTGGCAAAGGAATTTATAAGTAAAGGAAAATCCGTTCTGGTAGAAAAACCTGTGACAATGAATCAGAAAGATAGTATTGATTTAATTAATCTGGCTGCTGCTCAAAATACCATATTGATGGCCGGCTACACATTGATTTACCATCCTGCTGTAAGAAAGATAAAAAATTTCTTGGAAGAAAATGATAGGATAGATGGCCTTTGTTACGTAAACATGTCTAGAACCAATTCTTCATCTCAGATTTCCGGCGTAGATGTTCTTCATGATCTGGCAGTTCATGATATATATCTTTCTCGCCATTTGACCAGTGAAGACCCTATCTGGGTAATTGCTCAAGGGGGAAGCTACCCCAAAAGTTCCCATGGCAATGTTATTTATATTCTACTGGGTTTTCCAAAAGGTAAAATCGCTTCTATTTTTGCAAGTTTTATTCACACCGAAAAAACGAGGAAAATTACATTGGTTACATCAAAAACAAAATTAGTTTTTGATGATGTACAGCCAGTCCACAAAAAGATTCAACTTTTCATGAACGGAGAGCGTAATCATATTTTAGCAATTGACGAGAATCTAGAACCCTTAAAACTTGAGTGCCTTCACTTCATTGAATGTATCCGTGAAAATAAGGAGCCCCATAGTGGCAGAGAGGCTATTTGTTTTGTGTCAAAGATTACTGATTGCATTTCCCACTCCCTTGCAAGAGGCGGAGAAAAAGTTATGATTCATTGATGGAATCATGACAATGGGAACAGTGCGAGGCCACTGAAAAAGTACTTCATCGTCCAGGGCAACACATGGGGACAGGGCCACAGTCCGCTAAAAAACACATCGGACAGCGTACCAGTCCCCAAGTCTTGCCCTTTCTGCTCAAATAACTTGAGTTTTCCAGCAGCCTCGAACAGTGCATGGTAAATATTATAATCAGGGTAAGCGTGATAAGTATGAAGATCGTCGTAAAAAGGTATATGGAAGCCTATGAAAAAGAATGGAACGATTTTGTTGCTTCTTCTGTGAATGGTACCTTTATGCAGGAGAGAAAGTTTTTGAAATATCATCCTGTAGATAGATTTATGGACCATTCTTTAATTTTTATGGAAAATAACCGGATGATTGCTGTTCTTCCTGCTGCCCAAATACAACAAGAAAACAAAGGTATTATATTGGTATCTCACCCGGGCGCTTCCCACGGTGGGCTTATGATTCAACCCTCCCTAAGCACGAATAAATGTCTAGCGCTTGTTAGAGGCTTTATTGAATATTGCGCTAAAGCTGGTTTTGACTGTATACGGCTAAAACCTGTTCCGAGGATTTACCATGGGGAGTTGGCAGATCAACTTGACTTTGCATTGAGATTTTCGGGGTTTAAGATTGAGTATACAGAATTGGCCACGGCCCTTGACCTTAATAAAGGTGAGGAACCTTTTTTAAAGAAGGCAATGCGTTCCACAGCTTTTCGAAACTATAAAAAGGCATTGAAAAGTGGGTTATCCGTTGTTGAGGATGCAGATATAAATGATTTTTGGCCTATATTAGAAAATAATCTTAAACAAAACCATCATGCAAAGCCCACACATTCACTGGCGGAAATCAAACACCTAAAAGCCCTTTATCCTGACAGAATTAAACTCTTTGCAGCCTATCAAGGGGCAACGCTGACAGCGGGGGTTTTGGTGTTTCTACTGAACGAAAGAGTCGTGAACTGTTTTTATATTGCCCATGACGACTATTACCAGCGTATGCGACCGTTAAACCTTATTTTCGGTTATCTCATGGAGTGGGGACGAAGAAACAGCTTTTCTTATTTGGATTGGGGTATTTCCACGGAAGCAAAAGGGAGCAGGGTGAATGCCGAGTTGTTCCGATTCAAAGAAGGCTTTGGAGGGCATGGGGTATTACGGGAAAGCTATATATATACCTTAAAAAAGAGTAAATCGTTGAATGAGGTATGACAATGAAATTAGCAGTCCACCAGCCGAATTATCTTCCTTGGCCGGGATATTTTCGTAAGATGGCCCAGTGTGATATTTTTGTGATTTTAGATACGGTTCAGTTTCCAAGGGGTTGCTCTGTAGCCAACAGGAATCTTATTAAAACGCCTAATGGGCCTCAGATCCTCACTGTACCGGTTAAACGCAAGGGTTTAAGTCTACAGCGATATGATGATATTCTTGTTGTGCCCGGTTGGAAAAAGAAACATCTCAAGGCTCTTGAACTAAACTACGGAAAAGCACCATATTTTGAAGAAATATTCCCGCAGCTGGGGCAGGTATTGCAAGATTCCGGATATCTTTTAGATATAAATTATGGTTTTATCAAGCTTGTATATGATTGGATGAAATTAGAAACAAAGCTTGTTTTTTTGTCATCATTACCTCAATTTGCTGACCTTTGGAAAAATGAACGGATCGTTGCACTCTGCCATCACTTTTCTGCCAAAGCTTATTTATCCGGTAGTGGTGGCAAGGCATATAACGACCCCCAAATTTTTGAAAAACATGGTCTTTCATTGGAATATCTAAGCTATCAGCCAATACCATATCCACAGCTTTGGGGCAGCTTTATCCCGAACCTTTCTATCGTTGATATGTTATTTAATTGTGGGACGGATCAAGCACGCAATCTTTTGTTTAAAGGGGGGCAAATATGAGTAGAATACTGTTTTTTGCCCGTAGTTCCAAATATACGCTGGGGCTGCCTCAGGGGTTCAGAGCGCTAAATTGTCCTGTTTTTGTTCTCAGGGATTTAAATAAACGTGCTATAGAAGATGCAGTTGACTACTTTAGACCTGACCTTTTCATAACAACGGGATGGGCTTATCGTCGACATAAACCCGAATATATAGATGAGCTCGTTAAGAGAATCGCTAAATATAAGATAAAAAGTGTTTATTGGGCAACCGAAGACCCACGATGGACGGAAACGTGTTCTTTCAGGTGTATTGAAATCTTCAAACCGGATGCGGTTGTAACCATACATCCTGAGAGTACTAGTAAATATCAGAGGTTGGGGATACCGGCAGGACATCTGGACTTTGGATGCAATCCTGAATTTAACAAATATGAACCTTTCAGCAACGAGTATGCTTATGATGTGGCCCTGGTGGGAAATGGCGGCAAAGAATGGAAATCGTACCGAAAGGATAGTGTTCAGATATTGCTTAGGCCTTTGGTCGAAAGGGGATATAACATTGCCATTTGGGGTAAACGATGGGATCGTTTTAATGAGGAATTAATGGGCTTTAAGATATCAAAGCATATGCTTAAGGGTGAACTGCCCTATGAGGAAACCAATAAGGTCTATAATTCAGCCAAAATCATCATAGGTCTGCAAAATAATCAAGAAATGTTAACTTCCCGGACTTTTGAAGTGCTGGGTTCAGGAGGTTTCCTGCTGACAGTACCGACTCAGGCTGTCAATCATTTATTTATAGATAATGTTCATCTAGTATGTTCATCTTCCGCTGAAGGGACAGTCAACCTTGTAAATTATTTTCTGAAAGATGTCAAAGCACGTCAAGCGGTGGCGCGAAATGGCCAACGGGAGGTTTACTTGCATCACACCTATAAGGAACGTGCCAAGCAAATTTTGAAATTTGTACAGGGTCACTTAAAATAAGGTTTTTATAGATGGAAAGGAAATGAAATGTATAATCAGACAACGATTCAACAACCTGCTTCTTTAACAGGTATTAGTATTACCGGTGAAACCGATGCAAAGGTTTCTTTTTATCCTGCCCCGCCGAATACAGGTATTGTATTTATCCGTAATGACCTACCAGGCCGCCCTAAAGTAAAATGCTCATTGAAAAAAGCAAAGGTTGAATATCGATGGACTTCTCTTATCCATGGAAATGTTCGTATTGAACACACGGAGCATGCGCTGGCAGCCATAGCAGGATTAGGTTTAGATAATGTGTTTATTGAGCTAGAACAGCCTAGTTTGCCTGTCCTGCCGGATTACAGCAGTAAAGAGTTTACGCGGGTGCTGTTAAGGGCCGGGATCGTGCAGCAGCCATTCGAGCAAGAAAAGATTAAAATACATAGACCCATTGTTGTTTTTAAACGAGAAAGGTCTGGAGACACGAAAAATGAAAAGCTGCTAATGGCTCTTCCTTACGATGGATTTAAATTAACCTATGTCCTTGATTATCCTGGCCTGCCACGATTATCTCAATATGCTGAAATTAATATTACCTCCAAAACCTTTATTGAGGAATTGGCAGATGCCCGTTCTTTTATCATTGAGTCGGAGGTCGAAGAGGTTGTGAACCTGACCGGAAAAGCCAGTTCAAATGTATTGGTCGTTAAATCGGGAGCCGAGCGCGGAGAATGGTTATGGCCAAATGAACTTGCCCGCCATAAGGCGTTGGATCTTCTTGGGGACCTTAGCTTGCTTGGGAAAAGGATTTTGGGACATGTGATCGGTATTCGATCGGGACACCGATTAAACCTTGCGTTATGTAAAAAAATTTATAGGGAGTGTAAACATGATTCCTTTGGTGAAACCCATGCTTGGTATTGAGGAACAAATGCTGATGAATGAAGTTCTTTTCAGCGGAAAGTTAGCGCAGGGAGAATATGTAGAAAAGTTCGAACGAAATTTTGCCCTATACCAGGGTAGTCGTTATTGTGTTGCAGCTTCTTCCGGAACCTCTGCCCTCCATGTGGCATTGTTGTCACTAGGCATTAAGCCAGGCGAGAAAGTAATAACCACACCGTTCTCCTTTATCGCCACAGCAAATGCCATCCTTTATGCGCAAGCAGTTCCTGTCTTTACTGACATAGAGCTGGAAGATTATAATATTTCTACCCAATGTCTACTGGAAACGATCAAAAAGCATCCGGATGTAAAAGCAATCATTGTCGTTCACCTTTACGGCTATCCGGCACGGATGAAGGAGATCATGGATATCGCTAATCAATACAACCTGATTGTCATAGAGGATTGTGCACAAGCCCATGGTGCTTCCATTCATGGAAAGAAAGTTGGAACCTTTGGGCATTTTGGTGTTTTTAGCTTCTATCCTACAAAAAACATGACTTGCGGCGAAGGCGGTATGCTTACGACACAGGATAAGGAGATGGCTCAGAAAGCCAGGAGTTTGATAAATCATGGTCAGACAGCGAAATATCAGCATGATTTACTTGGGTACAATTATAGGATGACGAATATACATGCAGCAATAGGCATAGAGCAGCTGCATAAGCTGCCGGGCTTTAATGAAAGACGCAAAGAAATCGCGGGGCGTTATTCCAGAGAGATAACCAACCCAGCCTTTATGAAGCCCATATGTTTACCGGGTTTTGAACATGTATATCACCAGTATACCCTCGGAGTGAATAACCGAATCCATTTCATAGAATTCCTTGAAGCACAGGGTATTGGGTATGGCATCCATTATCCCAAAGCGATTCCTGACCAGCCTTTATATCTGCGAAGAGAAAATCTTGGATCTTTCACCAATGCGCGTAAGGCTGCTGAAAGGGTGGTTTCCATACCCGTTCATCCAGCACTAACAGAACAGGAGGTTGATTACATCGTCAATAGCTTGCAAAAATACACAGGAAATGAATAGTCCTTTAAGGGTACTGGTTACAGGGGCCGGTTCCGTATACGGGCTTGGCATCATCAGGGCACTTAAGGCATCGGTGCTGCCCATTGTAATTTTAGCAGTTGACGTCAACATATATTCTTTAGGCTTATTTATTGCTGACAAATGCTTTATTGCTCCGAAAGTAGCAGATGAAGAAAGCTACTATATATTTATTGAAAATCTTTGTAGAAATCATCAGATCAAAGCAGTATTCATTGGCTCGGGAACGGAGCTTTCATTTTATTCAAGAAAACGAAAATTGCTTGAAAAGTCTACAGGGGCTAAGGTGTTTGTAAGTTCTCCTACAGTTATAAAAATTTGCAGTGATAAGTGGCTAACCATGTGTCATTTGTCACGCTCTGGTTTTCAGGTCCCGAAAAGTATTAGGTATCCTGAAGATACGGATAAGCTTGCTTCATTTTTAGAAAGAATAGGATTTCCTCTGATCGTCAAACCTCGTATCGGGCACGGCTCAGAAGGGGTTACGCTAGTTAAGGATAAACGACAGCTGTTGAGAAATATAAAGGGGAAGGAAAACTTAATCATACAGGAATACATCACGGGAGAAGATCAAGAGTTTACCGTTGGGATTTGTTTAAATCATAGAGGAGAAATTATTTCAAAAATTGCTCTAAAACGGTACCTGCAAGATGGTGTCTCTATTGCTGCTGTTTCTGAGGATTATCACGATATTGCCGATTATTGCGCCAGCGTTGCCAGTACACTTAAAGCATACGGGGCGATAAATATTCAGCTGCGTCTTAGGGGTGGGAAACCAATAATTTTTGAAATAAATCCTCGGTTTAGCAGTTCTACGGGTATGAGGCTACTATTAGGAATCAATGAGCCGGAGAGTTTAATCCGCTCAGAGGTGCTTGAACAGGAGGTTATACCTGGGCACCCGAAGACTGGCCTGATATTGAGACAATATACTGATTATTATTTTCCACTAGATAGGCTTAAACAAATTAGAAATGACTTATAAAAATAAAATATATAAGTAGTTGTAGAAAATAGAAAAAGTATGCAAATATCAGATGTGTATCTCTAGATAGAAGTCCTTTTCCTTTTTTCATGTTTGTGCTATTATAATATTGAATGAAAGCTTTGAGATAAAAACACGATTCGGTTGGTAGTCCGAATGCAGATGTAAGTCTGTCAGTAACCTGCCCTCCTGGGGTTGTCCATTCTCTGTAGAAAGCTAATTTTTACAGGAGGAAATGAATATGAGTCAGCTAACCGTTTATTTTGACGATCCGTTTTGGGTCGGTGTTTTTGAGCGCATTGAAAATGGTTTCCTTGAGACGTGTAGAGTCGTTTTTGGAGCAGAGCCTAAAGATTATGAAGTGTACGACTTTATTTTAAATCATTACGATCAATTAAAATTTAGTAGGCCTTTAGCTGTGAAAGAAGAAAGCTCTAAGAAAATTAACCCTAAGAGACTTCAAAGGAAAATCAAAAAAGTTCTGCAGGATCAAGGCGTTTCGACAAAAGCCCAAGACGCAATTCGACTTGAAAGAGAAGCAAATAAACTTGAAAGAAAAGTTAAGTCTAAAGAGAAAAAAGATGCGGAAAAAGAAATGAAGTTTGCTATGAAACAAGAAAAAAAGAAACAAAAGAAGAAGGGCCATTAAAAATGAAAGAACACATAAAGTGAATTAGCTTTTTGTGTTCTTTTTTGCACAAACGCTTAAAAGACTAATGGGATGTTAAGTATTTACCGTGTAAAATATCTTTTACGGTGCACCGACATTAATCCTTGTACATACATCAGATAATTTTAACTGTAAAGAACAGTTTTCTTTGTTTTTGAAGGCATAGAAAGCTGTTCTTTACTTATATCAAAGGATTTTTATATTTCATACTGTTTAAGTATTCCTTAACACTGTAATAAACCCATCGAGTATTTGGTGACTTATTTTGAAACCTTTCCCTTGGTAGAATTTTAATGCATGATCGTTTCCGTTTGATACAAAAATAAACAAATCACTAATTGGCTCAAATGAATGTAACCAATCCATAGACTTTTCAAACAAAACGGTGCCAATGCCAGTCTTACGATAGCCCTCTTTTATATAAAACTGGGAAAGACAGCCTACATCATCACTTTTAACAGAATCAAAGTCAAAGAAATTAACAGGTTCAAGGGTAGCAAATCCACCAGAGTATGTACCCTTCGGACAAATATTGCTATATGCATATCCAACAATCTCATGAGCATCTTTCGCTATGATGATAAAGTTAGCCTTAGCGCTCTTGACAGATGGAATCATTCTCGTTTCAAAACACATGTTATCAAACCACTCGGGGTGGATATGTGCTTTAGATTTTTGATAAGCCATTAATTCATTGCATAAATCCTTAATGCAAATAATATGATCATCAGAAATAACTTCATAATGGATATTCATATTCATCTTCCTTTCTAAAAAAATTGAAAAACATATTTGATTGATCAATCAGCTTTGATATCATTATATCAGCTGAAATTGTTGTAACAAGTATGCAGTATTTTCTGTTTAAGAAAGTAAAAACTGAGTATTGGAGTGATATGATGAACGACCAAGGATTGTATAAAAGCAGCTTTGACAACTGTCCATTAACATATGCGCTAAACCTTATCGGCGGAAAGTGGAGACTGCCTATCATTTGGGCATTAAGTAAAAATGGAACGATGCGATATAATGAATTAAAAAGGAGTATTGATGGGATTACCAACATGATGCTAACCCAATCACTAAAAGAATTGGAATTGTGTGGTATTATAAATCGGAAGCAATTTATGGAAGTACCGCCGCGGGTTGAATATTCGCTGACAGATCATGGAGAAGATCTCATTCCAGCCCTTAAGGCATTGGCCAATTGGGGAAGTAAAATGAAAAACATTGAGAATCCGAAATAATATATGATATCATTAATCAAGGCATAAATTGAAGAAGAAATAATTTTATTAAAATTTTTTATAAGGGGATTCCTTAAGAATATGTCTAGTGATAAAGAATGTAAAATATTGCAGCCTAAGTATTATGGTAAGTTTCAGTGTGATCCAATCAAATGCCATGAAAGCTGTTGTGAACGCTGGAGAATAATCATCGATAAAAGTACCTATCAGAAATATATTCAGAGTGAAAATCCGGCCATTAAAGGGATTGTAAAAACAGGACTTTCTATGAACGAAGCATCTATCAATGACGATGACTTTGCAATCATTAATCTAAATAACGAAATGGTGTGTCCTTTTTTAAATCAGAATAACCTTTGCGAAATATTCATTAACATGGGAGCGGGTAGTTTATCAAAAACATGCAAAAGTTACCCTCGGGCAATCATCTTTGTAAACGATGTTATAGAACGTGGTTTAGAAGTGTCTTGTTCAGTTGCAGCTGAGCTGGCTTTGCTAAATGAGAATGGTATCGAATTTCAGTACGTTATGGATACTGTAAAGTTGAATGACATGTATGTAGTTACACCTACCATCGAAGATTTGAAACAAATAGAAATCGCCAAAGAAATCAGAACAACGATTATTGACATCTTGCAAACTCGAACAATTGAGTTAAGTGAAAGAGTAGCAATAGTAGGTTACTTCTTAAATCAAGTCGTAGGAGACATTGATTATTCCAGTTTCCATCACGAAGAAGCACTATCCAGAATTCAAGAGGCAAAATCACTCGTTAACCTGGGTGGATTTAAAATCATGAAAAATAGCCATAAACTTCAAAGCAGACAACAGTTTGATTATTTGAATACCATACTTTCCATGAAGTTTAAAGAAGGCGACAGCATCAGTTTTTTTTCAAAGCGGTATATAGAGTGCTTAATGCAGGTCCTAGACGGGTTTGGAAGTGTCAAAGATAAGGAGTTGGAAAAGCACTATAAGAGAAACTATGAAAAATACCTAAAGCCTTATTTAGATAAAAAATCCTATATCTTAGAGAACTTTCTTGTAAATTATGTTTTTATTTACAGCAGCGAATTTTTCAAATTGAATAGCATTTGGACTGCATACGTAAAATTATGTGTGGTTTACGGCTTGTTCAAATTCAACTTAGTAGGATTAGCCGCCTATAATAAAGGGATGAATGATGAATTGGCCCTTAAACTGATTCAATCGTTATCAAAGACTATTATTCCAGATAAGACATATTTGAAGTCTGTTATAAAATACTTAGAGGAAGAAAGACTAGTTGAATTTACTAAGCTAATAACACTCATTGCAGATTGATTCATATCGAAACAGTGGAATGAATACAGAAACATAGCTGGCTCCTTGGTTTTTCAAGGGCTTTTTCTTATGCTATAATTAAATGTTGTCTTAAGACCTGGATATTATTAAAATAGTCATTCTATAGTAGAAAAATGTTTGAATGTCCATTTCTGAATCATGTCTAATGCTGGAAAAAATTCTTTTCCCATTTCTGTAAGTTCAAACTCAACGCGAGGCGGGACTTCAGGGTAGGCTGTTTTTTTAATTAATCCATCTCGTTCCAATTCTTGCAACTTTTCATTCAGAACTTTTTGGCTCACCCCACAGGTGATTTTCTGAAGTTCTAAAAATCTTTTTGGACCATCATTTAAATGACATAATATAACTGCTTTCCATTTTCCTCGGATTAATTCCATCCCAAGATCTATATAACAAACATATTTTTTCCCTTTGTAATGAATCATTTTTACACCTTCCCTTAAAAAACATTATGAATAAGTTTTATTATATATCATTGAGACTTAAGTATCAAATCTGCTAGGAATTCAGTTAGTCATAGATAAATTCCATGTTTGATAAATACAACAATTCTTACCTTTTGGTTAGATACCTAACAAAAAAGTGCGTACTTGTTCTATAATTTAATAGGATATATACTTTCATCAGTAAATGCAATTCAATCAATATAAAGAGGAGGAGAGCAAATGAAAGTCATAGCTTTCAATGGAAGCCCCAATAAGGAGGGGAATACGTATCATGCTATAAAAATAGTAGCTGATGAACTGGAAAAAGAGGGTATAGAGACAGAAGTTATTCATGTCGGGAACAAGTTAATTAGAGGATGTATGGGGTGTAATCAATGTGCTAGAAACAAAAACGAGAAATGTGTTCTTTCAGGGGATGAGGTTAATGAATGGATTCAAAAAATGAAAGAGGCAGAGGGCATCATCATAGGATCGCCGGTACATTATTCATCAATAGGAGCAACGTTAAAAGCGTTTTTGGATAGGGCTTTTTATGTTGCCAGTGCCAATAATGGAATGTTAAGACACAAGGTTGGTGCAGCGGTTGTTGCTGTAAGACGTTCTGGTGGACTTCCAACCTTTGATCAACTAAACAACTATATTAATTATTCAGAAATGTTGATACCGACTTCGAATTATTGGAATGTTATTCATGGAACTAGACCAGGAGAAGTGCTGAAGGATGAAGAAGGCGTACAAATCATGAGAGTCCTAGGCAAAAATATGGCATGGCTGTTGAAATTGGTTGAAAACGGAAAAGGGACTGTTAAAGAGCCGGAGAGAGAAAGTAAGTCATATACGAATTTCATACGCTAAATTTCCTCTATGTATTGGAGAAGATAAGGTGACAGAAAAGGGATCGCTTGCTGTTAGCGTGTGGAAGAGAAAAGATAAAGGGGTATATTTCTGCAGAAGTGAATTCATATAACAAATAGAATGAGAAATATAACATGAGGTGTTACGAAATAGAACACTGCGCTAAAATGGAACACGTATTGTTAGAAATAATGTTCCGAAGTGGAACGATTTATCTGTTGATTATTCGTAAAATTGAATTTCTTGGGATGAAAACGTTATTTTTCAATACTCTTATTTAAAAAGACTCCTCTATAAATAGTTGGCATGATAATTGCGATATATTTGATTGAAAAAATTTCGAATAAAAGATTATCAATTATTTAGAGGAGGTAGTTTTATGAACAAATTTATAAGAGTAGATATGACAACAAAACAAGTCACTACTGAAGAAGTTCCTGCTAAATACGCCGGACTGGGAGGCCGCGCACTTACTTCAAATTTCGTTGCTGACGAAGTTAAGCCTACTTGCCATGCTTTAGGTAAAAACAACAAAATAATCTTTGCCCCCGGTTTGCTCAGCGGTACGACTGCTCCCAACTCTGGACGTATTTCCGTTGGTGCTAAGAGTCCGTTAACTGGTACGATCAAAGAAAGTAATTCTGGCGGTTCTTTTTCACAAAAAATGGCTAAATTGGGCATTAAAGCTTTAGTTATTGAAGGAATGCCTTCAGATGATAAATTCTATATACTAAAAATTGATATGAACGGTGTAACGATTGATGAGGCCCCAGCTGAGATCCTTGGAGGCTGTGGTAACTACAAGGCCATCGAAGTGTTAAGTGAAAAATACGGCGCAAAAGTCGGTATTGCCCTAGCTGGTCCAGCAGGTGAACATCGTCTGCCTACAGCAAATATCTCTTTTAAAGATCCGGAGGGCAACATCAGAAGTGCCGGTCGTGGTGGTTTAGGTGCAGTATTAGGTTCTAAGAAAGTTAAAGCCCTTGTGATCGACGATACGGGTGCCGGTGCAGTTCCTATCGCAGATCCTGAGAAATTTAGAGCAGCATCAAAAGTATTTGCTAAAGCGCTTCTTGATCACCCAGTTTCTGGTCAAGGCTTGGCAGCATACGGTACTGACGTATTGGTTAACATCTTGAACGAAGCCGGCGGTTTACCAGCCAATAACTTCACAGCAGGACGTATTGACCATAATGATAACATCTCCGGGGAAACATTGAATGCAACTATTACAGAGCGTGGCGGTGATGGTAAAGTATCCCATGGTTGTCATGCCGGCTGTGTCATCCGATGTTCTCAGTGGTATCCTGACAAGCAAGGTAAATACATCACCAGTGGTTTTGAGTATGAGACGATCTGGGGCCTTGGTGCCGATGCCGGTATTAAGGATTTAGATGATATTGCATATATTGACCGTGCAATGGACGATATTGGTGTAGATAGTATTGAGACTGCTGTTGCCGTAGCTACTGCCATGGATGGTGGTTTGCTGCCTTGGGGTGACGGCAAAGCTGTGTTAGAGGCAGTTAAGGGAATTGCTGTTCCTACCCATTTAGGACGAATCCTTGGCGGCGGTACTTCTATTGTCGGTAAAGTTTGCGGTCTATATAGAGTACCTGTGGTTAAAGATCAAGGTATCCCTGCTTATGACCCACGTCCAATCAAGGGTATTGGTTTAACTTATGCTACTACTACGATGGGAGCTGACCATACTGCCGGATATTGTATCTCCGGTAACATCTTAAAAGTAGGAGCTGACATAGATCCTCTTAAGAAAGATGGTCAAATAGCGTATTCCCGTGCTATGCAAATTGGAACAGCTGCCGTTGACAGTACTGGTATGTGTCTGTTCGTTTACTTTGGTATTGCTGACAATCCAGGCGGATATCAAGCACTAATTGACATGATCAACGCACAATACGGTTTATCTTTAACTGCTGCTGACGTTGACAAATTAGGTGAGTCAGTTCTTAAGGTTGAACGTGCCTTCAATAAAGCAGCTGGTTTCACCAATGCTCATGACCGTCTGCCTGAGTTCTTCGAATATGAGCCATGTGCTCCACACAATGTGGTTTGGGACTTTACGCCTGAAGAAATCGACGAAGTTTTCAATTTCTAACTTAATCTCCGCTTTTGGCCGACTTGGCTTTAAGGAGTTACAACATCCTCTTTTTTAAAAAGGAAGCCGGACTTAGCTCCGGCTTCAAATTTTTCATTTTTTATCCCATACTTTTGCGTTGATTTTATGGAGGAAAAATCTTCATACTATAGGTAATAGAAGAAGCATTATTCTATAGATATGAGATGAAAGTACTCATAGGGAGGGATAGATCATATGTCACAACAAAACGGAAAAACCATTGAGGTGAGAGGGTTTCTTCATTTGGATGCAGTTTTTCGGAAAAAATTCGGAAAGATTCCATTAATCATGGAGCTTGATGAGCCAATTACAGGTATAGAACTGGCTGAGAAACTGGAGATTCCCTGGGATGAAATCGAAGTCATTTTTGTAAACGGTTTCGTTCAGGCTTTAGATTATGTGATCCAGCCTGGGGATCGGGTGGCTTTCCTACCACCAGGCTGTCCTGGGCCGTATCGGATAGCCCTAGGGTTTTATGGAAAAAATCAAGATAACGAGGCTAACTTTAAGATAAAGAAGAAGTAGATCATTTAAACATTATGGAGGGAGATTGGATGAAGAAATTGTCTAAAGTGTTGGGAACCGAACTTTTCTCAGTAGGTGAAAAGGTTCGGATTGGTAAGGATGGTTGTACAAAGCTCCCTATGTCTACAGAAGGAGAACAAGAAGCGATTTTTGTTTCAACAGAGGGTGGATACCGATTAATCCCACTGCTGCCTGATGTAAAAAGGATATATATCGAAGTTACTACGAAATGCAATTTTGAATGTATAACCTGTATTCGCAGTTCTTGGCATGATTCGCTGATCCACATGGATTGGGGAACCTTTGAAAACATACTGAAAAACCTCAGCGAGCTGCCAAATCTGGAATCTGTTCACTTTGGGGGATTTGGTGAACCTATGATGCACCCAAGGATTTTTGATATGCTGAGGGCAGTGAAGGGACTTGGGCTGAAGGTTGAAATGATCACCAACGGTTCTTATCTGCGGAAAGAAAACATCCAAGAATTGATTGACTTGAAATTAGATGTCCTTTTTACTTCTCTAGACAGTCCAGACGAGGAAGAATATAACGAAATCCGGCAAGGAGCCGATTTTCAAGACGTTTCTCAAAATATCGCAAATTTACAGGCTATGAAGCAAGAACGAAAGACCAGAAAACCGGAGCTTGGAATTGAGTTTGTAGCCATGAAAAAGAATTACGCCAGACTGCCCAAGCTGATTCGTATGGCTTGTGACCTCAAGGCCAGCCAAATTATCATAAGCAATTTGCTGCCTTATCATGAATCTATGAAGGATGAAATTGTTTACGACATCGATGACACCGGGTGCATGTTTGGCAAAGAATCCTTGAGAACTACGATTTGGGCCCAGATGTCCAATATGAAATTACGAACAGAACGGAGCTGTAAGTTTGTAAAAGATAAATCCCTGTGCATCAACTATCAGGGAAATGTCAGTCCTTGTTATGCGCTGATGCATAGCTATCGGTGTTATATCTATGGAAGAGAAAAGCAAATGTACCCTTGTTACCTAGGTAATGTTAACGAGAAAAACCTTCAAGAAATTTGGATGGATTCCGGATATGTCAATTTTAGGCGGGTTGTCAGCGAAAATCTTTTTCCTTCCTGTACGGACTGCAAATCTCAGGACGGCTGCAGCTATACAGAGAGTAACGAGATGGATTGCTGGGGCAACAGCCCATCCTGTGCGGAGTGTCTCTGGGCTAGACGTATTATCGCTTGTCCATAGCCATTTAGCGGTTTGGATATAAGCATGAATTGGAATCAATGTTGATTACGGTCCTACTTATAGCATGCCCCCCTTGGTGACAAATCCTGCTTATAGTATAATGAGGACAGGAGGTGAAGACGGTGCAGATAAAAGTGAAGTTATTTGCAACCCTAAGAAATAATCGTGAGAAAGAGATGATGATGGCTTTAGCACAAGGTGCCACGCCTAAAGATATTATCGAACGTCTAAACATTTCTGAAGAGGAAGCAGCAATCATAATGATCAACGGAAGAGGGGCGAAACTTGATCAGGTTTTAGAGGACAATGATACGGTATCTATTTTCCCTCCGGTGGGAGGGGGCTAAAATATTTCTACGGCATATTAGATCGATGCATAGTATGAATACTTAGAAAGAAATCCTAACATAAAAAGGATTTCTTTTTTTTATTTTACAATAAGGGCAGGCCAGTGTCCTGTCCCTACAGAAAACAAGGTGTTTGTAGAGGCGACACATCGAGTCGTCCAATTTAGACTTGACAAACGATATATAATAATATAAACTAAAAAACATACCGACGTCGGTCTGTTTTTGGGAGGTGTAAATATGGTTAAAACAGCAAAAAAACACAATGCCAAAAAAAGTGAGCTGATTGAGATTGCTGAAAAATTGTTTATAGAAAAAGGGTATGAAGAAACAAGTGTTGAGGATATTCTAAAGGCTTCGGGTCTTTCTAAGGGTGGCTTTTATCACTACTTTAAATCCAAAGAGGAAGTACTGGCAGAAAGTATCAATCAATTGGCAGAGAGGTTGCTTGAAGAAGTTAAAGACATCATTGAGGACCCGGGTCTTAATGCTTTGGAGAAGCTAAATCGGTTTATGGAAAAAAAGGTAGCTTCCCAAAAGAAAAAAAGAGAAATGATTGCGTATCTGCTAATGGTAATGGAGTCGGATTTTACACTGTATAAATACTGTGTAATCATCGCTCAAAAGTATGTTGATCCATTTGCCCGAATTATTGAACAGGGGGTGAAAGAAGGCGTTTTCAATGTAGAATTCCCCTATGAAACAGCAGATATATTGTTAAGAGCGGTGACTTCTGTTCCTCAAAGCGTGTTCTTTCATGAATATATGGAGGACAAAACCAAATCATTAAAGTATAAAGCTTCTCTGGAAGCAATCATGGCCAGGACTCTGGGAATAGACAGCAAGGAAATACGGGTATTTCCATAAGAAATGAATGAATAATATCAGTAAATAAACGGGTTTTGAACATTCTAACTTCTGAATATGAGTGAATACAGTAAAGGAGTGTTTTATATGGCAGATAGGGTTAAAAGCTTTAGAGAGTTGACACCTGAGCTGCAGCAACTTGCGGGAGGAAAAGGTGGCATATTGGCCAAGATGTATCAGGCAGGCTATCCTGTACCAGAAGGCTTTGTCATTCTTCCTGAGGCTTTTCAAGGAGAGAAGTTAAGCAGTGAAGTCTGGAATGAAATTCTTGTCTTTTTGAGTGGCATTAGAAAGAACCATGAAGAAGCGAAGTTTGCCGTAAGGTCATCTGCTCTCAGTGAAGATTCTGCCCAGGCATCCTTTGCCGGTGAATTTGAAACAGTTCTAAATGTTCATACAGATCAAGAGATACAGGAAGCTATCTATACGGTTTTTAGATCAAGGGAGTCAGAACGGGTAAAGACATACAGTACAATTCAAGGGATGGAACAATCTCATGAGATTGCCGTGGTGGTTCAGTTGATGGTCCAGTCTGAAATTTCTGGTGTATTATTTACTGCTGATCCTGTCACAGGAAGCTATTCTGGTATGATAGGCAATTATGTCCATGGACTGGGGGAACAGCTTGTATCCGGTGAAGCCGATGCCTATGGTTTTAAACTGAAAAGACCAAAAGGAGAATATGATGGGCCGGATGGATTCAAAAAATATGCTTCAATGCTGTATAAGTTAGCTGTCAAGCTTGAGGAGGAACTAGATGGCCCACAGGATATTGAATGGGCTGTAGCAAAAGGGAAGCTTTACCTGCTGCAATCAAGGCCTATCACCACATTGTCACCAGGTAATTTGGACACTTACGAAATCAATTATTCTTTGATGGGAGATGAACTTTGGACCAATACCAATGTGGCAGAGGCGATACCGGATGTCTATACTCCATTTTCCTGGAGTATAGGAAAACTACTGGATGATGCAATGAATTTCATTCCTGGATATTATGTATTTTCCGGCAATATCTGCGGAAGGCCATACATGAATATTAGCAGAAGGGTATCCGTGATATCCACTATGCTAGGCAAAGATGCCAAAGGTGGGTTAAAGCTGCTGGGTGACTTATATGGACAGATGCCTGAGGAAATGAATATGCCCCTTCACCCCTTTTCACGTTTAGAGGTGGTCAAGGTGATGCTTCCAATCGTAATGCGTATGACAAGAAAGTCACTGAAAGCTTCAAGAAATTTGTCTCAGTTTCTGAAAAGTACACCGGATTGGTGCATAGGAATGAGGGAACGTATTAAAAAAGTAAAGACAAAGGAAGAACTGCTGGCCTTATGGAAGGAAGAACTTCAGCCCTATTTCTCTGAAGCGTTGAGTGCAGGGGCCATGGCAGCTATTAAACTTACGAATATTATGACGTTGGATAAAAAGCTTACAGAATTAGTTGGAACTGAAGATGCTAACGCACTTCTTTCTAACCTTAGGGGAGACTCCGGGCTGGCAAGTCTCGGGCCGGTTATAGGTATTTCCAAGGTCATTAAAGGAGAAATGAGCCGGGATGAATACTTGAGGAAATATGGTTATCGGGGACCCCACGAGTATGAATTATCCATACCTGATCCTATGGAGGATCTAGATTGGCTGGAAAAACAGATAGAAGAATCTAAAAAATTGGATATTGATGTAGAGGGGCTTTTAAAGAAGCAGCAGACACAATATGAAGCTGCCAAGAAGAGATTTCAGGAGTGTTTTCCTAATAAAGTAAAATGGCTGGAAAAACAACTAGCCAAAGCATCTGAAGGTGCTCGTATCAGAGAAGAAGGTCGTTCAGAGTTGGTAAGGGTATTTAGGATGGTTCGTGCTTTCGTTCTTAGGGCAGGAGAGCTTACAGGTTTAGGTAATGATATATTTTTCCTGTATATTGATGATATTGAAAACTTGCTTAGGGGAGATAATTCAGCAGTAGAGTATATTCCGGCCAGACAGGAGAACTATGAGAAATATAAAGCACTGCCGCCATTTCCATCTATCATACGGGGACGATTTAATCCGTTTGAGTGGGCAAAGGACCCCAATCGAAGACTGGATTATTATGACCCTACAATGCCTATCGTTAGTGCACCTGATTCCGAAACGCTTAACGGCTGTGCCGGAGCAGCCGGCAGGATAGAAGGCATCGTACGAATTCTTTCGAATCCAGAGGAGGGAGATAAGCTTCAGCCAGGGGAAATACTTGTTGCGGCAACGACCAATATAGGATGGACACCCCTTTTCCCTAAAGCTGCAGCAATTATTACCGACATTGGAGCACCTCTATCACACGCTGCTATCGTAGCTAGAGAACTTGGTATTCCAGCTGTGGTAGGATGTGGCAACGCCACTACAAGGCTTAAGACAGGAGATAAAGTCCTTGTTGATGGCGGACATGGAATCGTGCATATCTTAGAATAATATTATTTAAAGGGGCAGTCTCACAATAATTATTAAATCATTGTGAGACTGCTCCTTTAGTATTTTTATGGTCTATTACTAGAAAAACAAAAATCCTAGGATTGGCATGTTGAGACTAGACACAATCTAATATGGAGACTGAAAATCAGTGAACGTTTTCCTTGATTTTCAGAAATTATTCATGACGGCTTTTAAAGAATAAAACACAACATAAATAATAACACTATTATAGAGTATGCATAATGGGAGTAGGTCATGAGATTATGAAAAAAATTAGAAACTTAAAAAAGCCTGTGAAACTAGAAAATAGTTCCTATGAAAAAAAAGAAGTGAATAACAGCAAGCTTCAAAGCCTCGTAGAAAAAATCGAGAAAAAAAGTGAAGAAAGCATTGAAAAATCCTTGTTGTCGGAAAATATAGAAGATAACTATGAAAAAATCAGTAAAGTTTTTGACAATTGCTATGGCGTAATACTACGAAGATTTACTATGGGTGAAAAAAATATTGAGAGTTTTGTTGCCTATATTGACGGCATGGTAAATCGAGATGATATCAATCAAATCGTATTAAAATCTTTGATGACAGGTCGTAAGGTTACAAATGATGATAGAGAGAGCCATCAAGAAAATTTAATGTCGATGGTGAGGGATAGCCTGATTTCTATAGGTGAAGTGACCTATATATATTCTATAAAAGAAACCGTAAAATATATATTGCTGGGGTATTGTGTACTTTTTATCCATGAAAACAATATAGCACTTGCTGTGAATACTGTAGGTGGAGATTCCCGTAAGGTTTCAAAGCCTACAATAGAGACGGTATTAAGAGGACCAATGGAGGCCTTTGTGGAGGATATGAAGGTTAATATGACATTAATCCGCAGGAGATTAAAAACCTCTGATCTAAAAATAGAAAAATTTAATGTGGGACGATTAAGTCAAACTGCGGTAATGATGTGCTATATTAAAGGCATTGCAGCTGAGGATGTTCTTAGTGAAGTTAGACAGCGAATAAGCCGCATTGATACGGATATGATCATTGAGGGAGGACAGTTGGAATTCTTTACGGAAGATAATTGGCTTTCTCCTTTTCCCCAAGCAGAAGTTACAGAAAGACCGGATAACAGTGCTGCTGCTCTAGCTGAGGGGCGGGTAGTCATCATTGTTAACGGCACTCCTTTTGTAGTAATTGTACCCGTTACCTTAACCTATTTTTTCACAGCAGCAGAAGACTATTACTACAAATTCTATTTTGCAACCTTTGCCAGATTATTAAGGTATTTTTCATTTTTTGTAACATTACTACTTCCATCTTTTTATGTGGCGATTACAACGTATCATCAGGAAATGATACCCTCCACCCTTTTAATATCCATAGCCAATGCCAGAGCAGAGATTCCATTTCCTGCAGTAATTGAAGCTTTTTTTATGGAAATTATTTTTGAAATTATCCGGGAGGCAGGGGCAAGGCTTCCCATATCGATAGGCCAATCTTTAAGTATTGTCGGCGCTTTAGTCATTGGGCAAACTGCCGTTCAAGCAGGACTGGTATCTCCCGGTATGGTCATTGTAGTTGCTATTACCGCTATTTCTTCTTTCTTGATTCCTAAAATCAATTCTTCAAGAGCTATAAGTGTTCTTCGATTTCCAATGCTTCTCTTTGCGTCCATATTAGGCATTTTTGGAATTATCGTGGGTATACTGCTTCTTCTAATTCATATGGCATCGTTAAGGTCCTATGGTGTCCCCTATCTGGCGCCGTTTACGCCTATTAGTATGGAAGATTGGAAAGATACCTTTATCAAGCTGCCCGAATGGTTTATGCATAAACGCCCCTCTTTTCTTCAGCATAATAATCTGGTCCGAATGAAAAAAGGACTGGCGCCGAAACCGCCCGGGACGAATAATGATTAAAATGAGGTGCAAGCAAAATGACAAGAAAAACAGCATTGTTTTTTATAATCATCATTCTAGGCTTTGCCTTGACAGGCTGCTGGGGACAAAGAGAAATCAATGAATTAGGCATTGTCCAAGTGACAGGGGTTGATAAAGAGCCTGACGGGAAATTTCGTATAACGGTAATGGCAGTCATTCCTATAGGGGCAGCAACCGGAGAGTCTATGAATCGATCGGGGGTGTGGGTGGGCAGTGCTGTAGGAACAAGCATGAGTGAGGCCAGTAGAAATTTAAGAAGTACTGCCTCCAAACGGTTAGTATGGGTGGATAATAAAATTTTTGTTATTGGAGAAGAACTGGCGAGGCAGGGACTCGATGAATTTATGGATTATTTTATGAGAAATAGAGAGTTAAGATACAGAAATTTCGTGATGGTCTCTAAAGGAAAGGCAATGGATGTATTATCTATCCCTTCAGACATTGAAGAAAATTTACCGATAGAACTGCAAGGAATGATTCAAAATACAGAGGAATGGGCAAAAGCTTATATTCCAGATATGAAGGATTTTTCAATTAGCTACTTAGATAAGCGTATAGAAGCTGTTGCCGGACGACTTACTTATTACGAAACAGATATGAACACCTTTTCTACTGCAAGGGAACACTACTATAAAATGGAAACAAATGGTAACCGAAAGAAAATAGCTGCAATCACTGGAAGTGCTGTATTTAAAGGGTCTAAGCTGGTAGGCTGGCTAGGAGAAGAGGAAACAAAAGCATACCGATGGATTATTGGAGAAGTAACTTCTGGTATTGCTACGATCAGAAAAAATAAGCAGATGGTAAGCATAGAAATAAGAGATTTAAATACCGACATTAAGGCAGTGGTTGAGGAAGATGCAATACAATTTACAATAAAGCTTGAACTTAGTGGAGAAATAACGGAATATATAGATCAAAGCAATGTTTTAGATGAATATACAGTAAAGAATATTGAAAAAAACTTTGAAGATTTTTTTAAAAAAGAAATGGAGAAGACAGTGAAAAAAGCGCAAAAAGAATATAGATCTGATTTTTTGGGCTTTGGAAGAATTCTGTATAGAGAATATCCTAATACGTGGAGAAAGATAGAAAAGGATTGGGATAAAATTTTCCCCCGTGTAGAGATAGCATATAAAGTAAAAGTGACTGTAGATAGAATGGGAGAGCGCTTTTAAAATGTAGAAGAAATGGTGATAAAATGGTCTATGCCATAACCTTATTTTTTATTATGATAAGCTATATAGAAGTAAAGAGAATGGTAAAGGAAAAACAAAAAAAAGAGTTAACGATTTATTTAATCATCATGGTGATAGCTGTGTTTTACAGCTGCGGTACCTTATTGAAATGGAATCTACCCAAACCGGGAAGAAGCATAACAAAGATATATGAGCCTATTTCGAAAATGGTCTTTACCATGTCAAAGGATAGAACAGTCTACTAAGTGGATTAAAATTTTATTTCAAAAGCTTCCTTTCATTTTAGGAAGCTTTTTTGAGGGGAAATTATATTTTCATAGAAAAAGAAAACCATACTAAAAATATTTAAAAAGTAATGATAAGGGAGTGTTTCATCGTAATGGAGAATATAAATTCTTATAATATGCTGGCAATCGTCATTGCGGTTACCATTATAGCAGTGTGTCTCATGGCTTCCTATATTGCTCAAAAATATTTATTTACAAAACATAAAGGAAAGGTAAAACATGCCTCGAACAAATATGATTCTAAATAGTGTGTCCACGTTTTTTAAATAGGAGAGCCATGAAAAATAAAAATAGTTCCAGACCACTTTGAATGAAAATTCCTAAAAATGGATAGCTGTAATAAGCAAATTGGATCATAGCAATGTCACTTTTGAAGGAAGTAGCGCTGAGGACAAAGGAAATGAATACGGTAGGAAACACCAAAGGGATATAGCTTTCTAATTCGGCTACTTGGGAGATGCCCAGACTGGAGGCCCAGATTAAACTGGCAGAGGCCATAACACCTGCCCCAATAGCAATGGAGATCCAAATGACTTCTACCCGTTCAAAAAAATCACCGATTTGTATAAACTTAGTCGTTTGAAGCCCCGGATTAACCATGACTTTAGCATTGTCTACACCAAAAATGCCGATACTGGTAACAACAAGCATTAAAATAACTCCAGCGCCCATGGTAACAGCAATAAATTTTGCCAGAAATCCGTTTTCTGGTCGATTGCAGATGGGAATATACATGGACATCATAATGCAAATGCCAATAAAAGTCAAAATAAAAGGAGCACCGATGAAAGCCGGGTAAAATCCTTCATATAATTGAGGTTTAAGGTTATCCAGTTTAATAAGGGGAGTTAGTAAAATAAACAATACAACAAAACTGAAGAAATATAAGGGACCTAAAAACTCACTGACTCTTGCCATGGTTTCAACACCTTTTTTAACAGCATAGCCAATAACTAAATAGCATATTGCGAGAGATACAGTCATTGGCATATCCGGAATAAAGGCATTGTTGATAAGCATAACCAAGGCTCTCATCAAATTAGCACAGACCAGCAAGAAGTAAATGGGAAATAGAATTCCTACTACTTTTCCTATATATCTTCCTAAAATGGTTTGGCTGTACTGAACAAAGTTTTCACCGGGAAACCGGATGCCCATGTAAGCATAGACGATAGCAAGAAGAACGTCCATAAACCATGCCCCTATGACGGACAGCCAAGCATCTTGGCGACTTTGTAATACTAGGAGGCCTGGTATTTGTAAAACGGTAAAAGAAGTAATAATCATAAAAAGCATCCATATAAATTGATGGGTACTAATCATTCCTTTTTCCTGCATATCAATCCCCTCATCAAAAACTTCTAAAGATTGTCTCGCCTAATGGTTTTAATAAACGATCAATGAGTTCCATGATGGAAGGTAAGCCTAATTTGCTTGAAATGTAAAAAAAGACAGCAGCGCCTACCATAATAGAAAAAGTGATAAACTCTTTACGTTGTTTTTTTTTATATAGAGAAAACCCTTCAATCAAGCATATCGATAGAAACATGGAGAAAAAGAATAATAACATGGAAAACTCCTTCAATGTAATGAATTTTGACTCTCCTTTGCCATAGACACGAAGAGCAGTAATGCAGGGATGATAAAAGCTATCGTAAAAATATAAAAAGGATATATGTAATGAACAAAATAGATAATTTCTGGAAGCGTTTTGGCAATAAGAATCGAAAAGCAGACAATAAGAACGCCTACAGGAGTAAGCATAGGCTTGTAGGAATCAAGATTAAATAATTGAGCCAGTCCTAATACAGCAGCATAATAATACACTGCAATATTGATAAAAATTCCCCCAATCCATACCAGCATGATGCTGATATCAAGATTTTCTATATAATGACCAAAGCGAGCAAATCTAACATATTCCAGAGCAGGAAACAGCAATTTTTCTGTAATAGGACCAAAAATTGCGATGGTGAAAACGCCGATAAGTAACCCATTACCTAAGGCAATTGTTCCTATGAAAATATTTTTACGTATTCTCTTTTTATCCTTAACGAAAGGAATCAGTTGAAGAAGAACAATAGATTTCAAAAGCCACGTCAGAATTAACAACCCACCTTTTAAGGGAGGAATCAAACCATCATATAACACCGGTAAAAAATGGTGAAGATCCATTTGCGGAATATTTGTGAATCCAACGAAAAGTAAAACAAAAATTCCCAGTGGGAGAAGAACATCGTTGACACGTGTAATAACTTCCAATCCTCCATAGAGGCTGTACATCGCCACCAATACAATGATAATGCTAATTAACGAAATGGGGATATCTGAGTTGAAAGAAACGACAAAAATTTCTTCCAATTCTCTTACTACTGCTGATGTAATAAAAATAAAAAAATAGATGTATAAAAAACCAACTATTTTGCCAAAAAACTTTCCGAGAATATCACAGGTATACTGAACAATGGTTTTATCAGGATACTTAAGGCCCAAGGTTAAAAAAAGATTGATGATCGGTAGAGCACTAACGGTACCTATGATAACAGAAATCCAAGAATCCTGCTTCGCCTCCTGGGCTACAAAAGCTGGAAGCAGCACATCAGCCGTGGCAAGGACAAGGGTAATAATGAGCAATGTCAGCTGAAAAGCAGAAATTTTCCCTCTTTCCTGTATTTGTTTGGAAATCAATTCATTATTCATGATAAACCTTTCTTATTCATAATAGTCTAAAAAGTATTATTACCTTCTCGCTAACAAGATATGTACAGTACTTTAAATCTTCCAACCGAAGACTTTTTTATAACACATAGGAAATTATGTACTTTAATAAATTGAGGATAAGTCATAATTTCCGTCATGTGTTTCAAAAAAGTCTTCCTTTAATTCTTCCAATAGAAGACTTTTTTTATAGACATTTTAAAAGAGAAATAGTATAATTAACATTGTTAATAAAATTAAAGCATGATAAAATAATATATAAATGTTAATAGAAAGGTTAAAAATGGGAAGCGGACATTATGGAGCATGAAAATAATTCTGAGAGTATGGAGGCTAAACCTAAAATGATAGATGACAAAAAGAATTTAAAAAGACAGAGGATTAAGATGTATTTTTTAGAAGCAGCTAAAGAAATCATTATGAATGAAGGCGTTGAAAATGTTTCTGTAAGAAAAGTAGCAGATATAGCAGGTTATTCATATGCAACAATTTATAATTATTTTGCAGATCTTAATGATTTGTTATGGGATGTTAAAAGTGTAATGATTAATGAACTAGTAGAAGTAATACAAAAAAGAATGCATCCGGTATCCTATGATATTGATGGGATAAAAAGGCTATTCAGAATATATGTTGCATATTATTTTGAGAACCCCAATGTTTTTAAGTTTTTCTATTTTCATCAAGTGAGCAAACCGAATAAAAAGACGGAAAACATAGAACCAAATTTTGAGGAAATGTGGAAAGAAACATTCAAGGGTTTTGTACTTGAGGGAAAGTTGCAGGAAAAGAACATTGAAATAGTGGCCAAAACATTCATATATGCAATACACGGGATGATCGCGTTATCCTTTTCAAACAATGGAGATTTAACGGAAGAAAATGTGTATAAAGATCTGGAGAAAATCGTTGATTATTTACTGTGAAGATGATTATTACAATGATAGTCGGATTTTTATGTATGGTTGCATACGTACGGGTTAGACGAAGACTTTTTCAATTTGGAGGGAGGTTGATAGCGTGAAAAAAAAGCAAGTACTCATTTTGGCTGTCCTAGCGGCAGTGATTATTATTGCAGCAGGTGCGAAGATAGGCATACGACACATCGAAGTATCCCACGATAAAAAAATATCGGAGATAGCCATATCTAATGTAGACTTATCAAAAGTTGCGGATGGAGCTTACACAGGCAGTTACAAAGTATTCCCGGTTGCTGCTGAAGTTAAGGTCACAGTAACAGATCATAAAATAATAGGAATAGAACTGTTAAAACATAGTAATGGGCAAGGAACGCCAGCCGAAATAATACCAGATAAAGTTGTAGAAGCTCAAACATTAGAGGTGGATATAGTTACCGGTGCTACTTCAAGCAGCAAAGTAATATTGAAGGCAATAGAAAATGCACTGAATAGTGCTATTAAATAGAAGCTTTGGGAGTGTTTATTATGAGCAAAATAGAAATCTATTATTTTTCAGGAACCGGCAATTCATTATATGTAGCAAGGGAACTGCAAAAGCGAATGCCAGAAGCAAGGCTTATACCGATGGTAAGCCTTTTGCAGAAAGACGTTATAGAGACGAATGGAGAAACAGTAGGTTTTGTATTCCCTATCCACATGGCGGTAGTTCCCATACCTGTGAAAAATTTTATCAGAAAGCTAAATGTGAAATCAAGCAAATATATTTTTGCAATAGCAACTCGTATTGGTACAACCCACAGTGCATTTATTAGTATAGATAGCATATTAAAGAAGAGCGGTAAAAGGTTAGATTCATTTTTTTCTCTGAATATGGCTAGTAATGATCCGAAATTTAAGTATAAAGTTCCTACAGAAAAAGAGATTGCTGCATTAGAATCTGTAGTTCACAATAGGCTTGACTCGATTCAAAACATTATTGCAAATAAAGAAAAGCGTCGGGAAAAGGACATTCATTTTACTACACGGGTTCCTTTTGTAAGATTCTTTCCCTTACTCTTGCCTCTTATTGAAAGCCTTAAAAATAATCTTTATTCCGACTCGAAATGTAAGGGCTGTGGAACCTGTGAAAGCGTTTGTCCATCTCGAAAGATAAAAATGACTAATGGAAAACCTGTATGGCAGGAAAATGTTAAATGTTATAAGTGCAGCGCTTGTCTAAATTATTGTCCTATGCAATCGGCTCAAATCAAATCATATACTGAAAAAAACGGAAGATATTCTCATCCCTATGCAACAACAGATGATATTGCAGGGCAAAAGGGAGATAGAATATGAATTACGAGGGACAAATTATTAATGCTATTAACGCTATTTTTGGGGGGATAAAACAAAAGGAAGGATGGCATGCTTATCGAGTTTCGGAATTATGTGGCTATATGGGAAAATCACTTGGCCTTAAAAAATCAGAGATACAAGCGCTTATCATAGCAGGATTAATTCATGATATCGGAAAAATAGCCATAAAGGAAGAGATACTAAAAAAGCCTGGAAAGCTCTCAGATGATGAATGGGAAGAAGTGAAACGCCATCCTGAAATAGGTTATCGCATACTCAGTAAAGTAAATGGCACGGCAGAAATAGCAGCGTGTGTTCTAGCTCACCACGAAAGATGGGATGGGAAAGGATACCCAAAGGGCTTAAAGGAAAAAGAAATACCATTGCAAGCAAGAATTATTACCATTGCTGATGCTTATGATGCTATGACCAGTGAAAGAGTCTACCGAGAAATATTTCCTATAGAAACAGCCATAGAAGAATTACAAAAGAATGCAGGTACTCAGTTTGACCCACAACTTATACAAGTATTTGTGGAGATGATTTTAAAAAGCAATCAAATTGCATGCTATGATTACTGAAGACAATTATGTTTAGAAATTTAAGAAGACATTAGATTTTTTAAATAAGTTTGATAAAGGGTTGGTTCAAACGATAGTAAATATCACCTGAACCAACCCTAAGTTATTTGGGATCTAATAAAATATTTATATAAGATTGTAAGGTATTATACTTGCTAGTTACAAGGCAATTTGATATGAAAGGTTGTGCTTTCGTTTAAAATACTTTGCACAGAGATTTTCCCGCCGTGTTGTTCGACGATGGCTTTGGCGATAGCTAAGCCCAGACCATAACCGCCGCTTTGTCTTGCTCGTGATTTATCCGTTCGATAAAATCTATCGAATATTTTGCTGAGATGTTCTTCAGCGATCCCCTGGCCGGTGTTAGCTACTGATAAATGAATATGATGTTGATACTTCTTTAAAGAAACATCAACAATTCCGCTGCTGTTTGTATACTTCACAGTGTTATCCAAAAGAATCATCATGACTTGCTGAATCTGTTCACTGTTACCATGGGTTATTAAGCCAGGTTCAATATCATATTTAAGTGAAATGTTATTTTCAAAAAATACAGCTTCCATGGTTAAAATAACATTCTCAACGATTTCGCTTAGATTAAAATCAGCAAAAATCATTTTTATATCAGAGTAATCCATTTGTGTCAGATACAAAAGATCATTTGTCAGCTTCGTCATTCTTTCGACTTCAGATTTAATGTAGTAAAGCCACTTTGACAGACTGTGTATTTGCTCTTCCTCATTGGATAAAAGGACATCCACGTTTGTATTGATGACAGCCAGTGGTGTTTTAAGCTCATGGGATGCATCGGCGATAAATTGTTTTTGTTTGTCAAAGGCTTCTTTAATAGGTTCTATGGACCGATTGGCAAAGAACCTGCTGATAAAGAAAATAACAATGAGCATAATCAAAGCCACAACAAGAAATGTATAAATAAGATTGGTTAAAATGGCTTGCCGAGGTGTTATATCCAAAAATACCATTCGATAACCATCAAAATGGGAGGTTATCAGAAATGTCCAATAGGTGTCATCCAGTTTAAACTTTCCGGTTGTAGCATTGGTTGCCAGGGCGGTATTTTTTGCAGTTTCGTAGAATGTATCTTCCAAATCAAACACAGAAAAAGTGGTAAGCGTATTCCATTCATTGTCCGTTATTAATGTAAAAGAGACCGAACGTTCCGGCGGTGGTTGAAGATCATCAAAATCAGGAGGATGTTGATTAGGATTTTCGTTTGGTTTACGTTTAAATTCGGATACTCTGCGAAGCTCCTGATCAATATCCATACGGACATTATTATAGGTTATTAAATAGATCGCTGTAAAAGACATCAGCATCATAACGGAAATAATGACCAGGTTGAGAATGAGAAATCTATTTCTAAGTTTCTTAAACATTTAATTTCTCCCCTCTAAAACATATCCAACGCCACGGACGGTATTGATTGTTACTTCAGAATTTAAAAACGTCAGTTTTTTCCTTAAAAAAGAAATATAAACCTCAACATGATTATGCTCTATGTCTGATTCAAATCCCCATAACTTTTCAATGATCAATTCTTTGGACGTGGCTACATTTTTTCGCAGCATAAGAAATTCTAAAAGCTCACTTTCTTTTAATGTAAGCTTCACCTCTTTACTTCCACTTGAAAGCTTGAGATTTGAGGTGTTTAATTCAATGTCACCATATTTCAAAGTGTTGTCTGATATAATTTCACCTTTTCGTCTGGACATAGCTCTTATTCTTGCCAATAATTCTTCTGTTGCAAAAGGCTTTGCCAAATAATCATCAGCACCACTGTCAAGTCCAGTTACCTTGTCTGAAATTTCCCCTCTTGCTGTAAGCAGTATAACTGGCACTTCAATTCCCTCTTTTCGAATATTTTTCAGTATGCTTATACCGTCCATTTTAGGCAGCATAATATCTAAAATGATTAAATCGTAAATATCACTTAAAGCATTATCTAATCCAGACTCCCCGTCATGAACGGCATCAACGGTATAGTTATTCTTTTTTAATATTTGCGTCAAAGCTTCTGCCAAATGTAGCTCATCTTCTACGATTAATATTCGCATAGCAGCACCTCCATTTCTAATTTCTTTTATAGTATTATATCATGGCAATCCTTAAATCAACCTTAAATGTGAAGGATTTGTGAATTGTTAAATCCGTGTTAACTATTTAAGGTTTCTTTAAGGTTCGGTTTGTAGAATAGAATCATAGCAAGGGAAAACAACAAGCACATTAGCTTTAAAGGAAAGGAGCGATTATCTTGGCAATAGAGGTTTTTAACAGATATGAAAGCAAGTTTTTACTTGATAAGGTCACATATCAAAGTATTCAAGACAAACTATCAGATTATTTGGAGCTTGATGAATACAACAAGACCCACGGGTTTTACACCATAAGCAATATTTATTATGATACGAAGGATCATCATTTAATAAGAAGCTCTTTGGCAAAGCCCAAATATAAAGAAAAACTTCGACTTAGGGCATACGGAGTCCCCAAAGGTGATGAAAAGGTATATTTAGAGATTAAGAAAAAGGTCTGCGGCCTGGTTAATAAACGAAGAACATCATTGAAACTGGAAGAAGCTTATGATTTTGTAAGCACAGGTAGAATGCCTGAATTAAGGGAATATATGAACAGACAAGTACTTAATGAAATCCAGTATATTTTAAAAATATACGACTTGGAACCAAAACTTTATTTGGCTTATGACAGAAAAGCCTTTTTCAGTAAAGATAACAGAGACCTAAGGATTACATTCGATACCAATATAAGGACAAGGAGATACGATCTAAAGCTAGAAAACGGTGATTATGGAGAGAACTTACTGCAAAATGATCTGTGGCTCATGGAAGTAAAAGCAGGAAACAATATTCCAGTCTGGTTAGTTAAGCTGCTCTCTGAATACAAAACATATAAAACAAGTTTTTCAAAATATGGAACAGAATATCAAAGGATGTTATTAAACAATCAGAAGCTGAAAGGAGAAGTAAAGGTATGTTCGAAACAATATTTAGTACAACCACAGCTGATACCTCAATATCTTTAATAAATGCAGTCCTAGCAATCGTTATATCATTTGTTTTAGGAGGGTTCATCAGTTTAACTTACATGAAAACCTGTAACAAAGGAAGCTATTCACAGAATTTTTCACTTACATTGGTGCTTATACCTACTATTGTTGCAATCATTATCTTCTTAATAGGGAGCAATGTTGCCAGGGCATTCAGTTTAGCCGGGGCCTTTTCTATCATCCGGTTCAGAAGCGCACCGGGGGATCCGAAAGATATCGCCTATGTCCTCTTTACGATGGCGGCTGGACTTGCCTGTGGCGTTGGACTTTATGGGTACGCTATTTTGTTTACAACCGTTCTGTGTCTGCTGATGGTAATACTGTACTTATTCAACTTTGGAGCCAAAAGATCTTCTCAGAAGCTGTTAAAGATAATTATCCCAGAAGATTTGGATTATGAAGGGGCATTTGACGAAGTGTTCCATGAATTTACAACGGATTACTTCCTTAAAAGAGTAAAAACAACGGATCTAGGCAGTCTTTATGAACTTGTGTATATGGTAACCATGAATGACGGCATAAACCAAAAAGAATTCATAGATGCACTTCGCTGCAGAAATGGGAATTTAAATATTACGTTATCAATGTGTGCTGATTCCGCAGAATATTAATAGATGGAGGATATAAAAATGGAAAAAAAGACAACTATAAAAAAGATTATAGCAGTTGTACTCGCAGCAATACTTATATTAGGAACAATCACTATTTCAAAAATGTATGCAAATGATAGTGGATCAGCTTCTATGAAAGAAACTGAAAAAACATCATCAAAAAGTGCAGTGGAATATGAAGCACTCTTTGAAAAAGACAGTGTAAAAGATATTTATATTGAAATCGCTGAAGGAGACTGGAAGAGTATCCTTGAGGACCCTATGGCAGAAGAATATAAAAGTGCTACGGTGACAGTGGATGGTGTAACCTTAGAAAATGTAGGATTTAGAACAAAGGGGAATCTCACATTACGGTCCGTTGCCGGCAGTGATTCTGAACGTTACAGCTTTAGGATTAAGCTTGATAAATACGTAGAAGGACAGAACCTTCTTGGCCTAGATGAATTTGTTGTAAACAATATGTATGCTGACCCTTCCTATATGCGTGAGTATCTGAGTTATGAAGCTCTAAAAGAAATAGGTGCAGATGTGCCGCTCGCAACCTTTACCAATATTTACATCAATGGTGAACTATATGGATTCTATCTTATGGTGGAAGCAATTGACGACAGCTTCTTAGAGAGAAATTTTGCCGATGATAGCGGTAATCTTTATAAACAGGAGCAAGGCAGTACACTTCAATATGCGGAAGACAGCAACTATGATAAAAGTGAATTAAAATCAGGAGAAGACGAGAGCAAGACAGATCTTAAAAATTTCATTAAAGTTTTAAATGAAATGCCGGAAGGAGAAAAAGGGGATATTGAAAGTGTATTGGATGTGGACAGTGCATTAAGATATATTGCAGCCAATACGGTTCTGGGTAATTATGACAGCTACAGTGGAAACATGGCACAGAACTATTATTTGTATGGACAGGATGGCAAATTTACGGTTATTCCTTGGGACTATAATATGTCCATAGGAGGATTCGGCGGAGGCGGAGAACAGACAACGATTCCAATCGATGAACCTGTACTTGGCGTAAACATAGAAAACCTGCCCCTCATTGATAATTTGTTGGAAGTCGATGAATATAAAGAAAAGTATCATGAATATGTAAAGGAACTTCTTGATTATCTGGAAAACTTTGAGGGAAGAGTTACAGAACTTGCAGACATCATCAGACCTTATATTGAAGCAGACCCTACGAAGTTTTATACTATGGATCAGTTTGAGGCAAACATAACCTATTCTGAGGCGAATGCCAGCCCTATAACAAGTACTACGCAAAGCGTTGATGCACAACAAGGAAATCAAATACTACCACAACAACCCCAAAATGAGGCGGATACGGCAACCAGTGCTTCACAAAACATGAAAGAAGGGCCGCGGCCGCAGGGTATGCCGGAAGGATTTGAAAATGGAAACAGTCCTGAACCACCAGAAGGATTTGAAGAAGGGAATAGGCCTGAACCGCCAGGTGGAAATATGAAAGGCGAACCAGGCGGTGGTATGGGAATGATGGGAGGATCAACGTCCATTCTAAATTTCATTAAGGATAGAGTAGAGAACATTAAGCAGCAATTAACAGGCGAGCTGCCGACTACGGGAAACACCACTATGAATGATACGAGAAGAGGCCCAAGGAATGATGGGCAATTACCAAACCAATAAAAAATATTAAAGAGTAATTGAAAAAAATCATTGAGTTAGGATTTAGAGAAGTATTGCCAATTTAGAGGATTCAGCAAGGAACAGATACGCATGTTAGATGGTATCTGTTTCCTTTTTTGTATAACATAATCATTTTGATTATTGCATTTGCTCGTGGTAGAATTTGAAGTGGTAGGAATTTCGCATAGACAAGCAAAACAGAGAGAGGAGAACCTTTTTATATGACTTTTAGTAGTTTTCTTAAGTTGGTCGAAATCCCGACAAAGGTTGCAAGTATGATTCCCTTCTTATTAGGAACCTTCTATGCCTTATACCGGTTTAATACGTTTCATATAAAGAACTTTTTGCTGATGTTAGTTTCTTTGCTATGTATCGACATGGCTACGACAGCCATCAATAATTATCAGGATTTTAAAAGTGCATATAAGAAACATGGGTATGGCTATGAAAGTCATAATGCTATTGTAAGTTACAATCTTAAGGAGTCTGCGGTCTTGACTGCCATTTTCATATTGTTGGCTGTTGGGACTATATTTGGCATCCTACTATTTTTAAATTCTAACATTACCGTTCTTATTTTAGGTGCTATATCCTTTATGATAGGCATATTTTATTCATTTGGGCCAATCCCCATATCCCATACCCCTTTTGGAGAAATATTTTCCGGTGGATTCATGGGATTGATCATTCCTTTTATAGCTGTATATATACATGTTTTTGATCAGAACATAGTAAATATACTATTGCAAGGTGGAAGACTATATCTAGAAATTAATATGCTGGAGGTTTTATATATCGTTTTAATGTCGCTGTCTCCTATCGTTGGAATTGCCAATATTATGCTGGCGAATAACATATGTGATATAGAGGATGATATTGAAAATAAAAGATACACCCTGCCTATCTTTATTGGAAAAGATCATGCTCTGAAAATCTTTAAGATCTTATACTATATAGGCTATGCAGCGCTAATGATTCTTTTGGCATTAAGGATAACACCAGTGGTTTCTGCAATTACACTAGGTACCTTTGTGTTAGTAAATAAAAATGTAAAGTCCTTTTATGAAAAGCAGACAAAGAAAGATACCTTTGTTCTAGCGGTTAAAAACTTTGTGGTGGTGAATATGACGTTGGTTTTCACTATAGCTGCAGCAGCTGCTATAAAATATATAATATAAGACGATTAGAAAGTGTATCAACAGATAATAAAAAAGTGGTTAAAATGATATAACATATCATTTTAACCACGCTTCCATCAGAGGATTAAGCTTAATTCGAAGTATCTGTAGGTCGGGTATACTGCAGAATAGCCGATGACTCTTCCATATAATCATCAATCACATTCTGAATATTTGAATCTTTCAAGATCAGTGATATTTCAATCCTTCGATTTTTGGCCCGTGCATCTTCTGATGTACCTTTCTCTAAGGGGCGGAATTCAGAGTAGCCGCTGGCAACAAAATAGGAACCATATTTACTTTCTATTCCAGGATTGCTAGACATCAAATAATTGACGACAGCGGATGCTCTTTTAGAGGACAGATCCCTATTGTACTCTGCTGATCCTGTATCATCCGTGTGACCTTGAATACTGATAGCGTCAATATTTTTTCTGACATCTCTGTCATCCAAGACTTTTTCAAAAGCTTTAGATAAATTTTTCAAGAGTTCTTTTCCTTCCGGCTTAATAGCATAGGAATTGTATTCAAAGACCAAGCCTTCGTTAATAACGATATTGCCATTGCTAGCTATACTGACCAATTCTTGTCCTGAGTGATTGGTCTTTCCCAATTCGCCTTCTATGGAAGCTTTTACTTTTTGCAATACATCCAAGCGCAGAAGTGCGATTCCCTTTAATTTTGCCCTTACTTGTCCCAACTCCCGGTTACTTTCCGCGATGATTTCTTGCTGCTCTTTTATTTGTTCTTCTGAAAGGGTTAATGCAATCTGACCTTCCTCGACTTCAGCCATTACTTCCTCAAGTTCGTCTTTTAAGAGTCTTAATTTTTTATCGGCTTGGCTAATTTCAGCCATTGAAGATTCCAATTGCTTTTGTGTATCCATCAATTCTTTTTTTGCAAATTCTAAATTCTTCCCTGAGATAATGTTTTGTATATAGGCTAGAAGCATGAGTATAAAAAGTATTAAGGCAATGGTGGAAATCATATCTGTGAAAGAAGGCCAAAAATTCTGTTCTTCACTGCTTCTCTTAAAGTTTCTTTTTCGGATCTTCATCTAGAAGGCCTCCTTTCTATTCTTTTTTTCTGCTAAAAGTTAGCGCATCTATTCTTTCATTGAGCTCCTTTATACTCCCACTGTGTTTATTAAGATTTTCTGTTAAATCTGCAAAGCCTACGTTCATTCGGTCTATATTGGTTCGAAGGTGATAATTAAACTCAGAAAAATCTCTTGTGTTTTCATTAAACTTTTGTAGAGATTGATCAAATTGTTCAATGCTTCTGGATAATTCATGGGATGTTTTTGTCATACTATGGGCTGCTGCCACAAATTGATTGCCCATGGTTTCAGCTACATAATGTAGATTTTTCTCCAGGGTGCTTCCTATGGATTCAAAGGAATCCATCCAGACACTTTTTTGTCTTTCATAATCCGCTTCTTTTTCTTTTTTGGTAAGTACAAAGGCCACATTATTATCCAAATATTCCTCTATCTGCACCATAACAGACTCTCTGGCTTCTTCCACACTGAAAATGATGTTTAAGACTGTTAAGAGAACAGAACAGGCGATACCAAATAAAGAAGTGATAAAGGCTACAGACATTCCTTTCACAGAATCAATCAATCCTGCAACGATTGTGTCCATGCTTCCTAATACTTCTGTATTGCCGCTGGACGAAAGCAGCTCTACCAGTTTGCTGATGGACAAGGTTAATCCATAAAAGGTACCCAGTAGACCCAATATAATCATCAAAGAAACAGCATTTTTAATAAATCTCTCTCCCAGATTTAGTTTTTTAAAGGCATTGTTAAAGTTTCTTTCAATAATCGCCTGGGTGTTAATTTCGCTAAAGCTTCCATGCATGGCATTTTTGTAATCTTCTACAATAACATTGAAGATATTATGATCAAAGGCGCCTCTTGCTTTATTTGCAGTATTGCTCACATCTTCACCCATAGATATATACTTTTTACGAATTACGATAGACCCTAGCAAAGCAATGAAAAAAATAGCTAGAATCGTTAGAATGATGAGTATTGCCAGTCCATTTAGTTTGCTCAATAATGAGATCATGCGTTATTCCCCCTCTTTTGTATTGTATTTATAAGAATTCTATATATATGTTTATATCCCTTTTTACAGTTATGAATCATTTTTACATAATATCCCATTCTATTGAAAATTTGAGAATAATGAATCGTTGAATAATACGAAATAGATTTGCAAAAATTAAGATTACCAGCTGAGAAAGGAGTGACTTTTTTGAGGAACTTTAGGATAGCTTTAGTGCTTGTAGTACTAACGGTTATGGCTGTAACAATACTAGGAGCATTTTCAATGCAGCCAGTGGATGCATTGACCTTTGATACTGACAAGGAGAATGTACAGCTAACAGAAGCGCAGAAAAAAGAGATAGCCAAGCTTGAAAAAGATATTCTCGAAAAGAAAAAGGAAGTTATATCCAAATATGTTCAATATGGAGTTATGACAGAAGAAAAAGGAGAAAAAGTAATTTCTCGGTTGGAAGAACGCTATAAGAAGCTTGAACAGAATGAATTTGTACCCAAATGGCATAAGTGCAAAAAGAAACATTCACACTAGCACATCAAAAGGGACTGCTCCAAGTAATGGGGCAGTCTTCTTTCATATAAAAATAAATGAAAGCAAAATTCACAAAAAAATAAGAATGTTCACGAGATTATAGGGTTGTAAGCTGATAAGGAAGAGTATAAGATGTAGAGGGTAGTATATTGCAGGAGATTCAATCTGTTTGTCGTAGTTTATATATAGTTACAAAGTGAGCTTTAACGGTTGGCCTAAGAAAAAGTACGATTGGCGATAGAGACGTAGACTTCTACAAGGAACAAAAGGAGCTGAACAGCATGTTTGATTTGCAGAACATTTCTAAACTCGGTGAATTAGAATTGGACGTATATAAATATATTGTGGAGAACATGGATAAGGTACCATATATGAGAATAAGAGAGCTGGCAAAAGAAGCCCATGTTTCTACAACGTCTATCCTCAGATTTTGTAAGAATATGGGCTGTGAAGGCTTTACTGATTTTAAAGTAAAGCTAAAACTGTATATAGATGAAGCAAAGAATAAAAAAATTCATAGGATTGTAAATGCCAATGTCATTGAGGAGTTTATGGAAAGATCACTGAAAGGAGATTTGAACGGGACTATTACGAAGGCAGCCGAAATGGTGATGGATTATAGCAACATTTTGTTTGTTGGTATAGGCAATTCTGGATATATTGCAGGATATGGGGCCAGATATTTATCAAGTTTAGGGAAATTTGCCATGCACATTAATGATCCTTATTTTCCTCTGATAGGTGAAATCGTTAATGACAGCATAGCAATTGTGTTATCCATATCAGGGGAAACTGATTCTGTACTTAGAATTGTTAATATCTTAAAGCAAAAAGGCAGCAAGATCATAAGTATTACCAATACAAAAAGTTGTACACTTTCTAAAATAGCGGACTTCAACATCTCCTATTATATTACACAAGAGAGTTTTCAAGATAATGATTTAGCGTACAGGGACAATACATCTCAGATACCGGCAGTTTATGTAGTGGAGACCTTGGCAAAGGAAATCAGCAGATTAACAAGATGAAAGCTTTTAAGGAAAGTGATCCATATGGTTTGTAACAAGGTGTTTTTTTAAAATAACAAGTTCCATTCGGCGGAACTTGTTATTTTCGTTTGGGGAATCATTTACGCGACCGATTGAGTCATGTAAGATATAGATAAAATGGAAGGGGGAATGATGATGTTTTATGATGATTTGGACATTTTTCCAAAGGAGTTTCTTTGGGGATCAGCTTCAGCAGCTTATCAGGTAGAGGGTGCATATAACGAAGATGGTAAAGGACTGTCTGTTTGGGATATATATACGAAAATTCCGGGAACGACTTACAAAGATACCAATGGGGATGTTGCCGTAGATCATTACCATCGATATAAAGAAGATGTGGCACTAATGGCGGAGATGGGATTAAAGGCGTATCGTTTTTCTATCAGCTGGAGCAGAATTTTCCCAGATGGCAGCGGGCAAGTGAATGAACGAGGATTGGAATTTTATGATGCTCTGATTGATGAATTAATCCGGCATAATATTGAGCCTATCATTACAATCTATCATTGGGATGTTCCTCAAAAGCTGATGGATCTATATGGGGCATGGGAGTCCAGGGAAATCATTGATGATTTCAATGATTATTGTGTTGCCTTGTATAAAAGATACGGAGACCGGGTTAAATACTGGGTTACACTAAATGAGCAAAACATTTTTATGAGTCTTGGTTATGTACTGGCACTTCATCCGCCAGGTGTTAAAGATTATAAGAGAATGTATGAAGCCAATCATATAGCAAACTTAGCCAACGCCAAGGCTATAGAATCCTTTAGAAAATATGTGCCGAACGGAAAAATAGGACCAAGCTTTGCCTATAGTCCCAGCTATCCCCATACTTGCAGGCCAGAGGATGTCTTAGCGTCTGATAATGCAGAAGAGATCAACAACCATTGGTGGCTGGACGTATATTGTTGGGGTGAATATCCCAAAACGGCATGGCAATTTCTTGAGAAACAAGGCTTGACACCCATTATTAAAGAAGGGGATATGGAACTGCTAAAGCGGGGCAAACCGGATTTTATCGGTGTGAATTACTATAGAACCGGGACCTTTGAAGTGAATCCCCTTGATGGTGTTGGTGCGGGTAAGATGAACACATCAGGTAAGAAGGGAAGTTCACAGGACAGTGGGATTCCCGGGGCGTTTAAAACGGTACGAAATCCTTTTTTGGAAACAACAAATTGGGACTGGGAGATTGATCCAACAGGTTTAAGAATCGGGTTGAGGAGACTAGCAAGCAGATATGGATTGCCAATCTTGATTACTGAAAATGGATTGGGAGAATTTGATAAATTAGAAGAAAATGATGTCGTCAATGATGATTATAGAATTAACTATATTGGTAAGCATATCAAGGCTTGTCAAGAAGCCATTACTGATGGCGTGAATTTGATGGGGTACTGTACTTGGTCATTTACCGATTTATTAAGCTGGTTGAATGGTTATCAAAAGAGATATGGATTTGTATATGTAAACAGAGATGAATATGGAGAAAAAGACTTACGAAGAATAAAAAAGAAAAGCTTCTATTGGTATAAGAAGGTAATAGAAACCAATGGAAGAGAAGTATAAAAACACGTGGCATCTAAGCGCAAGAGCCTTCTCAAAATATGCATTGAGAAGGCTCTAAATCATTTGAAATAATATTCATTTAGCTTTTGATCATACATGTTAATCAGCTCATATGTCAAGGCTTCATCGATCATACCTTGAGTAGAAGGTGTTTCGAAGATTCTTTTTGGCAGCTTTATATTATTCAAATCAAACCCAAGCATTTTTTTGATTTGTAGCTTCGTTTTATAGATCCTATCGGAGATTTCCGTTAGATCTCCAGCGGTGTATTGGTATCCCAGGGCGTTTAACATTTGAAGAACGGTACTGCGATCATACACCTTCCGTGCAAATAAGCAGATAATGAGCGAATTCAGGAGGCAGCGCTCTCTTTCTTCATCAAAAATGGATTGAATAAGTTGTTCTTTATTAAATTCCTTTAAGGTCTGATCCATAGAATACCCACCATTGCATAGATGAGAATGTCTGGCGCCTACGGTATGCCCGACGACGGAGCCGTAGCCCGTATGGTATCCGGGTGTCTCGTTGCCGGCAAACTGAACGGCAAATTCAATACCACCGTATTTTTCTGCTGCTTTTGCAGAACCTTTTGCCAAAGTTTCATAAAAAATATTTTTTCCAATGGCCATGTATTCTACTGCTTTAATATAATTCTTAACGCTGCCATATTCGAAGGATATAAGGGTGTCAGTTATATGAATCAATCCTTTTTGAAAGCTTTCTGTTGCCCAGCCTAGTACAATACCGACAGAAATTGCATCAAAGCCCATCTGCTCAACAACTTCTATGAGTTCCAAAATATCTTCAGTTTTGCTAATTCCTAAGTAACTGCCCAATGCGAAGATCAACTCATAATCATAGGCTACACTGACAGCCTCATATTCATAGCCTTCGTCAAACTGCTTTCGAAACTGACCAATATGAATACAACCTACCGGACATCCTGTACAAGCCATTTTTCTTACGAGATTTTTCTCTGCAAATTCTTCACCGGATATTTGATCTGCATATTCATAGCGGTTTTGTGTAAGATTTTTTGTAGGAAGAGATCCAATTTCATTCAACAGTACCACATTCACAGAAGTACCCAGATCATGATACTTTTCCATCAGATTCGTTTCGGTTACTTTCTTATATATTTCCTGATAGGCTTTTATAAAATGCCGATGGTTTTCTATCGGGATATTTTTATCACCGATTGTAACCACAGCCTTCAAATTTTTACTACCAAATACAGCTCCTAGGCCCAAGCGGCCAAAATGCCTGTATGTATCAACACATACACTGGCAAAGCTTGAAAGATTTTCACCTGCTGGACCGATCCGTAGGATACTTCTTTTACCGTCACCAGCTTCTCTTTCTCTGATGATTCTTCCGGTCTCATCGCTGGATAGTCCCCATAAAGCTCTAGCATCCTTGAAACTGACATCATTCCCTTTTATTGTAAGATAAGTAGGCTTTCTATGTTTCCCGGTGATGACGATTGAATCGTATCCGGCAAAAAGCAGTGTCATTGCCATCCTTCCTCCGGCATAGCTTTCACCCAGCTCCATGGTTAAGGGAGAATAAAACATGGCAACCGTTTTGGTAACAACGGGAAAGACTGAGGATGCAGCACCAATAGCAAATATGATGGGTTGGCTTTCATCAAGGGGAGGAAGGTCAGGTCGTATATTTTCCTCTAACAGTTTGGAAGCGACACCAACACCGCCCAAGTATTCCCTTAGATCTTGCCGATGCTCAACCTTTATTTTCTCTTTTGTCAAATCAATAGTTAATACACGGATATAATCTTTATAAAGCATTTTGATGATCCTCCATTCTTAAACATGCATGGGGGCAAAAACGGGTACAGACACCGCAGTGCTTGCAGATAATGGGTCTCTTTATTTCTTCATCGAAGGCAACAGCACCTACAATACATGCTGACACACACTTTCTACACCCTATACATGTCTGGGCATTGAAAAGCACACCTCCATCAACTCTTTTTTCTAAGGCTCCTGTAGGGCAGCTTTCTGCGCAGGCCCTTTCGTCATTACAGGCCAAACAAACCGTACTTGTAAATTTACCCCGTAATCCACCGCTTGTTCTAATTTGAATAGCGCTTTTCTCCAATGAATGGGTTTTGTGATTAACTGAAGAACAGATTAGCATACAGGAATAACAGCCAATGCACTTATTCATTCCGTCTGCTTTTAACACTTTTGACATCTTATCACCTCATAAACAATATATACAATTTTAGCATGGAATTACATTTATTGGTAATGAAAAGATGAAAATTAACATCTATAACGTACGGACTATTTTCATCATGATCATAGTATATTTTGAGGAAAATAAATGATAATTATGATAACTACAAGGAATTGACTTCTATTATATTTATGACTATAATAAACTAAGGATATAGAGTCATGAAGGCTCATGGAAGCAAAGCACAGTATCTCTAGATTGGAAATGTTACCAAGAAGGTAATCTGATAGGCAGAAGTCTAGCGGATTGCTTTTATTTTTTGAGAGGGGATGAATGGTAAAATGCATATTCCGGACGGATTTTTAAATGTACCAACGGCAGCAGCAGCTGGTATAGCTTCCATAGGCTGTATCCGAACAGCTGTTAAGAGAACGAGAGCAGCCTTTGAAGAAAAGCAAGCACCTATCATGGGAATGATGGCCGCCTTTATTTTTGCAGCACAAATGATCAATTTTCCGGTGGCGGGTGGAACGTCAGGCCACTTGATTGGCGCAATGCTTGCAGCCGTTACTTTGGGACCATGGGCAGCAGTTTTAATCATGTCTTCTATAGTAATCATTCAGGCATTCTTTTTTGCGGATGGTGGGATTCTTGTATTGGGCGCCAATATTTTAAATATGGCTGTCATCGGAAATTTTGCAGGGTATTACATATATAAGCTTTTCAAAACAGATGGAAACTCGATTTCGAAAACAGGTATTATTATAGGTTGCTGGATATCCGTAGTAGCAGCAGCACTGGCCGCTTCCTTTGAAATTGCAGCAGCAGGAAATATTGGACTCATGGTAGTTTTACCTCCGATGCTCTTTTGGCATGCAATCATCGGCATTGGAGAAGGCGTTATTACCCTGTGTGCTGTAGAATTTATCTTTAAAGCAAGGGGAGATTTAGTGAAGGGAGTGGGGGTAAATGCTGAAAAATAACACCGTTCGCATAGGGTTGTTATGTGCGATTATCATTGCCGGGATATTATCACCCTTTGCGTCTTCGTTTCCCGATGGCCTGGAACGCGTTGCAGAGGACCTAGGCTTTATAGAATTTGCTCAAGACAATCCCTTGCCGGCTCCTGTTCCTGATTATACAGCTCCTTGGATTTCCCATGAAGGTGCTGCTACTGGGATAGCAGGAATTATTGGAGTATTTGTTACATATTCTTTTATGATGGTTATAAGTAAGGGGATAGCAGCGAAAAAACACGATCTTATAAAAACAAATGAATGATGTGAGGGAGCAACAGCAATGGAACTAGATAGTCGGGTCAAAATTATCATGACGATAATCTTTATTAGTGGTATATCGATGATACATACCCTGCCCTTATTGGCAGGGTGTTTCTTTGTTGTTTTCATATTGATGCTTCGCATGAAATTGAATGTCAAAGTAATGATGAAAAGATTGCTGGTGATACTTCCTTTATTAATAGCCATGGCCGTCATGATACCTTTTACGACGCTAGGTGATCCAGCTTTTTCCATGTTTTTTTTCACAGCCACATGGCAAGGTATAAGGCTTGCTTTAGCTTTATGCCTAAGAACGCTGACCTGTATCTTTGTAGCCGTGATATTAACAGAAACCACAACGCTGAAAAAAATATTGGAGGGTATGCAGTATCTAGGCATGCCGGATGTAATGATAAGGATTATTGAATTGGTATTACGATATTTTATGTGTATTTATCAAGAATACCGCAAAATGACTTTAGGACATAGGGCAAGAGCATTTCAACAGGGAAGTTCCATGTGGAATTTACAGACATTACAAACCATTGCCAGCTCCACCGGTAATCTTTTCATGCGTTCTATAGATAGAAGCGAAAGGATATATATGGCAATGAAATCCCGTGGGTATGGAAATGAAGGATTGACTAGTAATAAGCCATTGCTGAAGAAAATAGACTGGTATGCAATAGTGTTTTCATGCCTCGTGGTGATGGGACTTCTTTTTCTGGACAAAGGGGGATTTGTTCAATGGTAAAAATCGAAAATCTAAAATACAGGTACTCTGACGGTACACAAGCATTAAAAGGAATATCCTTGTCATTACCTGAAAGTAAAAAAACAGCCATATTGGGGCATAACGGATCTGGAAAATCTACCTTGCTATTCCATCTAAACGGTTTGTATATGCCTCAGGAAGGCGCCGTTGAAGTCCTGGGAATTCAGGTTAATCAAAAAAATGAAAAGCTGTTAAAGTCAAAAATAGGAATGATCTTTCAAGATCCGGATGACCAAGTCTTTTCAGCTACGGTGTGGGAGGATGTTGCCTTTGGACCTACCAATATGGGATTGACGTCAAGTGAAGTTGAAGAAAGGGTAGAAAAAGCCCTTAAAAAGGTTGATATGTGGGAAATGAGGGATAAAGCCCCCTATCATTTGAGTTATGGGGAAAAAAAGAGGGCAGCTATAGCCGGTGTCATAGCTATGGACTGCAAGATGCTGGTGCTGGACGAACCTGTTGCCTATCTGGATCCCAGCGGTCAGCAAGCTTTATTTGAAATATTGAATGGACTACATGAACAAGGAATTTCCATTATTATGGCAACCCATGATGTAGATTTAGCCTGTGAATGGGCTGATCAGATTGTCATTTTGAAGGACGGATATGTGTTGACAGAGGGTTCGCCAAAATTGCTTGGAAATCCGAAGTTTGTAAAGGAAGCCAAACTTCGGCTGCCCAAGATGGTGGAATTGTTTCAGAAAATAAAAGGAAATGATGGACATTATCCGGTTACCATGGATGAAGCAGCAGCATGTATGAATCATTGGCTGGATGAAGTTCCTTCTATGAAAAGAGAATAGCTAATGCTATTTTGATAGTAATCCCCTGAACTTTGATAGGTGAATGCTAAGGAGATAGTCTTCATAGACACAGGATAAATATGATATAATATCATTGAATAAGATCGTATTATAAGGGAGGGGTTTTGTGAGAATAGCTGTCATTGATGGTCAGGGAGGCGGTATAGGTAAGTCTATTATTGAAAAAATAAAAGCATCCTTGAAAGAAGAGGTTGAAATATTAGCTTTAGGTACCAATGCTTTAGCGACAGCAGCCATGCTGCGGGCTGGAGCGGATGAAGGAGCAACCGGGGAAAATCCCATATTACTGAATGCGCCTAAAGTGGATCTTATTATGGGACCAGTAGGTATTATTGCAGCTAACTCCATGCTGGGTGAGTTAACGCCGGTTATGGCGAAAGCCATAGCAGAAAGTCCTGCAAAAAAAATATTGATACCCATTAGCAAGTGCAACATTCAAGTGGCGGGAACAGGTAATGACTCGCTGCCCTTCTATATTGAGGCTGCCATTGAAATAATTAAAAAAGCTACTTTTCTTTGATAAATGAAAAGTAGCTTTTTTTCTTTTTTACCATTATGATAGAAGTATGAAAGGAAAAATACGCATCACTGAGCATTCATCACAGAATCGCTAAGAATGTTTATAGGAGAGGAACAGATTATGAAGGTAGACAGGCTCCTTGCCATTATCATGATGCTAATTAAAAAGAAGAGGGTTCAGGCAAAAGACCTTGCAGAACTATTCGATGTATCTGTAAGAACCATCTATAGGGATATCGATGCCATCAACCTGGCAGGCATTCCTATTATAACCTATCAAGGTTCTAATGGAGGTATTGAAATTGCTGAGGGATATCGACTGGATAAAAATGTCCTGACAAATGATGAACTGGCTTCCATAGCCGTTGCCTTAAAAAGTATATCTTCATCCTATGATGATTTACATATTGAGCCTTTACTTGAGAAAATTAGAGGTGTGGTTCCCCAGAGTCAGACGGAAGCATTTAAAGCAAAGTCAGAACATTTCTTTGTTGATTTTACACCGTGGGGGAACGATGGTACGTTAAAACAAAAAATTTCTAAGCTCAAAGAAGGAATACGGCTATCAAGAAGGGTAGAATTCACATATCAAAATACGAAGGGAGAAATTCTCAAGAGATTGGTAGAACCATACACCATTGTTTTAAAAGAGAATAAGTGGTATCTTTACGGCTTCTGTTTACTAAGAGAAGAATTTAGATTATTTAAGGTATCTAGAATGAAGCATGTTGAAGTTCTTGATACGGAATATCATCGGGAGGAATTGGTATTAGAAGAGCTGCCGTGGAACCAAGGCTGGTTTGATTCATCTGAAGCAGTGGAGCTGGTTTTGAAATTTGATAAAGACTTACGGATGTTTGTAGAGGAACAGTTTGGTACAGAAAAGGTCTCTTCTGATGAAGCTGGAGATTATATTCTTAAGATAACCTTTCCGATGAGTGATTGGGTGTATGGATTTATATTGAGCTTTGGTCATAAGGTTGAAGTCATAGAACCTGATTTTATCCGAGAAGCAATAAGGGAATCTGCTCTTAGTCTATTAAAAATATATGATAAGCAGGTATAAAAAAATATGAAAGTCATCACGGAAATGAACAATTATCTTTCTTTGATATCTCGTTAGCACGTTATTTTCTTCCTTGAATAGACTATATATAACAAGAATATGAAAGGTGAGGAGAATATGACGACAGAAATTAAATTTCCCGTCCATACCGGTACTTCGCATTTTGTCAGACCTACCGTAGATTTCTATTATCCCTATGTATATGGGCTTAAGGATTTGATGGTACAGCAAAAAATAAACTATCAGATTTATAGCTTAATGATGGCATTGATCCCACAATTAATACAGCCTGATTTAATCACATACGTTACAGGATCTTATGAAATCAAGACAAATGAAAGAGATGTCCTGAGCTTAACCCTAACAGGTATGGGGGATTTTCATGGGGCACATCCCGTCACCACTGTAAAATCAATAACCATGGATGTGAAAACCGGTAAGTCTTATGAGTTATATGAACTATTTAAACCAGACAGCGACTACATTAAAAAGTTGTCAGATATGATTGCTGTTCAGATCAAAGAGAGAGAGATTCCGCTATTGGAAGAATTCAAAGGAATACGTCCGGACCAGGATTATTATATAGCAGACAAGGGGCTAGTGATCTACTTCCAGCAGGTCGAAATTGCACCCTATTATGTCGGATTACCTTATTTTCTCATACCTATTTATGATCTGTCTGATATGATTGCAGAAAACGGAATTCTAGAAAGAATGCTCTATTGGCTTTAGATAAGGAGATGCTTTCATAAAGAGAGACACCCATCCGGCGGTGGAGACACTGCTGGATGGGTGTTTTTTTATTCCCGGCCTTTGACAATAAGAATATCTCCTGAAGAAGCAGCCCTTCGATATTGTGCAAGCTGTTGGTATTCCGGTGATTCGTACCATCGCTTTAATTCTGCTTCATCCGGAAAGCGGATCAGCACAAAACGGGTATAAGACCAAGAACCTTCCAGTACCATAGGATGATCGTCAACAGCAATGACTTTTCCTTTATATTTACTGAAGATCTCATCATATCCCTCTAAGTATTTTTCATAGGTTTCCGGATCTTTTATGGTAATTTGTGCAGCAAAATACGCACTCAATATGATTACCTCCCCATGAACAAAAACATATAAAAAATGCTATTCTTTACATCGTATAGCCGTTGTAGCTTTGCAAACTTCCACCATTCTCTTTGCAAGAATTTCCGTTCTCTTTAGTGCAAATTCATCATCTACAGCCGGTCTTTGGGCACTTACACCATGATGTCCGCAATCATCTTCAAAGTACCCGTCACCGATAATCAACATACCATACACAAACATGATATCATGGAGTGCTTTCATGGCAGTTTCTTGCCCGCCGTATTTTGAAGCACCTACTGTTACCCCGGCAGCTACTTTGTTATAAAGGGCTTTTTCTCCCCTTAGCTTCCGTGCCTTATCGAAGAATGCTTTAATTTGACCGGAGACAGTGCCAAAATATACAGGACTGCCCATAAGGATGCCATCTGCTTTTTTCAGCAGTTGAAATGCTTCTTCCAGCTTTGTGCCTTGATAGCATATCCCGGAACAGGGATTGCAGCATGCCGTACAAAAACTATGCTTTCCATGGGTTAATAATTCTCCGACATCCAATATGACAGTATTGATTTCTGGGTCTATATTTACTATTTTTTCCAGAGTTTTCGATAATAAGAGTTTTGTATTACCATTTTTATTCGGACTTCCATTAATCCCAACGATTAACATATGCTCACCTTCCTTTCATTTAGTTTTTTTCTACGATCATGACGCAAAATTAAAAAGATGCGCCATTGCAAACCCGGGGCGGCATGGAAACCGCCTCCCTACATTGATTGCTGGGTGTGACTACGTAGGGGCAGGTTTCCACGCCTGCCCATTATGTTTTATATTCAAAAGTGTAACATATGAGATGAAAGATGAAAAGAACAGATTGACAGCAGAATTTTGCGAAGCAGCAAGGGACATAATGCCAAAGGATACGCTTCATCATAACTTTATTCAAATGTTATTTAAAAAATTAAAGTAATATACCAAAAAGAATCATCATAATATGCAATACCGGGGGAATTTTCTTTTAACATTACTCACCGAAAAGGGGCGATTACCATTCAAGATATCATACATGTTACGCAAAACAAATGCAAGCAATGCTATAGCTGCGTGAGGAACTGTCCTGTGAACGCCATTCAAATCAATAATGGACAAGCAAGTATCGTGTCTTCAAGATGTATAAACTGCGGCAAATGTGTTAAGAGTTGTCCTCAAAGTGCAAAGGTTGTGATAGACCATAAAAAAGAAGCCATGAACCTTTTGAAAAATAGCAGCAAGGTTATAGCATGTCTTGCGCCTTCTTTTGTTCCCAGTTTTTATCCTTATTCCTATAAAAAAGTTATTGGAGGATTAAAAAAGCTGGGATTTTATCAGGTATGGGAAGTTGCAGTAGGTGCAGAAATATTGAGCAAACACATTGACGAATTTATGGCAGCAAATAGAGAGAAAACCTATATTAGTACGGCTTGTCCCGCCTTTGTCACGATGATCGAGAAACACTATCCTGAGCTAATTCCATATTTAATGCCTTTTGGATCGCCTATGATTGTTACCGGGAAAATGATTCAAAGAAAGTACAAAGGTGAAGATGTGAAAACCGTCTTCATCGGGCCTTGCATTGCAAAAAAAGCAGAGGCTTTGGAGCCTCAGTTCAAAAATATTATTCATCATGTTTTGACATTTGATGAACTAAAAGAGATGTTTAAAGAAAATGAAATCAATCTATCAAATGTTGTAGAATGTGGATTTGATAGTCCCCCGTGCAGTCAAGGCAAACTGTTTCCTTTGACAACCGGTATGATGGACAATCTTAAGGACATAAATGAAATAAAAGAGAGTGAACGTGTCTCTATTTGTAATGAAAATGATTGCATACAATTACTGGAGGTGCTCTCAAAAGGGGGACTTTCAGTGAAGTTGGTTGACATATTAATGTGTAAGGGGTGCATAGAAGGACCTAAATTAGACAGCAGTTTAAATCATTACGAGAAAATCCACACAGTATATGATTATTATGAAAGCAGTGTTATAGATTCTTTCATTTCTGATCATGAAAACGATTACACAAGGACTTTTCACAATAAGAGGAGTATCTTGCCGCTACCTTCGGAAGATGAAATTAAAAAGGTGCTGAGGATGACAAATAAACATACGTTAGAAGATGAATTGAACTGTGGAGCCTGTGGATATGGTACATGCCGAAACAAGGCCATCGCAGTGGTGCAAGGGATCGCTGAAGTGGATATGTGCCTTCCTTATTTGCTGTCAAAAAAGACAAAACTTTATGAAGAATTATCTGAAAAATTCAAGGAAATTTCAACACTAAAAGATGAATTAGAAACGATTATAGAATCATCCTATGATGGAATTGTCGTAACGGATGGGGATGGCAAAGTACTGAAAACAAATCGTTCTTGGTTGAAAATGGTGGGATATGACGAAGGGTGCAACGAAGAATTTGTTCAGGAAATGGAGGATAAAGGCATTATCTTTCCTTCTGCAACGCTTTTGACCTTAAAAGAAAAAAGAAGAATTTCTTTTTTGCAGAAGGCGAGAGATGATAGAAAATACCTGGCAACCGGTACACCTATTTTTGATGAAGAAGGGAAAATAAAGAGAGTTGTCACCAACATCAGAGATGTTGATGAGCTAAATAAACTTCGCAAACAAATCGAAGAAACGAGACGCTTGGAGAAATATTATGCAGAGGATACAAAGGATGCGAAACCCTATGGATATAATGATGAAAATATTGTGACCAACAGCGTGGAATTCGGAGAGGTCCTGCAGCTTGCCAGCAGTGTTGCCGGCGTAGACTCAACGGTTTTGATTCTGGGAGAGTCTGGCGTTGGAAAAGAGGTTGTTGCAAAGTTTATTCATAAATTAAGTAAAAAAAATCTTAAGTCCTTTATCAGTATAAATTGCGGTGCTATTCCTGAAAATCTAATGGAATCAGAATTGTTTGGTTATGAGACCGGAGCCTTTACGGGAGCGCAGAAGAAAGGAAAGCCTGGTTTGATTGAATTGGCCCATGAAGGGACTTTGTTTCTGGATGAAATCGGAGAACTACCTTTGAATCTTCAAATCAAACTGCTTAGAGTTATTCAAGAGAGAAGACTGATTCGTTTAGGTGGCATATCTGAGACGGAAGTGGACGTAAGAATTATTGCAGCGACGAATTGTGATTTGAAGAGGATGGTTAAAGAAGGCAAATTTCGGTCTGATCTATATTACCGTTTAAATGTTGTTCCTCTGGAAATTCCCCCGCTGAGAAAGCGAAAATCAGATATTCTTCCACTATGTTACCACTTTATTGACATTTTCAATAAAAGATATGGGTGCAGCAAAGAGATTTCGGCTTCTGCAGAATCGGTGCTGAGGGCTTACAGCTGGCCTGGGAACGTACGGGAACTGGAAAATGTCATTGAAAGGATGGTCGTAACCACAAATCATGACGTAATTGATGAAAAAGATCTGCCGACATATTTAATGGAAAATAATCAGGATTATTATGATAGGATCAAAGTGGAGGGCATCATGCCGATAAAGGAAGCTTCTCAAATACTGGAGATGATGCTTATTGAAAGGGCATGTAAAAAATTTAAGAGCACCTATGAAATTGCAGAAGCTTTGGGGGTAAATCAGTCAACAGTTGTTAGAAAAATGCAAAAGTATATGAGAGATAATGCGTTAAAGCATGATTAAATGCATCAATGCATGAATGATTGGAGCGGAAAACCATACCGCTTCTTTTTTATTGTCCTTTTAAAGTATTTTTGAATCGGTCGATTAGAATTTAGAAGTTCAAAGTATTGAAATTCTTGGTTTTGGAATAATTATCCAAAATACTTTTTTCTCTCTTGTATTTTGGCACAGGAAATGCATTATCAGTCAGTACCAAAAAAAAGGAGGAATCTACCATGAGTTATCATGAGATTTATGACAGATTAAGAAAATCAGCGGAAGAAGCAATTCAAAATAGACGAAGCGGTAAAATCAGGGCTGTTCTTGGTTATGCCATGTGCAGCGTTAGTGTTGGGGCAAATGAAGTGTTAAAAGCAATGCAGGAAGTTTTGGTATCCGGACAGATTGAAAATGTCATCATTGAAACCACAGGATGTATCGGACTCTGCTCAAAGGAACCTTTGTTAGATATTTATATGCCTGATGGAAAACGTTTCACCTATGAGTTTGTAACGGCTGAAAAGGCAAGGGCAATCGTGGTATCTCACGCCATGTTCGGCGAAGAAATGGAAGAATGGCTGCTAAAAATGTGAGGAAAAAGAGGGGGGATAAATCATGGATGAAAGAAAGAAAATCAGAGACATTATTGAAAGAATCGGTAATACACCGGACAAATTGATTGAAATACTTCTAGAAATCCAAGGCCAGTCAGAAGAACATTATGTTACAGAAGAGCATCTGAAATTGGTTTCTAAGATGCTGGATATTCCAGTGAGTAAGGCATATGGCGTTGCTACCTTTTATGCAATGCTTTCCACCGTCAAGAAGGGTAGGCACATCATCCAAATATGCAACAATGCACCCTGCTATGTGAACGGCGCAAAGAAAATCGTAAGTGAATTTGAGGAAGTACTGGGAATACAAATGGGAGAAATGACAGGGGACGGCATGTTTTCCTTGGAGTATACCAGCTGCTTTGGAGCCTGTCATATAGCTCCGGCTGTTAAGATCAACGACAAGGTTTATGGAAATCTAAACAGTGAGAAGATTAAAGACCTTATCGAGAACTTGAGGAAGGAAGGGATGTAGATGCTAAGCTTGATTTCAAGGGTATGTGGAAAGATCGATCCGCTGTCTTTAAAAGACTACAGATTCAATGGGGGCTTTAAAAGTTTAGAAAAGGTGTTGTTTTTTCTATCCCCTGAAGAAGTGGTGGGAATGATTAAAGAATCAAACCTTAGAGGAAGGGGCGGAGCATCCTTTCCTACAGGCTTAAAATGGCAGTTTGTAGCATCAGAGCAGTCCGAAGAAAAGTATGTCATTTGTAATGCCGACGAGGGTGAACCGGGGACATTTAAAGATAAGGTTTTATTGGAAGGAAGCCCCATGCAGATCATAGAAGGAATGACCATTGCCGCCTACGGGGTAGGGGCTCAAAAGGGATATATTTATATTAGAGGTGAATATCCGGATTCCATTGTTTTGTTAAAGAAGGCTATTGATCTTTTGAGAAAGGAGGGCTATCTTGGAGAACACATCCTTGGCAGAGACTTTAGCTTTGACATAGAGGTCAGATCTGGAGCGGGAGCCTATGTTTGTGGAGAAGAGACGGCCCTAATAGAATCCATTGAAGGTAATCCTGGCAGATCCAGATTTAAACCGCCATATCCTCCTAACCACGGTCTATGGGGAAAACCTACGTTGGTGAATAACGTAGAGACGATGGCCAATATACCAATTATATTAGCCATCGGAGCAGAAGGATATAAGCTTTATGGAACAGAAAACAGCAGCGGTACGAAACTGGTGTCCGTATCCGGTAATGTGGTCAGCAAAGGTGTGTTTGAAGTGGAATTTGGTATGAGTCTCCGCGAAATTATTTATGACATTTGCGGTGGCATGGAAAAAAACAAGAAGTTAAAATTCGTCCAGCTGGGAGGCTCATCTGGGGCCTGCTTGCCGGAAGAAATGCTGGATCTAAAGCTGGATTTTGATGAATTGAAAAAGCATGGAATTGGCTTAGGCTCAGGGGCCATTTTGGTTGTAGATGAATCCACTTGTATTCCGGATTTTCTTAGAATGACGATATCCTTTTTCCGCCATGAATCTTGCGGAAAATGCACCACCTGTAGAGAAGGCAATAAGCATATCTTAAAGATCCTTGACAGAATTCTTAACGGCTGCGGAACAAAAAGTGACTTGGAACTGATCCATGAAATTGCTGTGGTGATGAAGGATGCCTCCTTATGTGGTCTTGGCCAGGCTGCTCCCGTGCCGGTATTTACAACAATGAAGTATTTCTATGATGAATATATTGAGCATATCAACGGGTATTGTCGAGCTGGCGTATGTCATTTTGCAAGGGAGGGAGCTATCAATGGATAAAGTGACAGTGATTATTGACGGTAAACAAGTATGTGTCGATGCAAATACGACGGTTTTGGAAGCAGCCAGGAATGTTCATGTGAGCATACCTACCCTATGCTATCATCCGGATCAAAAGGTAAAAGGGAACTGTAGGGTATGTATTGTTGAAGTGGAAGGACAAAGCGGTTTCACAGCTGCGTGTTGTACACCTGTAAGAGATGGTATGAAGATCTATACCCATTCCAAAAGAATACGGGAAGCTCGGAAGACTATTCTTCAGCTTATTCTGTCAAGTCATCGGTGTGAATGCCTAAGCTGTAGGAGAAATGGCAACTGCGAGTTACAGAAACTATGTGAGGAACTAAATATTGACGTGAATAACCTTGACAAATTTGTTGACCTGCTGCCCATCGATGATTCGAATCCTTCTATTGTGAGGGATTTAAGCAAATGCATCAAATGTGGCAGATGTGTGGAGGCCTGTCATGATGTGCAGGGGGTAGGGGCGATTTATCCTGTCAACAGAAGTGATGATATGAGGATTACACCGGCTTATGGAAAAAATTTGAGGGATGTTCAATGCGTTTATTGTGGTCAGTGTATCAATGTATGTCCTGTTGGGGCTATCTATGAAAAGGATGATACGGATAAGGTCTGGGATGCATTAGAAGATCCGGAGAAACACGTCATTGTACAAATGGCACCTGCAGTGAGGGTGGCTTTGGGAGAAGAATTTGGTATGCCATCCGGCAGCATCGTAACGGGGCAAATTGTCAGTTTTCTAAGAAAGGCAGGCTTCGATCGGGTTTTCGATACAAATTTCACGGCGGATTTGACAATTATTGAAGAAGGAAACGAGCTGATCGAGAGAATTCAGCACAATGGAAGACTTCCTATGTTGACATCCTGCAGTCCTGGTTGGATCAGATATATAGAATTATTCTACCCTGAGCTTTTAGAACATCTATCGACCTGTAAATCTCCGCAGCAGATGTTTGGCGCATTGGCAAAATCCTATTATGCGGAGAAATACAATATAGACCCTAAGGACATCGTTGTGGTATCCATCATGCCTTGTACGGCCAAAAAAAGTGAAGCAGTAAGAGGTGAAATGAAGGACAGCGGTTTTCAAGACGTAGATATTGTTATCACAACCAGAGAGCTGGCAAGGATGATTAAGGTATCGGGAATACGTATAGAACATCTGGAAGAAGAAGACTTTGATCTACCATTTGGTATTTCCACCGGAGCCGGAGCTGTTTTCGGAGCTACCGGAGGGGTTATGGAGGCAGCCCTCAGGACCGTATATGAAGTTATTACGAAGGAAGCGCTTAATGACATTGATTTTAAAAATTTACGGGGGATTGAAGGCTTCAAAGAGGCAGAAATACCTGTTGGAGATATACGTGTTAAAGTGGCGGTGGTAAACGGATTGAAAAATGCAAAATATATTCTGGACCTGATCAAGGAAGGGAAAGCAGATTATCATTTTGTTGAAATTATGTGCTGTCCCGGCGGTTGTATCGGCGGCGGCGGGCAGCCAATTCCGGGAACCAAAGAAATAAAAGAAAAAAGGATTGAAGCCATCTATCGTGTAGATATGGCCTCTGCATTGAGAAAATCCCATGAAAATCCGGTGGTGAAAGCGCTATATGAAGAATACCTTAAGAAGCCCCTGGGTGAAAAATCCCACAAGCTCTTGCATACTCACTATTCAGACAAAAGTGAAATCGTAGAATAACCGTATAGATATAAAAATACGAAAAAGCATTCTTGATTAAAGAATGCTTTTTTGTCTTGCCCATGTTGTTAAAAGGAAAAACATTGTATAATATTTTATAAATAAGCTGTTGACAGGGGGAAAAATTTTTTTGTTTGAAATCTTTTTATAACATCATATTCTGATGGGGGGAGCATAAATGGGAATGGCGTGTTTTACAATAAAGGGAGAAGGGGATATAGACATTTACATCCATAAATGGATACCAGATCAGGAGACGGAGATTAAAGGTGCTGTACAGATTATCCATGGGATGACAGAGCATGCAGGGCGGTACAAAGGGTTCGCGGAAAGACTGGCAAAAGAGGGCTATATCGTATATGGAGATGATCACAGGGGACATGGCAAAACTGTTGGATGTCCTGAAAAGGTAGGACATCTTTCTCCGGACGGTGATTGGGATCATATGATAGATGATGTACATCGCTTAACAGTAAAGATAAAAGAAGAAAATCCGAAAATGCCTGTTTTTCTCTTTGCCCACAGTATGGGGAGCTTTATCGGTAGAAACTATCTTTCTTTATTTGGGGACGAGATTCAGGGCGCTGTCCTTTGTGGAACAGGATTAAGAAATAACATTCTTCTTAATGTGGGGTTAGTATTGGCAAAACTTGAAATGCGTATGAAGGGATGTCATGTGCCTAGCAAATTTCTTGACAGACTGTCTTTTGGAAACTATAACGATAAAATGATGCCGCGAAGAAGCCTGTATGACTGGCTGTCCAGAGACGAAGATGAGGTGGAGAAATATATCCATGATCCTTATTGCGGAGCAGTATGTACTTCCGGGTTTTTCTACAATTTATTTTATGGCATCAGAGAAATTCAGAAAAAGGAGAACATCCACGGCATACCCAAACAGCTGCCCATTTTCCTGATTGCAGGAGATATGGACCCTGTGGGGAATTACGGGAAGGATATCCATCGATTAGCTGATGTCTATAAGGAAGCAGGTATCCGGGATGTTACCTATAAGTTGTACAAAGATGCAAGGCATGAGCTGTTAAATGAAATCAACCGAGAAGAAGTTATACGGGATGTAATCAATTGGTATCATGATAAATTAAAACAATAACTGTTAAGAAGATGAAAATTGGGTGAGTACTTTACCCAGTTTTTTGTATGAAAGATTTGACCTAACGATAGCTTTATAGTCTATACTGTGCTTAGGAGGTTGATAAAACTATGTATACCATAGGACAGTTATGTAAGCGGTTTTGCCTGTCAAGGAGTACGCTTTTGTATTATGATTCTATTGGATTGCTGAAAGCTTCAAAAAGAACGGATAGCAACTATAGAAAATATTCGGAGGATGATGTAAAAAGATTGGAAACCATATGCACATATCGACAGGCTGGTGTGCCTCTAGAGGACATAAAAAGAATCCTGAATGCACAGGAGCATACCGTCAGCTTTTTATTGGAGAAACGCTTGAATGATTTAAATGAAGGATTGAAACAGATTAGAAATCAACAGCAAATCATTGTTAAACTCCTAAAGAATGAAGAACTGTCAAAAAAGGTGGGAATGATCAATAAAGAATCTTGGGTTTCGCTGCTTCGTGCTGCCGGTTTAACAGATGATCACATGGACAAATGGCATGCTGAATTTGAAAAGATGTCTCCAAATGGACATCAGGAGTTTCTGGAATCATTGGGGATTCCCGATGAGGAAATAAAGGGGATCAGAGGTTTTTCAAGGAATTTTATAGAAAGGGATGAGAAAGTGCTTGAAGAAGATAGTACGAGGGTTAAATAAAAATTTTTTTCTGCTTTGGACCGGGCAGTTTGTTTCACAATGGAATGGTGGGATTAGCTGAAAAAGCGGCGCCAGATTGTTGTCTGGGGCCGCTTTGGAATTTCTTAGCTTGAATGACACGTATGAGCTTATATGAAGTCACTGGAATTTAATAATTGGATGAAAACATCTGTGATTTCACTATCAAATTGTGTTCCTTTACCCAATGTCAATTGGGCAAAGGCATCTTCTCTTGAAAGAGGTTCTTTTCTATAAGGTCTCGCTGAGGTCATTGCGTCATAGGCATCGGCGATAGCCAGTATTTTTGCATTGATATGAATCTCATCAGATCGCAATCCATCAGGATAGCCTGTTCCATCCACACGTTCGTGATGCTGCAAAACAATATCACGGCTTGCGGATAAAAAAGGCACCTCTTTTAGTATGTTATATCCTATCAATGGATGTTGTTGAATCAATTCATACTCTTGGGATTCAAGCTGACCTTCTTTGTTTAAAATGGAGGATGGAATGCCTATTTTCCCAATATCATGTAGTATACCTGCAAATTCTAGGTTAAGCATATCCGTATGACACAGATCTAATGCCTTTCCTATTTCTAATGCCAATTTTGTTACTCTGTCACAATGACCACGGGTATATTTATCACTGGCTTCTATTGCATTTGCCAACGCTCTAACGGTTGATAAATAGTTCTCGCGAATCTCATCCAACAGATTTGAAAGTTCTTCATTCATTGCTTCTGTTTCTTCGGAGAAGGCAAGAATTTCTTCTTTTTGAGCCAGTATTTCAAGATTTTTTTCTGTTAGTGCTTGTACATGTATATCACGCTCAGCTAAGAGTTCATTAATTTTGTCCACCATTTCATTAAATTTTTCACCCAGAATTTTAAATTCATCGCGGGTCTCAATCTTTGTTTTTACGTGAAAGTTCCCGGCTGATATCTCTTGGATCGTACGCATTATGTTACGAACAGGTTTTGTGGCGACCTGTGATAAAAAGTAGCCAACAATGAAAGTAATCAAGGAGCTGATGATTCCTACGCTAAGGGTCTTATTTCTTATAGGTGCAATGGCTTGATCGATATTGATGGGCATAATGCCGACCAACTTCCATTCTGGGCCGGAAATCGTTAAATGAGAAACGATAACTTCGTTACCTTCCCAGCTGTATATATTGGTTCCCGTGTTGTCAGATAATACTTTGCTTACCCACGGCTCTTGACGTAGATTCGTTGTCAGAAGATTGCTGTCAGGATGTGCATAAACATCTCCGTTCTTACTGAGGAGCATCAGATAACCATTTTCACCAAACTGAATATTTTTGATAATATCAGAAAACTTGTGAAGTTTGATATCCATTCCTACAACGCCTACCAGGCGGTCTGCGGTTTTTACGGCTTTAGCTACAGTAACGATGGTTTCTCCAGAAGCCCCGGCATCTATGTATGGTTCAGACCAGGCAATCTTACCTTCTTGTTGAACAGCACGCTGATACCATTCTCGCGTTCTACAATCATAATCCTCCGGCATTGTTGGGTCAAGAGGGGTAACGAAGAGAGAACCATCTTCTTCTGTGCCTAGGTAAATCCAAGCGATGTCGGTATGAGAGTATATAAAACCAACCCATTTATCATAAATCGGCTTGAAATGGTCTGGGATGGAAGTGACCATTTTGGGTTGATTGGGTTTATTTCGATAATTCTTGATATCAGGATAATCAGCCCAGAAATTAATAACGTATTCTGTATTGTACATGAAGTTTTGCCAAAAATAGTCATTTACATTTTCTAATGTTTTAAAGTTATGGGTTTTCAATTCTTGAATGACAATGTTCTTTGCATTATTATAGGATAGAATACCCAATGTGGTTACGGACATGAGAATCAGTATGACCATGATTAGGGTTATCTTATCTCTGATGCGTATTTTCAAGGTCTTCCCTCCTCTGCAAGATACCCTGCTTCAAGATTTTTGTGATAATATGGAAGTAATTGATGAATCAATCGAAGCGTAAATAGTTAAATGAATAATCGTGAAATGTCATTCTATTCCGATAGATATATTTCTATGAATATCTACAAAATCCTCTAGAATGATGAAAAAATCTGCAAATATCGATAGTGAATAGATTTTAATCACTATAAAATTAAAAATGATACAACTAAATCGATGGGAAAGAAGCAAAATAATTTATAATGAATGACGGTATATTATGATAGTATGAGAATAAGAAGAGATTGAAAAATTGTTATCAATAAGGAGCTGAAGGAAATGTATGGAATTCATATAGCAGAGGACTTAAAAAAAATTTGCCATGGTATTGCGTTAGGATGTATACAAGCCGATGTAGCGGTAAATGATGATAATAATGGCCTATGGGAAGAAATTAGAAATCGATGTCAATGGCTGACGAACGCCCTTACAGTAGGAGCAATAAGTATGCAGGATCATATCAAAGAAGCAAGGGCAGTCTATCGGAAATTGGGAAAAGATCCAGCAAGATACAGACTTTCTTCTGAAGCACTGATCAGGAGGGTGTTAAAGGAAAAAGGATTGTATCAAGTAAATAATGTGGTGGATATTAATAACCTGATTTCACTGCTTTCTTATTGTCCTGTATGTACATATGACTTAAATAAAATACAGTTTCCAGTTTACTTTGATGAGGGGAAAAGAGACGAAAGCTATCAAGGAATCGGACGGGGAAGCATTAATGTAGAGAATCTGCCTGTTTTTATTGATAGAGAGGGGATCTTTGGAAGTACCACATCAGATTCGGAAAGGACTATGGTAACAAAAGAAACAAAGCAAATCCTCATGATCATTGTTTCGTTTAATGGAACGGAGGGACTCCAAGGATATTTGGACAAAGCCAAGCAATTACTCACTGATTTTGCTCAAGGAGAGAACATGCAAAGTGGAATTATAATATAGATTACAATACAGAGACATGAAACATTGCCGCTGGTTTAGAAAATAATCGTTTTAAAACCTTGAAAAAAGGATTATAATGGGTTGGGAAAGAAAAATCATGTGTATACAATATCATTTTGAAATTTTATATGATTTATGGTACCATATATAACAATAATAAATGCTGGTTTTATCGTCTATCCGTTAAAATCAGTAGGTTAAGGAGGAACAGTAAGACATGGTAACAAACGATGGAAAAACTGAAATCATAAAAGAGGAAGGCGAAGGGACAGGTACCTTTCAATCTACAAATTTTATTCAAAATATTATAAATGAAGATTTGAAAAATGGCGTATATGGAGATAGAGTACATACCCGTTTTCCGCCGGAGCCAAACGGTTATCTGCATATTGGACATGCAAAATCCATATGCTTAAACTTTGGCCTTGCCGCACAGAATCAAGGCTTATGTAATCTTCGCTTTGATGATACGAATCCTATCAAGGAAGATGTGGAGTATGTTGAATCGATACAAGAGGATGTAAAGTGGCTGGGTTTTGACTGGGAAGACAGACTGTTCTATGCTTCTGATTACTTTGAACAATTATATGATTGTGCTGTGCAATTAATTAAAAAAGGAAAAGCCTATGTATGTGACCTAAGTCCGGAAGAAATAAGAAGTTATCGTGGAACGCTTACAGAACCAGGTAAGGAAAGTCCATACAGAAACCGTTCTATAGAAGAGAGCCTTGACCTCTTCCAAAGAATGAGAGCAGGAGAGTTTCCAGAAGGATCAAGGGTGCTTCGAGCAAAAATTGATATGGCGTCTCCAAACCTTAACATGAGGGATCCTGTATTATATCGTATTGCTTTTGCACATCACCATAGAACTGGAGATCAATGGTGCATTTATCCTATGTATGATTACGCTCATCCACTGTCAGATGCATTCGAGAAGATTACCCATTCTGTCTGTACCTTGGAGTTTGAAGATCACAGACCTTTGTATGATTGGACCTTAATCGAGTTGGGCATTGAAATGCCTCCCAAACAGATTGAATTTGCAAGATTAAATCTTACCAATACAATCATGAGCAAGAGATATTTGAGACAACTGGTGGAAGAAGGATATGTAGATGGTTGGGATGACCCGAGGATGCCTACCATATCCGGGCTGAGAAGAAGAGGTTATACACCGGAATCTATTAGGGATTTTTGTGATCGAATTGGTGTGGCAAAAAGTAATAGTACGGTAGATATTGCCCTTTTGGAACACTGTATAAGAGAAGATTTGAAGACAAAGGCGCCAAATATAATGGCAGTCATAAAACCACTGCGTGTTGTGATCACCAATTATCCGGAAGGTGAAATGGAAGAGTTGGAAGCAGAAAACAATGCAGAAAATCCTGAAATGGGTACAAGAAAAATGCCGTTTTCACGGGTTCTCTATATAGAACAAGATGATTTTATGGAAAATCCACCGAAGAAGTTCTTCCGCTTATCACCTGGACAGGAAGTACGATTGAAGCATGCATACTTCATTAAGTGTGAAGAAGTGGTGAAAGATGAAAAGACTGGTGAGGTCATTGAACTGCGCTGTACGTATGATCCTGAGACTAAGAGTGGTACAGGATTTACCGGACGTAAGGTAAAAGGGACACTGCATTGGGTTTCAGCTGAACATGCTGTTGAAGCTGAAGTCCGCTTGTATGACCATCTGATCGTAGATGAAAAAGAATTAGCAGAAGGTGCAGGTTCAGATTTCAAATCCAGACTAAATCCAGATTCGTTGGAAGTTCTTCCCCAATGCTATATTGAGCCTTCCGTTGCGCAGACACAGTCAGGCAGCCGATACCAGTTCTTGAGACATGGATATTTCTGTGTTGATAAAGTTCATACAACAAAAGAAAAAATGGTGTTCAATAGAATTGTATCTCTTAGAAGCAGCTGGGAGAAAGTAAAAGACAAATAATGATCTAAAAAAAGTCCGAATCGATTGATTCGGACTTTTTATCTAAATATTTATTTTGATATTCTTATTTCTGGTAAAATAACGCCACTGTCTCATCAGCCAAGGCATTAGATAATGGTCTACGCCGAAGGCTCTACCTGCACCGCCCAGGCATGCAATAGAGGTAACAATATACCAGTAATCATAAAGTCCTGTGGAAAGTAAGAAGTTAATATTCATGCCGATGGAGACCAACGCAGCAATAAATGTAAAGGTACCGGTAATAAATGCAAGGCCCAGTCCGATTTCGGTAAGGACAATCATCTTTTGGAACAACATGGCGTTTGGAACGATGAGGGATTCCATAATCGATGCATACCAGCCGGGCGTGTTCTGACCGATAAGGTTCATACCTTGCACCACTGCTTCTACAGTACTTTCAGTTGCTTGTGAAGCAGAGGAGGTTACGTCGGCAGCACTTGCAGCTTTTTGAGCATAAATGCTTACCTTTGTGAACCAACCGTCGTTATATTTGTGGAGCCCTTGCATCAGCCACATATATCCTAGATAAACCCTCATGATCACCATCCAAAAGTTGAAGGCTTCAGAGGTTAAGTGGTTTTTAAGTAGATTATCATCTTTGCGTTTATGAACAAATTGGTGTTTTAAATACTTAATAATTTGTTCGAAGCCGCCGATGCCAAATTGATAATGGATGTTTACCATATGTTTAATAAACATGGCAAAGATACCGGAGGTTTTCATTCCCATGGTATCGGCTACAGCATACTTTCTACCGATGGAAACCATAACACCGTGTAGTTTTGGTTTGCATTTTTCAAGAGGTTTATTTTGCATTGAATTTACAATGTTTGCTGCAGCGGTTTTGCCTGTGAAAAGGGCTGATTCAACTAGAGGAGGTAGCACCTTGCCATCTTCTTCGACGAAGAATGAATTGTCTCCTACGAGGAAGACATTAGGGTATTGCTCTGATTGAACGTACTCATTGACGGTAATTCGTCCTCTTCCCTTTGGTGCTGCAGCTAATCCAAGTTTATTGATAAAACGGTTTACCTGGATTCCACCTGTCCAGATGACGGTATTGGTCTCAATTGTTTTACCTTCTTTGATTTCCAAAGTATCTGGAGTAACTTTAACGATAGGAGAATTGGTAAGGACCTCAACGCCATTTTTATTCAGATAAGTAACTGCCTTTACAATAAGGCTTTCATGAAGAACGGGAAGAATCTTATCCATTGCTTCAACAACAATAAGGGAGACTTCATTCCTTGCAATACCATATTCCTTGCAAAGCACATCTCTCCACTGTATCAATTCTCCAACCATTTCTATACCGGTGAAGCCTCCGCCCCCAACGACAAAGGTGAGATAAGACTTTCTTTTTTCTTTGTTACTTTCTCTGCTGGCTAAATCAAACATGGTAAGGATATGCTGATGGATCTTTTTTGCATCCTCAAGAGACCAAAGCGTGAGTGCATGCTGTTCCATTCCCTCAATGTTGAAATATGCGGGCTCGCTTCCGCACCCAAGAACAAGATAGTCATACGCATATTGATTGTTTGCAGAGGTAAGAATTTGCTGCTGAAAATCAATGGATTGGATTTCATCCTGAACGATTTGAACTTTGGTATACTTAAAGATGTCTTTCAAATATACCTTTACACTTTCTTCATCAACCCTGTTACCAGCAACCTCGTGGAGCTCTGTTAGCAGTGTATGACGGTCGCTTTTATCGATTATGGTAATCGAAGCATCGGTACCCTTTAATTTTTTTTGTAGTGTTAACGCAGCCTCAACACCACCGTATCCGGCACCTAGAATAACAATTTTTTTCATGAATTCCCCTCCTTTATTGGTCATGCAGTCTAAAGGATAGAAACGATAACTGGTTATTTAGACATGCTAATAAACCTATTATAACAAAAATAGGACAGAAGGAAAAACCTTGAAATATTTCAATATACGAAATATATAGGAGATATAAGGAGGAAATCGATTTTTTCGGGTGAAAAATGGGAATTTAAGAGTAATTTGATAAAAATAGTTATAATTGATTGTTTGACAAATTTTTCCCATGTAGGTAAGATTATTATTGAGTATGCATAATATAAACTTGAAGGGGGAGTAAGTATGAAAAAAGCATTCGTATTTCTGTTAATTGCAGGTTTGATTCTGGCGATGGCAGTAGGGTGCTCAAAACCAGCGGCAACTGAACAGCCTGCACCTCAGCCGACGACAGAAAGCAAGTATCAAGACGGTACATACAAAGCAACTTATGATTTCATCGATGGTCATGGATGGAAACCTCAAGTGGAAATTGTTGTAGAAGGCGGCAAAATAACAAAGGCTGTGATGGACTATGTGAATCCAGACGGTAAGTTGAAATCTGAGGATGCTGCATACGCAAAAAATATGAAAGCAAAATCAGGAATAGCACCTGCGGAAGCGTATGAAAAGATGAATGCTGCTTTAGTAGAGACTCAAGACATTGGTGCAGTTGATACCGTGGCCGGTGCCACAAGTTCTTCAGAGTTCTTCAAAGCATTAAGTAAGGCCGCTCTAGCAAACGCAGAAAAAGGTGACACTGCTGCAGTAATATTACCTATGAATGATACATATACTGCTGCTGAAACTGAGGCGGATGAGCGTGGATGGAAGTCAGAGATTGCTATAACCTATGAAAATGGCAAAATCACAAAAGTTGTATATAACGAAGTAAATCAGAATGATGGTCAAAAGAAGAGAGAAAGTGCTGAATACAATGACAGCTTCAAGGCTAAATCCGGTATAACTGCGGAAGAAGCACAAAGCACTTTGGAAAAAGCCCTTGTAGAAAAACAAGATGTTGATGCAGTTGATGTGGTAACTGGCGCAACCAGTACATCAGAAAAATTTAAAACCCTTGCGAAAGAAGCGATGGCAAATAGAAAATAGGGTCTAGGGAATAAAGTCCCAATACAATCAAGTATTGGGACTTATGACTATTTTTGATATAACTTGATTAGACGAAGTAAATTAGACGAATAATGGATAGTAATAAGCATCACAAATTTACTGGTCTGAAAAATATTACTTGTTCAAGTCGGAGGAATAAGATGAAAAGATACAAAGCAAAGGCTGCAATGCTTATCCTTATATTGATGATTATTTTCACAGGATGTAGTAAAAAAGATGAGATGGTAACAGATTCAACATATATGCTGGGAACCTATCTTCAAATCAATATATGGACACAAGATGCAGAAAAAGGAAAGGAAATTATTCAACAGTGTTTTCAAAGAATTTCGGATATAGAAAAAAGGATGAGTGTAAATATTGAAGACAGTGATGTTAGTAAAATTAATATAAATGCAGGAAAAGCATCTGTACAAGTCGAATCAGATACTGATTATGTATTGACGAAAGCTCTAGAATATGCCCGTGCCACGGATGGTGCCTTTAATCCGGCAATCGGTAAGCTTGTTGCTTTGTGGGGTATAGGAACGGAGAAAGAAAATGTACCAAGTGATAATGCAATACAAGAAGCCCTTCAATATGTGGATTATCATAAAATTGATATGAAAGATGGGAGAAATGTGCGCCTAGAAGCTGAAGGTATGAGAATAGACTTGGGCGGAATCGCCAAGGGATATGCCGCAGATGAAGTGGCCAAAATACTTTCAGAAAATGGAATTAAGAAAGCTATCATCAATTTAGGTGGAAATGTTTTAGTCATGGGCAGCAAAGAAGAAAATACACCATGGAAAGTAGGTATACAAAATCCCTTTGAACCGACAGGAACTTATATGGGCGTTGTAGAATTAACAGATAAAACAGTAGTTACGTCAGGAAATTATGAACGGTATTTTGAGAAAAATGGGAAAAGATATCATCATATATTAGACCCTAAAAGCGGTTATCCGGCAGAAAATGGCATTATCAGCAGTACGATTATTGCTGACAAGTCAATCGATGCGGATGCATTATCCACAGGCGTTTATGTGCTTGGTTTGGAAAAAGGAATGGCTTTAATAGAAGGCTTGCAAGGGGTAGAATGTATTTTGATTAATGATAAATCAGAGGTTTTTTTATCATCAGGAATAAAGGACCGGTTTAAGATAACGAACGATCAATTCAAAGTAGTTGAATAGGTGACGTAGAGAAGGTGATATGATGAGCTTTTGGAGCAAACATCCTTATATTATGAAAGAAATGGACAAAGTCGAAGATACATTGGTGAAAGCAGTAAAAACACGGGTAAAAATCATTGAAGAAGCATCATTAGATTTGCTAAATGCGGGAGGCAAAAGAATACGTCCGGCTTTGACTGTGATCTGTGCTCATCTCGGTACTTATGACGAAAAAAAGGTTATACCTTTGGCGGCTGCGTTAGAGTTATTTCATATGGCAACTTTAATACATGATGATATTATTGATAATGCAGAGCGACGAAGAGGTGTAGAGACGGCTCAGTCGAAATATGGAAAAGATATTGCCGTATATACGGGGGATTATTTATTTAGCAAGGCATTTATTTTGGCTTCAAAAGCAGATGATGGTAAAAAACTGGGATATCTTTCAAAATATATTAAATCAATTTGTGAAGGCGAGGTTGCCCAGTATGCGATGAAACATGATACTTCTGCAACGACAATGAATTATTTGAAGCGAACGAAATATAAAACTGCGCTACTATTGGCGATATGCTGTCAAATAGGTGGAGAAGCAGCTGATTGTCATAAAAAAGTGATCCAAAATGTAAGAAAGTATGGGCTGAATCTGGGCATGGCATTTCAAATTAGAGATGATTTGTTGGATATCGTGGGAGAAGAAGAGAAAGTGGGCAAACAGCTAGGAAAGGATATACTGGAAGGTATATATACGTTACCTTTAATTTATACCCTGCAGAAGAGTCCTTTCGCTAAAGAGGCCCTTAAAATTCTGGAAAAAACGGCAGTAACGAGAAAAGAAGCAATGGAGGTTATTCAGATTATCAAAAAGACAGATGGAATAGCTTATACAGAGGATTTGGAAAAGAAGTATTATGATAAAGCCAAAAAATGTCTAGAGCATGTTCCGTATCAGCAAGAAGTGGATATTTTGATGGAGCTGACATTGGCTATGGAGAAAAGAATTACATAACAATTGAAATCATCAAGTATGGCTATGGGTACATTAAGATGCCCATAGCCATTGTCATTGTTGCGAAAGTGAATAAGGTGTAAAATATATGAAATCATTGCATAGCTGATGAACTTAAATAAAATAATAATATATGAAAGATGAAAACTTAGGAAAGGAGATGATCATCATGAATAAAAAAATGAGTGGTATGGAATTAGAGCGGGAAATTCACGATATTTTAAATGAGCACAAAACGGCATCTCTGGCAACCTGTCTTAATGATGTCCCAAGATGCAGCCCAGTTCAATATTTTACGGGCAATAATATGGATATTTATATTTTATCGGCTGGAGGAGAAAAATTCGACGCCATCGGTAAAAATCATCATGTATGTCTGCTCGTACATTCGGAATACATTGACTATAGACGTATTAAAGGTATTCAAATATTTGGAACTGCATCGACAAGCTTGGAGAATCCACAGCTGTATGAAGAAGCAAGAAGTTTCTCGCCGGATATCCATTTTATGGAGCGTGAAAAAAGTAATTTGAAGGTTATCAAAATAATGCCTACTGAAATTGTATATTTAAACGCATTGGAAGACGGTAATCGGACAAAACAAATCTATAGAAATGGCGAAGTGACGATAAAGGACGAGCGGGTATTAGCAGATCAATTTTCATAAGATATCTCATAACGAGATGTCTTTTTCTTTTCAATTTATTAAGCGGCATACGATTGCGTGCTTCATATGTAAAAATATTCTTATGGTCTTGCTGAAATCTGATATAATAAAAACAAAGGTAATTCTATTAACGGTGGAATTATACATAATTGAAATTGTTCTATGAACATAAGCTTTAAGCTTCGTTGTTTCGTGACTGGGGGGCATAATTGTTGGGTAAAATCATGAAGGAAAATGAAGAAGTTAATTTATCATACCAAGATTCCAAGGAAAAAGTAGATCAAATAAATAAACTTTCCGAGGAAGTAGAAAGAGCTAAACCGAGACGTGCTCTTGAACTGGCCGAAGATGCTTACAGACTTGCACAGCAGATCGGTTATGAAAAGGGTATTGCCAAAAGTCTCTTCCGCATGGGACGAAGCTCCTGGTTAATCGGTGATTTAGAGAATGCAGTGGCCTATTTAATCAAAGCCTTGGAAATCATAAAGAGGCTTAGTCTCTATGCGTATGAGGCTGATGTCCTTAATGTACTTGGGAATGTCTATATAGATTTAGAGAATTATGATCAATCCTTGGAATATTATATGAAAGCGCTGAAGTTGACAAGGGCAATCAGCTATTCTCGTTTGGAAGCTGGGCTGCTGAATAATATCGGAGAAATATACAAGGAATTAAAGGATTATGAAACTGCCCTTCAATATTATACAGAAAGTGCAGCGTTATATAACCGATTAGGCGAAGAATCTTTAAAATCCATGCCTATTTTGAATACAGGTGCTGTTCATTATTTCCTTGGAAATTATAAACTAGCCATGGATTATAATTATCTAAGCATGGAGATAGCAAAAAAAGTGAATGATCGGATTGGCGAATCGTACAGCTTGCATCAATTAGGCAAAGTATATCATAAAATAGGGAACAGAGAAAAAGCTATGCTTTCTTTTGAAAAAAGCCTGCGTATTTTCCATGATACGGACGACCGCCTCCATGAGATTGATGTTCTTATTGATTGTCACGAGATCATGGTTGAAAAGCGAGATTATCATAGTGCATTGGCGTATTTAAACCGAGGATTGAATCTGGCAGGAGAAATAAAGGCAGAAGCTATGATGGCCAAGCTTTGTTCCAATCTAGCTTCTGTTTATGAATATATGAAAAATTATGAAATGGCCCTGAAATTTTATAAAAGGTTTCATGATACGGAAAAAGAAGCCAATGATCATAAACTACAGCAAAAACTTAGGAGTGTAACGGCACAATTTAAAGCTGAACAATCGCAGCAAGAGAAAGAGATCTATCTTTTAAAAAATGTTGAGTTAAAAGAAAAAGCAAAGGAATTGGAAAAAAAGACTGCTGAGATTTATGAGTCCTATAAAAACATGAAAATCATCGGTGAAATTGGACAAAGCATTACTTCTACATTGGATCTTGAAAAAATACTGAATCGAGTTTATGAGAATGTAAATAATCTTATGGACGCATCCGTGTTTGGTATTGGTATTTTTGATAAAGATGAAAAACATGTTGAGTATAAGCTTTACATTGAAGACTCCGTTAAAGTGCCGTCGTTTTCCATACCTATTCGTAGTAAGACCAGTTGGGCATCCTGGTGTATTAGACATCGGAAAGAAATTATGATCAATGATGTAGAAAAGCAATATGCCCAGTTTTTAGAAGGTAGGAGAAATACAGTTGGTGGGAAAATGGAATCCGTTATTTATTGTCCCCTTCTTGTAGAAGATCGAATTATTGGGGTTGTAACGGTACAAAGCAAAAAGAAAAACGCCTATACACAGTACAATTTGGATACCATAAAGGCCTTAGCCTCATACATAGCAATTGCCATAAGAAATGCACAGAAATCAGACAAGCTGGCTGAAGAAATTGTGGTAAGAAAAGAAGCTCAGTCCAAATTGGAAGAGTTGAATCAGAAGCTCATGAATTTATCAAAACTTGATGGATTGACAGGAATACCGAACCGAAGAAGGTTTGACGAATATTTTGATTTTGAGTGGAAGAGAGCTAAACGAGAGGCAATACCTTTGTCGCTTATGTTCATTGATATCGACCATTTTAAAGAATATAACGATCATTATGGGCATATGGCAGGCGACTTAATCATTTGTCAGGTTGCCAATGACTTACAGGGGTCTTTGAAAAGGTCAACTGATTTTGTTGCTCGCTACGGTGGAGATGAATTTGTGGCTGTACTGCCGAATACCGATCATGATGGTGCACTGCAGGTTGCAAAAGCAATGAAAGAGAAAGTCGAAGGGCTGAAAATCGATCATGGATATTCCGATGCATCGAAATATATAACAGTAACCATCGGTGTTTCTACGGTGCTATCCCACCACCAAATGAGTAAAGAAGAACTGATCCACACTGCGGATCATGCTCTGTATGCTGCCAAATCTAAAGGACGTAACAGCGTAGAATGTATGATTACCCACTCTATGAATAAAAAATAAGCCACATTATATGTATTAGAAAATAGTCCTTTGAATATATAATATCCAAGGACTATTTTTATTTGCATCAGCATATAACAATATATAATTATTTTTTTACATAAAAAATAAATTGACATTCCAAATTATTAGAGTTAGAATTTTCTAAATATTAAATACATTTTATTACAAAAGGGGGAATCACAAAATGATGTTGAAAAAAAGTATGGGGATGAAGGGGATTGCGCTGTCGTTGGTCTTTGTGATGATTTTTTCTTGCTTTACGGTTTTTGCCGAGGATACAGGAATTCCAAGGCGGGAAGATATTGATCCAAAGTACAAATGGAATCTCCAGCATATTTATCCAACCGATACGGATTGGGAAAATGACTATAAAAAATTAGAGGCAATGATTCCTACGATAGAACAATACAAAGGTAAGCTTGGCGCATCCTTTGATATGTTCTATAATTGTCTTAAAACAATGGAAAGTATGCTGCGCCTAAGCGATAAGCTGACAGTATATGCTTGGATGAAGAGTGATGAAGACACTGCAAATGATGGATATTTGGCCATGGGAGATCGGGCAGATGCATTGAGCACCAAAGTAAAAGAGGCCCTCTCCTTCATTGATCCAGAGATATTAAACATGGATGAAAAAATATTAAGAAGCTATATGGAGAGAAACGAACTGCAAGATTATGATTTTTATATTGAAAAACTACTGCTGTCAAAACAACACATGCTCTCTGGGGGAGAGGAAAGGATTCTAGCGTTGGCCTCTGATTTGGCAGGAAGTCCGGAAGCAGCATTTAGAGCTTTCAGAAGTGTAGACAGGAAAATTAATGAAATCACCGATGAGGATGGCAAAGCTGTTAAGCTAACACCTGGAAATTACAGTTTAATGCTGGAAAATCCCCAGCGAGATGTAAGGAAAAGAGCCTTTGAAACGGAGTTTAACAGCTATAAGGATGGAATCAATACGTTGGCAGCTACGTTATCGGGGGAAGTCAAGGGAAATATTTTCTTTGCAAAAGCAAGAAAATACAATTCTGCCTTAGAAGCAGCTTTGGCACCGGATTTTATTGAACCGAAGGTTTATAATAGTCTAATTGAAGCTGTAAATAATAACCTTGCGCCATTACATCGATATGTAACGTTAAGAAAAAAACTTTTGGGTATAGAGGATAAAGTACATTATTATGATATGTACGTCCCAATGGTAGAAGCACCCTCTTCAAACATCAGCTATGAAGATGGTAAAAAAATGATGATGGAAGCTCTGAATGTATTGGGCGAAGATTACATCAAGGATCTAGAAATGGGACTTAACAGTGGCTGGGTAGACGTCTACGAAACGGACAAAAAAAGATCAGGCGCCTACAGCTGGGGGTCATATGACACACATCCCTATGTACTACATAACTACAATGGGTCCCTAGATGCAGTAAGCACTTTAGCCCATGAAATGGGTCACGCATTAAACAGCTATTACTCCAATAAGAAACAGCCCTATAGTAAGGCCGATTATCCTATTTTTACAGCTGAAGTTGCGTCTACCACAAATGAAGCTCTGATGCTTGATTATTTAATAAAAAAAGCAAAGACAAAAGAAGAAAAGCTTTATCTAATCAATTATTATCTTGAACTTATTCGCGGTACCATATATACACAGCTCATGTATGCCGAGTTTGAAAAGACTATCCATGAAGCAGTAGAGTCAGGGGAAGCACTGAATGCTACTTACTTGAATGAAGCTTGGGGCAAACTCATGACAAAATACTACGGTGAGGACTTTGAAGTGGATGAATTGGTTAAAATGTGGTGGGCAAGGATACCTCACTTCTATTACAACTTTTATGTCTATAAATATGCAACAGGACTATCAGCTGGTATTATCCTCTCTGAAAACATGAATGAAAAGGGAGAATCAGCTAGAAATGCATATTTAGATTTTCTAGCAGCAGGAGGTTCAGATTATCCGGTTGAAATGCTTAAAGCTGCCGGGGTCGACATGTCCACAACAGAACCAGTAGAAAAGGCATTGGATAAATTTGATCAACTGTTAGATGAATTTGAAAGGATTTTAAATGAAAAGTAAGGATAGACACAAATATAAATTAATGTGTTGTGCTAGATGACTCCGATTTGCTAGTGTTACGAGGCTTAGAGTTTGTAAGCTTGCTGCAGGTTGCATCAAAACTCGCTCCGCTCAAACAGTTGATGCAACTGATCTTCCGCTTCGCTAACAAACTCTATTAGCCTCTCCACAAAGCAAATCTACATCAACTAGCACAACGAGTTAAATTATTCTATATGTATAAAAAAACATTGACAGATATTGTTAAACCATCGTATACTTATATGGAAGTCAAATTTTAGTAAAGGAGGTCATGTTATGCAAAGTGTAAAGAGAGATTTAGCAGTTTTCATCTATGGATTAAGTTCATATCATGACCTGTGTGCAATGGGCGAATAAGCTTGCTAAGTAGTTTTTTGGTCACAGGTCTATCGACCTGTGACTTTTCTATTTTCGGTACTGGCTGAAGTACATATTTTTATCGAAAAGTCATGGATATCCCTATGTTTTTGAAATGGGGAGGCATGACTTTTTTTATTCACTGTAAAGGAGCGTGTTTATTTTGAAATCATTAAGAGATTTATTCAGTCCCTATCGTGGACTGCCTCGAGAAGTATATATCATTTTCTTAGCAAGAATTATTAATGCCCTTGGATGCTTTGTAATGCCTCTACTAACCATCATTCTGACGGGAACCATTGGTTTGGCGAAAGACCAAGCCGGATTCTACATAAGCATGGCCGGTTTGTTATACATGCCCGCTTCGATGATGGGAGGGAAGCTGGCAGATACCATTGGAAGAAAAAAAGTAATTCTTGTGTTTGATCTGCTGGCAGCAGCACTTTATATTACTTGTGGGTTTATGGATCCGTCAATCAATATGGTTTATGTACTTATGTTTGCAGGAGCTTCATTGGTAACTGCTGGTCCAGCCCATGATTCATTGATGGCAGATTTAACTGTGCCGGAAAATAGAAATGCAGCTTATGCCCTATCTTACATGGGATGGAATATTGGATTTGCTGTGGGTCCTGTAATAGGAGGTCTTCTGTATCAACGTTACCTCTCCCTTGTCTTTATTGGTGATGCTGTAACAGCATTGTTATCTTTGACTTTGGTGATGGTATTCATAGGAGAGACAATACATAGAACAGAGGAAGATATTACAGATGAAAACAGAATACTGGAAAAGCGGGAAGAAGGCTCTATCTTTTCTGTGCTTTTGAAAAGACCGATTTTGATCTACTTTTCATTGATTACACTTGGCTATCAATTTATCTATGTCCAATGGTCCTTTTTGATGCCGTTACATGCCATGCAGAATTTTGAAAGCGTAGGAGCCAGCTATTATGGTATGATGGCTGGGTTTAACGGCCTGATTGTTATGCTCTTTACGCCGCTGATGACGAAACTGACAGAAAATATACAAAATATCAGGAGAATGGTATATGGAGGTATTCTATATGCATTTGGATTTGGTATGCTTTCTATGTTTAATCAGCTCTATCACTTTTTTATCTCCTGCTTCATTTTCACCATTGGCGAAATCATACTGGCAATCAGTACAATTCCTTTTGTTGTAAATCATACACCGGCTTCTCACCGAGGACGAATGAACGCTATATTGCCGCTGATATGGGGCTTAGGAAATACCCTGGGACCACTGATTATGGGAAAAACATTAACGGTTGCTTCCATTGAATTTGGATGGTTTGTCCTTGGAGTTCTGGGGATTGTATCCAGCCTATGTATGTATGGACTTGAAAGATATGAACATAAGGAAAGGAACAGAAATACGACGCTAATGGTATCCAAAAAAGAGGTGGGTGAAAATGTGTAAAGGAGACTGCAGAAATGCAATCCCCCTTTAACAAGTTTCGGGTATAATATAAGCTAACAATATGTTGCCTTCATTTGTATGAAGATAGCAAGTCCAAGCCGTTGTATTTGGATATTTTAATATTGCGTGTTCGGAAGTAATCGCCAGGGGAGAGTTGCCGATCGTTACATGATACTGCTGACCGAAACAGTCTAATGAATTACCAAGAATAATATTTAAACATTCTGATAAGGTATCTTCCATATATGCTGCGATTTCTTCTTCGGATATTTCGTTGATCACAAATTTCTGGACGATTTTCTTCATCATAGATTCTTCGACACTAACCAAAATCTTTCCACATAAGGATCCCATGATATCTAACAAGACAGAAACATCAAACAGGTGTAATCGTTCATCGGATTCTTTCTGAATTTCCTCTTTATTGATTAATAGGAAGCTGTTATTTCGAATAATAACCTTTTCTAAATTGTCAATAATGGGATTCATAATAGTATTCGTTATAAACTCATTTTGGAGGAGGATATTTAAAATTTCTTCTTGGCTCATGTCTTCAACCCCATCTTTAGAGAATAGTCATAGGTTCATAAAATCATTATATCAAATTCAAACAGTCTTTGGGGGATAATATTTAAAGAAAAGAACACCTTTCGATACATGAGAGGTGTTCCTTTTAGTCATTAAGGAAATAGCTCGTATAAAACATCTAGAAAAAACATAACTAGGGGCGAACAGTGTTCGCCCGCTTTGTTCTTTATTGGATTTCACTGATGTTATAAGGTGTTTCTTGATATACATAATAGTTAAGCCAGTTGGAGAAAAGCAAATTGGCATGAGATCTCCATTTTACGATGGGATCATTGCATGGCTGATTGTGAAGGAAATAATTTTGTGGTACGGCAATATCTAAACCTTTTGTTATATCCCGCTGGTATTCTTTTTTTAATGTATCAGGATCATATTCTGAATGGCCTGTTAAAAAAATCTGACGGCCATTTTTAGCAGCAATAATGGAGACTCCTGCAGTTTCGGATTCGGCTAGGATTTCTAATTCAGGCACATTGATAATGTCCGATTTTTTTATTTCTGTATGACGAGAATGGGGAATAAAGAATTCGTCGTCAAATCCTCGAAGTAGTTTTATATTTTTCGTGACAATGGTATGGGGAAAAACGCCAAACATCTTTTCTTTTAAAGGATATTTAGGAATGCCATAGTGATAATATAGACCTGCCTGCGCGCCCCAGCAAATGTGAAGGGTGGATGTGACATGATCTTTTGAGAAAGCCATAATATCCTTTAACTCCTGCCAATAATCGACATCATGAAATTCCATTTGTTCTACAGGAGCACCGGTTATAATCAAGCCGTCAAATTTCTGATCCTTGATTTCAGAAAAAGTACGGTAAAACGTAAGAAGATGTTCTTCTTGAACGTTTTTTGAAGCATATACTTCGGAACGCAGCAGCACCACTTCGACTTGGATTGGCGTGTTTCCCAACAGACGAAGGAGCTGTGTTTCTGTTTCTATCTTTGTTGGCATCAAGTTTAGAATAGCAATTTTCAGGGGACGGATATCCTGATGCAAAGCTCTTTTTTCATTCATGATAAATATATTCTCTTTTTGAAGAATGTCTGCAGCCGGTAGACTTTCAGGAATGATAACAGGCATAATGAAACCTCCGATATTAATTTTGATGTGCGATGACAAAACTGGATATAAAGAAAGTTCTATATTGCATAAAGTTTTTATTTTTATATATCGATACACTGTGCACGATACACGATGTACGAAAAGGAACGTAAAGATTAATCCTTATATCGAACAACGTGAACCGCGTATCGCGAACCGAATATTATTAGATTTGATCCAGTGCTTGTTGGAAATCTTCTATGATATCATGAATGTCTTCTATACCAACGGAAACCCTGACTAGATCTTGCGTTACACCAGAAGATAACTGCTCTGACTCTGTGAGCTGACTGTGGGTTGTGCTGGCCGGATGAATAACCAGGGTTCTGGTATCTCCTACATTGGCTACCAGTGAAGCCAACTGTACACTATTGATAAATTTCTTGCCGGCAGTCAATCCACCCTCTATACCAAAAGTCAGCATTCCGCCAACGCCCTTATCAAAATATTTTTTAGCTAAGGAATAACTGCTATGGGATTCAAGGCCTGGATAGCTAACCCATTTTACCTTCTTATGATTCAATAGATATGCTGCCAATTGAAGGGCATTTTGACTGTGTTTCTCCATCCTCAAGGGTAATGTCTCTAAGCCTGTATTCAATAAAAAGGCGTTAAATGGGCTGATGCAAGGACCAATATCTCTTAATAATTGAACTCTTGCTTTTAGTATATAGGCTAGTGTACCGAAGGTCTCAACGTATTTTATGCCATGATAGCTTGGATCTGGTTGTGTAAGTTCAGGAAATTTGCCATTATTCCAGTCAAAATTTCCCCCGTCAACGATGATGCCTCCCAAACTTGTACCATGACCTCCGATATATTTTGTTGCAGAATGAACAACAATATTTGCGCCATGCTCCAGAGGACGGAATAGATAAGGAGAGGCAAAGGTATTGTCAATAATTAAGGGTACACCGGCTATTTTTGCGATTTGATCGAATTTCTCAAAATCCAAAATATTTAAACCGGGATTACCGATGGTTTCAGCAAAGATGGCTCTGGTTTCAGGTCTAACTTTGTCTAAAATACCATCAATATCATCATCAGGATTTACAAAAGTGACATCAATACCAAATTTCTTTAGTGTAGTGCCCAATAAGGTATATGTACCACCATAAAGGCTGCTGGAAGCTACAATATGCTGTCCAGCCTGACAAATATTTAAAATAGACAAGGTAATCGCTGCTTGACCGGAAGCTGTAGCCAAGGCACCCACGCCGCCTTCAAGAAGAGCGATCTTCTCTTCAAAGGCGGAAACCGTTGGGTTCATGATTCTTGAATAAATATTACCTGCTTCTTTTAAGTCAAACAAACTGGCAGCGTGGTCTGCGTCTTTGAATTGATAAGCGGTTGTTTGATACAAGGGCAGCGTCCTTGATCCGGTGGCATCAGGTGAATAGCCTCCCTGTACTGCCAGCGTTGATATTTTCCATTTCTTTGACATAGTTAACTCCTCCTATCAAAATACTCAGATATTGAATGATAAAGACTTCTATTTACATGAAGAACACTGGGGGAAGACAATTATTTGGCCAAAATAAAAAGTCTTCTCTGACTAGAAGAGAAGACTTATGTGCCTGTTTATGTAACGATGGCGCGTCCTCTTCTCATCTGTCAGAACAATGATGTTCTGCTGGAATTGGCACCTTGTCAAACCGCTGGTTTGATGGTTGCCGAGATATCATAGGGCCAGTCCCTCCATCTCTCTTGATGAAAAGTTACATGAATATTCATTTAAAAAGTATAATACATGGTTACTATATAAATGTCAATAGTTTTTTATGTGGAAATATCTTACTTAGTTGTTGTGCTAGGCTGTAGCGAGCTTAAAACTCTAAGCCTCGTAGCATCAGCAATCGGAATCAACCTAGCACAACAAATTGACTTAGTATAAAAATTGTTCATAAAAGAAGTATGAGGGAAGAACAATAAAGGTAGGATTCTCATGGTATATAGCAAAAAAGCTTTAAAAAATAAAAGTAAAGTAATTATTACTTTCATCATTGTATCGTTGATTTTTTTGAAAATTAGTTATAGAGAAGTCAAATTAGGAATTCATTGGACAGATTATCCTAAGACTTATGAAGAACAATTATGCTATCAGTTTGTTGCGGAAATGCTATCCAGTCCAACCTATGGAATATACACCAATTATCTTGAAGATTCAAGTTTTCAAGAGGATGAAGCGAAAGGGCATCAAATTCTTTCTGAATCAGAAGGATTGATGATGTTATACAGCGTGAAAGCCAATGAAAAGAAGGTTTTTGATCAACATGCATATGTTGTCAGCGAATATATGGTGTTACCGAATCATTTGTTCCGTTGGAGGATCGATAGAAATGGAGAAAAGATTTCAGAAAGCTCGGCCGCAATCGATGACCTGAGAATTATTCGTGCTTTGCTTTTAGCCTATGACAGATGGGGAGACAGACAATACAAAGGGATGCTTTTTAAGGCGACTAAAGCTGTACAAAAGTACGAAGTAGATAATAATCAATTGGTAGACTTTTATGATTCTAACAGCAAAGAGAAAGCTTCAAGCATAACATTGGCCTATATTGACCTATACACCATGGATTTATTATCTAAAATAGATGCTTCATGGGAGAAAGTAGAGGCAAATGGTAAAGAAGTTATTTTAAGGGGGAAAATTTCAGAGGATATGCCTTTTTACCACAAGACCTTCGATTATAAAACAAGGCAATACCATGTCGATGAATTTGTAAATATGATTGATACAATGATGATATTAAAACATCTTAGCGAAGTAGGAGAATGTCCTGATGATGCTATTCTATGGTTAATTGATCAAATGAAAACGAAAGGTGGCGTATATTTACGATACCATGCCTCTTCCGGCGAAGCCATGTCAACCATGGAATCTACAGCAGTCTATGCATTGGGAGCTCAGATTGCCGTCAATATAAAAAATGATGAGTTATACGAGATGATGATTAACAAAATGCTGCGATATCAGATATACCTTCCATCCAGTGGTTTATATGGAGCCTTTGGTGATGAAATAAAACAAGAAGTATATTCTTTTGATAACTTAAATGCTCTTTTAGCCTTTCGGAAAGATGGTGAATAGCCAATGGGCAATGTGAATAGAAAAGTAGATGTATCTTTCCTGCTGACAGCCATAGAGTTATTTGTTATTGCGACGATGATCATTTTAAATAATAAATTTGTAGATATAACACAGTATCTTTTATTTGGTATAACGATCCTGATTGTGGTCATAGCCTTTTATACCAATCTGGTTATCGCATTGATCATAAGCCTATTTGCTGTATTTTCATATGGAAGCTATGTGCTATATCAATCATTAGTAGGGAAGATAACAGACTTTCAATTTGAGAGGGACTATTTCTGGATATTGGCTATTCCTATCACTGCATTTACAGCAGGTAAATTTGGTGAGTATATTCATATTCTACAGAATGCAGAGAAAAATCTGGAATACGAAAGGACAAATCTTGTTACCATTGATGATGTCACCAGTCTTCATAATCTTAAGCGTTTTTGCAGGGACTTAGCTGAAGAAATGAGCCGAGCAAAACGACACAAGCATGATCTGGTGCTGATGATCATGGAGATACAATATTTTGAACAATTGCTTTCTTTGGCGGGACAAAACAAAGTCAATGAAATTCTGAGGAGCATGGCAGACAAAATCGAAAAAGTGACAAGGGATGAGGATAAACGCTATCGAATAAAGAGGGATCTGTTTGCTATTGTTATGCCCAATACAGACATACAAGGAGCAGAAATTGTTAAAAATCGATTAAAAGATGAATTAAATAAGATAACTATCAGTAAGGAGCGTGGTCTGGAAAACTTCCACTTCGCATATAAAATCGGTATGGTTCCGTTCTATGAAGATATCAAAAACCCTCTGCAATTTAAGGAACTGGCAGAGAGAGAGCTGGAATACGATGTATAAAAAGATATTCAGCGGCCTGCTTCTATGTACTACATTTTTATATATTGTTGGAACCGGCTTTTCCACTTCTTTACAAGATAAGGCACTGATCATTTATGACAGAAGGAATTACTTCAGTGAAGAGATTGATATCATTGGGTCAGTGGAGGCGCTGCTTCAGCACTATGAAATCCATATAACTTCGATCAATCAAAACGAGTATGAAAAAGGAAAATTAAAAGAATTTTCCCACATTGTTTTTATTGGTTTAAAGAATGGAATAGAAAATAACGAACTCCTGGACGAAATGCAGACGGCAGATAAGAAAATATTCTGGGCTGGCAAGGGAATCCAGCACTTTTTAGAGGAAAAGCATATAGAAGAATTAATATATACGGGACAAACGGCAGAGCCTGTAGAAATTCACTATAAGGAAAGTATATACAGACTGCAGCGCATGGAAACCTTTCAAAAGATAAGCATAGAGACACCTCATGGAAAAAAAATAGCTACTGCATATGATGGATTACATGATGAGCCTTTGGTGATTCAATATGAGGACTTGATGATCCAGACTGCTGTACAGGGAGATGGCATCTTATTTTATATTTTAGGAGATGCCTTGCTAACCTTTTTTAGCAAAGATTATTCGAAAAACCAATGGGAAATTTATCAACAATTTGAAGGCAAAAAAATATCTAAGGAATATGTTGGGGAGAAAAAAGAAATCGTACCACAGGAAGATAAAATCTATATGACATCCAATATGGGCACAAAAGTCTTGGCTGTTTTTATTGGAGCAGTCTGTATAATTTTTTTACTACTTTTTCTATTTTTAAGAAGAAAGGGTAGGCGAAATCTGTTCTAACTTAACTCGTTGTGCTAGTTGATGTAGATTTGCTTTGTGGAGAGGCTTATAGAGTTTATTAGCGCAGCGGAAGATTCGTTGCATCAACTGTTTGAGCGAAGCGAGTTTTGATGCAACCTGTAGCAAGCTTACAAACTCTAAGCCTCGTAACACTAGCAAATCGGAGTCAACTAGCACAACACATTAACTTAGGAGTCCTATGCATGAGAGAATTAAGAATTATTGACTATTTATTCTTATACAGCCTCACTTCCATATGGCTGCTTTTGCTCTATAATGTATTTTTGACTTTTTACGGATATCTGTATCATCGGGAAATTTCTAGGAATGAGATAAATATTCTCAGAGATATGAGCTATTTTCCTAGAGTATCAATACTTATACCTGCTCACAATGAGGAAAAAGTAATAGAAAAAACGTTGTGGGCTGTTTTGAGATTGAACTATCCTGAAGATAAGATACAAATCATCGTTATTAACGATCTTTCCAGTGATCTCACGGGAAAGATCGTTGAGAGAATAAGATTAGAGAATGAGCATAGAGATTTTCGCGTAATCCATACAAACAAAGAGAATGGCGGAAAAGGGAAACCTAATGCTTTGAATATTGGTTTTCGATATGCTTCAGGTGAATACATTGTCGTATATGATGCGGATAATACTCCGGAATCTCTATCCTTAAGATATCTTGTTAATGAGATTATACTTCATCCTAAATATGGTGCTGTCATAGGGAAATTTCGAACGAGGAATAAAGAGAGAAATCTTCTTACTCGATTTATTAACATTGAGACCATCAATTTCCAGTGGATGTCACAAGGAGGGCGATGGAAGCTTTTCGGTTTGTGTACCATTCCAGGGACAAATTATATTATTCATAGGGATATCTTGCATGAGATTGGCGGATGGGATGCGGAAGCCATCGCAGAAGATACCGAAATTAGTATTCGCATCTATCAATTAGGTTATAAGATTGCTTTCATGCCTCTGGCAGTTACGTGGGAGCAAGAACCCGAAAGTTTTTCAGTGTGGAGAAAGCAGAGATTGCGGTGGGTTAAAGGAAATATCTATGTAGTTCATAAGTATATCCTATCGCCCATTTCTTCTAAGTATAAAAGGATCAAGTTAGACATATACTATTTTTTCATGGTATATTTCTTATTCTTGTCATCCATTTTTATTTCAGATGGTATTTTTCTTTTAGGAATATTTACGGACATACGGGTATCCTTACCCGGTTATTTTCTTATTATTTGGATATTGGCTTACATTCTTTTTATATTGGAGGTAGAAATATCCGTTGCCATGGAAAAGGGTGAAGCCCATACGAAGAACTTAGGCATTATTATGTTGATGTATTTTACATATTGTCAGCTGTGGCTTTATATTTCCCTGTTGGGATTAGGCTCTTACATAAAAGATATCTTCCTGAAGCGAGAGCAGCAGTGGTATAAAACGGAAAGATTTTAATTTAACTCGTTGTGCTAGTTGATGTAGATTTGCTTTGTGGAGAGGCTTATAGAGTTTGTTAGCGAAGCGGAAGATTCGTTGCATCAAATGTTTGAACAAAATTGACTGCGTCAATTTGTTTCGCTAGGGAACCCTAGGTTCCCTTCGACGACTGCTTCGCAGTCTGAGCACCCTCCTAAAACGGCAAAGGGG
>JBMOKU010000028.1:0-10450 GCA_049324315.1 Bacillota bacterium | reverse complement strand
ACTCACCCGTCCGCCGCTAGGTCACTTCGTAGCAAGCTACTCCATAACCCCGCTCGACTTGCATGTGTTAGGCACGCCGCCAGCGTTCATCCTGAGCCAGGATCAAACTCTCAATAAAAAATTGATTAGTTTACGCTTTGCGTTTTGTTGCTGGCTTAATTTCTTACACTGTTTAGTTTTCAAAGACCAAATTTTTCTTGTCGTCGTGTTTCGGCGACTTTTATATTTTATCATGTCTTTCTCATTATGTCAACCACTTTTTTTCTGGCAGTTTTTAGCTGCTGCCTTGAAGCGGCGACAAAAGATATCTTACCATGAATCCACGTTCATGTCAAATGGTATTTGTTTCTACTTTTAAGCTCCTGCCCCTTCAAAGGGACAAGTGATAATATATCATATGCACAATCTTATTGCAACACTTATTTATATGGAAATTTCTTCATGTTTATGACAAGCAAAAGGGCATCCCTCAGCTTTTCTCTCCACGAGGCTGAGAAGATACCCCTTATGATACATCATTATTATTCTCGTGTTTCAACACCCATTACTTTCTCATATAGATCTTGGTCAGGCACTTCTGTGATTTCTCTTTCTGTCTTGGCCAGAGATGCGATGATGGATTGGGGCTCATCCAATATACTGATTTCGGCACCAAACTCTACATCACTAACCCGCATGGGATGATTGGGACGGATATTGGATATATCTATTTCGATACTCTCCGGGATATCCTGAGGTAAACATTCTATATGCAGCTCTCTAATCTGCTGCTGCACGATGCCTTCCCTTGATTCTACTTTTCCTTTTCCTTTTAATACGATAGGAACTGTCGTGTGGATTCGTTCATTAAAGGATACTTCCTGAAAATCCACATGAATAATATCGTCATTGACGGGATGGAGCTGAACTTCCTTGATCATTGCTGTTGTAGCTTGATTATCAACATGCAGTTCTAACAAGGTGTTTGTTCCAAATTTCCTGATGATTGTTTCTAGTTCTTTCTTATCAACCTCTATCGGTCTTGGCTGAACATGCTGACCGTATATAATTCCAGGTACGTTTCCTTGGTTTCTGATTCTATGACAAGCATTTGTACCCAATTCTGTCCTATGTTCGACTGTGATATTGGATTTTAACATCAATACCCCTCCTATTATCAAATCTACTAGTCATTATGTCCAATCCCGCTTTTTCTATACTTTTCTGCGGTTAGGAAATGAATCATAACTTCATCAGGGAGGGGTACGGGGTATTAAAAAACGGATGGAAGTAATCTTCCATCCGTTTATACTTTATGACTATGCTAATTCAGCCATTTTCTTATAAGTTACATATTTTTCTTTTGCTTCTTTTTCTGCCTTAGCAAACAATTCTTCTGCGATTTCTGGGAATTGGCTCATTAATGTTGTGTAACGAACTTGACCCTTTAAGAAATCTTGGAAGCTAGTAGTAGGCTCTTTTGAGTCAAGAACAAATGGATTCTTTCCTTGTTCTTTCAACTCTGGGTTGAATCTGTATAAATGCCAGTAGCCTGCTTCAACAGCTTGCTTTGCATTGGCTTGTGTACGTCCCATACCTTCTTTAATACCATGCGCAATACATGGAGCGTATGCAATGATTAAGGATGGTCCATCATATTTTTCTGCTTCAATGATTGCTTTTAAGAATTGGTTCTTATCAGCGCCCATTGCTACCTGTGCAACATATACATATCCATAAGTAGCAGCAATCATACCAAGGTCTTTCTTCTTCACTTTCTTACCGGATGCAGCAAACTTAGCAACTGCAGCAGTAGGTGTAGACTTAGAAGACTGACCGCCTGTATTGGAGTAAACTTCTGTATCGAATACAAGAACGTTTACGTTTTCGCCGGATGCTAATACGTGGTCTAATCCACCGTAACCGATGTCTAGTGCCCATCCGTCTCCACCAACGATCCATACAGATTTCTTGACTAGATAGTCTTTCTTTTCTTCTACTTCTTTTAAGATAGCTTTCGCCTTATCATTTGTTACGCTATTTGCTGCGATAACTGCAAGGATCTTTTCTGAAGCTTCTTTAGAAGCATCTGCATCGTCTTTTCCTTCTAACCATGCTTGGAATGGTGCTTTTACTTCTTCAGCTACATCAAGAGCAAGCAATTCATTCATGATCACAGTTAATCTATTTCTCATTTGCTTGATTGCAAGTGACATACCAAATCCATACTCAGCATTATCTTCGAACAATGAGTTCGCCCAAGCAGGACCTTTGCCTTCTGCGTTTGTACAATATGGTGTTGCAGGTGCAGAAGCTCCCCAGATGGAAGAACATCCTGTTGCATTGGCAATCATCATTCTGTCTCCAAATAATTGAGTGATAACTTTAGCATATGGTGTTTCACCACAGCCTGCACATGCTCCTGAGAACTCAAGAAGCGGTTGAGAGAACTGGCTGCCTTTTACTGTAGTCTTAGCCATTAAGTTATCTCTTACAGGAACCTTCATCGCATAGTTCCAGTTTGGAATCTCTGCTTCTGTTTGTGTTTCGATTGGTTCCATAGTCAGTGCCTTTTCTTTTGCTGGACAGATATCCGCACAGTTTCCACAGCCTGTACAGTCAAGTGGGCTTACTTGCATACGATATCCATAAGCTTCAAAGCCTTTACCCATTGCTTTTAATGTCTTGAATCCTTCTGGTGCAGCCTTGCCTTCTTCTTCTGTTACTAAGATAGGTCTAATAGCAGCATGCGGACATACGAAGGAACATTGATTACATTGGATACACTTATCCATATGCCATTCTGGAACATTTACAGCGATACCACGTTTTTCGTACGCAGCTGTACCCATTGGGAATGTTCCGTCTTCTCTTCCAACGAATGTACTTACAGGAAGGTTGTCGCCTTCTTGTCTGTTTATTGGTCTTAATACATTTTTAATAAACTCAGGTTCATCTGATGCAGCCGCTGCTTCTTCAACTGCGCTTCCCCATGCTGCAGGAACGTCTATCTTCACAAGGGCATTTACACCTTTGTCTACAGCTTCCTGGTTCATAGCAACGATCTTATCGCCTTTTTTACCATAAGTCTTTTGAATTGCTTCTTTTAAGTATGCAATAGCATCTTCCATTGGAATAACTTTCGCAAGGTTAAAGAATGCTGACTGCATAACCATGTTAATTCTGTTTCCTAGTCCGATTTCTGCTGCGATATCTGTAGCATTGATAATATAGAAGTTAATATTGTTATCTGCAATATATTTTTTCATGGATGCAGGTAATTTTTCTTCTACCTCTTCTACTGACCACTTACAGTTCAATAGGAAGGTTCCACCCTTTTTCAAACCTTTTAATAAATCATATTGTGTTACGTATGCAGGTGTTGAACAGGATACGAAATCAGCCTCATCGATCAGGTAAGTAGATGTAATTGGCTTCTTGCCAAATCTTAAGTGAGAGATTGTTACCCCGCCGGATTTTTTAGAGTCATAGGAGAAGTATCCTTGTGCATAAAGATCTGTCTTATCACCGATGATCTTGATGGCGTCTTTGTTTGCTCCAACTGTACCGTCAGAACCAAGACCCCAGAACTTACATCGTGTTAAACCAGCAGGTGCAGTTTGGATCACTTCTTTAACTTCTAATGATGTATTTGTTACATCATCTACGATACCAATTGTAAAGCCATTTCTTGGTGCGTCTGCTTTAAGGTTGTCAAATACAGCCTTAATTTGTGAAGGTGTTGTATCCTTTGAACCTAATCCGTAACGTCCGCCTACTACTAATGGAGCGTTTTCCATGTTGTAGAATAATGTACGTACGTCTTGATATAATGGCTCACCAAGGGCACCTGGTTCTTTTGTTCTATCAAGGACAGCGATTTTCTTCACTGTTTTAGGTAATACATCAAAGAAATATTTTGATGAGAATGGTCTGTATAGACGCACTTTCAATAAACCTACTTTTTCACCTTTTTCAACTAAGTAGTCTACAACTTCCTCAATTGTCTCAATCGCTGAACCCATTGCTACGATAATATGCTCAGCATCAGGAGCACCTACATAGTTAAATGGCTTGTAGTCTCTTCCAGTAATCTTGCTGATTTCTTCCATGTAGCTTGCTACTACTTCAGGTACAGCGTCGTAGAACTTGTTGCAGGACTCTCTTGCTTGGAAGAAAATATCTGGGTTTTGAGCAGTACCTCTTGTTACAGGATGCTCTGGGCTTAACGCATTGTTTCTAAATCTATTCACTGCATCATAATCAACTAGCTTTGCAAAATCATCATAGTCGATTACTTCGATTTTTTGTACTTCATGGGATGTTCTAAATCCATCGAAGAAATGTACAAAAGGAACTCTTGATTTGATGGTACTTAAGTGAGCAACACCAGCCAAATCCATTACTTCTTGCACACTACCTGATGAAAGTAAAGCAAATCCTGTTTGTCTTGTAGCCATTACGTCAGAATGGTCACCAAAGATTGAAAGTGCATGACTCGCAAGGGCACGGGCACTTACATGGAATACACTAGGAAGTAATTCCCCTGCAATTTTATACATATTTGGGATCATTAATAATAAACCTTGTGATGCTGTAAATGTTGTTGTTAATGCTCCTGCAGCCAATGATCCGTGTACAGCTCCTGCAGCTCCTGCTTCTGACTGCATTTCAGCAACTTGTACTTCTTGGCCAAAAATATTTTTCTTTCCATAAGCAGACCACTCATCAACGAATTCTGCCATGTTGGAAGATGGTGTGATAGGATAGATTGCTGCAACATCTGTAAACGCATAAGATACATATGCGGCAGCGGTGTTTCCATCCATGGTTTTCATAACCTTTTTTACCATTTTGCAACCTCCTCTTTTTTTAACTGATTTCTATTTTTACCTCAGATAACTCTGGTCTTTCACCCTAAGTTGATAGACTGACACACGAAAACTCCATTCTTCATTCATTAAAATACCGTGAAAAATGTCAAAATAGAAGATATTTTGAAAATTTGTCCAAAACTGTTGTAATACAGATTCCTGATTTGTGATCTGTGTTAGTACAACATTTTTATCCCACTATAACAGTATGTATATATTGCTGAAAACAGGGTATACTACAGTGTTACAGTTCTCGTAACCTAGTATAACAGAAGGAAAAATGGGTGTCAACCATAATTGTATACAAGAATAAAGTTTAAAAGATTCCCATATGTAAATAAATTTTTACATAGAGAATCTCTTAAACTTCACAAATATTTTAGGTTATTCATTTTTTTCTTTATGAATATACAATCTATACTTTCTTATAACACATAGGAAATTATGAACATTTAAAATCTGTGGATAATTTCATAATTTCCGTTATGTGTTTCAAGAAAGTCTTCCTTTAAATCTTCCAATGGAAGACTTTTTTATAAATATACTCACACCTATTCGGGTCTTGCGTTTAAAAATTTTTATCTCTTAATTATAGTAGATATTGAAGAACCACCATGAGAACCACACCCGGTACCCCTAAAAATCCCGCGATAAGTGCCGTAATGGGATTAATGCCTACATGGATATCAAAAAACCCTCCAATTAAATTAAGAATAAGCAGCATGATGCCGCCAATAATACCGTTGTAAAGCAGGCGAACAATAAATTTGATCGGCACCAGCAGTATATATCCGAGAATATACAGCAAAATCAACCCAAATGCATAGGCCAGGATAACGTTCAGCTCTATTCCCATACCCATTCGTACTCACTCCTTCGATCTTCCAATCCCCATATTCCCTCCTATTATGTATATACCTTTGTACCACAAATATGACTTATTCACCAAAATTTTCGATTAGAACGTAAAAAAGGAATAGGGTTTAGACGTTTTCTGTCCTCTTCTATTCCTTTCATCTTAGTGATTAATGCAGATTTACTTTTACGTTCATTTCTCTGGCCAGCTTCATTAGATACGTATACCTGGTTCTGGCCGCCTCCACCCTGTAGATAGCATAGTCCACCAGATCCGGATCGGTCACACTCTCGAAATATGCCTCCGCATTCCGCCACTCTTCATGGGCTGATCGGATGGTATCCACCATCTTATCTTCCTCAGATCTGAAGTCTTCACCGTTTACAATCCTGGCATAGAAATTGCCGATTGTATTGAAAAAGCTGTTCTCCTGTTTATTGTTTTGTCTGGAACGATTGGCTTCCTGATACATAACTTATCCCCCCCATCAAAATTGTTATCCTTAGGATATCCATAATTTGGGTGAATTATACCTGTGAAAATAACTTGGCCAAAAGCCAAGTTATTTTTTGATATAGATGGGGTTCGTGATAGCAAGAAGGGAATCCACTTCTTCCATTTTTCTCTTATGATGAAGCTCCGCCCGATACCAGCTGTCGCCCTCTATCAAATTCTCAAAGGAGAAATCAATGTTATCTTCATTTATAATTTCCATCGTATAAATGATATTTCCATTTTTCATAATTCGCAGTTCAGTATTTTTTGCAATTCCTTCTCCGCTAACATAGAATTGAATAGTTTGGACGTCTTCTTGGCAAATGGTATCTCCGATCATAAATTCCTTTCCTTTATATATAGCACAGAGATGTAGTTTAGGCCCTAGGGTTAAAAACAGCCTACCCTCTTTGATGGCCCTCAGCAAAGCGTTTTGTGATAGCTTCTCACTGTATACATAGTTCAAAATCCTTCCCAGCCTTTTGTCGTGGTGATCAAAGGTGTGAAGATCGCTGCCTGCCACCCCCGCAATCTTATATCCTTGGTTTAACAGCTCCGTCCACAACGCTCTGGCCAATATATTTCCCACATTACCTTTTATATACCATGGTGCATTCCATATCTCGATGGCGTCAACCTGCCGATAATCCACCTCTTCAATCAGCCAGCTGATTCTCCCTTTCATGTCTATGCTTTTAGGATGATTGATGATAAAAAGCCCCTGCTGTTTATGGGTATCATCAATGATATCCTGTATGCACCTGTTCCGAAATCCAAGGCGCCAATCGATCCAGTCTTCTACTCCGATGGCATTGGCATGCCCGTCATAGGTGGATATCTCTATGGAAGGAAGGAATAACAAATCTTTGCTTCTTCGAATGTACTGCCAGCCGCTGTTGGTATTATGGTCTGTGATTGCAATGAAATCCAGCTGAGCTTGCTTCGCCCTCTGCATAATACTCTGGACAGATTCGGTGCCATCACTCTCAATGGAATGAATATGCAGATCTCCTCTATACCATTTCTTCTCTTTACACAGTATATCTTCTTTGAGTTTGATTCCCTTAGCCCCTGTTCCTTTATAGGCTATAGGCTCGTAATAGACCTCAACGATCAATTGATATTTACACAGCTTGATGATATCAGCACAATCTATCTCAGCCAGCCATCTGCCCCCCGGCAGCTTCCCAAATATACCTCCATTGGATGCAGCAAAAGGTGTAAGCATGATTTCCAGATGATTTTTCCTTTGATTAGGTATTGGTTTTCCGATTCCTCGAAATCTCCTATAATCGTGGAGTTGAAGATATAGTATGTTTCCAGGTTCCTTGTTATATAAAAGCTTTGCAATAATTTTGGTGACCCCTTTTTTCACTTCAAAAGGAAACTGGAAGTACTTCTTTTTATCTCTTATTGATAGCAGCCCTTCAAATTGAAAAACTTCCGGACTCAGTCTTTTACACACTGCTGCATCTTCATAACCCATGGTTTCACCCCCTTGCTTTTATCGTTTGTCCCATCATTGCTACAATAGCTCCGCTGCCAATTGTGCCAGTGTCGATCTTTCTACCTTCTTAAAGGTAATATGACCGGCAATATTCACTTCCTTGAATTTATTGATCACATAGGTCAGGCCGTTGCATTGGGCATCCAGATAAGGATGATCAATTTGATTGATATCTCCCAGCAGGATGATCTTGCTGCCTTCGCCCACCCGGGTTACGATTGTTTTAATCTCGTGCTTCGTAAGATTTTGTGCCTCGTCAATAATAATAAACTGGTTAGGGATACTTCTTCCTCTAATATAGGTCAGGGCTTCAATCTCAATATTCTTAAGCCCAATTAGGGTATTCTTGATATCCGTAATATGCTTTGCATCCAATAGAAATTCCAGGTTGTCATAAATGGGCTGTATCCACGGTCTTAGTTTTTCGTCCTTATCACCGGGTAGATATCCGATATCTCTTCCTACAGGTACCACCGGCTTGGTAATCAGTAGTTTTTGATAGAGTCGTTCATCCTGTACTTTGACAAGACCGGCAACCAAGGAGAGCAAGGTTTTTCCCGTCCCGGCTTTACCCGTCAGCGTGACCAGCTTGATTTGGTCATCTAGCAGCAGCTCCAGCGCCATACGCTGCTCTGCATTTTTCCCCCTGATGCCCCAATATGCATCTTCACCCCTTCTCAAGGGATGGAGCTTTCTGGACGGGCCGTCATATCGCAGGATAGCCGACTGTGGACCCTCATAAATATCTTTTAGCACCACAAACTCATTGGGAAACAGTCGATAATTTTCTATTACCTCCGGCAAATCCTCTTCATCTACCGTCCCCAGTTCATATACTCTGTCGATCACATCAGGTGTCACACTGATTTTTCGTATGCCCTGGTATTCTTCCTCTGCATATTCAATTTTGTCATGGAGATAGTCTTGAGACTGGATGTTCAGGCTGTCAGCCTTGATTCTCATGATAGCATCCTTACTCACCAGGACTACCTGTCTTGGATTTTCCTTTATTCCTTCTTCCACATGAAGATTTAAAGCAACGGCTAAGATTCGATTGTCATTATTCACCTCATGGAAAAATTCGCTAAAATTTTGGAGGCTTTTGTGATTTAATTCTACCCAGATACTGCCTCCGTTTGGTAGGTCAATACCTTTTGCCAAGCTTCCTCTTTCTTTAAATTTATCTAACTCTCGGGCAACTTCTCTGGCATTTCTGCCAATCATATCAGGATGTGCTTTTTTCATATCAATTTCTTCTATTACTACTGCAGGAATCACAATGTCATTATCTCCGAATGCATATAGACTTCTAGGATCATGAAGCAAAACACTGGTGTCCAGTACAAACATTTTCTTCATATGTCCTCCGTACCCTTGGTGACGGAGTTTTCACCATCCTTTCTGGTCATTTCCATACAGTGTTGCCTAGTATCATTATATGTATTGAATATTAATAAAGAATTAATCCTTTATGAACTTTATGTTAAGTATATTAATTTTTGATATAAGGGAATTCATAAGGGGTATAATATCTACCACAAGATATGAAAGGAGTATGTTCAATGACGGATAGAAAAAAAGAGGAAATTTTACAGGCCTATTATTTCAGGCATGCTTGTAAGGAATTTGACGCCAGTAGAAAAATATCCGAGGAGGATTTTCACTTTATTCTAGAAACAGCCAGGCTATCGCCCAGCTCTTTTGGTTTTGAGCCATGGAAGTTTTTGATTGTTCAAAATCCTGAGGTGCGTGAAAAAATAAGGCCTGTATGTTGGGGGGCACAAAAGCAGCTTCCCACAGCCAGTCATTTTATCATCATCCTGGCAAGAACCATAGATGATATGATTTACAGTTCTCAATACCTTGATAGCTTTATGCGAGACGTAAAAGAACTGCCGGAGGATGCATTAGCTGCAAGAAAGGAACGATATGAAAAGTTTCAGAAAAACGACTTCAAGCTGCTGGAAAGCGATCGTTCATTATTTGATTGGACATGTAAGCAAACCTACATTGTATTGGGCAATATGATGACCGCTGCTGCAGAAATCGGTATTGATTCTTGTGCCATAGAAGGCTTTGACAGAGAAAAAGCTGAACAGCTTCTTGAGCAGGAAGGTATACTGGATCGAAAAAAATTCGGAATATCCTGCATGGCTGCTTTCGGCTACCGGAAAGATGAACCCAGAGCAAAAACAAGACAGAGGGTGGATCAGATCATAGAATGGATTTAATCATCTGACTAAAAGGAGTAGAAAGTTAAATCTACTCCTTTTGAAATGGTCATCTTATACTCTAAATCATAGTGTCATAACATGGGTGGTGGGTATAAAATATAACGGACGGGCATGGAAACCCGCCAACGGGCAGGCGTGGAAACCTGCCCCTACATAATACATCCATCAATCAACGTAGGGGACGGTTTCCATGCCGCTCCGGGGTTTCAATGTCTCATCATTTTACTATCACGACACAGTATGTAATAGTGATTTTTCTAGAAATCGATCATGTAATTTCTAAGAAAACCATGGCCTAAGAAATATCCTCCTAAAACCATGGTTTTTCATAAATCTTTGTTTCATTTGATAAGCATTTATTCGAGAAGAACACTCTCCTATATCCCCCAAAAAAACTCGTATCAAAACTAAAATAAAGTCATGTCACGAATCGCCCTGTAACCCGCATGAAATCAAGGTTTGTTATTATCTGCTATTTATATCTATTTTATCCATCTGCCCCTTT
>JBMOKU010000027.1:0-10924 GCA_049324315.1 Bacillota bacterium | reverse complement strand
TGAGTCTTTAAGCTTAGAAGATCGACCCTGAAACTTCTAACCTCTAACTTCTAACCAAATAGAAGTCTAACCTTCGCAAAAGAACATATTTAAAGGAAAATCAATCTCTACTGTTCCATATCTATATTCTATAAGGAGCGTATATATGAATTATAAAATTACTGTACTGGTTGTTCTAATTGTAGTTGTTTTTTTTATGATGAATTATTTAAAAAGAAAATATAAGTCTATTCCATCAGAACTCAAAAAACTTCAAAATGAAATAATTCCTATCAGGTTTAATATTTACAAAGACTTTGACAAGACATACAACCAAGTATATAGTCAAAAAAAGGCATATAATAGAAAGTACATTGTTTTAATAGTTATTTTTATGGGTTCAATACTTTTCTTTAAAAACATCTTTAACAATTATGACATTCTAATTGATAAAGTGATTTTTGCCCTGATTTATGCTCTAAGCCTTTTTATGTTTATTTTTTCAATTTACTATGATATTAAAGTCTTAAAGGAATATCAATTGATTAGCGGAGAAACTATGGTTGAAGTTAAAAAATTTATTTTGACTAAAAATGTTACATATTTAGTTTTTTTAGTAATTATTGTTCCACTGTTATTAGATACTCTAATTTTTCGTAGTTAAGTAATGTTATTGAATAATCTGGAGCATTTTGAGCCTTCATTCCGCCACACCGGTATATGCATTGACGGATATATAGAATCATACGATTATAAAACCGTAGAAGAATGAGACTTCCATCATAGTTTTGCCCTCTCTGAAAAAGGACTGGAAATCTATGATAGGGACGATACCCTGAGATTTGTGATGTACAAAGGAACAGATACATACACCTTGGAAGGTGAGCCTGCCTTAGATCCTTTCCATAAAGGAAGAAATCAAATAAAACAGTTTGTGCAGCATGTGCTAGAAAACGGGGCCAGTGAAGACACCAAAATAGAAATAGCACAGCACCATTGGAACACAGAATGGGAAGGGAAGGTTGTCGGGAGATTGAAAGATTGGATGTAACAATGTAAATACTGAAAATAGAAAACAATATCTGTTATATACTGGCCTCTAATGGAAAACTTCCATTGGAGGTCTTTCGAGTTAAATTTATATGGTAGTATTGTATAAACCTTTCATTATAACCGTATAATGTACTCAAAACAACGGGCATATATCAGCAAAAATACAAAAGAATATGGAGGTTGGATATGGAGACACAAGCAAAGGAGAATGAATTAACAGTATTTATCGCTACTAAGTCGTCTGTCTGTGAAGACTGTGGAGAGCAAATAGAGCAGGGAGATTACATAGTAAAAGAGAAGAATGACAATATAATCTGTATTTCGTGTGCAGATTTAGATCACTTGATTTATCTACCATCAGGGAATACTGCATTAACTGGACGTGCCCGAAAACATTCAAAGGAATCAACATTCTGACGAAATGGAAATCAGAGTTCCGGTGAACGGAAATCACCTTTATTTAGCTTAGTTGCCATGTTCTTGTTGCCGATCAAATTGTCAAGGCCTTGTCGCTTTGGCGATGCATAGCAGCCTTGATGATTTGATTGACAACAGGAAGGGACCTGTCCCTTTGTCCCTTGAAATGCATAATTAAGGTATAGGTAAACTCCTTTTCAATTATATCTTGAACATTGCAAAAAATAAGAAGATAAATTCTCTCCACGTCCCAAGTAGCAGAAGTGGATTTGAATTTTATAAGGGAATAGGATTTATTGAAGATGATATTCAAACTGATGAACTAGATGAAATAACGTGGATGACCATGAAAATATTATAATTGCGTAATTGTAGATTATGACGTAACTATCGATAGAATATATATTGAGAGCGGAGAGGATAACTTGGATATAAAATACTTATTTGATGAGTCAGTTTTAAATTATGAAAAGAGGCGTCCAAATTATGGACCTGAACTATTTAAAGATATAATAAAATATGCAGAAATCACTATGGACAAGTCAATGATAGAGGTAGGTTGTGGAACAGGTCAAGCTACAGAGCCGTTTTTAAAAACAAAATGTAAAGTAACAGCGGTTGAATTAGGTGAAAATCTTTCTTCATATACAAGAGAAAAGTTCAAAGCTTATAAAAATTTGAATGTTGTTCGGTCCGCTTTTGAAGATTATGATTGTGGTGATAATAAGTTTGATATGTTATATTCTGCTACAGCTTTCCATTGGATACCAGATGAAATTGGATATAAAAAGGCATACAGGATAATAAAGAATGGTGGTACGATTGCTTTATTCTGGAATAGACCATCTACAAATGATAAGGATAATCCACTGCATCAAAAAATTCAGTCTATTTATAATGAGCTTTTACCACAGTGGAGTTATAAGGTAACCAATAATGAAGATAAATCAAGGTATTCAAGCATAATAAATAAAATAGAGCAATATAGGTTTACTAATATTGAGTTTAAGCTATATCATAATACCAGGAAAATGACTGGAGTTGAATATATAGAATTACTGAATACTTATTCAGACCATTTAGCTTTAGAAAAATCAATAAAATCACTGCTTTTTGATGCTATTAGGACAGTAATCGAAGAATTTGGAAATGAATTAATTATTAATGACACAGTAGACTTATATCTTGCACAAAAGCCGTAGAGTTACTGGCTCTAAATTATTATTTACTTCTGTACATTTAATACGCATCCTTCTTATTTTGCGGTGCATTAGTGGAAAATCGTGAAGTAAGGTAATTTATATTTTGTAAAGAAAGTGAGGTAAATATGAATGATACAATCTATTGTACACATTGCGTTAGTAGTAAAAGACTATGATGAAGCCATTGAATTTTATACAAAGAAACTTCATTTTACGCTAATTGAAGATACATACCAACCAGAACAAGATAAACGTTGGGTTGTAGTATCTCCGCCTGGTTCAGCAGGAACTACAATATTACTTGCAAGGGCTTCTAAACCCAAACAACTTAAATTTATCGGAAATCAGGCGGGAGGACGAGTTTTTCTATTCCTTGGAACAGATGATTTTTGGAGAGATTATAACGAAATGATAGAAAAAGGTATAGAATTTGTTAGAGAACCTAAAGAACAATCATATGGTACAGTTGCAGTATTCAAAGACTTATACGGAAACTTATGGGATTTGGTGCAGTTTAAAGAAAATCATCCAATTGCTCGACGTGTAAAATAAAATCATCTGCAATAAAACTATTACACAATATTCATATTGTTTAGTAAAAGAGGCGGATTATTAAATTTAAGGCAAGAAAGAATTTGATTGATAATAGTATGATTAATGGAGGAATAGAAGTGGACTATATAAACAATAATAAGGCCGCATGGGAGGAAGCGTTTGAGCGTAGACGACAAAATTGGGGTGATGATAATTACAAAGCACTAATAGATGAGAAACTTCCATTTTTAAGTGCTGATGTTGTAGGCGAACTTGAAAAAATTGATTTAAAAGGAAAAACAATTGCTCAGTTCTGTTGTAACAATGGTCGTGAGTTGTTGTCCATGATGCAGTTAAATCCAAGCTATGGGATTGGCTTTGATATCGCTGAAAATATTATTGAGCAAGCAAAGGAAACTGCGAGAAAAGCAAACATAACTAACTGTAATTTTGTGGAGACTAACGTTTTAGATATTGATGAAAGCTACCATAATAAGTTTGACTTTATTTGCTTTACAATTGGAGCTATTACTTGGTTTAAAGATTTACCTTTACTATTTGAAAAAGTTTCAAAATGCTTAAAGCCAAATGGACTATTGCTTATTAATGACTTTCATCCGTTCATGAATATGCTCCCACTACCGGGGGAAGATGACTTTGACGAAGCCAATTTAAACAAAATCACATATTCTTATTTTAGAAAAGAGCCCTGGATTGAGAACAGCGGCATGGGGTATATGACCCCACAATACGAATCAAAAACATTTATAAGTTTTTCACATACGTTATCTGATATTATTAATTCAGTAGTTACTGCTGGAATGGCAATAAAAAAACTAAATGAATATAACTATGATCTAGGAATGACAAACGCATACGATAATAAAGGCTATCCGTTGTCTTTTATTTTGCTTGCTCAAAAATGTTAATGTACAGGGGGCTTATATGATTATCCGACAGGAGCAACCTGCTGATTACGATGAAGTATATGAACTTGTGAAAAAATCATTTGCTACATCTACTAATGAAGGCGAATGGGATTATTTGAATGAAGTGCGAAAAAAAGATACCTTTATTCCTGAGCTTTCATTAGTTGCAGAAAATGATGATGGTAAATTGATTGGACAGATTGTTCTATATAAAACAAATATTACTACAGCCGATAATGTTTATACTGACCTCTTACTATCTCCTATAAGTGTTCATCCCAATTTTTTTCGCAGAGGAATTGCTCGAACAATGATGATGGAAGCTTTTCGAATTGCAAAAAATATGGGATATACAGCTGTATTCCTTTGTGGTAATCCAGACTTTTATCATAAATTTGGATTTAAGCCGTCTTACGAATATGGGATATTCCATATTGTTGACAAAACGAAAAAAGCCGAATGGTGCATGGCTCTTGAATTGACACCTGGCGCCTTAGCAGGTAAAGCTGGTACTATTAATATACAATAATTCGTATAATTCTTTTATTACGACGCAGCAGTTGGAAAGTACGACGTGAATTGAATGATTGTAGGGAACGCCCCCTGTGGCGTTCCGCCGAATATCACTGACCCTTAACGGAACGGCACAGGGGCCGTTCCTTACAGAAATACAACGAAAATTATAGTAGGGGCGCCCATTATTTCCATTTTGTGTTGCATTTGTTTACGACTAATATTTTGAGTTTTTTCATGTAGTAACCACCTAAATGAAAGTAGAAGGGGTGTACATATAAAAGAATAGTTTTTAGTTATTTTCTATTAGTTTCTAATCATATTTATCCGTTTTTACCACTTCGTCGTCAAACCGTCGTCAAATGCGAAAGCAAGCTATAAGCAGTATTTTTACAACAAACTTTGAGCTAGGCGATCCATCCACAAAACGCCTATAACACTGATAAATACTGGCATGATAAAGAATTTCCTAACCTTATCATAAGTAACGGCGGTTTTTTATAGAAGTTTGGTATTTAGAATGTGTTGAACAAATCACCATGATGTAGTCTTTTCAATGGATTCGATTTGAACTTAGATTGATTGATTTTATTCATTCTCCAAGTTATACTTATAACGATTGAACGTGTTCAAGAAAGGAGAATGAAGATGAGTACAATAAATAGAAGTACTATAAAAAAAATAGCAGTGGTTATCATTTTTGTATTAATAAGCACAACCGTTGTTTTTCTAGGGATTCAATACAAGCGATTTTCAAAAGTTAAATCGGACCAGATTGAGAAAGCGAACGCTAAAAGTATCGTAGTTGAAACTGATCAGGGAATAATTGAATATGCAATCTCTGGTAAAGGGGATCCTGTTCTAATGATTCATGGTGCTGGAGGCGGATATGACCAAGGTTTGCTGCTTGCAGATAGATTCCTGCCAAAGGATTGTATGGTAATTGCAGTGTCCAGATTCGGATATCTAAATACTCCTTTGCCAGAAGAGCCTACCCCAGATCATCAGGCGGATCTGTACAAAGAGTTACTCGATAAATTGGAAATAAGCAAAGTTCATGTGGTAGCTGTCTCTGATGGGGGACCATCTGCATTGAAATTCAGCATAAAGTACCCTGAACGTGTGAAATCACTTACAATGATGTGTGCAAAAAGTAAAACGCCACCAAAGTTGACAACGGTTCAGTCAATCGTTTTTGGAACGATTTTTGATAATGATTTTCTATTCTGGATGATTACCGAGTATATCCAGTCAGATCTGTTGAATGTATTGGGGGTATCTAAAGAAGTTCAGAAAAAAATGACAGCAGATGAAATTGAGATGGCTAAAGAGTTCTTTGAAATTATGAATCCTATTTCGTTGAGAAAAAAAGGGATTTTCAATGCAAATATTCAATTTAAAGAATTGTCACCTGAAGATTATCCAATTTGGGAGATAAAAGCTCCAACATTGGTGATTCATGCTGAAGATGATACGCTACAGCCGTTTTATTATGCTGAATACACTCACGAAAAAATTCCAAATTCTACTTTGCTCTCTTTTAAGGAAGGTGGACATATGTTTTTCAGCCATCATAGGGAAATTCATGAAACTATAAAGCATTTTTTCAGCAATGCGTTTTAAGGAGCTTATATGTCAGAAATAAAAGCACAACTAATTAGATCGGTCATAGCCCTGCTTGATGACGAGTTTGACGTTGAAGAGTTAACTATTAGGCAGATTGCATACGAAGCACATATATCTACTGGACTGATTAATTATCATTTTGGTAGTAAATGGAACTTGATTGTGGCAGCTATTTCTTCCATAATCGATGATGCTGCTATTGAAGCCTTTCAGACATTGTCGAATCTCAACGACTCTCCAAAGCAGCAGCTGAGGACATTTTTGAAAGCTATGGCTATGGTGGTATGTAAGTACCAAAAGTATACAAGTGTACTTATTAGAGATGAGATAATCAGTGATCGTTTCAGTACACCAGAAACAATTGTGGGTCTGTTAAAAGAAATAAAGCCTGATTTATCGGAAAAAGAGATTAAATATCTTGCTATTCAAGTTATTGCGCCAATTCAATATGTCTTTTTGAAAGAACGCGGATTAAGAAACTACTTGGGCGAAGAACAAGATAATCCTCATACTATTGCATTAGATGATTACGAGGAAATAATAGAAGTTTTTCTAAAGACATTAGGTATCTAGCAATCTCTCTCACCAATTATGAAAGGCAAGGAGAACAGTTTTTTTGTTTTTGAGATGAATTCTAATGGTTTCACCTTTAAATCACTATAAAGGTAAATACATTTCATATTGCTCAATGAGCTCTTTCTGAAAGCCTATTTTCTTCAAAAAGCCTTCGAGGGAAGCGTTGTTTGGTAGGCAGATGGTTATCTTTTCGACAGTTTGTGCCTGAACTGCTTTTTGAAGCATCATGCTTCCAAGTTCTTGGTTACGGTAGGCAGGGTCGACCCAAAGGAAGTTAATTTTACCCTGTGAACTCATGGCGATCAAGGCGATTTGTTTAGCGCCATCATACGCGCCAAGGAGGGCTTCTTGTTGACTGGCAGCATAGTAGGGCGTGTCACTTTGCCAGTTGATATGACAGCTGGAGAGGGTTTTTCGGAAGGCCTCCAATGTATCGAAGGAGATTTCTTTCACGGTATAAGGTAAGGTATCGGCAGAGGATGGGATCGATTGGGATGCGGCAGAGTAGTACTTCAGGGTATATACCTGCTTGTAACCGTATTTTTCGTAAAATTTGATGGCGCGGTGATTCTCCTTTATGACTTCTAGGAATAACTGTTTGCACTGGGCAATCAGTGCTGCAGATTTGTGCATTTCAAATAACTTATGGCTAATGCCTTGACCGCGGTACGATGGACCAAGGCAAAGGGTGCCGCAGCGCATGGTTTTTAAGCCATCAAACAGTCGGATGCCACCGAGAATCAAGCCTATGGGGCGGTCCTGATCCAAGGCGATAAAGGAAAGGTTCAGTGTATTGCCTTCCGGACCAAAAAAGCGGACTTCAAAGGCGTCCTGGTTCATTGTGAGGGGAACAATGTAGTCTGAAAAACCAAGACGAAAGGCTTCGAAAATTTCGGTCATGGTGACGTCGATACAAGTTTTGTAAGTAATCATTATTGGTTACCCCCTTAAATAATTGAGAATCATGTGGACATAGTTTGTGATTGTGGCTTCCTGGACCTTGATACCCATGACAGCGTCGGTAAAGCCAATGCCATCCAGGGAGGCCAGGATGAGATATACGGCACTTTTTGTGTCCAAATCCTGACGAAATTCACCTTTTTCAATGCCTTCCAATAAGAGTTCTTCCAAATCCTTTTCAAATTTTATGTAGCGTGTTTGGGCGATCTCGGCTTTAGTGGCGTCCTTTGATAGCATACTCCAGAATTCCATAGTAAATCGAATCCCCATACCGATCGACTCATCATGAAGGCTGTCGAGAAACCAGCGAAGGTAAAGCGTTACTTTCTCTGCAGTGCTTTCAATGTTTGACATTTGGCGAATCCAGTTGCTTCTCAATTGGAAGCGTTCTTCGGCGATTGCCAGGAAAATCTCTTCTTTGCTTTTAAAATAGGTGTAGAGACCACCTTTGCTGATACCTGAGTGTTTGACAATGTCCTCCATCGAAGTTTGGGTGTATCCCTTGGTGCAGAATACCTCAAAAGCCTTATTCAAGATTTCTTGCTTCCGCAGCTGCATTTTTTCTGAGCTAATTTTTGGCATATACATCTCTCCTAAAAAAAACGACCAGTCGGTTTCTATTATAGTATAGAATAAAATAAGCAAAAAGGAAAGGGATTTTTTGTAAGATGTTCATCCTTGTCCCTATCCATGATTAGAATTAGTAGGCGCCATGAGGAAACCATGGTTTCTTGGTCTTCAAGAAGAACAGGGTTTTTAGGGTGAAATGATGTTTTTAATAAAAATAAGAACTCCTTTCTGTGTTTGCTATTCACCATCCATCTTTACAAGAAAGGAGTTCCATCAGTATTATTCTAATCCAAGAACCATGTCATACCACTTCGCCCCGCCGTGTTCTGACGCAGATACACCTTCATTGATATACCCAAACTGTTCATAATATTTTATCAAATGCTCTTTACACGTTAACAATATTTTCTTTCTACCATCTTTTTTCGCAGCTTCTATGTAATACTCCATTAATTCTTTGGCGAATCCTTTTCTTTGATAGTTAGGATGTACATCAAGGCCGAAGATTACTAGATTATCTCCATTAGACATATGGAGATTCATGGTTTTAAAGAACGCATCTTCTATATAGTTTTTATTTGTCGCTCCCCCGTTAATAAACCCTATTATTTCATTATTTAATTCTGCTACAAAAAAGCCTTCTGGAAAAACTGAAATTCTTTCCTTTAATACGTCCTTTGGAGCTGCTTCAGCAGATGGAAAACAAACAGCCTCAATTTGTGAAACACACGCTAAATCCTCTGGTAAAACATTTCGTATTTTTAATTCACTCAATGAAAATACCCCCTTTTTCATTATTATACCTTATGAAGCAGATGTATTGCAGCAGTCAGATAAACAGAATTAGAAATGCTAGAGGAATCCGTGTGCATCCGTAGTTAATTATGTTTTTAAAATTCAAAGTACTGGCCGTGGCTTCCAAAAGGTATCGGATAAGGCATTTCTGCCCTTGCCCTTTCCTCGAAAGATCGGGCATCGAGAATCAATAAATAGGATTTGTTTTTAGCGGTATCCAGAACCACGGATAATACAACTCCGTCGTCTTCCTCTGTACCATCCGGGCGGGGTATAAACATCGGTTCCCCAGGGTAACAGTTTTCTTCAAACCATCTCGCCAAGCCCCTATCCACCACGTCCAGCTTAACCAGGCTATTGTTGAAACCCTTTGATTGGTAAGCGTTGACACCGTAAACAAAGCGATAAGGCCTGGTGTTTTTTTTGCTGTAGTTAATCCTTGGAAACTCCGGAAATTGCTCCGATATTACTTCAAATTGGGGCAGCCCTGTTCCGCCACGAGGCAAGTAATAGCGCCGGACCTCAGGGACAGGAAGGACAAAATCGGGATTGATTAAATCCTTTAAATAAAGAGAGCTTGCCAGGGAAGCATCCCGGTAGGCGACCAGATCAACACAAATCTTGTCACCTTCCTCATAGGCATTGATATGGTGAAATGCAAAAAAGGCCTCAGCTTCGTACCTGCCAACAATACTGCCGTTTCTTTTATCCACTACGGTAAATTTGGTTCCTCTGTCCGGTCGCCAGTAAAGGTTATCAACAAAGGGTTTATTGCTGGCAAGTAGTTTTAAAGGTTGTATAACCAGAGGGTATTCTGCCAGAATAATATAATTCTCGGTCATACCGATACTATGCATGTAGGAAGGTTCTTTTACAGGAATGGAAGTTATCATTTCTCTTTTTTTTCCCCTCGCTCCGATCCTGAATATGTTATATGTGCTGGTAAGAGAAAAGCGGGTGATATAATTGTAAATTTCGCCCTCTTCAGTGATATGGGGGTGAGCCGTGGTTAAATGGCCCCAGATTTTACCGTCATAGTGAAAGGTACCTAGTGTTTCCAGGGAGTAGGGATCAAAGGCCACCCGGTCAGGCGTTTCAGTCATGGCTACAAAGTGGTCTCCTACCTTGAAGACGTTAACACTGGCATTGTCGGTCAACTGACTGGTGTATTTTAAATACTGGCATCTTAAAGTGGAAGTCGGGTTGGTGGCAAACTCAGAATAGTAAATATGCTTTGTTTTCACTGCTTTTTTAAAGGCTTTACTTTGCAGGAACCTGTTGCTGAAATAAATCTTATGATCTTTAAAGGAAAATCTGATCAGCATTGCCAGGCCGTCAAACCAGTGCCGGTATTTTTCCCCGCCTGCCTCAAATTTGGCAGGGCCATTACGAATATAGACCCCGGTAAGCCACTGGGGCAATTCACCTTTGATGTTAAGGATTTCAAAAGAAATCTCCCGGTCCAGCGTTGTAAAACCAAGTTTTACCCCTTCTCTCATTACGTATCCTCCCCATCACGAAATAACCATGCTGGCTATATAATTATTAGCTTTTTTGCATAAAAACATACACATAATACTTAATTGGGCGCAGATAAGTCTTCTCTATATTGCAGATAAATTTATTTTTATGATAGTATAGTTATATAGATCTGGAATCTTACAGTTAAATTTTACATGTGTATAATCCACCTAGATTTCTTTAGAATATAATTAAGGAGGGGTTACACATGGGTAGAAAGTTTGTTGAAGTAAATACTTTACATGGATT
>JBMOKU010000026.1:0-104695 GCA_049324315.1 Bacillota bacterium | reverse complement strand
AAATCCATGTAAAGTATTTACTTCAACAAACTTTCTACCCATGTGTAACCCCTCCTTAATTATATTCTAAAGAAATCTAGGTGGATTATACACATGTAAAATTTAACTGTAAGATTCCAGATCTATAAAGATCTACGCTCCTAGAACAGAATGTATTTTCTTTTGTAGGGGACGGTCTCCGTGCCGTCCCGCAGGACTAAATACCATTTTAAAGACGTAAATCCATAATTGCTTTTTTGAATGGAGTTGATAATCAATGACCAAATTATTAAAATTTATAAAGCCCTATACAGTATCCGTAATCGTCGTTTTATTTCTAATGTTTTTACAGTCCCTATCTCAGTTATATCTGCCCACATTGATGTCTGACATTGTGGATACGGGTATCGTTAAAGGAGATACGCAGTATATTATAAAGGTTGGAGGAATCATGCTGCTGGTGGCGGCCTTGGGCGCTGTCTGTACAATTTGGGCAAACTATCTGTCTTCCATAGCGGCGGCTGGATTCGGGAAAATTCTTCGTAGTGAGATTTTTTCCAGGGTAGAGAGCTTTTCACTTCATGAGTTTGATCAGATTGGTACGGCATCCCTTATTACCCGGACCACAAATGACATCACACAAGTACAACAGGTGTTGATGATGATTTTGCGTATGATGATTAGTGCGCCCATGACGGGCATCGGTGGTATTGTGATGGCGGTATCAAAGGATGCCACATTATCCTTGGTTCTTGTTGTGGTGCTGCCTATCCTCATTGCCATAATTTTGAGTGTTGCCAAAAAGGGTGTACCTCTTTTCAAAGCCATGCAGGTAAAACTGGATAAACTAAATCTTGTTTTACGTGAAAATCTTACGGGTGTCCGAGTTGTCCGGGCATTTAATCGTATTGAACATGAGAAGAAACGATTTTATGAAGCAAATCATGACCTTACCAGTACTGCGATCCGGGTAAATAAAATTATGGCAGTCCTTATGCCTATGATGATGTTGGTGATGAACCTTACAACGGTTGCCATCATATGGTTTGGCGCTATTCGCATCGACAATGGAAGCATGCAGGTTGGTGATATGATGGCGTTTATTCAATATGCCATGCAAATCATGTTTGCGTTGATTATGGTATCTATGATGTTTGTCATGATTCCCCGCGCCCAAGCGTCAGCGGTAAGAATCAATGAGGTGCTGGACATGGCCCCGGAAATTGTAGATCCGGAGCAGATAAAAAGCAGTGGCGGCCAGAAGGGATTTGTCGAGTTCAAGGATGTAACCTTCAGTTACCCTGGAGCAGAGCAGCCTGCCATTTCAAATATATCTTTTTGTGCAAATCCGGGGGAGGTTACAGCCATCATTGGTGGTACAGGGTCCGGAAAGTCAACATTGATCAATCTTATTCCGAGGTTCTATGATGTGGACAGCGGGAAGGTTGTGGTAGATGGTGTAGATGTCCGAGAAATGGCCCAGAAAAATCTCCGGTCGAAAATTGGCTTAGTCCCACAAAACTCCGTCCTTTTTACGGGTACTGTGGCTGACAATATCAGATATGGTAAGGAGGATGCTTCGGAGGAAGAAATAAGATATGCAGCGGAGATCGCCCAGGCAGCAGAATTTATTTCCGAAATGAAAAACGGCTTTGATTCTGATATCGCACAGGGAGGCACCAATATTTCCGGTGGACAAAAACAACGTCTTTCCATTGCCCGTGCCCTTGTGAGGAGACCGGAAATCTATATATTCGACGACAGCTTCTCTGCCCTTGACTTTAAAACAGATGCAAAACTCCGTACTGCTTTGAAAAAAGAGACAAGGGATGCCACGGTTTTTATCGTTGCCCAACGCATCAGTACGGTGGTAGATGCAGACCGGATTATTGTATTGGACGAAGGAAGAATCGTAGGGATTGGAAAGCATAAAGAGCTTTTAAGTATCTGTGAAGTATATCGGGAGATCGTATCTTCACAGCTGTCCGAGGAGGAGATTGCATGAGGGAAGAATATAGAGATAACAAGCCTCTGAGAGGCCCCGGCAGAGGCCATATGGGTGGAGGGGCCTTGGGGAGACCTGTGGAAAAGGCAAAGAATTTTAAAGAAACCCTCAAGAGATTAACTGGTTACTTAAAGCCTCATACAGGGCGATTGATGGCAGTGCTGCTGACTTCAATTCTTAGTACAGTCTTCAGCATCGTTAGTCCCAAAATCATGGGAAAGGCAACAACAAAACTATTTGAGGGACTTATGGCGAGATTTAAGCAAGTACCTGGTGCAAGCATTGATTTTCACTATATTCTACAAATACTCTTTGTTTTAGTAGGATTATACTTGATAAGTGCTGCTTTTGGCTACATTCAAGGGTATATCATGGCTGGAGTAGCACAGAGAACGGTTTTTGATTTGCGGAATGATGTGAGTGATAAACTGTCACGGCTGCCCCTTAAGTTTTTCGATTCCCGTACCCACGGTGAGATTTTAAGCCGTGTTACCAACGATATTGATAATATTGCCAATACCTTGCAGCAAAGTTTGACACAGCTTATTACATCCATCGTGACCCTTGTGGGGATCATTATTATGATGCTGACAATAAGCCCTATGATGACTTTACTTTCAATTACAACATTACCGCTATATGTGATGGTAACAAAAGCCGTTGCTTCCCGTTCACAAAAATATTTTGCAGAGCAGCAAAAGGTCTTAGGCCAGCTCAATGGTCATGTTGAAGAAATGTATACCGGACATAGGATTATAAAAGCCTTTGGACACGAAGTCAAGTCCATCAAGGAATTTGATGAGATGAATGGGAAGCTTTATGATGCAGGATTTAAAGCACAGTTTATATCCAGTATTATTATGCCGCTGATGAGTTTTATCAACAATATAGGATATGTTTTAATCTGCGTGGTAGGTGGTATTTTTGTAACAAAAAAGACACTGGAAATTGGAGATGTCCAAGCGTTTATTCAATATGCAAGACAGTTCACCCATCCCATTGTGCAAACGGCGAATATTGCAAATATCATTCAATCCACAGTGGCATCAGCAGAACGTGTATTTGAGCTGATGGATGAAGTTGAAGAAGTTCCGGATGCTGCTGCACCGAAGGTCATTGGATATCCTAAGGGAGAAGTAACCTTCCAAGATGTGAAATTTGGATATAAAGAAGAAACGCCTTTGATAGAAAATATGAATATTCATGTGAAACAGGGGCAGACCATTGCTATTGTGGGACCGACCGGGGCAGGGAAAACTACCCTGGTAAATCTGCTCATGCGGTTTTATGAAATTGGAGATGGTAGGATAACTGTAGACGGTGTAGATATTAGAGAATTAAGACGAGGGGATCTGCGCAGTATGTTTGGTATGGTACTTCAGGATACGTGGCTCTTTAATGGTACGATACGGGATAATATAGCCTATGGTCGCGAAGATGCAGCCTTTGAGGATGTGGTTCGTGCTGCGAAGGCTGCCCATGCCGACCATTTTATCCGTACCCTTCCGGATGGATATGATACGGTACTGAATGAGGAGGCTACGAACATTTCGCAAGGTCAGAAGCAGCTTCTGACCATTGCACGTGCTATCCTTGCAGATCCGGTTATTCTTATTCTAGACGAAGCTACCAGCAGTGTGGATACAAGAACGGAGATCTTTATTCAAAAAGCCATGACAGCGTTGATGAAAGGCAGAACAAGTTTCGTTATTGCCCATAGATTATCTACCATCCGAAACGCGGATTTAATACTGGTGATGAATCATGGACATATCATTGAACAGGGTTCCCACGAGGAGCTTTTAGCACAGCAAGGTTTTTATGCAGACCTTTATAACAGTCAATTTAGTAGAAATCAAAACAAAGCTGTGTAAAGGGGCTTGACGATTGTTAATATAAATAGAAAAGTTGTCTTGAAGGCGATCAATTATTGTGTATAATCATATAAATTAACCTCGATTATTTGACAATCTAGATTTTAGATGGTATACTTGTTAAAAGCTGTTTCATTAGACAATGTATCATGAAGTAGGTTATTAGAGTAGTTCGGCTTATGAGCTTTGATATGTTCCCCATAGATAGATGGAATAGATTTTAGTAAATTTGTCAAATATGAATGAAACAATAATCGAAAAATGACCTTTAGAACTGGGGTCTGCACAGGTCCGATCAGGAGATGTGCTATACTATCGACGGTGGTATAAGGTGAGTCTGGATAGGCGAAACCTAGGCACTCTAACTCTAAGCAAAATAGAGTTAGAGTGCTTTTTTATTGTCATCAACAAATTTTGAAAGGAGTGGTGTATTTGAAGAGTAACAACATACACACAGTGATGGAAGAAAAGCTTTATAGTCGTAATTTTAAAAGATGGGGAATGGATATGAACCCTGTTGTATCTTTGGGGGCTGGGATGATTGTACTTCTATTCTCCGGGTTTGCACTTTTAAATTTAGAGCAGGCCAAAGTAGTTTTCGCTGGCGTTAAAGACGCCATCGTGGGCAATTTTGACTGGCTGTTCATACTATCTAGTAATTTCTTTATTGGTATTTCATTATTTTTGGCATTTTCACGTTTGGGTTCAGTTCGTATTGGTGGCGTTAATGCAGAACCTGAGTTCAGTAACTTTGCATGGTATTCCATGTTGATTTCTGCCGGCATGGGTATTGGACTGATGTTCTGGGCCGTTGGAGAGCCGTTGTATCATGCGGCGTTCACACCACCGATTTTTAAGGATGTGAATGGGATGAAACAGGCATTGGCAACGACTTTTTTTCATTGGGGACTGCATCCATGGGGGATTTATGCCCTGATATCGTTGGCACTGGCATTTTTTACGTACAACAAGAAGCTGCCCCTTTCCCTCAGATCCGTCTTTTACCCGCTATTAAAGGATAAAATATTTGGTTTTTGGGGAGACTTAATAGATATTCTTGCAGTAGTTGCATGTCTATTCGGCCTGGCTACGTCCCTTGGCCTTGGTGTACAACAAATAAACAGCGGGCTGAATTATCTATTTGGAATTGAAATCAGTGTCATGACACAAGTTCTTCTAATAGCCATTATTACTGGTATTGCTACGTTAAGTGTCGTATCCGGAATAGATAAAGGTGTAAAATTTTTGTCTGAATTAAACATCAAAATGGCATTTGTATTTATGATGGCAGTGCTTATACTGGGTCCAACGGCATTTATTCTCAAAACGTTTAGTAATTCTCTAGGTTTGTACTTAAACAATTTTGTGAAAGCATCCTTTTTTATCTCTGCTGGAGAAGACTCCTGGCAGGGAAGCTGGTCTGTATTCTATCTGGCATGGTGGATTTCATGGTCACCTTTCGTGGGAATGTTCATTGCCCGTATTTCCAAGGGTAGAACGATTCGGGAATTTGTACTGGCAGTACTGATTATACCGTCACTCTTGTCATTTGTCTGGTTATCTGTATTTGGTGGAACAGCGATGCATTTGAATCAATTATTCAACGGTCAGCTTTTTGCTACCGTCCAAAACAATCTGCCGGTTGCGCTCTTTGAGATGATTGAGTATCTGAATATTCCGTTTCTGCAAGGGGTCATTCGTATAGCCCTCTCTGTGCTTGGGACATTACTGGTTGTATCTTTCTTTGTTACATCCAGTGATTCCGGTTCCCTCGTTGTTGATAATATTACTTCGAGTGGAAAAATAGATTCGCCCATACCGCAGCGTATTTTTTGGGCGTGCATGGAAGGCTTCATCGCGGCGGTACTTCTCTTGATTGGCGGTAAAGAGGCACTGTCAGCTCTTCAGACAGCAGTAATCAGTACAGGTTTGCCATTTGCAATCATTTTGACGCTTGTTGGTTTTCTGCTGCTGGACAGTATTAAAAAATCATATAAAAAGCAGAAAAAGATTAAGGATCGTGATCATTTCGAAGAAATGATAGAAGTATTTGAGATCCAGAAAGAGGAAAGTGGTGTGGCTTAGTTATGAAAAGCTTAAGCGATAAAAAGATGATTCAGCGACGAAGAAAAATGCGTCACTTCATAGAGGCTGCGGATTGCATTATTTCTAAAGAGGGTAAAGACGCAGTAACGATACGTGCTGTGTCAGACCTAGCATGCTATAACAGTGCGACCCTTTACAACTACTTTGAAAATATGGAGCATTTGTTATATTACACGTATTTACGCCATATAAAAATGATTGAGAGAAGATTATCTTGTGTATTGAAAAATGGAGATAGCCAAAAAAGACAGGTTAGACAGATTTGGAGCGCATACTGTGACATGGCTTATGGGTATCCGGAAATCATTTATACACTGTTATTTTCTCCATATAATGTGGCGTTTGAAGATATTCTAGAGGATTATCTATCCATATTTTCAGATGAATTTGATGCAGGAGAGTCCGAGCGAATATTACAAATGTTTAAAGGGTCACTCTTTAACGTACAGCATCAGTCTCTTACGGGGTTTGGAGAGACCCAAGGGCTTTCTATGATGGAGATAGAGGAATTGAAAAAAATTGTGATTACTTTTTTTCAAGGGATGCTCTTAAGACAAACAGGGATGGCTAAAAACAGTGGATCTGAAGAATATATGCGTCAAGCACGATGCTTTATAGAGCGCATCATGAATGCATATACATCTAAAATCGATCATGCAAGTTAAACAATAAAGAGAAATTAATTGAGACAACGGAACGGCCGTTGTCTCTTTTTCGTTGTGGCAAAAAAGTTTGTTTTCGTTATGCTGCTTACTTTTCCAAAAATATTATTTTTTTCAACAAATTTTGGCAAAATACGATAATTTATGATAAAATATGATAGATATATGAGACCAGAGTACTATTTCCGAGAAAATTGATAAAGGCACACTTATTGAAAAATAAGGTCGCAAAGCCATGGGTCTAAGGATTTTATAAAGTCTATGACTGCCAGGTTGCCAAAATTTTTACTTGTTATGAATACACAATTAAGTAAAATGAGGTGCCTGTACAATAACAGACACCTCATTTTTTTATGGCAAAAATGAGTAGCGTATTTAAATACTGACAAATAAGAATCCGGAGGGTGGATATGCCAAGTGCGTTATTTTATAATTTGGAGACTCTTGTTGTTATTTTTACATTAGCGTCTTTAGCTGTGTATGTTTTCTTTGCTTACTATGAGTTCAAGACCTCAAAAAGTACAGATCATATGCAATTTGTGAATAATATGATTGCATTCTCCATACTGTGGATATTTGAATGTCTTCTTATGGTGTACTATTACTTGTTCAAAGAAATATCCCAGCTTAATAACCTTATGGAAACTATTAATATATTGGCGCTATTAATAATGGCTGCAATTATCTTGGCAGCAGCGGATTTTTTTAGGAAAAGAAACATAAAACCCATTCCTCTTATACCCGTCAATGTGACTCTCTTAGTACTAGCCTTATTATTCATAACCCTAGAAGTATCGATATATAGTATATTCAACATGGTTTTGGCTGCATATACTATCGTCTGTGTCTTGTTTGCCGTGCAAACACTGAAGTATGGAAAAAAAGTAACACGGATAGGCTTGGTTTACACCATTTGTGGAGCTTTTGTCATCCTTGTTGTTAATACGCTTAAAGGGTTTTGGGGATATAGATTTGTACTTACACTGGATTTGGCTATATCTTTGCTTATAACGGTAGGATTTTTCATGTATTATATTGAGATTTATTCGATTGCTATTCGTGAAAAAATGGACTGTATCGGGCAAAAGAATCAAGAGCTTACCCTTGCCGATAAAATAATATCAAATCTGGCCTATGTCGATCAGGTTACACAAATAAAAAATATTCACCAACTGCAGGAAGACATTCAAAGATTAAATATTTTCCCAACATATTTTCTTATCATCAACCTTAGGAATTTCAAGATGTACAATAACGTCGCCGGCTATGAAAAAGGAAACAATGCCCTTCTTAATATTGCTGATAAGTTGAAAGAAGCTTTGGACAGCAAAGAAGAGATTTATCGCTTTTATTCCGATAAATTCATCATCATTCACCCGGGTAATAGAGAGTCAACCATAGCAGTGGTAGAAAATATTTTGAGAATATTTCAGAATAATATCTTTTGTACGGTGCCGTTAATGCCATATATCGGAATTACTGATATGACGGATGGGCAAAAACTATTTGACCGTCTGATTCAAGAGCTGGAACTGACTTCCCATTATGTCAAAGAAAAGGGTATAAGATATGCTTTTTTTAATGAACAATGGTATTATGATTTTCAGAATAAGCTCAGCCTTGAAATGGATTTAAGAAATGCCGTAGAAAATAGAGCATGGCAAATCTATTTTCAACCGAAAATATCACTGGCGGATAACAGCCTTCTTGGTGCAGAAGCCTTAATTCGGTGGAAGAATCTTGAAAACCAAGTATCCCCTCAAGTTTTTATACCCCTTTCAGAACAGCTGGGATTAATACAGGATATAGGAAAATATGTCATTGAAACAACTTTTGAATACTTATGCGGATTTAATAAACTGATTTCCCGGAATCTAAACATATCCATAAATTTATCCCCCTATCAGCTCATGGAAAAGGATTTTCCGGAGTATATAGAAAGTATTATGAAAGGGCAGGCGATAAACCCGAAACAAATAACATTCGAAATAACGGAGTCGGCATTAATGAGCAATCTGGATCGTGTCAACGATGCTATTTCACGTTTGAAAAAGATGGGATTCCATTTTTCCTTAGACGACTTCGGGACAGGATACTCTTCTTTGAATTATTTCTCTAAACTGAATCTGGATGAAATCAAGTTTGATAGGACATTTACCAATAGTCTTCCTTTTGATGAAAAGAATAAGATCATTCTGGCGAATTTTACGAAGATGGCAAAGAAGCTGGGAATCCACATCGTGATTGAAGGCGTGGAAACAAAGGAGCAGTATGAATGCATAAAAAGTCTTGGCTGCGATGGCTACCAAGGGTACTACTATAGCAGACCGGTACCCTATGACGATTTTATTAGTTTGGCTAAGGCGGCAGGATGATAAAAGGTCACTTACAAAATAATGATTAGACAAAAGAAGGTTTGTATAGCCTTCTTTTGTTTTGTGCAGCAATAATGGTAAAACCACTGGGATCAAAAAAATTTATAAATGTGTGGAAATATATAGAAAATAATATTGATATGTAACGTTGACTACACTTTTAACGTCATTATTATTGTAAACACCTAGCTGGGAAAGAAGGAGATAAATTTATGATGGAGGATGAAAAAATTATTAAAGCACGAGAAGGTGATGTAAAGTCAATAGAAGAAATATGCGGAGCTACTTGGGAGTCTCTATATCGTTTCATATATTATAAGGTCCAAAATCGTGAAGAAGCGGAAGATATTACCCAGGAAACTTATTTTAAAGCAATTTCATATATGCAGAAAAGTAATATCAAGATAGATCAATACATTGCTTTTTTAAAAACGGTCTCATTAAATGTATTGAGAGATAAGTGGCGGAAAAATAAACGCCAGGGGACAAATATCAATCTAGAAGCGATCAATCCCAAGGATACTGCTTTGGAGGATCCAACAGAAATGGTAGCACAGCGGGACTATATACAAAATGCACTAAAGCTTCTTAATGAGGAACAGCGTACAGTTATTGAACTAAGGATCATAGAAGGATACTCTGTAGCAGACACTGCAAAAATAATCAATAAAAAGGAAAATTATGTCCGCGTGCTGCAATATAGAGCACTGCAGAACCTTACGAAAATCCTGAAAAATGATGAGTAAATAACGGAGGTGAACATCCATGAATCATGATGAGAAAAAAGTATCTGATTATATTGATCGTTTAAATGAAGAGAAAAGACCAAGAGAGCACGGCAGTGAAAGTGAGACTCCGGAAATGGAACAGCTTTTTGAAACCGTACGGCGGGTACGAGGCTTAAAGGAACCAAGTCTCCCTCAAAATGACTATCCTAAGAAATTGGCCTTTGCCTTGAGTAAGCAATTATCTAAGGAGAAAGATTCGAAAAAATCAAGAAGAAGTTGGTTTCTGAGTGCAGCTTCTATTGCAGCCGTTCTTGCAATCGTGTTTATACTCAATATGGCATCACCCCTTGGTAGAAGGAATATGGTTTATGCAATGGAGAAGGCTTTCCAGGAAGTAAAAGCATATCATGGATTCCTTGAGATTGTAGAGACCAATGCTGATGGAAAATCCACTTTACAAGCAGTCGTAGAGGTGTGGGCTGATAAAGAAGGACATTATTATGTTAAAGGATTGGAAGGCCCAAATAAAGATTTAATTACGGTAAATGACGGCCAAAAAAAGTGGCAGATTCAACCGGAACAAAGGCAAGTAAATATATTTCCAGCTTTTCCTGACCCTTACCATTTTACATTTGACATAGGAAAAGAGATTGATGACGTAAAAAATGCACTTCAAACCGAGGTAATTGATGATGATATGGTTGCCGGAAGACCGGCTGTTGTAATGGAAGTAACGCCACAGGGAGGAAGTCCTTATAAAATATGGATTGATAAAGAGACCAAAATGCCCCTGCAAAAACAATCTGCCATGGAGTATGGACTGCAGTACAACGTGTCCTATATCAAGATTGATTTTAGTGAAGCCATACCCAAAGAGCTCTTAGCCTATCGTGTACCGAGCGGATTTGAGGAAATCAGTATCAATCCCGAACAACTGGTAAGCAATCTGGAAGAAGCCCAGGGGATGGTGGGATTCGCGCCTAAAGTACCGCAAAATATACCGACAGACTATATTTTGGATTATATGGCTGTAGGGACTGATATGAAAGCTGCCAAGATGAACTATACTTCACAGGATAACAAGAAAAAAGTGGTCGTTTTGCAGAGGAAAGCTGCCGGTGAATTTAAGCCGGCTTCCATGGCAACGATTGGAAAGGTAGATGACAATATCGCGGAAATCCAAGCACCGATACAAGACGGAACAGGAATTCTTGGAGGCGGTCCTTATGCGGGTGCAACGGGCATAAATGCTATCCGATGGCAGCAGGAGGGGATTGAATATGCCGTAGTGGGCAATACCTCTTTGGAAGAATTAGCATTGTTTATCAAGGGTTTAACGAATGGAACTGTGGAGTTCCCTAAAGAACAGTCTTTGGATAAACCACAGGTTGAAGTTCCTGTTGATGTAGAGGCAGAAGAAGGTGATCAGAAAAATGCCGACGCAGGACATTCGCCATGGAAGCTAGACCCTGCCTTTGTTGCTCAGGTTTTTGTCAGCCTGAAAATGTCTCCCCAAGGTATTCAGGGTGAGTATCCTATTAAGATGGAAGACTTAAAAGTAATTCACAACAATGGAAAAGAGGCAGTTGTAGAGGTAAAGGGCAGCAAGATCCCTATAAAAAGAGTATATTTAAAACGACTGATAAGACAAGATGCTACTGGAATATGGACTGTAGTGGGGTATGATCCAGTAGAATAAAAGTAAATATGTTCTAATCAAAATCAAGGAGATGGCTTTTTGCCATCTCTTTGATTTTGAAATACAGTCTGTTAAATATGCAAACAAATATGATGTAACATAAAAGTAAAAAAAGAATATTATGAAATATGGAAAAATAGACGTAACCAATTCACGTTATATATAAAATAAATACAGAAAGAAGGAATCCTTGCATGCTATATAATTTCTATAGGCAGAGGCAGTGTCCTGCAAACCATTACCCTTATATGATACAGCCAGGCGACACCTTATACAATATCGGATACAGACTCGGCGTCAGCATCCCCAGAATACTCGCAGCAAATCCTGGTGTAAATCCTTACGATCTTAGAATTGGCCAAATTTTATGCATACCAGCTTGCCTACCAAATCAGATCGCCAGAATCATTCGACCTGGAGATACATTATACAAAATTGCACAAGAATATAATGTGAGTATTGCAAGCATTTTGGAAGCGAATCCAAGTGTCGATCCGAATTATCTTAGAGTTGGGCAGCGTATATGCATACCAAGGGCTTGCCCTCCCGGATATTCCACGTATACAGTCGAACGTGGAGATACCCTGTCTGTAATTGCCGATAAGTATTCCATAACTGTTCAAGCACTACTAGCAGCTAACCCACAAATAACAAATCCTGATGCAATAGCCGTTGGGCAAAAGCTTTGTGTGCCGATGATTTCTGAAGAAGAAGATTAAAGTCTTTATAAAGAGCACCGCATTAGGAGTGATACGCTAATGCGGTGCTAAATTTTAAATGATTAGGATAGCGTAATAAGATAAAAGGAAGGGATTTTATCTCCTTCCTTAAGAAGCTGTTATTATTTTGAGAATAAGGTGGTATTTTGTGAGCGTAAGCTGATAATGGCTTTTTTCATTTGCTCTACCATGCCTGCTTCACCTTTTTTGAGATAACTGCGAGGGTCATAAACCTTTTTATTACCAACTTCTCCATCTACTTTTAGAATGCCGTCATAGTTTTTATAGAAATGGTCAGCGATTCCTCTCGTAAAGGCGTATTGCATATCAGTGTCTACATTCATCTTAATAACACCATAGTCTAATGTTTCATGGATTTCTTCCAGACTGGAACCAGATCCGCCGTGGAATACCAAATCAAGTGTATTCTCTTTTCCAAATTCCTTAACGATGGCATCTTGGCCGTGTTTCAAAATCTCAGGTCTTAGCTTTACGTTGCCAGGCTTGTAAACACCATGAACATTTCCAAAGGTTGCAGCCAGTAAAAATCTACCATTCGGTACGGTGCTTAACTCTCTTGCTACTGCCAGCATATCTTCAGGTGTGGTGTATAGCTTTTCAGCAGGGGCATCTTCATTATTGACGCCATCTTCTTCACCGCCAACAACGCCCGCCTCGATTTCAAGAATCAGCTCATTCTTCGCACATCGTTCCAATAAGCTTTTAGAAATTCGAAGGTTCTCCTGTAATGATAACTCTCCTCCATCAAACATATGAGAGTTAAACAGATTTGGAAGACCTTGCGCTCTTCTTCTTTCTGTTTCTTCAATCAAAGGAAGCAGAAAACTATCCAATTTGCTTTCTTGGCAATGATCGGTATGAAGTGCTATGTACACATTGTATTTTTCTGCTAGTAAATGAATATGATTTGCTAAGCTGATGGCACCAAGGGCCATTCCGTCCTTTCCCAGACCGGATGCGAATTCCGCACCACCTGTAGAAATCTGGATAATTCCATCCGTCTTCATTTCTGCGAAAGCTTTCATTGCGGCATTAGCAGTGGTCATAGAAGTAACATTTACGGCTACATAGGCAAATTTGTTTTTCTTGGCATGATCTAACATGTTGCAGTACTGTTGATAATTTACTATTGGCATACGTTGCCCTCCTCTTATATTCGTTTTAAGGTTGAAGATGATGAACAGAATGAAGATGAGGGACAATAAATGACCCTGCGGGACAAATTCAACCCACTATTATTTTACCATAGATTTCTTGATATTCAAATGGAAATATTTAATCTATTGGAGCAAGAAACTACTATCTTTAAGGGGAACGCAGGTGGCTGAAATATAGAATTATTATCTTATAGATCAAGACTAGTGGGTGGTGATTAATATCAATTTATCATGAAGATGCTGTAAATAAGAATGTGTCATTCCATATTATGGAATGATTTTGAAAAAGATGATTTATGATAGAATATAAATATATACAACGACAGAAAAACATAGAAATGCGGTGAAATGATGATAGAAATCAAAGGAAAATATAATACAGCGAAGGTGTTTACGGATCATGTTGAGGAGAAGGCAGCGGAGCAAATACTGGAATTGTGTAATCAGGAGTTTGCAAAAGAAAGCATTTTAAGAATTATGCCGGATACCCATGCCGGCGCCGGATGTACCATCGGTACAACGATGACAATTAAAGATAAAATCGTTCCCAATCTGGTTGGGGTAGATATCGGCTGCGGTGTATTTGTCAGCATGCTTGAGAAAACAAAGGTTGATTTCGAGAAACTGGATAAGATGATACGAACCTTTGTACCAAGTGGATTTAACGTGCGTAAGACACCACATGAATATAATGCCTTCATCGATCTTGATGGATTGAAATGTAAAGAGCATGTTGACGTAAAAAGGGCACGGCTCAGTATTGGAACCCTTGGAGGCGGTAATCATTTTATTGAAATGAATGAAGATGAGGAAGGAAATCTATTTTTGGTCATACATTCGGGGAGTCGGCATTTAGGAAAACAAATCGCCGAGTACTACCAGGACAGGGCAGCGAAAGAAATTGTGAGAAAGAGTAATGATGACATCATTGCTGAATTAAAGGCAGAAGGCAGATCGAAAGAGATACAAAGAGAAATTGAAAAGGAAAAAGTCAAAATAAATAATGCATTATCCTATGTTGAAGGTAAAACCTTTCATGAATATCTAAATGATATGGGTATTGCCCAAAGGTATGCTGAATACAACAGGAAGGCTATGGCTGAGGTTATCATACGTGAAATGGGATTTCATGTTATTGACAGCTTCACAACCATACACAATTATATCGACCTTGACCATATGATCCTGCGAAAGGGTGCTATATCTGCCAAAAAGGGTGAGACTGTAATCATTCCAATGAATATGAGGGATGGAAGTATCATTGCTACTGGCAAAGGGAATACGGATTGGAATCAGTCAGCACCCCACGGGGCAGGGAGACTGATGAGCAGAAAACAGGCAAGGCGCAGCTTATCGTTGGAAGAATTTAAAAATTCCATGAATGGTATATATACCACGTCCCTATCCATGGATACATTGGATGAGGCTCCGCTGGCCTATAAACCTATGGAGGAGATCATGGAACATGTTCATGAGACTGTTGAGATCAATAGTATCATTAAACCTATTTATAATTTTAAGGCATCGGGGGATTAATTGGACTTAGGTGAAATTTTATAATGCAATGAAATAGTATAAAGCAAAAGACCCAAATCGGGTCTTTTGTCTTTTAACTTTTATAGTTTCGTACTTTCCAAATATTCATCATAAGTCATTCGCTTATCAACCATGCCTGTAGGTGTGATTTCAATGATCCTGTTGGCAATGGTCTGAATAAACTGATGGTCATGGGAAGCAAACAGAATGTTGCTCTTATAGTCTCTAAGCCCATTATTTAGTGCTGTGATGGATTCAAGATCCAGGTGATTGGTAGGCTGATCCAGCATGAGGACGTTTGCACTGCTCAGCATCATTCGAGACAGCATGCATCTCACCCTTTCTCCACCGGAGAGAACCTTAGCCTGCTTCAATGCTTCTTCTCCGGAAAAAAGCATTCGACCCAAGAAGCCCCGCAAATAGCTTTCAGATTTTTCTTCGGAAAACTGACGCATCCAATCCACAAGATTTAAGTCCACATCATTAAAGAATGAGGAATTATCTTTGGGAAAATAGGATTTTGTGATGGTGACACCCCATTTATATTCACCACTGTCAGGCTCCATTTCTCCTTCCAGGATTTTAAACAATGTGGATATGGCCAGCTCGTTCTCTCCAACAAAAGCGATTTTATCTTCTTTGGATACTACGAAACTAATATTATCCAGCACCTTTTCACCATCGATGGTTTTAGTCAGGCCCTCCACCATCAGGATGTTATTTCCCACTTCCCGTTCAGGCTTGAAACCTACATAAGGGTATCTTCTCGTGGAAGGTTGAATATCATCCAAAGAAATTTTCTCTAATAGCTTTTTCCGGGAGGTTGCCTGCTTGGATTTAGAAGCATTGGCACTGAAACGTGCGATAAACTCCTGCAATTCCTTGATCTTTTCTTCCTTCTTCTTATTCTGATCCTTCATCATTTGTAAAGCCAATTGGCTGGACTCATACCAGAAATCATAGTTTCCGACATATAGCTTAATCTTACCGAAGTCCACATCGGCCATATGGGTACAAACCTTATTCAAGAAGTGTCTGTCATGGGAAACGACGATAACGATACCTTCAAATTCGATCAAGAATTCTTCCAACCAATTGATCGATTTGATGTCCAAATGGTTGGTAGGCTCGTCCAGAATAAGGATTCCCGGATTTCCAAATAGGGCTTGAGCTAAGAGCACCTTAACCTTTTCAGCACCGGAAAGGTCACCTACTTTTTTATCATGTAGATCCGTTGTGATGCCTAATCCTTGAAGCAAGGATGAAGCCTCTGATTCGGCTTCCCATCCGTTCATTTCGGAGAATTCACACTCCAGTTCAGAAGCCTTGATGCCATCCTCGTCTGTAAATTCTGTTTTGGCATAGAGTGCGTCCTTTTCTTTCATAATTTCATAAAGTCTTGCATTTCCCATAATAACAGTTTCTAGAACTTGAAATTCGTCATATTGATAATGATCCTGTTTCAAAACGGACATCCTTACTCCTGACGGAATACTTATATCTCCTGTATTTGCTTCGATTTCTCCGGATAGGATTTTCAGGAATGTACTTTTTCCCGCACCATTAGCTCCGATAACACCGTAGCAGTTACCAGGGGTGAATTTCAAATTTACATCTTCAAAAAGCTTTCGTTCACCGTATCGTAAACTCACATTTGTTACTGTAATCACTGCATTACCATCCTCTACTTAAATTTTAACAATCATCCCGTCATTATATCATAAAATAGGAATGTTTTCAGTATTTCTTCTGTTAAAATGCAAATGAAAACATTTTGTAACGAAGAGAAAAATATACATTTTAAGCAAAAGGGATAATTATTGATGTGTCGAACTATGTAATATGTCTACATTTTGAAAATACTGGTGGTATGAGCCCATATTTCTTTATGCATTTATCTTTTGATCTAGGAGAAGCGTCTTTTGTTGATATAGACTGAAATTGAATTCTATGGCAGTGGGGGGGATCTAATGAAAACACGGAAATTTTTCTCAAAATTATTTCTTGCATATATTTTCATTACATTTTTATATACCTTTGTTGCTTCTGGCCTATTTTTTTATAAAAGTGAACAAATGATAGAGCTGGAAATGAATAATGTGCATCATTCATTTCTAAGACAGAACAGGGATCAAATAGATACAAAGCTAAAGGTGATTAGCAGTCTGGCAGAAGGTATGAAAATGGATGAATATATCCGGAAATATGCTGCGGATTCGGAACTCAACTATTATGACATTACAAAGATATATAATGAGCTCACGGCCTTTACCCATGGATTTTCTGATATTGGTTTTATGATTGCTGTGACAAAATTTGATAATGATATGGTCATTAGTTCAAAAAATACAAGCAATGTAGACCGGTTTTTCAAAGAACTGGCTATATCAAAGGATGACCAGCAAAGCATCATAGCCTTCTTCAAAGATACCAAAACCCAGTATGGCAGCATGGTCGTTACAGGCGGCAAAGCAGATAATACGACGTATGACACAGACCAAACAATATCTATTTTTCAGAAACATCGACTATCCAACAGGTATGATATTATGTTTGTTTTCACATATTATGCTGCGAGTTTGATGCCTGAATGGGATCAAGGACATGAGGAAGCATTTGCTATTATTGATAGGAATCGTGTGATTGCAGCGAAAACGGGCTGGAGAGAAGACGTTAATTTTGATAAGATACTGTCGGTCATACGTAATCCCAAAAACGGGGTAATAAAAGAAAAAATATATGTAAAGGACGTACAGAAAACGTATAGTGTCTATATCTTTCCTTCACAAGTAAACAAAGATATAGTATATGTATATCTTGCCCCCGACAGTATCCTTAGAGATTCATCTAGCAGTATATTACTGCAGGCATTTGTTCTTTACGCGTTGCTTATGATCCTGGGAACAGGTATTGCTTTTTTTATCGCTAAGAAAACCTATAAGCCAATTGGTAATATTGTAAACGTATTCAAAAATTATGGTGATACGTCAAATCCGGATGAACTGTCATTTATTGAAGAGACTGCAGCAGCTATCCGGAAGGCCAATGAAGAATTACGACTGGCACTATTAAATGATAGGCGCCCGCTCAAGACAAAATTTTTACGTGAGCTTGTTAACGGATTGGTTCATAGAAGTGAAATTGATAAATATATAGAAGCGTATGAACTGACCTATTTGAGAGGACCATTAACCCTTATCATTCTAGAATATGTCAATGAGGGAGAGCTGGACGAAAATTATGACAAGGAAGTTCGGATTCGTCTAAGAAAACAAGTACGCTTGATTTTTGAAGAGCAGCTGAAGAAAAGTGTAGAATGCGAGGTTTTTGAACTAAATTATAAAAGTGATGTGGTTCTGATCAAAGAAGAAGATCAGGAAAAAATCAAGAAGTTTCTGTTTGCTGTACTAACAGGTATTAATGCTAACTCGGAGCTTAGTATGGTTGCAGCCCTGTGTAAACCCGTACCATCGGTTTATGAACTGGATAATTCATTCTTTCAAGCTTTAAAGATATTGGAATATCGGTCCCCCATGGATAGAAAGATGATTTTGACTGCAGAAGACATGTTGCATGTGGAAATTGTTGAAAACTACTATTATCCATTGGATACAGAGAAGGATTTGATTAACGCTGCCATATGGGGTAAAAAGGACAATGCAATTGCCATCTTAGATAGAATATTTGATGAAAACTTTGAGAAACGAAAGCTTAGCAAGTCAGAAGTGGCCCAATTTATTTTTTCCATTGGTGCCACGCTAAAAAGGATTCTTCAAAAACTAAACATAAGGGAAGATGTACTGAATGAAGATTTCAATCTGGATTATATGGAGAAAGATTGTGATCGAGAAGAAGCCCTCAGGGAGAAAATTTACGATTTTTTTATCAGAATTATTGATAAAGTAAATCATGAAAACAATGGAAAAGATTCAGATGTGGTTGAACGTATGCTTTGTTTTATCCATGAACACTACAATAGTGACATTTCATTGGATGATATTGCTGCACATTTCAATCTATCATCAGGATATGTCAGCACATTGTTTAAAAACTATACGAAGAACAACTATAAGAATTACTTGAATCGTTATCGAATCGAAAAGGCTAAAGATTACTTGCGGAAGGACAAAGCCATTAAGGTGAAAGCATTGGCTGGATTGGTAGGCTGTAACAATACCAATACATTTATACGGATGTTTAAAAAATACGAAGGCGTTTCACCGGGTCAATACGCCGAGCGTCTCGATGAAGAGTGACATGCGAAATGCATGTCCTTTTTATTTTTTATCTAGGGAATTACGGCTTTGAATTTCAATGTATAAAATACTTTTGTTCTGCTTTAGGAAATAGCGTGCGCAAAACATCTGTGGATACCATAATGGTAGGGGCGCGCATTGCGCGTCCGTTACTCTCTATCTAAAAATTTGCACATCCATCCAAAAAAGCGTCATTACCGAATCGTGGATTTCGTAGATGATATGAAAAAATGATGATTTACCTTCCAAGTTGGAAAATGGTAACCTTAGACCAACGAAAGCAAACAGAAAAGACCCATTTAAGCCAAAATGGAAAACGTTTACCGGTTTGAATGATATAAAAGTGATGGGGGGATTTTATTGCGTGATGTCAAGGCTGTTGTGATGGAAAATGAAGTAAGTGTACAGAATGAAATAACACATCAAAAGAAAAAGGATAAAAGGATGAGGGTGGTGCTTTCAAAAGCTCAGGAAATGTATCAGCAGATTGTTAAGGACAAATACTTGTATTTGTTACTAGCCCCTATGGTTTTGTGGTACATTATTTTCCTCTATAAACCCATGTATGGGCTCCAAATTGCTTTTAAAGACTTCAGTATTTTTAAAGGCATAGAAAATAGTCCTTGGGTAGGGTTGGAAAATTTCAAGACCTTTTTTAAAAGCCATTATTTCCTTCGGAATCTAAAGAATACGTTACTTATCAATATCTATAGCTTAATCATTGGATTTCCCATACCTATTATCTTAGCCCTTATGATTAATGAAGTAAAAAACAGCATTTTTAAGAAGACTGTCCAAACGTTGACCTATCTTCCACACTTTATCTCTGTGGTTGTTGTTGCCGGGATTGTAACGAATTTCTTAGCACCTACAAATGGACTATTGAACTTACTTATAGAAAAGCTGGGCGGAGAGAAGATTTACTTTCTGATGGAAGCCAAATATTTTAGAACCGTATTTATCTCCATGAATCTATGGAAGGAAGCAGGTTTTCAGTCAATTGTCTATTTAGCAGCATTATCAGGTATTAATCCACAGCTGTATGAGGCAGCGGTCATGGATGGTGCCAGCAAATGGAAACAGCTGTGGCATGTGACAATACCGGGAATTATGCCCACAATTGTTATTATGCTGATTATACGAATTGGAAGCTTATTAGAGGTAGGTTATGAATCCATTATTCTCCTATATAAACCATCAACATATGAGACAGCTGACGTACTAAGCACATATGTGTATCGTGCAGGGCTTGAAACGGCCCAGTATGATCTTGCAGCTGCTGTAGGGTTATTTAATGCAGTTGTTGCATTTATTCTGGTGATTGGGGCCAATCGATTAAGTAAGAAATTTACCGAATCAGGATTATGGTAAAAATAGAAAGGCGGGTGAGAAAATGAATATTACTCCAAAGGGAGAACGGACCTTTCACTTTATCAATCATGTTTTATTGGCAGTACTGGCGATGATGGCCCTTTATCCTTTTATCTATGTTCTGATGGCATCCGTCAGCTCAGGGGATGCAGTAAGGATGGGGAAAGTGCTGCTGCTGCCAAAGGAAGCAAATATCGAAGCATATAAAAGAGTTTTGATGCAGAAAGGTCTGTGGATTGCCTATGGAAATACCATCTTTTATACGGTAGCGGGAACGTTGGTAAACATGCTATTTACTGTTACGGGAGCCTATGCGTTATCAAAAAAAAGATTGATTGGAAAGAAGTTTTTTAACTTGATGATTGCCTTTACCATGTGGTTTAATGCGGGCATGATACCGTTTTATCTGAACCTAAGAGATTTAAATTTGACAGATAAAAGATTAGGGATATTGATAGCCTTTGCCTGTCAGGCTTTTAATGTAATCTTATTGAGAAATTATTTCGAGGCAGTTCCATCATCTTTAGAAGAAGCGGCGAAAATTGATGGAGCTAACGAACTGCAAGTATTATGGAAGATATATTTGCCCCTTTCCAAACCGGCATTGACAACCGTAGGATTATTTTATGCCATAAATCGGTGGAATGGATACTTTTGGGCTATGATTCTACTGACCGATGAAAAGAAAGTACCCTTGCAGGTGCTGCTGAAGAAATTGATTATACAAATGGATATTACCGAAGAAATGCTAGGGGCCTTAAATACCACGGTATATTCCATTGAAACCATTGTCTATGCTACGATTGTGATATCCATCATACCCATTGTATTGGTTTATCCCTATATTCAGAAGTACTTTACGAAGGGCGTCATGCTTGGCGGTGTAAAGGAGTAAAACCCGTAGGCTTTAACGGAATAAGGATTCCGTATGCATAAAAAATTAAGAAATGAGGGGGATTCAGATGACAAAGAGAAAAATAGCAGCTGTTGTGGTGGCGGCTGCAATGCTTCTGACAGTATTGACGGGCTGCGGAAGCAAGGATGTGTTGCAAAGTACAGAAACACAACCAAACACTGTGGAGGATACAGGTAATGGCCTCCCTATAGCTGCGGAGCCGTTGGAATTAACATTTCACATGCACTTTAGAGATAGTTGGGCGTATAGGGAAGATTGGCCTGTTTATCAAAAGGCTGCGGAACTTACCAATATCAAACTAAAGGCTACGGCACCACCGACAGCCACAAAGAGTAAAGAAGTATTTAACCTTATGATTGTCTCGGGAAAGATATCGGATATTGTAGCAGGAGATCAATTGAGAGACGAGTTTATTCGATATGGTATGGAAGGTGCGTTTATGCCGCTAAACGATTTAATTGACCAGCATGCACCCAACATCAAAGCGTTTCTGGAGAAGCGGCCGGATGTAAAAGAGTATGCTTCCGGACCTGATGGAAATATTTATTTTATACCTTACATCCCAGATGGGGTTGTATCAACGGGCTATATGATTCGCCAGGATTGGTTGGATAAACTTCAGCTGGATGCTCCTAAAACCGTGGATGCGTTCTATGAGGTAATGAAGGCCTTTAGAGAAAAAGACCCCAATGGAAATGGTCTAAAGGATGAGATTCCGATTTTCAACCGTAACAACTGGGAAGTGTATAGGCTGGTCAATCTATGGGGAGCAAAAAGTGGGGGCAGAGATAAAGAGTTCTATGTGGATGAAAACGGAAAGGTGAAGCATCCATTTATCGATCCAACATTTAAAGTAGGTATGGCCAATGTGGCAAAATGGTATAAAGAAGGCCTCATCGACCCTGAAATATTCACGAGAGGCAAAAACTCCAGAGACGTATTGTTTGGAGATAACCTGGGAGGATTTACTCATGACTGGTTTGGTAGTACAGCTGATTACAATGAAAAGCTTAAGGACAAAGTAACGGGATTCAATATTCAACCGATTGCACCGCCGGCAGACATTAATGGCAAGCAGTGGGAGGAAGACACGAGAGATCCGATCAAGCCTGATGGATGGGCCATCGGTAATTCCAATCAGCACCCGGTTGAAACCATCAAGTTCTTTGACTTCTGGTTTACAGAGCAAGGAAGAATACTGGCAAACTTCGGTGTAGAAGGAATGCACTATGATATGGTAGACGGAAAACCTGTATTCAAGGATGAGATCCTGCATGGTGACAAACCAGTAACTACCCTGCTTTGGGAAGCAGGTGCACAAATCCCAATCGGCTTCCATCAAGACTTTGCATATGAAAAACAGTGGTTAAATGATGTGGCAGTACAGGGAATGGAAATGTATGAAAAAAATAACTATTGCATCGAGAGAATGCCAAAGGTTAATTTTACACCGGAAGAACAAAAGATTTATGATGACAAATGGCCGGCAATTAAGGCATATTTAGATGAAGCAACACAAAACTGGATTCTTGGAGGAGAAACTGTAGAAGCCGGTTGGGACAAATATATTCAGACATTAGACGGAATGGGTATGCAAGATATTCTTGATATCTATCAAAGTGCCTATGATCGATACAAATCAAAGAAATAGTTCATATGCATTGTGAAAGTTGCTTTTAGTAGGGCCGCAGTTTCATGCGGCCCTACTATGAAATCTGCGTTGGAATGATGATCCCAGTATTCAGGAGGAAAAAGATGCGTTATGGTGAGGATTGGAATGAGGTAAGGGCAAGAGTATCTTGCAATCAAAAATTAGAAGAGATGGTCACGGCAATAGAAGAAGAAGTAAATCAATGGATTGTGGATTTCTACGATTGTCCTCAAGTCATAAGCGGATGGGGACATCAGTACTTTTGTGAGGAAGATGGAGGAAAGTTGATTTTCGATATAAAGAAGCCCTACAGCCATATCTGCAGTGTATGTGGCCGTACATACAGCGGTGGGGTATACGATGGCGCATGGATTAATATCTATCGCTATGAAGCGATCCTGTCCGTCTTAAAGGCAGCCATACTTTTTAAGTTGAAAGACAATATAGATTACCTGAACTATGCAGAGCGGGTACTGTTATTTTACAGCCAACATTATGATGCATTTGAAGTTCATGGCAAGGGCGATGAAGTTGCCGGCAAAGGAAAAATCATGCCACAGGCGCTGAATGAAGCTATCTTTCTAGTTAAAGCCGTACATGCACTGGAATTATTAAAGAATGACTTAAATATGGAAGTGCAGAAGGTTATTATTAATAAACTTCTAAAGCCTGGTGCGTGGTTCGTTGAAAATCAAAAACACAGGATACATAATATTTGCTGCTGGATTAATGCAGCTGTAGGTATGGTAGGTTTCTATACAGGAGATCGGGCGTTGATTGATGGGGCAACGAGATCAGCCTATGGTTCACTGAATCAGTTGAAGCAAGGTGTAACACAGGATTACTTCTGGTATGAAGGTTCTATTCATTATAACTGCTTTACCCTGGAGAGCTTTGCTAACCTGCTGTTGTTCGCCAAACTATATGGAGAGCCTATGGATGCGGAGATGGAGATTGTAAGAGAAATGTTTTTAGCCGCTTATCGATATGCATTTGACAACCTGACTTTTCCTAATCCCAATGATGGATGGCCCAATATCAGTCTTAAAACATACTCTTTTCTCTTTGAAATGGCAGAAGAGATCTATCAAACCCAGGAATTCCAACAGATATTGACGGTCATTTACAGCAACCCTATAGAGAGATATAGTGTTCCCTTATCGCCGCCATACTATTATAAGGATTACAGCCTGGAGACCTTATTGTATGGTAAGGCGCAGCATGTGAATGCAAAGGTAAATATTCTGTCAAAATCCCATAATTTTGCGACTTCCAACTTTGCCGTACTCAAGAATGATTGCTTGAATACCTTCATCAAATATGGGCACAGGACACCAAGTCATGCCCATCCCGATAAGATGAATATCGAGATGATGGCTTTCAGTAGGATTGTTAGCAGAGATTTATCAAACTGCGGCTATGGTGCCCGGTTATGCAATGAATGGTATCGAACGACGATTTCCCACAATACGGTGGCAGCAGATGGTAGGAATCACGAATCAACAGAAGAAGGTTGTACAGTCCAGTATGATGAGGTGCAAGGGATGATATCAGCAGCTGCCATTGACGTCTATAAAGGTATTGATTTTCGGCGAACCATAGCGCAAGATGGTGCCATCGTTCGAGATAGTTTCCATGTTGTCTCTTCGGAGTCCCATACATATGATTGGGTTTTTCATGGTGACGGAAGCTTGAAGATTGAAGAATTGGAATTGACGGAAGGGAATCTTGGCTATACGGAAAATGGATATCAACATTTAAGGGATATTAGGCAGGTATCTGTACGGGATTGCCAGGAGATAACCTTAAGCTGGGATTTTGGTATGGGGGTAGTCGGCAAACAAAAGATAGACCTGACAGATAAACAAATTTTTCTTTGTAAAACTTATGATAATCCTGTCAACCATTTGAGGGATACAGTGATTATTCGTTATATAGGAAAGACAGGATCTTTTGATATACAGTGGTGCTTTGAGCAGCAGGTACTATAAGTCTCTAATGAAGAGGCTGTCATCTCACCCAGTTGGTCCATTCACTCAGGTGTAGGCACAAAAAACAATACATTTATTTGGGGTATGGTTGGTGAGAATCAGACTTTTTCAGATATGGACAGTGTACCTATTGAAGCCCTTAGATAATCAAGCTTAAAAGAATTGGAGGAATGAGGGTGTTTGTACATAAATTTGAAGTTGACAGTGAAGTTTGTGGGCCAGGTGTGACAAGAAAAATTCTTGGCCGGGGTGGAACCATGATGATGGTGGAAGTAACCTTTGAAAAAGGCGCAATAGGTCCAAATCATACCCATCCTCATGAGCAAGTAACTTATGTTGCACAGGGGAGTTTTCAATTCACCATTGAAGATGAACAAAAGATCATTAAACGGGGAGACAGTGTCTATATCCCTTCAATGGCGGAGCATGGATGTATTGCTTTGGAAGGGGAGTCCATATTGGTAGATATATTCACACCACAAAGAGAAGATTTTCTGAAGTAATATGTGTGGTAGGTTATGATCCGATGGACTAAAAATAATTATATTCAAGGAGATGGCTTTTTGCCATCTCTTTTATCTTGAGATCATAAATACTGATTGATTTCATCTGTTAAAAAGCAGCATAGATTGAAACATAGAAAATCATTCTACCATAATAAAGGGCAGTCATTCACTTTGACTGTCCTTTATTATGATCTAGTCAATAAGAAACATATAGTGAAAATATACGGATCGGCCAGTGAAGTATCCCAATTTTGCAGTACTGCAGACTACATTCATTGGACTTCTATTACGCAAAATTCAGCAATATAATCAAGTAAAGAAAAGGATGGGATACTATGACCTTAGATAAACGCTCGTGTGCTCTTTTGCTTAAAATATTGGAAGAAGACAAACCCCTGTTTGTGAAAACCTTATCTCAGAGACTGCATATTTCCGAAAGAACAGCCTGGTACAATCTTCATAAAATAGATGACTGGTTAATTAGCAGCAAAATGCAGCCATTGCAGCGTATTCACAATAAAGGCGTTTCTATTGTAAAAGATCAAAAGCTGCAGATTCGAAAACTATTACAGCATACAAATACGCCTGTTTATATCTATTCAACAGATGAAAGGAAAAAAATCATTGCTTTGGAGCTGCTGAATGCAAGTGAACCGCTGACCATAAAGGATTTTCAGGAAGGATTGCTTGTAAGCAAAAATACAGTATTGAATGAACTCAGGGAATTGAGGGAATGGTTTGGCAAACGGAAGTTGCAGTTGGTCAGCAGACCGAAGATTGGCTGTCACTTGGAAGGTGAAGAAAGCAAAAAAAGGAGCGCTATTAAGGAATTAATCGTAGAAATCGTAGATAAAGATACCCTCACGGATATAAGCAAAATCATAAAAGGGACTGCAAAAACCGATCATGTGATGTATAACGAACTGAAAAGTTTATTTAAAAATATGGATATTACCTATATAGAGGAATGTGTAAGATTTGCTGAAAAAACGTTAGAAAAGGAATTTGCCCACGATTCCTATGTGGATTTAGTCATTCATCTTTTAATTGCCATTAAGAGACTGCAAAAGAATCAAGAAAACAGAATGACTCATGACGATTTGACCATGGTAAAAGAATTTTGGGAATTTGAGATTGCGCAAGCTTTGGCCAGAAAAATAGAGATGCGATTTCATATCAACGTACCGGAGGATGAAATCGGGTATATCACGATGCACTTTATTGGAACAAAAGTGCAAAAAGACTTGAATAATCAATTTCAGAAGGAAACGGTGGCAGAGCTGGCTCTTACAATGGTAAGAGAGTTTGAAAAGGTTTATGGGATACATCTGCGGGATAAGGAAGGCTTAATCCACAATCTCACACTACATCTAAGACCTGCCATATACAGACTCAAATTCAAAATAAATATCGATAATCCTCTGTTAGAGGATATAAAGAAAAAATATACGAAGGTCTATGAGGCTGCTGCAAAGGTGGTGAAAATCCTTGAGGAAAAATATGACGTAAAAGTAAATCAAGAGGAAACTGCCTATGTAGCCATGCACTTTTGCTCTGCAATCTATAGTCAGCAGGAGGGGGCTGTGAAAAAAGCCAATGTTTTATTGGTTTGCAGCAGTGGGGTGGGAACCGCTAAGCTGCTGGCGGCCCAACTAACCGTAAAGTTTCCTCAGATCAATGTTGTTGATACTGTTTCTTCAATGGATTATGATAAATTTTCAGATTCCAAAATCGATTTTATTATTTCCACCATAAACATAGAATGCAAATGGGCGCCTACCATTGTTGTCAACCCCTTGCTTCGTGCAGATGATTGCAAGCGGATTCAAAACACCTTTCGTTTGCTGCAAGCGGAAGATACGTATGAAATCGAAAATATGGTAAAGAAGATCATGAATTCCATCGCAAATCACTGCAGCGTCCGCAACTATGAACAGCTGCAGCATGAGATAACCCTTATTCTAAAGGATCATCAAAATGATATAGCACCTGAAGGAGGTAAACCTATGCTAAGTGATTTAATAACAGCGGAAGACATTCGCTTAAATGTTGAAGCCATGGATTGGGAAGATGCTGTTTATAAAGGGGCCAAAATGCTGCTGGATAAAGGCTGCATAGAAGAAAAGTATATTGAGGGGATTATAAAAAAGGTCAAGGAAATCGGACCCTATATAGTCGTTGCACCAGGGATTGCTTTGCCCCACGCAAGGCCTGAAGATGGAGTCAACCATTTGTCCATGAGCTTGATAACATTAAGAAACCCGGTTCAATTTGGAAATAAAGACAATGATCCTGTAAAGATGGTGCTTACATTGGCAGCTGTTGATAATGAAACACATTTAACGGCTCTGTCTCAATTGATGGGATTATTATGTGATGCTGAGGATATAGCCCGGATATTGGGAGGAGCCAATAAAAAGGAGATCCTTGATATTATCAAAAAACATTCTCAGAAGGAAGGAGGTGTGTAGCGTGAAAATATTGATTGTGTGTGGCAGTGGCTTAGGAAGCAGCTTCATGATGGAAATGAGCATGAAGTCGATTATTAAGGACTTGGGGGTAAAGGCGGAGGTAACTCATACGGATTTGGGGTCTGCAAAAGGAGAAGGTGCTGACATTTATGTGGGTACAATAGATATCGCCAGCCAACTGGACGGCTTAGGTGGAGAAGTGATTGCACTAAGGAGCATGATTGACAAAGCGGATATGAAGAAGCAGCTGGAAGAAACCTTCAAAAGATTAGGCATCTTGTAAAGTATTTTGCAGAATGCGGATGATTGAAAGATAAATAATAAAAAAGGGGGAAGCCATATGTCATTTTTCCGCTTTCTTATGTATGATGTCTTGAGTGTACCTGCAATTTTGGTTGCTTTGGTCGCTTTGGTTGGTCTATTGGCACAGAGAAAACCGTCAACGGATTGCATTAAAGGTACGTTAAAGACGATCATGGGATTTATTATTCTTGGAGCCGGAGCAGGTGTTGTGGTGGGTTCATTAAACCATTTCTCGGCGATGTTCCAGAACGGCTTTGGCATAACGGGTATCGTACCTAATAATGAAGCAGTGGTATCCATTGCCCAGAAAGCTTTCGGCAAAGAAATGGCACTCATTATGTTTTTTGGCATGATTGTTAATATCGTTATCGCAAGATTCACACCGTTTAAATATATATTCCTTACAGGGCATCATACCTTGTATATGGGAATCATGATTGCAGCAATTTTAGCGGCAGGTGGTATGTCTGGTGCCGGGTTGGTGGCATTAGGTTCTTTGATATTGGGGGCAGTAATGGTGTTTTTTCCGGCCATTGCACAACCCTTCATGAAGGATATTACGGGTACAGATGAAGTGGCATTCGCTCATTTTGGGACGGCAGGGTATGTACTGGCTGCATTTATTGGGAAGTGGTTTGGCAACAAAGAGAAATCAACAGAAGAAATAGAACTGCCTAAAGGACTTTCTTTTTTAAGGGATACGCCTGTAGCCATTGCCTTCACTATGGGTATCATCTATATCATATCAGCTTTAGCAGCAGGTAAGGAGTTTACAGAAGGATTGAGCGGAGGACAGCATTTCATCATTTTCGCAGTTATTCAAGCAATTACCTTTGCAGCAGGTGTTTTCATTATTCTTCAAGGTGTTCGCATGATTCTTGCAGAAATTGTTCCGGCATTTAAAGGAATTGCAGAGAAGATTGTACCTGACGCGAAACCGGCTCTAGACTGCCCGGTAGTATTCCCCTATGCACCTACGGCCGTGTTGATCGGTTTTATTTCCAGCTTTGCAGCCGGCGTTGTCGGCATGTTTGCCTTAATGGCACTGGGATTAACCGTCATTATACCGGGTGTTGTTCCCCACTTCTTCTGTGGCGCAACAGCAGGTGTATTTGGAAACGCAACAGGGGGAAAAAAGGGAGCTATTCTGGGAGCTTTTGCCCACGGTATTTTGATTACCATCCTACCTGTACTACTCATGCCTGTACTGGGTGATTTGGGCTACGCCAATACAACTTTCAGCGATACCGATTTTGGTATTGTGGGAATTCTTTTGGGGAACATTCTAAGAATCTTTGTTCAATAGATGAGAGAGGGTGCTGCCCTCTCTTTTTCATCGTTAAGAAGCGCGTTCAACGCTTCTATAAATAATACAATCGTAGGGGCGCGCATTGCGCGTCCGTTGTTACCGCATTCACCACGAACCGATAATGGTGGCATTCCCTGCGGACGCCCAATGGGCGTCCCTACACTTTGTTTTAAAGGAGGTTGATGAAATGTTGACAGAGGAGTTGGAAAAAAAAGCATTGGAAATCCGGGAAAAGGTAATTGACTATGCTTATAAAGCAGGAAACTGCCATGTGGGTGGAGCTTTGTCAACGATAGATATTTTAACGGCCCTTTATTATAAAATTATGGAGCACAATCCCCAAAATCTCTTTTGGGAAGAGAGGGATCGCTTTATTCTGAGTAAAGGTCACGGCGCATTGGGGCTCTATGTTATTCTTGCCGATCTGGGGTATTTTCCGGAAACACATCTAAACACCTATAAAAAGATGGGCTCCATTCTGCAGGGCCATCCTGATGCAAGCAAAACACCGGGCATTGAAATGAGCGTTGGGTCATTGGGACAGGGGATATCTTATGGGATAGGAAAAGTTCTGGCATTGAAGCTGAAAGGATTGAAGAATAAAGTGTATGTTATGGTCGGAGACGGAGAACTGCAGGAGGGGCAGAACTGGGAAGCCATTGCTTCTGCTTATCATTTTCATCTTGAAAATCTGATTGTCATTGTAGATCATAATAAACTGCAGCTGGATGAAAGTCTCCATGGGATTTTAAGCTATGGAAAGCTGGAACAAAAATTTCGATCCTTTGGCTGGCAGGTAAGAGAAATGGATGGTCATAACATGAAAGAAATAATAGAGAATTTTAACGTGAACGATAGTCATGGGCCTACAGCTATCATTGCCCATACGGTGAAGGGAAAGGGTATATCCTTCATGGAAAATGAAGTCAGCTGGCACTGCAATACCATCCATGTCGAACAGTATGCTATTGCCAAAAAAGAACTACACCTATGGAGAGAGGGGCTGAAGGTATGAAGTCGCCGAGGGATGCTTTTGGAGAAGTGCTGATAGAAATTGGTGAACAATATGATCGGGTAGTTGTGTTGACCAGTGATGTGGCTGTGCCAACGAGGACCGGAGGATTTGCGAAATTCTTCCCCCACAGGCACTTTAATATGGGGATATGCGAGCAAAATATGGTTTCTACGGCGGCCGGGATGGCCAGCGAAGGATTTATTCCTATCGTCAGCACATTTGCTGTCTTTGCTGCGGGTAGAGCTTTTGATCAGATTCGGCAGTGTGTTGCTTGTAGCAAAAACAACGTAAAAATCATCGCTACCCATCCAGGTTTGTCAGTGGGAAGTGATGGTGCAATCCATCAAGCATTAGAAGATATTGCCCTAATGCGGGCGCTGCCCAATATGACGGTACTGGCACCATCCGATGAGATTGAAACAAAAGAAGTGATCCGAGAAGCCGTTGTCTATACCGGTCCTGTCTACATCAGGGTAGGAAGGGCAGAAATGCCTGTGATCCAAGACCATTCTTATTCGTTCACCATAGGCAAGGGAAGTATACTAAGAAAGGGAAGAGATATAACGGTGGTCAGTCACGGCATCATGACGTATCATGGGCTGAAGGCGGCAGAGATACTGAAACAAGAGGGAATAGAACTGGAGATTATCAATATGGCCAGTATTAAGCCCATTGATAAGGACCTTATTCTTAACTCTGCAAGCAAGACGAAAGCGGTCATAACAATAGAGGATCACAATATATACGGCGGCTTGGGCAGCGCGGTGGCGGAAGTTCTCGCTGTCAATCTTCCAATTCCCATGGAGATTATAGGTGTTCAAGATATTTTTGGAGAATCGGGTACAAAGGAAGAATTGTATGAAAAACATGGGCTGGATGTGAAGTCTATCAGTCAACGTATAAGACAATTTATGATGCGATGGAAAAAATAAAGCGTGTGGAAAATTGCTAAGAAACCTCAGTGAAGAGTGGAAAAAACCATGACGTCTGCCATGGTTTTTTTATGATGGCATATTGAAAGTGGATATATATGGGTGTATAATAAGTGAGTAATCACTCACTACCTTTTTGCTCAAATTTTAGAAATATTTAACAAAAAAATATTATATACATGATATAGTAAGGATAGTAAATCCGTTAAAAAACCATGAGAGATGAAAGTAATTGAAGATAACAAGCATGGGAAGGATATGGTTTACTGCCATTAAGGGTTGATGTGAAAAATCATCAAAAAAACGACAAAATTAGTCATGGATAAACGCATTAAAAAGGAATATAATTTGAAGAGTAAAAATATTGAGGGATTGTATGTTACACAGGTAATGGCAATATATTCAGCATTTAAATGTAAATGGGGAGATGGGAAAAATGAAGGTGGGTATTCCAAGAGCACTTTTATACTATTATTATTATCCATTTTGGAAAACATTGCTTGAAGAATTGGGAATGGAAGTTGTCGTCTCTTCGCCTACTTCAAAGAAGATTGTAAATCAGGGAGTCGCTTATTCCGTACCTGAAATTTGCGTACCGATTAAAGTATTTACTGGACATGTGGCAAGCTTGTTGGACAAGGTTGACTATGTTTTTATACCTAGAATGGTATCGATTTCGAAAAATGAATATTTTTGTCCCAAATTTATGGGATTGCCTGACATGATTAAATATACGGTACCAGGTGCAGATGGAAAAATACTGAGTCCAAAGATTGAATCTAACAGTGACAGCATTGCAAACCCTAAATATTATGGAGATATGAAAAACAAGCTGGGGATTAGCAGTTGGGATCTACAAAGAGCATTAAAGAAAGCTGAGAAAGTATGGCAGGAATTCAGACAATTAAGCAAAAAAGGGATTGTCCTAAACGATGCTTTAGACATCATGGATGGGAAAAAAGATGCTGCAGCATGGGCAATGGAGTCTAGTGGGGATGTGACCATAGGCTTGCTGGGGTATGTCTATGATGTTTATGATGAATTTGTCAGCATGAATGCCATTGAGATGCTGCGGGATTTAAATGTTAAGATCATTACTTTCGAGATGCTTGATGAAAAACTAATGATGGAAAATCTTAAATTTATGAATAAGCATTTATTCTGGACCTTCAGTAATAAGCTGCTGGGGGCTGGATATTATTTTTATAATAATCAACATATTGATGGTATTATTCAAGTAACGGCTTTTGGATGTGGTCCGGATTCCATGATCGGAAAGATGCTGGAACTAGACTCAAATAAGTTTGAAAAACCATTTATGACCATCCGCGTTGATGAGCATACAGGGGAAAGTCATTTGCAGACAAGGGTGGAAGCCTTTGTGGATATGATCAAGCGGAAGAAGATGACAGTAGGAGGTGCGCTGCAGCATGAAAGTAACCTTTCCATACATGGGAACAACGCTGGTTTATAAAAAACTGGTGGAAATGCTGGGGCACGAGCCTGTTCCTCCCCCGAAGCCCAGTCAGAGAACCATCGATCTGGGTGTAAAATATAGTCCTGAGTTTGCATGCTTTCCAATGAAGGTCATTATGGGCAGTTATGTGGAAGCGTTGGAGACTGGTGCTGAGGTGATCTTGACTTCTGGAGGCCATGGTCCCTGTCGTGCAGGCTTTTATGGGGAGATGCATAAGAAGATTCTTGAAAACTTGGGATATGAAGTGGATGTCATCGTCTTTGATTCCATCATGAAAGACTATAAGAATGTCATGAAGAATGTTATGAAATTGAAGGCAAACAACTCTTGGTTAAAGGTGTGGAAAAGCCTAAAGTTTATATATCAGGTGGCAAAGGACGCAGACGACTTTGAAATGCAGCTGCAGACCAAAAGAGCTTACGAAGTTAACAAAGGGGATTGTACGAAGGCATGGGGGAAAATCATCAAAATGTACGAGGCTGTCTATGATGAGGAAGCATTAATGAATGCTAGGAAAGTTGCGCAGAATCTCATAGATGGGATATCGATCATAGATGTGCCAGAGGAACAAAAGATCAGGATTGGTATCGTGGGTGAAATTTATGTGGTGATGGAATCCTCTGTGAATATGAAAATGGAAGAGGTATTGGGCAGCTTAGGCTGTGAAGTGAGAAGAGGGCATTATTTATCCCATTGGATAGAGCATAATATTATTCCCAAACCATTTAGGAAGAATGATGAAGAAGAGATTCTAAAAAAAGGCGAAAGATACATAGAAATCCAGATCGGTGGGCATGCCAAAGAGACCATGGGGCATATTGTTGACTATCATGATCAAGGCTTTGACGGTGTTGTACACCTAATGCCTTTTGGATGTCTGCCGGAATTGGTATCTCAAAGTATCATGCCGAAGCTGATAGAAGAGACCGGAATACCGGTATTGACCATTGCTTTAGATGAACAAGCAGGCATTGCCAATAATCTTACAAGAATCGAAGCCTTTTTAGACTTGATTCGAAGTAATAAAAAGAAGAATATCAGTAGAGTAGTATCCTGAGGATGTGGGGGATGGACATGGATAAGGTGTTTTTAGGTATAGATGTGGGCTCCGTTAGTACAAACATTGTTGCTATTGATGAAAATAATCGTGTTGTTTCCAAACAATATATCCGTACGAATGGACAACCGTTGGAGTCTGTTAAGCAAGGAATTCGCAATCTACGGGATGAAGCGAAAGGAAAATATGAAGTTTGTGGTGTAGGAGCAACCGGAAGCGGTAGACAATTGATCGGTATTATGATTGGAGCAGATGTGGTAAAAAATGAGATTACTGCCCATGCCACGGCAACCATTAATTATGTACCTGAGGCCAACACAATCTTCGAAATTGGAGGCCAGGATTCAAAAATTATTTTCCTTAAGGATGGGTTGATAACGGATTTTGCTATGAATACAGTCTGCGCAGCAGGAACAGGTTCATTTCTTGACCATCAGTCTGAAAGATTAGGCATCCCGATTCAACAGTTTGGAGAATATGCCCTTAAAGCCCAGAGAAAGGTTCGTATAGCAGGCCGATGCACGGTTTTTGCGGAATCGGATATGATCTCCAAGCAGCAGTTTGGTTTTTCCAAAGAAGAGATTATTAATGGTCTTTGTGAAGCCCTGGTGAGAAATTACATTAATAACCTGGGACGAGGTAAGAAACTCCGTCCACCCTATGTTTTTCAAGGAGGTGTGGCAGCTAATGTAGGGATTAGAGCGGCCTTTGAGAAAGAGATGGGAGAACAGGTCATTGTACCGGAGTATTTTGATGTCATGGGTGCCCTGGGTGCGGCGATTTTAGCCAGAGAATATACTGTGTATACGGGAAACAAAACGAAGTTCCGAGGCTTTGACGCTGCGGATATTCCTTTTACCCCCAGCAGCTTTGAATGTACGGGCTGCAGCAATCTCTGCGAGGTTATTAAGGTGGAAATCAACGGAGAAGTAGCGGCTATGTGGGGCGATAAATGTGCCAAATGGACCAATAGTGTAAAAAGTATATAAAAAACTTCCTAAAATTAGCAGTATAGGGTGACATTTTAGGGACATACTAAAGACATCTTTTTGAGTAGAGACATCGAGAGGAGTGAGCGTATGTTCTTTAGAGGAAAACAACAGGAAGAAGAGATCAAATATGTAACACAGCAGGTGGATATTTGGAAGTGCCCTAACTGTATTGGTTGGATGCAAAAAGAATTTACCGTTGCAGAAAGTCCCGCTTGTGTTTTCTGTGCCAGCCCCATGGTGGAAGGTACAAGGGAGATTAATGTTCGAATGTGAAAAAGAGGCTTCGGTAGAAGCCTTTTTTAGTTATCACAGAGATAGCTGGTACAAAACTTCTCTGTGGGGCAATGTTGTAGGGGCACGCATCGTGTGTCCGCTGTTTAAAACAATAGCACAACGTGGCGGGATTCCCTGCGGACGCCTAATGGGCGCCCCTACAGAATAGATAGTGACATCATTTTTTAAATGTTAAAAGAAACTGTATTACTGCCGGCCCTAGTAAGACAATAAAGAGACTAGGGAAAATGAAGAGAATCAGTGGAAAAAGCATTTTGATAGGGGCTTTCATGGCTTCTTCTTCTGCCCGCTGCTTTCTTTGCTGTCGCACCTCATGGGACTGGATTCGCAGGATGTGAACCATACTGATTCCCAGTTTCTCGGCTTGTATAATACTGCTGATCAGAACATTTAACGGGTCTACCAGCACCCGATCCCTTACACCTGCCAGGGCTTCTCTTCTGGTTTTGCCCAGCCGTATTTCTTCTAAACAGCGATGAAATTCACTGACTAGGATGCCATCTTTCTTTGAGATCAGTTTACTAAGAGCAGCGTCAAAGCCCAGGCCTGCTTCGAGACTAACTGTTAGCAGGTCCACGACATCAGGGAGCTCACGAAGGGCTTGGTGACTCCGTTTCTTAATTCTTGAGGATAAATAATAATGAGGAATAATAACCCCTCCGGTGATACCTATCAAAATAAAAAGGAGAGTCACCCCTACATGCTTCTTTAAGAAAAAAGAGAGAATACCCAACAAGGTAGGTAGAAGCAGCAGTAGTGCCATCTGAAACAGGCGAAAATCCACGGGAGACATGCCTTGGGGATTACCTGCCTGAAGCAGCTTCATTTCAATTTTTGCTTCTTTTTCATCAGATATTTTTCTTTTAAAGCTGCGCTTAATCTCGTAGAAGAATGGATAAAAAATTCTCTTTAAGAATGGTTCTGTTTGGAGACGGTCTTTAAGATTCTTAGAATCTTTCTTGTCGTCATCTACATATAATTTCAATCTCTGTTTCACCCATTGCTTCCGTTCTTCGCCCAGTACGAAAAACAAGAATATGAAGAGAGTAATGGTACAGAAAAAAGTAAAATACATCATAAAGCTACACCTCAATTCTTGTTAGCTTTCTAATAAAGAAGAAACCTAATGATCCAGAGACAATACTTCCACCTACTAATGAGATACCAATAGGATGAGTAAAAAGTACCCCTATATAGCTGGGATTGATGAGATAGATCAAGAAGGCCAATACGATGGGCAGCAGGCCTATAACCGTTCCGGACATTCTTCCCTGGGCTGTTAGCGTTTGGACCTGTCTCTGAATGGTGTTCCGGTCTCTGATGGTCTGAACGATTGTATCTAAGACTGTAGCCAGATTGCCTCCTACTTGACGCTGGACCAGTATTGATTGAATCATTAATTCCAAATCGCCGCTGGGCATTCGTTCATGGAGATTGTGAAGGGCTTCTTCGATGGTACCGCCATACTGCATTTCCTTTAATACCAGATGGATTTCTTCTTTTATTGGTGAATCAGCTTCCTCTACTACAGATTTAAGGGATTGTGGAAAGCTGAAGCCCGCTCTAAGGGAGCCAACGATGACTGTAATCATATCGGGTAAACCATCATTAAACCTTTGAATTCTTTTTTGATATTTGTTTCTGACAACGAACTGTGGAAGGAAGCAGCCTATCATCATTCCCATGGCGAAAAAGAGGTATTTGCCGGAGAGTAAATATAAAATACCGCCAAAGAACAAGGTTGACATCCATCGAAACATCACATACTCTTCGGGTTTTAAAGGAACACCTGCCCTACTTAGGAATTGTTCCAGCTTTTCATTGGACTTACGTGTAGGAACCGTTTTTCTTATCTTTTGATTAAATAGCTGCATTTGAACCAGCAGATTAAATTTTTTTCGATCTAGAGGTTTTTTGTCATGGGAAATAAGATAATATTTGATTCTCTTTTCCAACTGTCTGTTTGAGAACAACAAAAGGTGCAGTAGTCCTAGGAAGAATAGAAACGTGGTAAACAGGAAAAAGAGTAGAATCAGCCATTTTATCATTTCCAGGCCTCCTCTTCGATAAATACTGTGGCTGGAACGCGGATACCAGAGGCTTCAAGCTGTTCATAGAACTTGGGACGTACACCTGTTGGCACAAGCTTACCGATGATTTTTCCCTGTTCATCAACACCTAGCTGACGATAGTGGAAGACATCTTGAAGAACGATAACATCCCCCTCAAGGCCTTGCACTTCTGTTATACTGGTTATTTTTCTGGTGCCATCCTTTAAGCGGGACTGCTGGATGATGAGGTCGATGGCCCCTGCAATCTGCTCGCGGATTGCTTTGATGGGAAGATCCATACCTGCCATAAGTACCATAGTTTCCAAACGGGCAATCATATCCCTGGGGCTGTTGGAGTGTCCGGTGGCTAGGGAGCCATCATGACCGGTGTTCATAGCCTGCAGCATATCCAGGGCTTCACCGCCGCGAACCTCACCGATTACAATACGGTCAGGGCGCATACGCAGGGAGTTCCGTACCAGATCCCGGATGGTTATACTGCCCTTTCCTTCAATATTAGCTGGCCGAGATTCTAATGAGACCACGTGATCCTGCCAAAGCTGCAGCTCTGCGGCATCTTCAATGGTAAGAATTCGTTCGTCATTGGGTATAAAGGAGGAAAGCACATTTAAAGTCGTAGTCTTTCCAGACCCTGTACCGCCACTAATAAAGATATTCAATCTCGCTTTGACGCAGGCTTCTATGAAAGTAGCCATTTCCCTTGTTAGTGTACCGAAAGAAATCAAATCTTCGATCTGAAAGGGGTCTCTGGAGAACTTTCGAATGGTAATGGTCGGACCATTCAAAGCCAATGGGGGGATAATGGCATTGACACGGGATCCATCAGGGAGTCTGGCATCTACCATGGGACTGCTTTCATCGATCCTTCTTCCCAAAGGAGATACAATTTTTTCGATGACATGCATGACCTCATCATTGTCTTGAAATTTAATATCCGTCAGTTCCACTTTACCCTTTCTTTCAGCATATATCTGTGACGGACCATTGACCATGATCTCGCTAACATCAGGATCTATAAGGAGCGGATTAATAGGTCCATACCCCGTTAAATTATTAATCAGCTCGTTAACAACTTTTTTTCTGTCTACCTTTCCTACAAGGGATTCATCTTCCTTCATGATCTCCACAGCCAGAGTATCAATTTTAGGTATAATATTTTCAACTTTTTCTGTCCTGATTTCCTTTAGAATCTGCTTATGAAGCTTGTCCTTTAATAATCGATTCTTATTGGAAGGACTGTTTTTCTCTTTTGCCATATGTTCCGACTTGCTGGTTTCACGGATATTCAACAGTAAATCAGAGGGCAATATGTTTGGCTGTTGATTTTCAGTTGTATCTTCCTCGGGAGGTATTGCTGGATTTTGTTGTGTTTTTGTTTGGATTCTTTCGAGAAGACTCATTCTGTTCACCCCTTTTGACCTTTCAATTTACTAAACAATGAATGAACAAAGGACCGTCCTTTTGGTCGATAAACAAAATCTCCATAGGACCCAGCAAACTGGGTGGCAATACTCAATATGGCTTTTGTAATATCTGCCCTTCGATGATGGGTTATAAAAGGTACACCAATATTGAGGGATTTGGACACGATTTCAAATTGATTGGGGATATAGAGTATAGCATCGGTCCCTAAAATTTTTGGTACATCGGAAACCTGGATAACACTTTTCATCGTAGAACGGTTTACGATAATCTGCACCTTATTAGCCAGTTCTAAAGTGTGGAGTATTTCCAGCATCAGCTTGGTATTCTTCAATGAAGACATTTCTAAATCCGTGACTAGGAAAATATGGTCTGCTCTATCGACAAAGTGCAGAGTTGACTCTGTTAGACCGGGAAGGGTATCGACGATTAAATAATCTGATCGATCCAAAAGGATGTTGCAAATCTTCCCAACTCCTTGGATTGTAATCAAGTCAGCATACTCAGGGCGATGGGGGGCAGGCAATACGCGAACACCGCTTTCATGCCTGCTTAGATAATGGGTTATGCTGTCCTCTTCCATATGATCAATCTGTTCCATCACATCTTTAATTGTAAACATGGACTGTAAATCCATGGCCAATCCTACATCCCCAAACTGAAAGCATCCATCAAGGAGGAGGGTACGGATATTCTTTGCCGCTAAAGCGATGGCAAGGTTTACAGCAATGACTGTTCGCCCTACTCCACCCTTTGCACTGCATATGGCAATCATTTTGCCTTTTTCGGACTTTATGATTTCTCCATTATTGATTTGATTTTGTGGCATTGGATTCCGCCTCCTTGGGGGGTATCACCCTGCTGTGTAAAATGAGTTGAATATTTCCACGTTCTTTAGCGTTGACCAGTGTTACTGCATCCCACTGGTTTAATTCCAAGGTAACTGAGGTATATTCTACGTATTCTTCTCCAGGGGTTGATTCAATCATACGTCTTCCTACTGCCAGGACCCGAACATTTTGAAGGATCGTTTGTGTTGAAACAGAAGTTGTTTGACCGTTTTGAAAGGTTTCACTGAATATTACATCTACCGTATCTTCAGGCTCGATAAGATTCGATACTGACTGTACAATGTTTACCCCTACTGACACAGCCCGATACCCTTCTTTTATTTTTCTAGAGATAAAGAGACTTTCTTCCTTTTCGTGTAAAAGTCGGTGGGAGACCAGGGCCTCACCCTGAGCAATATCAGCTGTTGTGTATTTTCCTTCTGCTTCGGATATCGTTTTGATGGTGTTAGGATGGACGCCTTTTTCAGGCACTTGGATGATGGAAAGCATATCGCTGGAGATTCTCTGATTCTTCTTAATTTCCTTATTTGCGACGACGATATCCACCATGTTGTTGTTTTGCTTGACGTTTTCATCGATTGCTTTCATGTAATTATAGAAAAGAAAGGTTGTTACCAGACCCATAATGATGGCTAAAGGCAGTACGATTTTCGATTTCATCTTTTCACCTCTACTCTACTAGTTTAATACTGTATGCCCCTCTGTTTGCACTATTCACATCGCCTATCCCAGTACCTACCCGCTTAATGAACATACCGGTGATGGAAGTATCATGGCTGGACATGGGCTGTGTGATATAGAAGTATGCGAAGCCTGTGACCTTTATTGACATAAGTTGATTTACATTGTGATTGTAGGGTCTATATACAGGGACGAGAAGAATTCTGGAACAGTCACGATGAGAATAATCCCCAACGGGATAGGGACATGCATCGATACGTTCTTGAATCACGGTCCGTGTCTTTCCGGAGATATTACCTGTTTGGGTCTCGATAATATCACCAATGCTTATCTCTTCACTATAACCATACTTTAAATTCTCTTCATATGTTTTTGAACCGGTTCCACCTAAAGCAAGTACGCCAAAGTTTCCTGTATCTACCCCAGTTTGGTCTACTTTTAACTTATATTCTTGAAAATAATTCAAAGGAGTAGCTTCATCGATACCCAAAGGCGCAGCACCGCTGGCATGCCCCATAGAGAGAATGGTGGCAGCAGCACGAGTTTCTACGGGGGCACTCTGAAATCCAAAAAGTGACATAAAGGTTAGTGGAATATTTTTTTGAAGATGAACAGATACTTTTTGTTCCGGCTCAATTGTCATACTTACAAGGCTGCCCTGTTCGTTGTGAGATTGCAGTACATTGTTCACAATCCCTTCTATAACGGTACTGTCTGCTGTCAATTCTTGGGCACCTGATAGGGCGGCAGCATTGGCAGCCTTTTGAAGATGGGCTTTTGTTGTATATAGAGTGCCTCCGTCAATGACAAGACCTCCGATGCCTAAGAGGATTGAGAGAAGCAGGGAAACCAGAACCAAAGCATTACCCTTTTCTTCGTTGAATAGAGACTTAATGATATTCATCCTAAGAACCTCCTATTCTACCCGAATGGTAGAATCTGTTATGACCTGATAGGGTGACGGAAAAAGTAGGGAAATCAAAGGTGTGGCATATTCAACGGGATAGGTTAATGTCACCGTTACATAATCTCCGGATTTTCTAATCGTATCATTCGGCGAAATATCTACCTGAAGTAATGCGGGGTCTCCCAGTGTAAACTGATTTTGTGCAAAGGATATAATCTCGCTGTCGTTTTTCCCAAATCCTCCCTGACGGACTGTTTCCTGTGTGATGAGATGGAGGTTCATGGATGTATATAATACCCTGCCAAAGTCAAAGATGCCGCAAACCAGTAGGAGCAAAATAGGCAACACAAGGGCGAATTCAAGAAGGGATTGACCTTTTTCATCTTTTACCATAAAATCACCTGTCCTTGAAAGATTAAATGGAATAGAGCACCACTTGCAATAGCCACGCCATAAGGATAGGTTCCCGAGAATAATTCCTTTGTTATGGGAGAAGGCATCTCGATACCTTGCGTTAATCCTATCATATAATTAAGGCTAGCCTTGAGTTTAGCAGGCGTATCTTTTCGGAATGAAATGATCAGTACACCAATCAGCCCTCCTGCAATGGCCATATACAAAGTTGTATATAATACAAAGGTGCTTCCTTTTAGGGCGCCAACCACAGCCAACAGCTTGACGTCTCCTGCTCCTATGCCTCCTAATAGATAAGGAATCAAAAGTAAAAGAAGACCTAGGAAAAAGCCTCCAACTGCGGAAAGAAGTTGGTCCCATCCTCCTGTAAGCAAATGAGATAAAAATGCGATTAACAGAGTAGGAAAGATAACCTTGTTGTAGATTTTTCTGTTTTTCAAATCTGTGATGACACAAATGAATAGAACAGCAATGAGTATTACATCAAACCACATGGATACTGTCCCTCCTTTTGTTAAAAAGGGCTCTACATTAGCTGTAGAGCCTACTTTAAAAGCACGATGACTTAGACAATTTGCTGGATTATTAACGACTTTGGATGGTTGTTAATGCATCTGTAAAGATTGTCTGGATTTCTGTTCTCAATAACACTAATGTAGCTACTACGGCTATAGAAATAATGCCTAAAACCAAACCGTACTCAGTCATACCTTGACCGTGCTCTTCTGTTAATAAAACTTTCATTGTATTTAACATACGATTCCCTCCTATTTTCATTATCTACTTTCGTTAGACAATAAGGGTTAACGGCTTTGGATGGTTGTTAATGCATTTGTAAAGATTGTCTGGATTTCTGTTCTCAATAACGCCAAGGTAGCCACTACAGCGACAGCAATGATACCTAATACAAGACCATATTCTGTCATACCTTGACCTTGTTCCTCAACGAGTAAAGCTTTCATTTTATCCAACATTTGATTCACTCCTTTTTCATTTTTATGTTGTATGTTCATCTACAAAATAAAGACTGTGTCCCATTTTTGTTTCTGTTTCACGAATTTTTCCTGCGTTCAGTTCTACGATTTCTACTGTAGCGGGAGTTGTTTTCCCCACTTTTCCTGGAGAGATGTTCTCTTCTATGAGAACCACCCGCTGGTTAGAATCAAGATGCAAAACATCAATGTTATACTGCATAAAAAAAGTGTGAATACCACGGCAAGGTTGAATACGAAGTCCCCAATCCCCGGGAAGGTTTTTTGTAAACATAAGGCCTTTTAGTCTTTGGGAAAAGGTATTAGCCTCTTTGATTTGTGATGCCAAAACCTGTCCATTGTCGAGATTGATCAACTTCAATGAAAGTTCACCTCCTATAAATAAAGTAACCCTGCCTTTTACCGAAAGGCAGGGTTACGTAGTAATAAACAGTAACAAATGCCCATTAACTTTCGGTAACTGGCTGGCATAGTGCTGTATGCACCTTAGCCCCTGTAGCTTTGCGTCGCTGGTTTTCACCAGTTTTGCCATTATCGTGATTTACTGGTATTTGCTGATTCATCTGATTCTTAGGATAATTATAAATTGAAGAGGTTTACATAACAATAAGACTACTGATGTGAATTTATTGGGTCTTTAACGGGAGATTCACAGGGAAATAGAACTAATGGCGAGTATTATCAACGAAGAGATGTGTCGAGAAATGTCGAATCGAAAAATAGAAAAATATTCTTGGTTGACAATAATCTAAAGTGAACCATGGAGAGATTAAAATTCAAGAAAGTTGACTACGAAATAGAAGGAATTGGAATAGGAAAATAGAATAAAATATAGATAATCAATAATAGGGAGGAAAATAATCATGCAAAATTGGGAAGAACTTTTTAAACAGGGTGAGCAGCTTGTGAGTGATCGAATGATTTCAGAGGCATTGGAGCACTATAAGGGAATCATGGATCAAGCCGCAGAAGAGCCCAAAATATACTTTTGGGCATTGAAGCATCTAGGCGATGTTGTTGGATATGCAGGATTAAAGGATTATCTGCAAGCCATCGATATATATCAGAAAATCATTAACGAGTATGAAGAGGATGATGATCAACTATTCCATTGGTGCCAGTTGGATATGGCCCGAGCCTACCTGGAAATGGGTATGGAGATGATGGAGAATTTTGATAATATGAGGGAAATTGTTGCGTTAGAGGATAAAAACATGGAAGAATATTTCCACAAACTTGTTGACAGGCGAAACCAGTACATTGAGGGTGAAGCAGAAATCCTTTATAAAGAAAGGCTGTAAAGAAGACCAAAAGACGATCAGTGCAGAGAGATGCTAAGGAGCGTGGCATTGTGTTAGCACGAATTCAAAGTGAAATAGATAAAAAGGAAGAATGGATTGAGCTATTGAAAAATGACGAGACTAGCGATCGTTACATGGAATTTAGAGTTTTGAATGAACTGGTGGATGAAGCTGTTACTAGATCCCAGGATGATCAGACGAGACAAAAGCTGCTGGAGCTTGGATTTTATGAATTGGTGAATGGGATAGGACAAGAAAGAGAAACAGATGATGATAAGAAAGAATTGATGGAGATATTTCAAAAGAAAGAAAAGATATTCAAAACAGCATTGACACTTCACGGCAGGCAAGGACTCCAATATATATTTATCATTTCTTTGGGTGACAGGGGAAAGACCATGCTGTATCATTCCTATTATGGACTCACAGGCTTTACAAAGAAAGCTTATGAAGAAATTATTGAAGAATACTGTATGAACAAACAAGAAAAAATAGCGCAGTATCACGTACGACTTGATGCATTATATAAAAAGCGAGAAGAACTTGAGTATAAACGGTCGTTGATGACCTTAATTAAATAGCGGTAGCGGAAGAAGCCTTCTAAGTAATAAACTTTAGAGGTTTCTTTTTTGTTTTGTTCTTAGCGTGTTGTATACACCTGTTTGTTAACAATAAAAATAAGTTTCAGTTCCTCTCATCCCGTATCTTTTCCCAGTAGAAGGAAATGGAATTTTTTTAACACTCTTTACAACGTAACAGTGTTATGTTACAATGAAAAAGATTACATGATTATATTAAAGTATAGGGGAAAATTTAGCTTTTGTTAAAGAAAATTGAAATTTGGTAAGAATATAGTAGAATTAAATGTTACATCGCTATTCGCGGGCGGATAATCTATTTTAAATTTCTTCTCCCAACACTATGATAAAAGCGAATAATCGAGAGCATGATGAAACACTGTTGTGAAATACTAAATTTTAGATAAAGTCGTATAGAAAAAATAAATGATTGGAGGAATAAATGATGGAAAATCAGAAAAAATTTGATCTAAATATCTCAGGAATAGGCAGTTCAGCAGGGGGATTTTTTAACAACGTTTGTATCGATGGACAGGGAAAAATTAACGGAGATGTAGACTGCAACAACTTTACCATAAATGGAGTAGGAAGCGTGGAAGGCAGCGTTAAAACGAAGATAGGCAAAATCAGTGGAAAGGGCGAAATTAAAGGGGACTTGCAATCCGATGGATTTAGAGTCGACGGTTGGGCAAATATCGACGGCAGCATAGCAGCTAAAGAAGTCAGATGTGAAGGTCTAGTTGGCATTAATGGCAGTGTTAATGCTGAGGATGTTGAGAATACAGGCGTTATTAACATTAAAGGAGATTGTAGTTCAGAAGTATTTATTTCCAAAGGAGCCTTTAAAATAGGGGGACTTTTAAATGCAGGAAATATAGATATCCATTTATATGCGCCATGCAAGGCAAAAGAGATCGGAGGAGAAAAAATTCAGGTTAATATGGGGCGTTCCTTTACTTTAAGGAAACTTATTAAATCGATTATTCCTTTGCTTGATATTAATGTGGGGCTTTGCAGCGAAACCATTGAAGGAGATGAGATTTATCTTGAATATACCAAAGCTAAAGTGGTTCGTGGAAACAATGTTACAATAGGAAAGGGATGCGAGATTGAATTAGTAGAATATAAAGGGCGTTTTGAAAAGTCCGATAAGTCTGTTGTTACTGAGAACAAAAAACTGCGTTAGAGGGAGAGATCGATATGGAACAAGAGCTAATATCAAAAAAGGAACTGCTGGAGTTGACGGAAATATCGTATGGTCAGCTGTATAGGTGGAAAAGGAAGAATCTCATCCCGGAAGACTGGTTTATCAGAAGATCCACTTTCACAGGTCAAGAGACTTTCTTTCCTAAAGAAAAGATACTTGCCAGGATAGCAAAGATTAAAGATATGAAAGACGACTTATCGTTGGATGATTTGGCGGACATCTTCTCGCCGAATTTTGCGGGGGTCATCTTGAAGAAACAGGAGCTTTTAGACAACAATGTTGTTACCAAAATGGCTGTAGAGGTTTATCAGGAAAAGATGGGGAATACCGACAGCTTTACCTTTGATAAAATCCTGTATGTGTATGTATTGGATAAACTGCTCCAGTCAGGAGAGATTAGCTTGGAAGAGGGAAAAAGTCTTTTACAAACAATGGCTGATCATTATAAAAAATTTGAAGGAAAACACTGTGAAGTGATTTTTATACGAAAGATGGGGATTTCAACCCTCTTGCTGGCATTAATTCCAAATGAGCTTTATTTCGAAAGCGGCACAAAAGTTGTTACCAGGCTTAGTTTGGCAGGCTGTATAGAAGAACTGAAAATTAAGATGGGCGCCTTGTAGGGGAGGAAATTGGTGATGGAAAATAAAAAAAGACAAAATTTAAATCTAATCGGAGATGGAACTGCAGCAGGCGGTGTTTACAATAATGTAAAAATAATCGGTGAAGAGACAATCAATGGGGATATTGACTGTATCGGCTTGAAAGTAACCGGAACGTGTGATATCCGGGGAAATGTTAGAGTAAGAACAGGAAAGATAACAGGGACTGCAGATATTAAAGGAAATCTGGAAGCCGAAGAGGTTACGATTGTTGGTAACATGAATATCGGTAATGATGCTATTGCAAAAGAATTTAAGATTAGCGGTGAAGTTAACATTAAGGGCAGTGCTTCAATAGAAAAAGCAAATATATTTGGTTTTCTGGATATACGTGGTGAATGCAACACAGAAAACTTTATGGTGAAGGGACCCTTTAAAATCGGTGGACTGTTGAATGCTGGGAATATTGATGTTGAGATGCATTCTAAATGTCATGTTAAGGAAATTGGAGGAGAAAGGATCAGTATCAGGCGAGGTACGGATATTTTCTTCAAGAAAATGATTAAGTTCTTTTATGTGCCGGAGGATTTTTATCTTGGACAGCTTGTAACGGATAGTATTGAAGGCGATGATATCTATCTTGAATATGTCAAAGCAAAGGTTGTACGGGGGGATAATATTGAGATTGGCCCCGGCTGTGAAATTGGCCTGATTGAGTATAAGGATATCCTGAAACAGCACGAGTCTTCAAGTGTTGAAAAAAGTAGAAAGCTTTAATTAAGTGAAATAATGAGGAGATTTTACTATGAGAGATTAACAGGACCCTTCAATCTTCTTTTAAACCAAAGCGGGTACTGTGTGTAGTTAGAGCTGATATTGTATAGAGGTTGCACCGCACAATATCAGCTGCTTCCTGCACTTTCCAACGTAGATAAGGTAGCTTGCTCAAACAGTTTATCCTAAGGAATCATACAGATCATAAACGAAGACGTGTTCACAAGGCATATTATTTTCCTTGTATCGAAGGGTCTTATTTTTTTTGAATACAATAGACAAAAATAGAAAAGCTGCGTATATGTTAATGTGATGGTAATGTGATGAAAAAAGTTATATCATGAAGATGTATCTACTGTTTTTGATTTGCCGTCAAAAACGATGAAAGAAGGATTTGAATTGTACTGTAAATGATGTAAAATTTGAAAGTTCAAAAGGAAAGAAGGGAGTTAACCATGAAGGATTTCGAATTTGAAAGAAATCAAAACATTGATATTCCAGAACTTCAAGAAGAAAAGAATATTCTTGGGCGATGGTCCTCGTTTTTTATTAATCGATACCGAATCGTGTTTTTGATTATTGCAGCCATTATGATTTGGGGTATCGGAGCGTATTTTGATCTGCCTAGGGAGCTGCAGCCGGAAATTATACTACCTTATGGACATGTGCTGACAACCTATGTAGGCGCAGCTCCAGAGGAAATGGAAGAATTGGTGACACAAAAGATAGAGAAGAAACTGGATGAGCTTGAAAATGTGAAACAGATAAGCTCATCGTCAGGCTATGGATATTCTTCAATATTTGTGGAATTCAACCAGGGTGTAGATATGGATGATATGCTGCAGAAAATGAGGGATAAGGTTTCGACGGTTCAGAATGAACTTCCTGAGGATGCAGAACTGCCAGTGATAGAAAGCCTTGAAACCAATAATTCAGCCATCATGATTATTCATCTCAGCGGAGAGTATGACTTCATAACCCTAAAGAATATGGCAGAGGATATGAAGGACGAGATTGAAAAACTGAATGAGATTTCTGATGTACAGATTATAGGTGGATTGGAAAGAGAAATCAAAGTGATTATAGATCCCCAAAAACTGGCTACCTATAATATCTCTTTAGATCAAATAAAGAATGCCATTTCCATGTCTAATATCAGCTTCCCAGGTGGCGATATCGAGCTGGATGATAAGCAGTTCAATATTCGTACCGTTGGAGAGTTTGATCAAGCCAAGGAATTGGAACGGGTAGTGATTACATATGTAGGCAGCAGCCCTTTATTCCTAAAGGATATTGCTGAAATCGAAGACGGTTATGCGGATCCTGAATCTTACTCAAGAATGTCCTACGAATTGAAATCAGATCATCCTTCGATGAAAAAAGCTGTGGCCTTATCTGTTAAAAAGAAGAAAGAAGCAGATATTATCAAAACCAGCGCAAAAGTCCGACATCTGGTGGAGGATGGAAAGGGCACCTTGTATCCGGAAAATCTCCAGGTGGAAATTAGTGGAGATTTATCTGTCTATATCGAGGATGAATTGGGTGCTGTTGTAAACAACTCAATTTCCGGTCTTTTACTGGTTATTATCGTACTGTTCCTATTTATCGGCTTTAGAGAATCACTGGTAGTGGCTTTCGTTATCCCGATGTCTATTTTTGTAGCCTTTGGATTTATGAGGGCTTTTGATATGACCTTTAATAATATTACCCTATTCTCCCTAATTCTGGCGGTGGGGATGTTAGTAGACAATGCCATCGTTATTATGGAAAATGTGGATAGACTCAGGTTTATGGGATTAACAGCCAAGGTTGCGGCGGAAGCGGGTACCAATCAAATTGCGCCGGCGGTTATGTCATCGACCCTTACCACAGTGGCAGCATTCTTCCCATTAATGCTGACTGGGGGAATCATGGGAGCGTTTATAAAGCCTATACCGCTAACGGTTATTTTTGCACTGAGTGCATCGTTCTTAATGGCTATTACCATAACGCCGGCTCTTTGCTCCATTATGTTAAAAAGGCATCGCAGTGAGAATATGAAGAAACATCCTGTTTTTGAAAAGGTAAAGAAAATAGCCGCTGTATTGTTTATATTTGCATTATCCATGTATGCTTTCAGAGGTGAAGAAGAAGGCTTTATGGGATTTGGTTTGCTTTCCATCATATTTGCCATTCTATTTTCCTCGGGAATGTTCTTAAAGCAGTTATATGAGAAACGAACAGCAGAAGAATCCTTCATTATCAAAAGGTATGCAGATACACTGTATAAGATTGTCTCCAGCTGGAAGAAGCGATGGGCAGTGGTGGGAATTACCTTTACAGCATTGATCCTTAGTCTTGCATTGATTCCACTGGGTATCTTAAAAGTGGAAATGTTTTCGCCAACGGATTATGGAAGGCTGTATATTGATATCGAGACGCCCATTGGAACAAATCTAGAAACGACTTCAGGTATTGCTGAAGAAGTGGAAAAAAGATTATTCCAATTTCCAGAGTTTAAGAGCTTCGTATCAAATGTAGGGATAACCGGAGCGGATAACTTCGATACCATATCCGTTTCTTCCGGCGGTACACCGAACATGGCTCGAATTGCCATCGATTTAACAGATGAGGAAGACCGGGATAGAAGCAGTATGGAGCTGGCGGCTGTCCTTAGAGAAACAGTAAAGGATATCCCGGGTGCAGATATTGAAGTCGTAGAGGTCGAAGATGGCCCCCCTTCTGATGCTCCAATCGTTGTTAAGCTAAAGGGAGAAAACTTGAATGATGTTACGACGGTGGCAAAGGATTTTGCAGAAATTCTTAAAGGAATTCCGGGGACCCGGGATGTAAACAGCGGTCTGGACGAGGGTACACCGGAGCTTCAGATCAAGGTGGATAAAGAAAGGGCGGCTTACCTGGGACTGGATGATATGACAGTGGCACTAGGGATTCGAAATGCAGTGCATGGTTTAAAAGCCACTACATTTAGAAACAATCAGGATGAGATAGATGTTATGATTAGAACCACCCAAGATAAATTAGATACCATGGAGGATTTGCAAAACATCTATTTTACTTCCAGATTTGGCCGGCCCATTGTGTTTTCTCAAGTGGCAAAAATCGTAGAGACAGAGAGTATCAATGTAATACGGCATGAAGATTTGAAGCGGAATACAACGGTAACCGCCAACGTTGAAACAAATATCATTCCCCTGGATATTGTCAATCAATTTAAAGAGAAGATCAAAACCTATCCTCTCCCTGATGACTTGACAATTGAGTATGGTGGAGAGCAAGAGGATCTGGATGAAACCTTTACAGATATGTTTAAAAACATGGCGATAGCGGCGATTCTCGTATATTTGATTTTAGCAGTTCAGTTTAATTCATTGTCTCAACCAATGATTATTCTATTCTCTGTTCCCATGGCATTGATCGGTGTTATGCCGGGTCTGGTTATTACAGGGAATACATTTGGCTTTGTCTCCTTCGTTGGGGTGGTGGCTCTGGTGGGTATTGCAGTAAATGATGCCATCGTCCTGGTGGATTATATAAACTATCTTAGAAAGAATGGCATGGATATTAAAAGTGCGGCTAGAGAAACGGGTAAGTCAAGGTTTATACCTGTTATGGCAACAACGATTACAACGGCTGGCGGAATTCTGCCTATTACCATTCGACAAAAGTTCTTTGCGCCCATGGGATATGCGCTGATATTCGGACTGAGTATGGCGACGCTGCTTACACTGGTTGTCGTACCTGTATTATATACGATGTTAGAAGAATGGAAAGAAAGAAGACAAGAGAAAAAGAGCAAAAGGTTTTTTGATAAAGGAGGCAATGGCAATGAAAAAGCTGCTCATATTGTTATTAATCATTAGTTTGGGATTGGCAGGTTGCGGGGATAAGAAAAGTACCATGGCAGAAGAGGGGGAGGCACAAGGAAAGCAAGAACAGGAAGCGGTTTATGTAAAAGTTGAACCTGTTGGAACCATGGATTTTGAAAATACGCTGGCGTTTCCCGGCACGATGAAACCTAAGGAAGAAGTAATTATTACTGCCAAGGTAAATGGTGTAGTAGATAATGTATTTGGTGATATCGGTAAAAAGGTTCAAAAAGGAGATACCCTTTGCAAAGTTGACGATACGATTTACCAGATTCAATTTCATAAGGCATCGGCTGCCTTGAATGCAGAAAAGATACAATATGAAAACCTTGAGAAAACATATGAGCGTACGAAAGCTTTATATGAGAGTCAAGCACTTTCCAAATCCGATTTTGAGAGTATAGAAAGCCAGTTTTTCATGGCTAAGGAAATGCTTCAAGCGACGGAGAATGATTATGCATTAGCACAAGAAAATCTTTCTTACACCAATATCAAATCACCGATTACTGGAATTATCAGTGAGAAGAATGTACTGGTAGGTGAGAGTATAGGACCCGGAAGCAAACTCTTTACGGTTGTGGATATCGAGCAAATGTATGTAGATGCGGGAATTGCTGAAAAAGATATCGCCCTTATTCAGAAGGGACAAAAGGTATTGATTAAAATAGACGCTCTTGGTGGTGAAAGCATGGAAGGTACCGTGACCCACGTTGGACCTGTTCCAGATTCAGAATCTAAAACGTATCCTGTAAAAGTATTGGTAAAAAATACAGACCAGTCTATTATGCCTGGAATGTTCTCGTCCATTGAAATTGTGACAGAAGCCCATGCAGGTGCTTTATCTGTAGCGAAAGAAGCTGTGCTAAGTGAGAATAGTGTACAATATGTTTATGTTGAAAAGAATGGAAAAGCTTATCGAACAGAGGTAAAAACAGGCTTCTCCAACGACAAGCATATTGAAATAACATCAGGCTTAAAGCAGGGGGATAAAATCATAACCGTTGGAAAAGAAAAGGTACAGGACGGAAGTGCTGTTATCGTTAAATAACATATTCATTGTATAATTCCTGCCTTCCCTGACAATCCTACTGATAGAGAATGTGAGGGGAGGCAAATCATATGAAACAAATCAAAACACAAAATGGACAGAAGATGGGACAAGTAACCAGCAGGGAAATCCAGGAAATCATTGAAGGCAACGGATTTTTCGAAGATGTGAGAGATATTAGTGATACAGTCCATGAAGACGATGTATTGGCCTACAATATCAAGCTGGATCAATCTATCTTGGAAAGGGAAATCGAGAGAGATTTAGAAGAGGAAGGCTATATGATGGATGATGAAGAGGAATTCTCGAGTCTTCTCCTGGAACAAGCAGGATACTTTATTGATGCAGCAGTGGACGAAATGAAGGATCATATTGAAAAACGCTATCATGTAGATAATATTGATACCGTGTATGATGTTTATCAAGGACAGGGGGGGATGGAGGATATAAGGTTCGTGCTTACCCTATCCTTTGGTGCAGCAAAACACAGTCAGCTTTATCAGTTGACCAGCGGTATTATTGATAAAAATTACACACAGTTTCATTAATACAAAAAGGGAACTCAATTCGAGCTCCTTTTCTGTTATATAGAGATTTCCTTTATCCCCTTGTTGGCTAAGGCATCAGCCAGAATGTTCATTTTGGTAACATAAATAAAGTCTTCCATGGAGAAGTTCGGACCGTTCCATTCTTGGAACTTCTTGAACCATTTATTCATTTCTGAAGTATTATCTAACCGGAGATGTCCTTTGACACGATGAAAGTGGATTTGCTTTTGTCGATTTACCTGATGTAATAAATCTTCCCACAAATCCCTGTTTTCGACAGGCGTTTTGCTGGCTGTCTGCCAGCCATTCATTTGCCATTTCACATACCATTTTTTCGTGAAGCATTCAATTAAGTAGGAGCTGTCAGAAAACACATTTACCGTTAACCCATCCTGCTTTAAACATGTTAAAGCTTCCAACAGGGCCTTCATTTCCATCCGGTTATTGGTTGTATTCAATTCCCCTCCGAAGAGTTCTTTTTGATGTTCGCCATATTCTAAAACGGCACCCCATCCCCCCACGTTGGTCTCATGCTGGTTGCCGGAGCAGGCACCATCTGTATAGATGTTGATTATTTTCAAGGGAAAACCTCCTAACATAAACTATAGATGTGGAATCATAAAATTTAATCTTCATCTGTAAATCATTTTCCAATCAAAAAATTGTGATTCATATGGTTAGACGTTAGAAGTTAGATGTTAGAGGCTTTATGTCCGTCTTTTGGGTCTTTAGGAATTGAAAAGCTTATAAGATCGACCCGAAACTTCTAACTTTTAACCTCTAACTTCTAACCAAATTGAAGTCCACACCTCGTCAATGAACATGTTTAAACGAAAATGTAACTTTGCTGCTCTACTTCTATATTATATCAAACTATGGCAATTTCATTGCAACTATTTTACAACAAGTGAATATAGATAAGAATAAAGCAGTAAAGGAGAGGCTGAGATGGGTACAAGAATGGTATCGCTATCAATTGCACCTAGGGAGGTACTTGAGCGGCTGATGAGTGAAATTGAAGGAGATGTCATCCATCATGAACTCCACGCTTTAGCGGACCAACGGGAATTTGGAAGCATCGTGCTAAATAGGTATACCTCAAGACCGAAGGGGCTAAGCATTCTGATTGTTAATGTAAATAATATTAGAGGAGGAACTTCAGCAGTTATTATTACCGAATGCTGCGGGAAGGAATGGCTCAATGATGATGAATGGGAAGAAGAGGAAGGTATTTTTGATGAAATGATGGATATATTAGATGCGTATATTTTAGATATCTGTGAAATATAAGGATAGACAGCAAAAGCTGCCTATCTTTTCTTTTTTTTCCATCGCTTTGTGATTTACCTCACAGTATGAAAAAGTTGAATTTGATATATTAATAACAAATGAAGAAAAGGTTTACCGTAAAAAGTATTATTCATGTTGAAAGGGGAAAAGAATCATGTTCATGGAAACCGTAAACAAAATGGCTGACAGTGCAGAAAACAAAGCGCGATTTATTAACAAAAGTGTATGGAAATATTTTATCCTAGCTGCTATGGCCGGTGTGTATGTAGGATTTGGTATTATGCTAATCTTCTCCATAGGGGCTCCTTTTGCAGCAGCCAATTCACCTGCTACAAAGGCGATCATGGGAGCCAGCTTTGGCATTGCTTTAACACTGGTTATTTTCGCTGGTGCGGAGTTGTTCACAGGTAACAATATGGTGATGACCATTGGAAATCTAACCAAAAGGGTGACAATAGGCGATACAGCCAAAATTTGGATTGTAAGCTATATTGGGAATCTAGTGGGATCACTACTTTTTGCCTATCTGGTTGCACGATCAGGCCTGATTTCCAATGAACCCCAGTCAGCTTTTATCTTGAAAGTGTCAGCAGGGAAAATGGCTGCTCCGGCGATGCAATTATTTATTCGAGGGATTTTATGTAATATGCTGGTATGCTTGGCTATTTGGACAGCTACCAGGGCGAAAGAAGATACAGCAAAGCTGCTATTGATCTGGTGGTGCTTGTTTGGATTTATCGGTGCAGGATTTGAGCACAGCATCGCAAATATGAGCCTACTGGGAATGGGGCTGTTTATACCTCACGACGCTGCTGTGGTCAACGTTGCAGGATTTGTTAAAAATCTCGTGTATGTAACCGGAGGAAACATCGTCGGTGGTGCACTGTTTATCGGAGCCATGTATTGGTTTGTTTCAAAAGAATAATGAAAGAAAAGGGGGAGCAAGCATGTCATTTAGACTCAACAAAGAGGCTTTTAATGAAGCACTATATCAATTAAGTAAGGAATATAAAATCTATGCACCCATACGCCTTAAGGGTGTAGGGCGGTTTTCAGATACAGATGTGGTCCGCTATGGCGAAATAACCGGGGTAGAAGAAATTGTACATGATGAAAAAGCACATTTTTCACCAAAGGAGATTTTGTTTCCCATAACACAGACACTGCTCTACTTTACAGAAGAGGAATACAAGGAACCCTCTGTAGATGAAAAGAAGATCATTATATTTCTCAGACCTTGCGATATCAATGGTGTTACCAGACTAGACCAAGTGTTTTTACAAAATGGAAATATACAGGATGTATATTATGAGCGTCTGCGTAATAAAGTGAAGTTTTTTATGATAGAGTGCAAAGAAGGCTTTGAAAACTGTTTTTGTGTTTCCATGGGATCGAATAAGACCGAAGATTATGCAGCAGCTGTACGCTTTGGCGAAGCTATCGACCTGAAAGTGAAAGATCCGGATTTACTGAGCATTTTCCAGAACAAGGGTGAAGAAACCTGTTTTGAGCCGGAATTTATCACAGAGAATGACGTGATAGTCAGACTGCCTAATACAGAGAACATAGATCCTCAGCTGTTCGAGCATGAAATGTGGAAAGAATATAGCGAACGCTGTATTGCCTGTGGAAGATGCAACTTTGTCTGTATGACCTGCAGCTGTTGGACCATGCAGGATGTACATTATGGAGAGAACAAGGAAAATGGAGAAAGAAGAAGAGTATGGGCCGGCTGCCATGTAGATGGGTTTACGGATATGGCCGGAGGTCATGGCTTTAGAAAGAACTATGGTGATAGAATGCGATTCAAAACTATGCACAAGATCTATGATTTTAAGAAGCGAAACGGATATCACATGTGTGTTGGCTGTGGTCGTTGTGATGATGTGTGTCCGGAATATATCTCCTTTTCCAAATGCATAAACAAAGTCACGGATATTGTAGGGGAGGAGGCGTAAATCATGACAAATCCATATATACCGAAAAAATATGAAATTCTTACTATACAGAAACAAACAGACATTGACTATACCTATCGATTAGCTTATGATCAGAAGCCAAACAATGGTCAATTTGTAGAGGTATCCATACCGAAGATCGGTGAAGCACCCATATCGATCAGTGATTTTGGGGATGGATATATCGATATGACCATTCGAAGAGTCGGGAAGGTAACGGACTATCTTCATGAATTAAAACCGGGAGATTTTATGTTCTTAAGAGGACCTTATGGGAATGGGTTCCCCCTTGAGCACTATAAAGGCAAGCGTCTAATTATTGCTGTCGGAGGTACGGGACTGGCACCAGTGAAAAGTATCATCAACTATTTTCATCATAATTCCCATGAAATTGAAGAACTGAACCTATTTATAGGCTTCAAGTCCCCTCGTGATATCCTTTTTGCTGATGAGATCAAAGCATGGCAGGGTAATGATAAATTCCAGGTTACATTAACTGTAGACAAAGGTGATGAACTCTGGCAAGGAAATGTGGGGTTGATCACCAAATATGTTTCAGAAATGGAACTGCCACAAGATCAGAATTTTGAAGTTATTATTGTGGGACCGCCTTTAATGATGAAATTTACAGGATTAGAGTTTTTAAAACTGGGTGTTCCTGAAGAAAAGATATGGGTTTCCTTCGAGAGAAAGATGAGCTGTGGCATCGGTAAGTGTGGACACTGTAAAATTGATGAAACCTATGTGTGTTTGGAAGGTCCGGTGTTCAACTATACAAAGGCCAAACAATTGATTGATTAAAGGGGGGAGGAAAGACTATGTCCATCAACGCAAAAAAGATCAAGAAAAATGCCTATAGAATAACAAAGGTAAGAGGAAAGACAGCATTGAGAATCAGGGTTCCGGGCGGACATTTGGAAGCCAAATATTTTGACATCATCAAGGAAGTGGCAGAAAAATATGGAGATGGAAGCGTTCATATTACCATACGTCAGGGCTTTGAAATACCGGAAATTGATTTCGATAAGATCCCGGAGATCAATAGCATGATTGCCCCTATTTTACAGGGGCTGGAGCTGGATTATGGCGTTGCCATTGATGATATTGAAGCAGGATATCCTGCAGCAGGGACCAGAAATGTCTCAGCTTGTATTGGAAACAAGGTATGTCCTTTTGCCAACTACCAAACAACGGATCTAGCAATCAAAATTGAAAAGGCTATTTTCCCCAACGACCGGCATGTGAAAATTGCCTGTACCGGATGTCCGAATGACTGTATCAAAGCACACATGCAGGACTTTGGAATCATTGGACAGGTGGAGCCTGTGTATGACTCCTACCGGTGTGTAGGCTGTGAAGCATGTGTGAAGAACTGCAAGAAAAGAGTAACCGGCGCATTGCGAATGGAAAACTATAAAGTGAAGCGGGATGAGGATCGATGTATCGGATGCGGGGAATGCATCTTGAAGTGCCCTACGGGAGCCTGGTCAAGGAATCCTGAAAAGTTCTACAATGTGGTTATTATGGGTAGAACAGGAAAAAGAAATCCAAGATTGGCCCAGCCTTTCCTAAAATGGGTAGACGAAGAAACCGTGATTAAGGTTATCCAAAACACCTATGATTTCATAGAAGACTATATCGAGAAGGATGCACCGGGAGGTAAGGAGCACATTGGCTATATCGTGGACAGAATGGGTTATAACGTGTTTAAGGAATATGCGCTAAAGGATGTTAAGCTTGGTCCTAAAGCCCAAGTTGCCTCCCAAATTGATTTCGGTGGATATAAATATGAAAGGAATGTGTACTTTCATAAAACCGGAGAATAGATAAAAAAATTCAAGATTTAAGAAAAACCATTGAAGCATTTTATTGTTTCAATGGTTTTTTCATGAAACGAAAAAGATGGGAGATACTAAAATAAAGGATGTTGATGTTAGGAGCGTGAAACGATGGGAAGAATCAGAACCGTTGGTTTGCCTAAAATACATAATGTTCCCGGAGAAAAAAGAGCATTTCTACCCGGTTTTGTTGAGCTGCTCAACCAATATGACGTAGACATTTATTTAGAATATGGTTATGGAAAAGAGATGGGTATTGAAGAGGAAGCCTATCGAGCTGTTAGCGAACGAATACATTTTGTTTCCAAAGAGGATGCATATAAGCAGGATTTTGTGATTATTCTTAAAGCACCGGATGTGGAAGAATTGGAGAATATGAAGGCTGGATCCGGACTGATGTCCATGCTCCATTATGAATCAAGGCCAGGCCTTGTCAATAAGCTGAAAACGAAAGGGATATACGGATATTCCATGGATGCGGTAGCAGATGATGAAAACAACAGAATGGTAGTTAGTTATGAGCTCACTGCACTAGGGGGCGTTAGAACAGCATTTCAGGAGATGGCAAAAAGAAGAAAAGACTTTTTTTCAAAGGATAGAGTTCCCTTTCGTGTAACCATCATAGGGATGGGAAATCTGGGGATACAAGCTGGAAAGGCCTGTATGGAACTGGGGGATGCCAGTCTTTTAGAAAGGCTGAGAAATGAAGAGGCTTCTGGCGTTATGGTACAGTATCTAGGAAAGGATATAACCATGTATCATGATGCATTAAAGCCTATTTTCTCTGAAACAGATCTTCTTGTTGATGCTACAAGACGTTGGGATTTTTCACAGATCATCATTCCCAACGAGCGTCTACAATATTTGAAAGAGGAAGCCATCATATTAGATCTAACCGTCGATCCCTATGATACCTCGGTTAAACCTATTCAAGTTAAAGGGATAGAAGGACTTCCCACCGGAAACCTGAAAAAGTATGTATTTGAAAAGGATGCAGAGGAATATGAACAGATACCTAAAGAAGTCAGCACAAAATACCGAAGGGTGACTGTAAGCTGCAGCGGATGGCCCGGTGTACTGCCGATGGAATCCATGGCCGTCTATGAAAAACAGCTGTGGCCTTTTATCAAGATCGTATTAACAAAGGGACATAACATTAGAATAGAAAGCAGTAATCTCCATGAACGGGCTTTGTACAGAGGAACACTGGCACATTTTGAAAAAGAGCATCAGGAGCTGCTGTTTGTATGAAGCAACGAGAATGAAAATCCTTCTATAGGATTTTTCTTTTTTCTTTTCATTAAGGAAATAGCTTGCCAAAAACTTCTGTGAATAACATAATTGTACTAGGGGCGAACAGTGTTCGCCCGTTTTATTCAAAATTTAATCATGAAAAAAATTCCAATATTTCTTTGCAAGAGTTTTGAAAGTTTTGTAGAATTATTTACCGGGTCAGGTATTTTTTCCGACAATACTCCTAACATAAGGAGCGGTATCCGGTGAAAAACGTTAAGCAATATATATGGTTTATCTTAATGATTGTAGTGATTGAACTGGCTCTGGCACTTGGAACGGCTATATTTTTTGGCGACGAAATTATGGCCTTTCTAGACAACCGGTATAAAGAAAAAGTTAATTCTGAAAAAAAGATAGCACTTGAAGAAGAAAAAGAGAAAGCCCTTGAAAAAGAAAAAGAGAAAGCACTCGAAGAGGAAAAAAGAAAGGCGCTTGAAGAAGAAAAGAGAAAAGCCCTTGAAGAGGAGAAAAAGAAAGCTCTTGAAAAAGAAAATAAGATAGATATGGAAAAAGAGAAAAAGAGTACTTTCGATTGGTCCCGTCTTTCTGCTGCATGGAAGCGTTGGATCGACAAGCTAAAACTGCCAAGCTTTCATGCAAAGGCTAACCAAGAAAAGCCTGCTATTGATCCAAGGATAGAAAGTATAAAGGAGATGACTGATTTATCCGATAAGGGTGTGGAGGCAGTCCTTTATTATCATGAAAAGACAGGGGTCCCCATCAGTATGGTTTTGGCAGTTATTGAGCAGGAAAGCAATTTTGATAAAAATGCCGTAGGGAAAAGTCAGGATAGAGGATTAATGCAGATCATACCTGAGACGGAGGCGTGGCTGTGCAGCAAATTTGGTGAGACTTATGGTATCGTCTATGATAAAAGTAGAATTTTTGAAGAAGACTATAACATCGGATTGGGTACCATCTATCTGGGGCATTTGATGAAGGCTTACCCCGACAATTACCACAGGATTTTTACGGAGTATAATCGAGGGTATTATAAAGCAAAGGATTATTTTGTAGAACATAACACCTATAAAACCCAATATTCTCAAAGCGTATTGGAAAAAATGAAAAAATATGAGGTTCTCGACGGTGAGAAAGGAGAGAACAATCGGTGACGGATAAAAAAATACTGGTAGTGGATGATGATTATTATATCTGTGACTTAATCCGGATGTATCTGAAAAAAGAAGGATATGATGTGGTGACGGCTCACGATGGTATAAAGGCCATAGAAAGGTTTCGGGAAGAGACTCCTGCCCTTGTTATTCTAGATATCATGCTTCCTCAAATGGACGGATGGGAGGTTTGTCGCGAATTAAAGAAGATCAGCGATGTGCCTATCATCATGCTGACAGCCAAAGGCGAAACCTTTGACAAGGTACTGGGTCTGCGGATGGGAGCTGATGATTATATGGTAAAGCCCTTTGATCCAAAGGAGCTGGTAGCCAGGATCGATGCTGTACTCAGGAGAACCAACAAGCAGCTTGTATCCGCCCATCAGATTGTCCTTCCCGGACTGCTGGTGGATATGGATTATTATACTGTAAAAATCAAGGGTGAACCCCTGGAACTGCCGCCAAAGGAAATGGAATTGTTGTATTTTCTGGTGAAGAATCAAAACAGAGTATTTACCCGGGAGCAGCTGATTGAAAATATTTGGGGCTTTGATTTTGACGGAGACAACAGGACAGTAGATGTCCATATCAAAAGACTGAGAGAAAAGTTGTCTCCACTGGAAGATCAATACCAAATCAAGACGGTTTGGGGTGTGGGGTACAAGTTTGAGGTGAGGGAGACATGATGAATACTGTTTTCAAAAAACTGATGGTTGCATATGTTGGGATCATTGTTGTCAGTTTTCTGGTTTTGGGCCTCTTATTTTCACAAATGTTTAGCAACTACTATTTCCGTCATCAAGAAAAACTCTTGGTTGAAGAAGGCGATAAGATCAATGATCTGGTGGTTGATTACCTGAACGGCTATATCACCAAAGAACGGTTAAATCTTGAGCTTCAATCTGTGGAACGTTTCCTGAACACCCGGATTTGGGTTTTAGACAGGGCGGGTATCATTTATGGTGTGTCCAGCAATGAAAAGGAATGGATCGGCAAACAGATCACAGAGAAAGAAATGATAGAGGTTTTAAAAGGTAAGATCATTGTTAAGAAGGGGGTATTTCAAGAAGCATGGAACACACCGATGCTCACAGTGGGGATGCCTATTTTTATCAACGGTAAGGTCGTAAATGCCATCATTATGCATGCGCCGTTATATGATATCACCAATACCTTACGGGAAGTTCATATCATCATTTGGACAGCCATGGGTATTTCTCTAGGCATCTCCCTATTGGTTATCTATTTTGTTTCCAAGAGAATGTCTTCACCCCTCCGGCAAATAGGGAAGGCTGCTGTAAGTTTGGCAGAAGGGGATTTTAGCCAGAGGGTGGCTGTAGAAAGTGACGATGAAATCGGCAGTGTAACAAAAACCTTTAATTATATGGCAGAAAAACTGGAAAGAATAGAAGAAAACCGAAGGAACTTCATCTCGGCAGTTGCCCATGAGCTCCGTTCTCCTCTAACCCTAATGAAAGGCTTTGTTCAAGGGATTGTGGACGGAACGGTCCCCCAGGAAGAACAGCCTAACTATCTGCAAATCATTTTGCGAGAGACCTCGCGGCTGAGCAAATTGATTACCAATCTGCTGGACTTGCAGCGCATGGAATCCGGGCAGTATCCTATACACAAACAAAGATTCGATATCAATGAATTAATCCGAAGGACCATTCTGAAGTATGATGAAGAGGCAGATAAAAGAGGTATCCAAGTACATTTAGATTTTTCAAAAGATAAAATACTGGTCTTGGCAGATAAGGATGCCATTGAGCAGGTCTTGACCAATGTCTTGGACAATGCCATGAAATTTATCGGAGCTGAAGGGAAGATCCAGATTTCCAGCAGTGCTGTGGAGTCCAAGGCCCACATCATCATCAAAGACAATGGTATCGGTATATCCGAGGAGGAGCAAGCTGTCGTGTGGGAGAAGTTTTATAAAGCAGACAAATCCCGGGACAGAAACAAGGAAGGGACAGGATTGGGCTTGTATATCGTGAAGAAAATCATTGAAAGTCATGAAGAAGAATTAAAACTGGAAAGCCAGTTAGGTGAAGGTACCACCTTTAGATTTACATTATCTCTGGATGAAGATGAAGAAAAATAATAGTTGTTCACACTCTGTTCATATTTTGTTAAAAACCTTCTTTTACAATAAAGTTATCAACAGAAAAAAGGAGGTTCTTTTATGGATAATTTTGAACAAGAATATACAGAACAAGAAGAACTGGTAGAGCAAGAACAAGAATTGATAGAACAAGAACCAGAGATTGTGGAAAAGCCTCCGGTTTATTATATAGAGAATAAGCCGGAGAAAAAACGCAGATCAGTGAATTTGGCATGGATTGCTACGGTACTGATCGCAGCCCTTCTCGGCGGTATCGTGTCCAGCTATGTTGCTCCTGTGTATATCTTTGGGAAATTGATACCTTATCCACAGGACTATTTTGGCAATGATGTAAAGCAAACCATCAATGTAGAGTCTCAGGATACCGCCTTCTTAGTATCAGCCGTTGCCCAAAAAGCCATGTCATCAGTTGTTGGGATTACGACAGAGAGTATCCAACAGGATTTTTTCTTTGGGGCTAGAAAGTCCAGCGGTGTGGGAACTGGTGTGGTGGTAGACAGCAGGGGATATATTCTGACGAACTCCCACGTAGTGAACAACGGAGATGTGGAAGAAGTCAATGTACTGTTTGAGGATGGCACCAAAAAAAGTGCGAAGATATTGTGGAATGATTCCAGATTAGATTTGGCGGTCATTAAGGTGGATGGTGTCAACGTCAAAGCGGCGGATCTTGGAGATTCAGACAAATTGGAAGTAGGAGAGGTGGCGGTAGCCATCGGAAATCCTCTGGGACTTCAATTTGAGAGAACGGTGACATCCGGCATCATTAGTGGACTTAATAGAAGCATAGCCGTTGACCAAAGTGATACCATTGAAGGACTGATTCAGACGGATGCTTCCATCAATCCAGGCAACAGCGGAGGTCCGCTGCTTAATGCAAAAGGTGAAGTGATCGGAATCAACACAGCAAAAATCCAGTCCGGTGAAGGTTTGGGATTCGCCATCCCCATCAATATTGCCAAGCCTATTGTTGACCAGTTTATTGAAAAGGGCGAATTTAGCAAAGTGTATATGGGCATTAAAGGTGTAGATGTGGATGTGTTTGAAAAAACCGTAGGAACAGACCTTGATATAGACAAAGGAGTATATATTGCAGAGATTTCAAAAAACTCTCCGGCATCCAAGGCAGACCTTCGAAGTGGAGACGTGATCGTAGCCATGGGGGATAAGGAGATCGACACTATGGGGCAGCTGCTAAGACAGCTATATCAGTACAGACCCGGTGACAGCGTAGATCTGAAAATTATCAGAAATGGAGAAAAAATGACCATTAAAATAAAACTTGAAAGTACGCCAAGTAACTATTAATGAAAAGCCGGTTGCGAAAGCAGCCGGTTTTTGCATTCATAGAGACATAAGCTTCTAAAACAGAATGAATTTTCTTTTGTAGGGGACGGTCTCCGTGCCGTCCCGCAGGACTAAATACCATTTTAAATGACGTAAATCTATAAAAACAAGCATATTTGACGCCAGTCACATTCTTTTTTTGATAGTGAGGTTACAATAAAACCAAAGCCTGAGGAAGGAGCGTGAAGCCATGAAATTCTATGTGACCGAAGCAGCCAAGGCACAGATGCTAGACCAATTTAGCGGAAAGAGTATTCGAATCTTCCCCAAAATCAAGACCTGAGCAGGGATCACCTATCAGTTGGTTCAGGATGAACCCAAGGAAAGTGATAATATCTACAAAATGAGCGGGTTTCAGATCATTATTAACAAAGAGGAAGAAAAAGAAATCGCCCACGTAGAGATCGATTATCAAAAGGATTGGTGGGGTGAGGATTTTATTGTGACTGCTGGGTTTTAAAGTCAAAGCAGTTTTTCTACTATTATCTGGATAGAAAGTACGTAGATTAAGCTGATGAAATAGAAATAAAGATATGATATAATAGGGACAAATACCTATGTTGTTAGGTACGAAAGACTAAGGTCATGATAAAGGCAAACTTATCGAAAGGTAAGGACGCAAAGCTATGGGTCTAAGGGACGTAACGTGTTCTATGATTGCCAAGTTGCCGAATCAATATACTAATTGCTAAGGGAAAAAAGCATCGGTATAATTTGCTGAGGCACTTATATGTAAATAAGTGTCTTTTATTATTAACCATTAAAAAGGTACCTATTTTATCCCTGAAGGAGATGCATATTATGGATAATTTAAGAAGCGAATGGGAAACGTGTAATCTTAATGAAATCGGTAAAAATGATCTTCTCTGTACTATTTTATATAATATGCCTTCACCTATTGAGGATAGAAAGAATGCCGAAATAGAATTAAAGAAAAGCGAAGAAAAATACCAGAAACTTGTGGATACCTCTCCTGATGCCATTGTCATTCATGAAGACGGAAAAATTACTTTCGCTAATCACCAGGCTATTAAGCTATTTGAAGCAAAGTGTGAAGAAGATTTAATCGGGAAAGCAATATCGGATCTTATTGCGCCCAGCTTAAGGGATGTTGTACTTGAACGGATTAAGCACCAAGAACTTCATAACGAGAATCAAGAATTGATAGAGGAACAAATTTTAACACTAAAAGGAAACATAATCGATGTAGAAGTAAAAGCAGCATTGATCGAGCAAACACCAAAAAAGATTTTTCAAACGGTTTTAAGAGATATATCAGAAAGAAAAATCATAGAAGATGAGTTAAGGCAAAAAAATAATAAACTTGAAGAAATCATTAAAGAATTAGAAAGAACGCAAATGAAGCTTATTCAACAAGAAAAGATGGCAGGAATCGGACAATTAGCCGCAGGGGTAGCCCATGAAATCAATAATCCCCTAGGATTTGTTTTAAGTAATTTTGAGATATTAAAAAAATACAAATCAAAATACAAGGACATCATAAATGCATATAATCAACTGAAGAACATATGTGTTACTGGAAGCAAAGAGGAAATTCAATCAAAACTAGGTAATATTTCTGAACTTGAAAGAAAGCACAATATGGATTTTATTGATTATGATTTAGATGAACTGCTTGCAGAGTCAACAGAAGGCTTAGAGCGAATCAGTAAAATCGTTAGAGGCTTGAGCTTATTTTCAAGAATGGATCAAAGTGAGGAATTTGTAGAATATGACCTTAATATGGCAATAGAAAACACATTACTCATTGTCTCCAACGAAATAAAGTACCATGCAAATATTGATAAGAAGCTGGGCGAACTTCCTATTCTTAACGGACTGGGCAGTCAAATAAACCAAGTGATTTTGAACCTAATCGTGAATGCTGCCTACGCTGTTAAAGTCAAGGGAAGTGAAACCATGGGGGTTATTTCAATCAGGACATACGCTATAGATGCGTATGTATATTGTGAGATATCTGATACTGGGATCGGAATACCTAAAGAAAAAATTGACAGAATTTTCGAACCATTCTTTACAACAAAGCCACCGGGAGAGGGAACGGGTCTCGGATTAAGTATTTCTTATGATATTATAAAAAACAAGTATAAGGGAGATATAAAAGTAGAAAGTGAAGAAGGCGTTGGCACAAAGTTCATCATTAAATTACCCGTTGGAAAACTGAGCGTAAGCGACAAATAATCATGTAAAACCCCAAAGACTGAATCTTTGGAGTGATATTGAAAACATCTCTATGAATATACTGTTTAACTGCTTGGAAAAGCTGCTCAGAAGGGAGGATTAACATAATGGATGCCTATTTTATTGTGTGTGTCGAATCTTTTGTGAAATATAAGGTCTTCTTAAGTATGATAAGAGACAAGTATAAGAACGTGCAAACGATGATGTCTTTGGAAGAATTAAGAACGGAATTGTCGGAACTCAAAGCAAACCATGTTACGGTTGTTTTTTTGGATGAAGCTATGGCGAAGGAATTGAGAAAAGATGTAAAAGATATATTTAAACTAGATAACTATATTTGCATCATCTTGTATGAGCGATTTAATGATCATGATCGTATAGATAACTATGTATATGATTATCTAGAATGCAGTCATTCACCTAGTATCAATAGATTTCTATCACGCCTTGAAAAAGATATTCAATGTCGGATACAGTTAATGCTGATAACAACAGAGACAAGGGAATTCTATAAAATAGGCCAAAAACTTACTGCTGAAAAGGATATCAATATCCTGATGGAATTGATTATTGATGCAAGTATGAAGATAACCAATGCCGATGCAGGAACCCTATATGTCATTGTTGATGATAACAATGATGGGAACAGTAGTTTTGGCTATTACAAAAAAAATGATAGGGATAAATATTTAAAATTTGTTATCTCGAAAAATAAAAGTATAGCATTAAAATTACAATCAACGGTATCACCGATCATGAAAGATACAATCGTCGGGAATGCTGTTATCAATGGTATACCCATAAGAATAGAAGATGCTTACAATATTTCCAAGAATGCAAGTTATGCATTTAGTCCCAAATTTGATAAAATAACGGGATATAGAACAAAATCGATTCTTACAGTACCTATGAAAGATCATCAAAACCGTGTCTTAGGTGTCGTTCAATTAATCAACAAGCAAGAGAATGGACAGGTTATTCCATTTAATTTTAAGGATGAAATGACGATTTATTCTTTGGCGGGACAAGCAGCTGTAGCCTTAGAGAATAGTATTCTATATGGAGAAATGGGAAAATTACTAGAAAACTATAGACAGATTATGGAGGAAGAGATAACAAAACGTAAACAAACAGATGAAGAAATAAATAAACTATTGAGTGCTGTCGAGCATTGTCCGAGTATAGTTATTATTACAAATGCCCATGGTGAGATCCAATATGTTAATCCAAAACTTACAGAGGTGATGGGCTATGAATACAAAGAAGTTGTCGGAAAGACTCCTAGAATTTTTAAATCTGGTAATCATTCGAAAAGTTTTTATAGAGATTTTTGGAATACGATTTTATCTGGAGAAGAATGGAGGGGAGAAATTCAGAACCGTAAAAAAAATGGTGAAATATATTGGGAATGGGAATCTGTTTCTTCTTTAAAGGATAATAAAGGCCAGATAAAATATTTTATCGTAGTGAAGGAAGATATTACAGAGAAAAAAATGATCTCAATGCAGCTAGAGAACAAGAATATCGAGCTGCAAAAAACTTTGGAAGAACTGAAGGCAACGCAATCGCAATTAATACAGAAGGAAAGGATGGCAGGAATAGGACACCTGGCAGCAGGTATTGCCCATGAAATCAATAATCCGTTGGGATTTATTATGAGCAATAACCAAACGATGAAAAAGTATTTTATGAAGTTAGAAGACCAGTGCATAATGTATAAAGCGTTACTTCATCAGTTATTGGAAACGGAATTGAAAGAAGATGAGACTATCACCCAAAAGGTACAAGCTTTAGATAAGAGAAGCAATATAGAATATTTGGCAAAGGACTTTTTAGAAATGGTTGAGGATACTTCGAATGGACTGGAGCGCATTAAAGAAATTGTAAGTGCCCTAAGAACTTTTTCTCATATTGATCAATATAGCGAACTAGAAGAGTACGACTTAAATAAAGGTATACAAAGATGTCTTTTGATGATACAAAGCGAATTAAGAAAAGTTAGGAAGATTCGTGAGGAATTAAAAGATATACCGTTGTTTAGAGCTAAAGGACAAGAGATTAATTTGGCTCTTATTAATATGATATTAAACGCCATTTATGCCATTGAAGAAAAAGGGAATGTGGAGGACAGTGTACTATGGATTAGAACTTACTATAAACAAGAATATATATACTGTGAAATAGAGGATAACGGAATTGGTATAAAAGAAGAACATCTAAGTTATATTTTTAATCCTTTCTTTACAACAAAACCTGTTGGTGCGGGTAAAGGACTGGGTTTAAGTATTGCTTACGATATTCTTGTTAAAGCACATAAAGGAGAAATATTGGTAGAAAGCAAACCAGGATTAGGAACGAAATTTACGATTAAGTTCCCAAGAAAACAATGAGATAAGGTTTTCGTATGATTATAAGATGCTGTAGCCAATCGACAAATTCAGATACATATTGACAAAATGTTCTGAAAATGTTTAAATATACTTATAATAAGGTATTATATAAATATAAATAATCATCGATAATAGCAAACTTACCGAAAGGTAAGGACGCAAAGCTATGGGTCTAAGGGATTTTATCCTATGATTGCCAGGTTGCCGAAATGAAAGCATATTTACGAAGAAATCGATCCTTAGAATTTCTGAGGGTATTTATTATAATACCCAAAATCTAGGACATGTTCTTCATCGGCACCTATAGCTTATAGGTGCTTTATTATTTATACGAAGGTCCACATGCGTATTCTGGATCAGGGTAACATACATAATCTATATGAGCTGAAAGGAGGTGAACAAGATGAAAAAGTGGATTTTGTTATTACTGATAATGGCTTTGTTATTTACTAGTATTCCTGTAATGGCTGCAGAAAATCCTATAATCTTTAAAGACGTAATCACTGTAACAGATGAAGGTGGAAGATATCAAATTGGTTTTGTAAATATAGAATTTAAGAAGGAATTCATTGATGAAAGTAAGCTGCCCGCAACTTTTGGTGTTGAGGTCTATGCAGAAAACGGAGTTGCTTATATCGAGTTTAATCCGGATACACCAGATTTCTTTAAGAAAGTTCATATTCGTATTGATAAGTATGACGGAACATTATATGATAAAGCTACAGGAGAAAATATCGAAGTTCATATCGACAAGCAGCAGATTAAAGCGGAACATTTTTCCCGCTATAGTTTCAATTAGTGTATAATATGAATAGATAAAACGAATAATGAAAACCCCTCTTTTTAGAGGGGTTTTCGTTACTAATTTATATAGACCTTCATAGGGCAGAGAGGGCACATCATGAGCTTTGAATATTTACTTTTAGGACATTTATTTGGAGATTTTGTGCTGCAGACTAACAATATTGCAAAAAACAAATTAGAAAGCTGGAAATGGACTGCAATTCATTCGATCATTGTGACTTTATCCATGCTGGTATTTTTAATGCCTTTTAATTGGCGTGTAGTAGGGTGGGTATTATTAAACGGAATCATGCACTTTATTGTTGATACTATAAAGCTTAGGCTAGTTATAAGGAGCTGGAGTGGACAAGCTATTTATTTTCTATTTGATCAGATAGTACATATTGGCATAATATACACTATATCTCACTTTGTGGGTAAGAATCTTACATATCCGTTTCTGAGTGAAACGGTTGTTCGATTTTTACTTGTATTTCTGTTCGTAGTATCTTTTGCTTGTATTTTTACACAATATATCTTAAAAATAATATTTCATGACAATAAAAAAGTTTTTTTTAGAATGAATGAAAAAGGTATTGGCAACACTTCGAGGATTGTTTTTCTTTTGACTTTGTATTTTTCATCTACCGTTCATAAGGCAGTCCTTATTGGGATACCTGTATTTATAATTGGTATGATTTATTATTATTATAAGCGATTGTATAGGTGGATGCCCTTAAGATACTTTGTTACAAAGATACTATTGGATTTATTGATATCTATTTTGGGTTTTTTACTCCTTGGGTGGCTGGCTGTTTTAAAGTAGGATATACCATACAGATAAAGATCATGTTATAGATATATGCTCTTAAAGATTTATCTTTGCTTTTGCTATCAGCTATTGGCTAGGAGCTATCAGCCATTATGAAAGTTGAAGTATATGATAATATAAACAGTCTACTATGGATTAAAGTTTACAAGCGGATATCGATAACAGATAACGAGGGAGGAAAAAAATGATCTGTTTTAATTGTGGGTATAAGATGCATGCTGAAGATATTCATCTTTGTCCTTTATGTGGAATGAAGTTTTCTATAAAATGTAGTACTTGTAATGCTTTCAATCCCCCCATGGCCAGATATTGTTTCAATTGTGGACAAGGCTTAGGAAAACCAGATGATCAAAATTCTATACAAAATTTTGATATTCTTAGAGAAAACAGGAGAAATGTTGCAGTGATCTTTGCAGATGTTTCCGGTTTTACCGCTTTGTCGGAAAGGCTGGACCCTGAGGAAGTGCGTGAAATAATTAATGAATGCTTTGAGTATATTACAAAGCCGGTATATGAATTAGAGGGGTCAATCGATAAATACATCGGTGACTGTGTTATGATTCTTTTTGGCGCAAAATACGTTCATCATGATGATCCTAAAAGGGCAGTAATTTGTGCCATGCGAATGCGGGAACTTGTGGAGGAATTTTCGAAGAAAAGATTATCTGCAAGAGGGATTTCCCTAGATTTATCCATAGGCATCAATTATGGTCTTGTTGTAACCGGGTGGGTTGGAAATACTGTCGATAGAGATTATACTGTCATGGGAGATGTTGTTAATACAGCACAAAGATTAGAAGTGAGCGCAGAGAAAGGGACGATTTTGGTATCTGATGCGGTTTATCAAGAGACAATGGATCAAATATACTATGGAGATGAAAGGGAGATTATTGTCAAGAATAAGGAAAAACCTGTAAAATGTTATTCCCCTATGTACATAAAGGACGTTGTTGTTTCCAAGGAAATGGTATTAATTCAAAGGGAACAGGAATTAGAGATTCTTCACTTGTTATATAATAACCGCCACAAAGAGGGATGCTGTACGATTATTGGTGAGGCAGGGACAGGTAAAACAAGCCTTGCTAAAAAATTTGTGGAAAGCATTCATGGAACTGAAAAAAGAATTTGGATTGAATGTAATGCAAACTATCAGAATAGAGTCTATCATATAGTAGGCCAGATCTTGCTAGAGATAATGAATATAAATATTTATGATAGCCAGGACGTGAAAAAGGAAAGATTAGATTTATTTTTAGAATATATATTTTCTAACAAGGATAGAGAAAGCGTAAGAAGATGCAGTGATTTTCTTGGTTTGATACTAGGTTTAAAAAGAGATTATGAATTTCAGAATATACTTAATGCCATGAATTATCAGGACATTGAGAGAGAAATATCCAAACAGCTTGTTCTATTTTTTGATAATCTAGAAGTAAAGCAGTCTGGCATAATTGTTGTTGATGATTTACAATGGGCTGATAAGAGTTCCATTTATCTCATAAAAGATTTATTGAGTGAAAAAAAAGGCAGAGAGTCTTTCTTTGTGCTTACTTCTCGATTTGAAGTTGATGCATTCAAGGAAGCTAGCAAGTCATTTGCTTATGAATTAGAATTGGGAAATCTTTCGATGGCAGGGATTAACTCATTGGCAAGTCGTATATTAGGATGTAGTAAGATTGAGGATTCAATGCTAATCGCTATATCAAATCTTACGGATGGAAATCCCCTTTATGTAGTGGAATTGACGACAACGATAAAAAGAAAGGGATTTTACCGTATAGAAGAAGATATTGCGTATATGGATCCAATACACACAAGTATGTTACCTCAGACCCTTGAAAACTTAATATTGGCTAATTTGTCAACCTTGGATGAAGAAATAAGAAACCTTCTACAAGTGGCCTCTGTTATTGGCAAGGAGTTTCGTTTATCGCTGCTTACTGATTTATTGAAATCTGATATCAGAAAAAGTAATATACTGGATTTGGCAATACAGCAGAATATTATTTCTTTAAAGTCTATCGATGCTCATGGGTCGATTGTTGACCGGATTTATATATTTCAACAGGATACGGTTCGGGAAGCAATATATCAAAGCATTCTAAATAAAGATAAAAAGAAGCATCATAAAAATATCGCGGATATATTGGAACAAATCCATGCTAAAGAGTTAGAGAACTATTATGAAATCTTATATTTGCATTATCAAAAGGCAGATATAGAAAAAAAGGCATGTCAGTATGCTTTAAGGGCTGGCTTGAAATATAAAAACGACTTCCGGTTTGAAGATGCATTAGGATATTATGAAAAGTTTCTTGTCCGTATGGGCTTTCAAGATGATAGTCTTTTTAGGGAGAATGTAATCAAAGCGATGAAGGACGTCGGATATATTCATACTGTTTTCATGAATTTTGACAAGTCTTTAGAATACCTCGATAGAGCCTTAAAAATTGCAAAACTATCTGATGATATATTTTCTATAAACATCATGAAGGCCACTATATATAAAGAAAAAGGATTTTTTAAAGAGGCCCTTGATATTTTGGAGGAGATTGAGCACAAAATTAGACCCAAAGATAGTATTTATGGAAAGTTACTTCAACTTAAATGTAGTATATTACGTGCTACAGGCAATCCAGAAGCCCTTAAGCTGGCAGAAAGGTCGGAAGAAATTCTATTAAAAGTTAGGGATTATGATAATCTTGCTGAAACCATGAGTCAGGCAGGCATTATATATTTTATACAAGGTGAGATCGAGCAGTCTTTGTATTATCTTAATAAAGGGTATTCTTATGCAGAAAAAATCAGTAATCTTAGGTTAATGGCGCGGATATCAGGAAATTTAGGGATCGTATATCATGCATCAGGTAATATTTCAAAGGCATATCAGAATCTTTATAATTCTATTGATTTATCGAAAAAAATATCAAACCTGCAAAGCTACATTTCGGGATGTATTAATCTTAGTATTGTATATTTAGAAATGGGTCTATTTAGCAAGGCAGAGAAACTCCTGGAGGAATCGCTTAATAATGCAAGGAAATTTTCACAAATCTATAATGAGTGTATTAGTCTAACAAATTTAGGAGACATCATGTATGAAAAAGGGCAATATACAGAAGCTTTTGATTGCTATGGTAAATCCTGTGAGATTGCAAAAGCACAAGGTATGCCGGTAGAAGAAGGAATCAACTACTTAGGATTTGTAAAACTTTATTTAAGAAATAATACTTTGAGCGAAGTCATGCCAGTATTAGAAAAGGCCCACCAAATATTTAGAGAAGCAGATGAAGTGTCCTATATTGGAGATTATTATAGATATATGAGTATCTATGAATTGCATCATAAACGAATGGAGCAGGCGTTGTCCTATTGTAAAGAATCTAACAGAATTGCCGATGAATCAAAAAATGATATGAAAAAATTGAAAGGATTGCGGTTGAAAGGGATTATTTTATGGAAAACAGAAAAAAATGAGGACGCGTTAGAACAAATAAATCAATCGATTGTATTAGCTGAACAGTTAGAATCAAACTATGAGGCTGCAAAGGGATATTACTACCAATATATAATTAATAAGAATATGGGTCAAAGTAAAGAAGCCAAAATATGTTTAATGGAAGCTAAGAATGCAATAGAAAAGGTAGATGAATGTAGATGGAAAGCAATCATAGACGATGTCTTTTCTAATGATCAGAATGAAATTTAAGAGGCTGTCAAGGTAGGATACTTTGTGTATTTTATCTTGACAGCCTTGATTTTTAGATATCAATAATAGATTTAATAAAACAGAATCAAATCACTTTCATATATGCGTGGACTCTGATAAGATTATAGGTAATAACAGAATCATGCAGCAGTAATCAGTGGAATATTGGAGGGATGTGGCGTGACATCAGAATATTTTTCAACCCCTTTGCATATTCATATGCTCATAGAAATGATGGATCACAGCTATGAGCCAATGTATATAACACGGGACGGAAAAATTATTTATGCCAACAAGACGGCTCTTGAGCTTTTAAAGTATGATCATATGGATGAAATACAGTTTAAAAATGCCGTTGATTTCATTCATGAGAAATATCAAGATATGGTGCAGCGAAGGAGTTTTAAAAACATCGGTGAAGTACTTGTCTCAGAGTCTAAAGAAGTTAAGCTTCTGTGCAGTGATGGTTCTTTGGTGGATGTTGAAATGAAATCCCTTGTTTTTTCAGATCACGATGACCTGCTGGTCATGACTTTGCTTAAGGAAATCGAAAAATCGAGCATTGGGGCAGATAAAGCCCTTTATTCCCTTGAATTTATTAATACGATCTTTGATTCGATTATAGACGGGATATTTGTATCAGGAAGCAGCGGTAATCTTATAGGCTGCAACGAAAGGTTTTCAGACATGTTCAACATCCCCCGTGGAGAAATCCATTCGTATACGGAGGATGAGCTTCTGGACCAGTTGTTGAACTGGTTTTCCAACGACAACTGCAGAAAGCAGTTAGAAATCGCTAAGGTAGCATTGGTAAACAACTATATTGACCGTCTTAAATTGAGGGATGGAAAAGTACTTTATCTTTATGTTTGTCCCCTTATAGAAAAGGGCGAAGTATCAGGAAAGATTTGGAGTTTCAGGGATATTACAGCACAAGCACAAGCAGAGGAGGCTTTAAACAAAAGTAATGTTGAACTGGAGGATGCGCTGTTAAAGCTAAAAAAAACACAGGCACGGCTGGTGCAGCAGGAAAAACTGGTGGCCATAGGCCAGCTTTCAGCAGGAGTAGCCCATGAAATCAATAACCCTCTCAGCTTTGTCATCAGTAATATGGGCATTCTTCAGGATTATATTGACATATACCATAAGCTTCATGAAGTATACGACAGCAGTATCGAAAAAATGCAGAAGCTATATATTGCGGGAACAGAAAACCCATTACAGGATATTCATACATTTAAAAAAGACAGAAAAGTCGATTTTATCGGTGATGACTTGACAGATATCATCGATGATATAGGGGAAGGCCTTGAAAGAGTAAGAAAAATTGTCATAAGTCTTAGGAACTTTTCGAGGGAAGCCAAAAGCGAAGATTTTGATATTTATGACCTGAATCAGGGCATACAAGATACCTTAAATATTGCACAAAATGAGATAAAACAATACGCACAGATCATCCAGAATTTTAGTGATATTCCGAAGATAACGGCAAATGGCGGGGAAATCAATCAAGTTATACTAAATATGCTTCTAAATGCCATCTATGCAATTAAGACAAAAAACAGCGGCGATGGGCAAATAACTTTGAGAACCTATATAGAAAACGGTTTCGTCCTTTGTGAGATAAAGGACAACGGAATAGGTATAGAAGAAAAAGACATAGCGAATATATTCAATCCTTTTTTTACAACGAAAAAAGTGGGGGAAGGTACTGGTTTAGGGTTAAGCGTCTCTTATGATATCATTGTTAATAAACACGGAGGCTTTATTGAGGTTGAAAGCACACCCATGAGTTATACCAAATTTACCATTCGACTTCCCATAAACAAAGAATGAAAGTGGTATATACAATGTAGACGTTATGGAGGGAAAACATGAGATTAATACCCATGGATTTTGTGAGGGAAGACCATGTGCTGGCAAAAACAATTTATGACGATCAAAACAGAGTACTGCTTATGAGAGGTATACGCCTGAAGTCAAGTCTTGTTAGCAAGCTAAAGGAAATGGGCTATCATTCTATATATATTAATGATGAATACAGCACGGATTATATAGAAGATATTATTAAACCCCAGCTTAGGCAAAAGGCAATGGTAACGTTAAAAAGCATTCTATCAACCACCTCTCTTTGGACGGATGAAAATAAGAAAAAAGCTGAGGTTCGGATGCTCAAGGACAAAACATACAAGGACATGGCTGCATTAAAGGATGTTACCAAGGAAATTGTAGATGAATTGGTTATAAGCAAAGATGTTATGGTAAGCTTGGTTGACCTTAAAAGCAGGAATAGCTTTTTGTTTTCCCATTCTGTTAATGTTGCCATATTGTCCCTTGTATTGGGCGTGTCCATGGGGCTGAATAAAAATGAACTGAACGATCTTGCCTTAGGAGCTTTGCTTCACGATGTAGGGATGATTTCAGTACCCCAGGAGATCGTAGATAAAGGATTGAATCTTAACGAATCGGAATGGAGCATTTACAGGCAGCACACCAGGAAAGGCTATGAATATTTGGGACAGTTGGTAAACATGGATGCTCATGTAAAAATAATTGCCCTGGAGCATCATGAACAGATGGACGGAAAGGGATACCCTTTAGGATTAAGAGATGTACAAATACACAAGCTGTCCAAAATTGTTGCTGTGACCGATGCCTATGACCTGCTTACCTCTAGTAATCCCATGGTTTCACCCAGTGAAGCACTGGAATACATTATGGGAAACTGTGGTTCAAAGTTCGACTTGGAGATCGTGAAAAATTTCTTGAAAAAAATTGTACCATATCCTATAGGAATGATTGTCAAGCTTAGCAGTGGAGATGTATGTATTGTTACAGCTATAAATGCAGATTTTCCTTTAAGACCGGTGTTGAAAGTGATCAAGGGCAGCAAACAAAATCAGGAAATCAATTTAGTGCATGAACAGGGAATCACCATTTCCGGGATTCAATATCTCGTATAAAAACCTTAAAATACGGATGGAGAAGATGCTATCATGAATAGAAAAAAAAGGATGAGCCAACGGAAGAAAATTAAAAGAGCTTTGGACCAGCAGCATACGGCAGTCAGGGTAACGGGGTATTACTTTGTTTTTGGGCTATTGTGGATCTTTCTAACTGACATGATTGTATTCAAGCTCTATGAATCACATTCGTTTGTAAAATGGCTGCAAATCTATAAGGGAACGGCTTTCATTTTGGCTACTTCCATCATGATATTTGGGTTGATTTATAAAGATACAGAGAAGCTGAAGCAAGTGGAAGAGACACTGAAAGAAAACGAGGAAAGATTCCGGCTGGCTATTGATTCGGGAACAGGCGGAATATGGGATTGGGATTTGGTGACGGGTTATGTGTATGTGTCAAAAAGTCTTAAGGAAAATCTTGGATATGATGATATGGATATAGAAAATACCCTTTCTGCATGGCAAGCCCTCCTCCATATAGAAGATTTAAATCGTATTGTTCAAGAGCTTTATGATTATCGGGAAGGGAAAACTCCAAAATATGAAACAGAATATCGGTTAAAAGCAAAGGATGGGAGTTATCGCTGGGTGCTCAGCAGGGGACGCGTCATAAAGGATGATGAAGGTAACGCGGCACGGATGATTGGCACCTATACGGATATTACGGAGCGAAAAGAAAAAGAGTCCTTCTATAAAAGTCTATATGAGAATCATCATATTGTCATGCTGGTGATTCATCCCAAAACAGGGGATATCATTCATGCAAATCCTGCGGCCTGTAGTTTTTACGGATATACAAAAGAAGAACTATTACAGATGAACATAGATCAAATTAATACGATGAGTGATGAAGCACTGAAAAAAGAAATGGAAAACGCAGAAAATTACCGTAAGAACTTTTTCCAGTTTAAGCATCGAACTGCGGCAGGTGAAATTAAGGATGTAGAGACCTACAGCGGACCTGTTACCATAGGGGATGTAAAATATTTATATTCTTTTATCCATGACGTAACGGAGAAAAAACGAATTGAAGAGAAACTGCGCCAAAGTGAAGAGCAATACCGGAATTTGATAGAGTTTTTACCGGATGCTGTCGCAATTTACGACACAAAAGGAATTCTATTCGTAAATATGAAGATCGTAAAGCTTCTGGATTATGCAGCAAAAGAGGAATTCTTGGGCAAATCGGTTCCTGAATTTATTCATGGGGATTATCGACAGCTAACGATGGACCGACTGCGAATGCTTAAAGAGAAAGCGGTTACGACACTGCCACCAATTGAGACGAAATTAATCAAGCGTAACGGGGAAACCATCGATGTGGAAGGTCTGACAGGTGTAGTAAATTATGACGGGACAGAAGCCTTCATCTCTGTTATTCGCGACATTTCAGACAGAAAACAGAAAGAACAGGAAATTAAGAAGCTCAATGGCGCAATTGAACAAAGTCCTGCGGGTATCATGATTACGGATTCTGCCGGCAATATCGAATACATAAACCCTAAATTTACGCAGGTATCAGGATATACACTGGAAGAATTAGTGGGTAGAAAGCCAAGTATTCTGTCTGCAAAAGAGGAAGAATACCGTGAAATTGGGCGTAAGATAGGTGAGACAATTCTTTCGGGCCGGGAATGGCGTGGAGAAATTATGAACAAGAGGAAAAATGGTGAGCTGTATTGGGCATCTGTTTCTATATCACCTATTATAAATGATGAGGGAACGATCACAAATTCAGTGGCGGTGCAAGAAGATATTACGGAGATAAAAGCGTCGGAATATCAATTAAAGGAAGTAAATGGTGAATTGGAAGCCGCTTTAACTACCCTTAAAGAGACACAATCCAAACTGGTACAGCAGGAAAAATTAGCTGGAATCGGGCATCTGGCTGCAGGCATTGCCCATGAGATTAATAATCCTCTAGGCTTTGTCTTAAGCAACTTTGGTACCCTTAACAAGTATATTCAGGTATATCAAGAGATTTTGCGTTTGTATAAGGAATGCAAAGCCGATGCAAAGCTAGAAGCTAACGGAAGCCTTGTAAGAAGGCTAGAGGCCATTGAAAAGATCGAAAGGGAAAGGCAGCTTACGTTTATAGAAGAAGATTTAATGGATCTTTTGGAGGATTCCAAAGAGGGATTATATAGAATCAGTGAGATTGTTAAAGGCATGCGGTCTTTTTCCAGGATCGACCATTCAGAAAAGATTGGAGAATACTCTCTAAATGAAGGAATTCGGACGACACTTATCGTTGCTAAAAATGAAATCAAGTATTATGCAGAGACTAGAGAAGAATTGGGAGACATACCGGAAATATCGGGATTTGGCAGCCAGATTAACCAGGTATTGTTAAACATCATATTGAATGGTGTGTATGCTATACGACAGAAACAAATGGACGAATTAGGAACCATTTATATTAAAACCTATCATGATCAACAGTATGTATACTGTCTTATTGAAGATAACGGAACGGGTATTGCTGAAGAAAATTTAGAATCTATATTCAACCCGTTTTTTACCACCAAACCGGTGGGAGAAGGTACGGGTCTTGGGTTGAGTATTGCTTACGATATTATTGTCAATAAGCATAAAGGCGATATAGGTGTAGAGAGTAAGATCGGTGTAGGTACGGAATTTATTATAAAATTACCGATCAATCATTAAAGGGCATCCAAAGCTTTGGATGCCCTTTCGCTCTTAGCGAAGCGTCCTAGGGCGAGTGACACCACGAAGAAGAGGTGTTGAGCTACGAGCGCCGCCGAGACGGTGAGGCGGCCGGGTGCTTGCACCTATCAGCTCCCTGGGAAAGAACAAAAGCATTTCATCTGATTTTTGATGCATAAAATGCTTTTGTTCTCGATTTAGTAAAACAAATTGAATTCTTCTTGAAATAAATTGTTTGACAAGAAAAGGGATTTTGAGTTTTTTGTCGAATTTTAGGTTACAGGACTAAAGCACTATAGTTTATGGAAACATGAAGGGACATTAGTATCGCTTTATTAAGTGGGACAATTTGTTTATGAATCATAAAAAAATGTCGATAATGGCAAACTTATTGAAAGATAAGGGCGCAAAGCCATGGGTCTAAGGAATATTAAAGATTCTATGATCGCCAGGTTGCCGATACATAAGTTTATTCCAGCATATGATTGGAATCGAGACAATGATAAAGGCGCCTACAATATAGGTGCCTTTTGACTATTATCAATAGTTAAGTTAATACAAAGATGCATTCATCATAGCGAATATATATTTTTATCATACGGATCAATACACAGATGAGGTGAAAATTTAATTTTAATTAAGAGGAGATTGTAATCCCATGATGAAGCTAAGGATACTTATTGTAGACGACGATAGAAATATTGTAAATGCCCTGTTACGTACCTTAAATGGCTTGGATTGTGAATTTTATGTGACTAGCAACCCAGAGGAAGTTATTCAAAAACTATACAGTGAAAGATTTGACATCATCATTACGGACCAGAGAATGCCGAAAGTCACAGGTCTTGAGATATTAAAAGAAGCTAAAAAAATTGACGCTGATATTGTGGGAATATTAATTACAGGTTTTTCAGATATTGAAGTAGTGGTATCGGCTATTAATGAAACAAATGTATTTAGGTATATTCCAAAACCTTGGATTAATGAAGAACTCGTTAACATAGTTAAGGAAGCCCTTGCGTTTAGAAAGGAACGGATTGAACAAATAGCAAATAATTTAAAAAATCTACATGATATTGATAAATATAAAGAAACCATAAAAAAATTTCGAGAAGAGATGAAACAGTCAAGTACCCAGCTCCAGAACGCTTTAATAAAGGTAATAAAAGCAAAGGATATCGCCCTTTATGAGCATTCGGTACGGGTTTCCAATTATGCCATGATTATAGCCGATAATATGGGTATTAATAATAGAAAAAAAGAGAATTTAAGATTGGCTGCATTACTCCATGATATTGGTAAAATTGCAGTCAAGGATCAGATATTGGACAAGCCAAAAGAGTTGGAATCCCATGAATTTAAACAAATTAAAAAACACTCCTTAGTAGGTTACGAGATATTAAACGAGTTGGATAATATGCAGGAAGTGGCCTTAATTATATGTCAGCATCATGAAAGAATAGACGGAAAAGGATATCCTTTCGGTGTTAGTGGGGAATTTTTAATGGAGGAGTCAAAAATTTTATCAGTAGCAGATTCCTACGATGCCCTCACCTCTGATCGCGTATACAGAAAGGCATTAAGCAAGGATGAGGCGTTAAAAATTCTGTTGGATGGCGCAACTACACAATATGACTTACGAGCTGTAGAGGCGCTGAAAGGAGGATTATATGGAAAATCTAACACTTCTTTTAGTGGATGATGAACCGGGCATATTAAGAGCTTTTAATCGTTTATTCAGGGGTAGTAATTATCGGTTATTATTAGCGGGTACTGGAAAAGAAGCGCTGGATATTATGAAGAAAGAAAGCGTAGATTTGCTCATAAGTGACATGGGGATGCCCTATATGAATGGATATAAACTACTTACCATTGTAAAGGAAAAATACCCCAATACAATAAGAATCATCTTAAGTGGTTTTGCAGAAAAGGAAATGACCGTTAAATTTATTCAAGAAAACTTGGCTATGACATACCTGCTTAAACCGTGGGATAATGAAGAGATTGTAAATACAATCAATAATTTATTAAAAGTAAAACAAGCCTTAAGAGAAAATCACTTAGAAGAAATGGAGAATTTCTTAAGTGATGAGTTTGATACTCAAAATAATGTGTATGATGAATTGCTAAGGCAAATTGAGGAACATGTAGATGAGAAGGTACTAATCAATACTATTGAAAAGGATGTTGCTCTATCGATTATGATTCTTCGTTTCGTCAATTCTGCCTTCTTTGGCAGTAATATTGCCTCTGTTGAAAAGGCGCTGCAATATCTAAGTATTGAGGAATTAAAGGACATCATTATGTCAGAAAAATTAAATCTGATTACAAAAGGTGATAAAAAACTAGATAATGTAAAATCATGTTTGATAAAGCACTCCCATCTGACCAATAAAATTACCCATTTTATCTATGGGGAAATTATAGGAAAAGAAATACCAGACAATTATCGGCTGGCTGGTCTTTTATATAACATTGGCATGCTGATATTATTAAAATTGCATAAAGACGAATATGTGAAATTGTTTTATAATTACTTAAAAGATGGAATTCCAATGGTAGACAAAGAAAAAGAACAATATGGTGTTAACCACCAAGAAGCCGGAGGATATCTTCTAAATTGGTGGGGAATTCCCTCTCCAATTGTGGAGGCAGCCTCTTGTCATCACAGTCCTTTAGATTCTAAGATTATACATAAGGAATTGATAAATACGATCTATGTAGCAGGCTATTATGGGTGGAAAATTTTGGGGTATAAGCCGCCGCAAGAGTGTACAGATGCTATTTTCAGCAACCTTGGAACGACAAAAGAGGCTTGTGAGCGTATACTATTTGACAATTTTTATAATAAGAAAATAGAAGTTTAAGGATAATTAAAAGCAATAAAACCAAGATATTAAATGAGGTTGGAGTAAGCGAGGGGGGTGTAACGATGAAAGATACTTACGTACTATTTATAGATGATGAATTGAATATATTATCTTCTTTAGTAAGGGGTCTTATGGATGAGGAATATACATGTTTATTTGTAGATAATGGACCAGATGCTTTAGAATTAATGGAAACACATGAGATCAGTGTCATCGTGACCGACATTAGAATGCCTAAAATGAATGGCTTACAGTTACTCAAAAAGTGTAAGGAAAACTATCCCAATATCGTAATAATCGTAATGTCTGATTATATCTATTTTACCCAGATACTAAGTGAGATTAATCAAGGAGATATATTTAGGTTTATACCAAAACCTTGGAAGCTAGAGGATGAACTTAAACCTGCTATCAAGGAAGCGATAGAATATTATCAACTCAAAATAAAAGAAAAGAATGAGCAATCATCAGCAGAATTAGTCAAAAAAATGAAATGTACAAAATTACTCCCGAAGCTACGCAAACAAGACTTTTACATTTCAAACCAAAATGGATAATTTGGATGTGAGATGCTATCCGTTCCTTAAACAAAATCATAAGCTAATTGATAAGAAGGTACTGATATGAATATAGTGGAGAGTGAGTTAGGGTGGCTCCTTGACGGATTGTATCTTGAATAGAAATCACCTGTAAAAGTCTGAAAATAAATAAAAGCCCTGAAGTAAAGCCCGTGTCTCTATAAGCAAATGAAGAGATACGGGTCTATTTTATCAATTACTATTCTTTAAAGAAATTTATCTATATGGGTCTAAAGCAAAACGGTGAGGTAATACAAGCGGGACTTAAATCTCATAGGAAAAATAATGTGTCTTATAGGATGATTTTCGTCTTTTATCAGATGGTCACTTCTTTGTTTTTAATAAGTTGATATAATTCTGACGATTGTCATTAAAAGCAAATATATTTAATTTGAAGAGATAAGAAAGATACATAAGACGATTCTAACAGCCGTTTCGGCTTTATGCAGAATATTATGGCTTTCAACCGAAATCATTAATGTATAGAGGTACTTGCCGATTTTTATGAAGGGTAATAAGGCAGTATAATTGGGGTGAAAAAATGGATAAAAATTTTAATGAAGAGTTGTTTAGTATTATTGAGAAGTTAAACTTAATTGAAAAAATGTATCATGTAGCACGTCTGGTAGATCCTGTTAGAAAAAGGGTTATTGGCTATAGGAAGAGTGCTTTGGATGAATTGGAATCAGAATGCTATAATATGTGGAAGCGGGGGAAGATATGTGAAAATTGCATATCAATGAGGTCATACATGGAAAATGAAACTTTTGTAAAAATGGAGTACCTACCGGATAAGGTTTATCTTTTAACTGCAATTCCTGTCGTTGTTCATGATAAGAAATTTGTCGTTGAAATGATGAAGGATGTCACGAACAGCATGGTTTTAGATACCGGGATTGAAGGCAAAATTATTGAAATACAGTATTTAATCGACAATTTGAACAGGGCGGCAGTTGAAGACAGCCTTACAAAGGTATATAATAAAAGGTTTATAAATGAGAGAATTCCTATTCAGATCATTAAAAGTAAATTGAATAATGAGCCTCTAAGCATAATTTTTGCAGATATTGACCATTTCAAACAGCTTAACGATACGTATGGGCATCTAGCAGGAGACTGTGTATTAAAAGGTTTTGCAGACGAGTTTGTGAAATCCATTAGAAGAGAAAAAGACTGGATTGCCAGGTATGGAGGTGAAGAGTTTTTGATGTGCCTTCCTAATGCCGATTTATCGACTGCCTATGAAGTCGCTGAAAGGATACGTGAAAATATAGAGAATAAAGTTTTTGATTATCAGGGTGTTCATATCAGGATTACGGCCAGCTTCGGTGTGTGTTCAATTGACGAGCTTGATGATTTTACCATGGATGCACTGTTAGAAATAGCAGATAAAAAACTCTATCAGGCCAAGGGTATGGGACGAAATAAAGTCATCATGTAGTCTATGGATTTTTATTAGGGGGGATAAGAATGAATCATAATCTCAATGTACTATTTATTGATGACTCGCAGTCAAATGTTGAGATTACAGCGGCAGAATTCAAAAAACAGGGTTTTCATATTAAATATGATCATATCAGTACGTGCAACGATTTAATGGACAGGCTAAGAAATAATAGATATGATTTGGCTGTCAGTGATTATAATCTTTCAGCAACCTCTGTAACAGAAGTGTTGAATTTATTATCAACATCAGCCTATGAGATGCCACTTATTGTTATTTCAGACCATAATAACGAGGACGACATAGTTAAGTGCATAAAAGCGGGGTGCAGGGATTATCTGCTTAAAGACAATATCTCGCAGTTAAAATTGGCTGTTGTACGCACTCTTTGCGATGTCGAGAGACATCGTCAAGGGAAAGAAGCACAAAAACAGCTTCTTGAGCAGAACGATTATCTTGCAACAACCCTTGAGAACATAGGCGATGGATTGATCGTTACAGACTTAAACGGTCAGGTTACTCTTATGAACAATACAGCTCAAAAATTGACAGGGCATTATATAAATGAAGCATCGGGAGTGTATCTTGAGGAGGTACTCAGGCTAAGCAGAAAGAATGGCTTCAACTTGATACGGCCTATCTTTGATCAGGTAATAAAGACTGGTATTCCATCAGGTCTTAAGAGGGATACTGTATTAACCACGTATAATGGTGATAAAAGGTATGTCTCAGCTATGGTTTCCCCTGTTAAAACCAATAAAGGAGTGATTACCGGAGGAGTTATCATATTCCGTGACATAACAAGGTTAAGGGGTTTGGAGAAGGAACTGGAACAGGAACATAAGAAACTTTCTGCGATTTTAGACGCTGTGCCTGTAGGACTGGTTATACTGGATAGAAACCTTGTGATCAGGCGTGTGAACCCGGTCCTGGGAAGATATATGGAAAAAAGTATTGAGAGTATGCTGAATAGAAGGATAGGCAATAGTATTAGATGTGTCAACAGTACCCAAAATAGCAGAGGCTGTGGATATGGAGATGCATGTAAATTCTGTGGCATGAGGAAAGTTGTTTCGGATGTTAGGGACACTGAAACGCCTGTGTACGGGAAGGAAATCCAACACGCTGTTCTTGCAGGAGCCAACAGGATAGATTTCTGGTTACGTGTTAACGCAGTCCCTATAACAATTAGAGGAAATAAGCATGTGATACTGGCCGTTGATGATATTACCGAGAGCAAAAGGTCAGAGGAGGCTCTTGTCAAATCAAGGGATTTCTACCTCACGCTCTTTGAGAGTTTTCCTGTCCTTATCCGGCGCGCGGGTCAGGATGCTAAATATAACTATTTCAACAGGAGCTGGCTGGAGTTTACGGGACGTACCGTGGATGAAGAAATGAGAGATGGATGGATTTCAGGTGTTTATCCAGATGATCTGCAAAGATGCGTCAATACATATAATGAGGCATTCAAAGCCCGAAAAGGCTTTGAGTTGGAATATAGGTTGTGCCGTAGTGACGGGAAGTACAGATGGATATATGATGCAGGGAGGCCGTTTTATGATGTGGAAGGAAATTTTCTTGGATACATCAACTCCTGCTATGACATAACTGAAAAAAAGAATGAGATAGAAATACTTAACAAATACCAGCTTTTATCCCAAGAGGCAAATGATATTATTATTTTTATAGATGCAAAAGGTAATATCATAGAAGTAAACGAAGCAGCAATATCAGTGTATGGGTATACAAAGGAAGAGTTCAAGATGTTAACACTTTTTGACTTGCGCAAAAGCGACGATTTTTCCATTATCAATGAGCATCTGGATACGGTTCGGACCCGAAGTATATTCTTTAACACGACACATTACAGAAAGGATGGGAGCAGCTTTCCCGTTGAGGCAAGCTGGAGCGGAGCAAATATCGGAAATGAGCAAATGATTCTATGTGTTGTGCGGGATGTCAGTGAACGTAAAAAGTTCCAGGAGAGCCTGGAGAATAGGAATAAGGAATTGCGCGATGCCCTGGAGAGATTGAAAGAGACTCAGGGCCATCTCTTACAGCAGGAGAAACTTGCGGCGATCGGGCACCTTGCAGCAGGTGTAGCCCACGAAATAAATAATCCCCTTGGCTTTATCATGAGCAATATTGAGACTCTTGGAAAATACAGCATCAGGTTGAAAGAAGTTATAGCGGCATATGGGAGCCTAAGAAGCACTATTGAGCAATCCTGTGTGGAAGAATGCAGACAAGGATTCGCTGAAATTGGTAAATTGGAAAGGGAATATCATATAAATTGGATAGCGGAGGATCTCAAAGCATTAATAGATGATACCAATGACGGACTTGACCGTATAAGCAAGATTGTTACGGGACTGAGGGTATTCTCAAGGGAGGACAAACAGGATGAGATGACTGATTATGATCTGAACGAGGGTGTTGAAAACACCCTGATGATTGCAAACAGTGAAATTAAATACCATGCTGATATAGAACGGAATTTTGACGACATACCCCCTGTCAAGTTATTGGGCAGTCATATAAACCAGGTGCTTCTTAACCTTGTTATCAATGCAGTTCATGCCGTAAAAGAAAAACAGGATGGACAAAGGGGACTCATCAGGATATCGACATACAGGGATGATAAATATGTCTGCTGCGATATTGAAGACAACGGGATTGGGATTCCTGAAGAAAATCTAAATAAGATATTTAATCCGTTTTATACAACCAAGCCGGTTGGGCAGGGTACCGGACTTGGGCTCAGCATATCCTACGACATAATTGTGAATAAACATGGTGGGGAGTTGAGTGTAAAGAGTACTCCCGGCAAAGGTACGGTATTTACAATCAGGCTGTGGGCATAGAAAACTCCGGGAGCAGTAAAACCTGGAAAGTTGTTGGGGGAATTCAGCCTGAATATCGTATATTGCGTTATGACGGTGTTTACAGATAGGTACTTGATATAGGACGACCTATATATAATTCTCAGGGCTAATTGATTGGATATTAATAATGTCAGGTAAACATGCACAGATATTACTAGAAAATGTTAGACTTTGTATTTGCTGTGTTATATGGTAATATATTTTATATAATTATGTTACTGTTATAAAAAAGAGGTAGATATTCAAGGTGGTTTGTCAGAATGAATGAAAAGGCTACTATATTGTTAGTAGATGATGAGATAAGTGTATTAAGAGCATTGGAACGGGTATTGGTGCGTGAAGGGTATGAAGTACATTGTACAGTTGAATCCAATAAGGCGATAGAAATGATTGACGGCAATAGATATGACATAATTATTTGCGATCAAAAAATGCCCGAGCTTTCAGGTATTGACATTTTGGAGCATTCTAGTAATGTGACCCCCGATGCAATTAGAATTTTAATTACAGGTTACTCGGATTTTAAGGTTATGGAAGATGCGATCAATAAATGCAGGATCCATTACTATTTTCCAAAACCATGGGATAATAATACCCTTGTTGACGTGGTAGCAAAAGTCCTGGATGAAAAGCGTGTCAGAGATAAGAAGGATATGTTGCTAAGCAATATATTTGAATATAGGGGACATCTTGAGGGACTTCTAGATGTGCTTAAAAATGCTGATAGTATAAAAATATCCAATAATACCCGAACATCAGAAGACATTAAAGAAAGAGACAGTTCAAACATAATTTCCATAAAGAAGGATGATAGTATCATATTTTTAAAGCCTTCTGAAATCTATTACCTGACTTCTTCTGGGGGAAAGGTTACTATAGTTACCAGAAGTGACCGATATTTTAGCTGGGATTCATTAAATGTATGGGGAGAGAGGCTTAAGGACTCTGTTTTTTTCAGATGCCATAGAGGCTATCTTGTAAATGTTGAAAAAATTAAGACTATAACACCATGGTCTAAAGATACGTATAATCTTAAACTAAAAGATATACCGGATGAAATTTATTCAAGTAAATCTTATATCAAGTCGTTAAAAGAGTTTATCCATATGTGGTAGGAATAAAATCAAGTGTCATGAGAGATTAGAAAAGAATTTGGAGATATAGTGGGAATATAGGGATTCGGCAGTCAGATCAACTAAAATGATCGATCAGTAATTAAAGGGCATCCAAGGCTTGGGTGCCCTTTACAATTATATTGAAAAATCTATGATGGAACGAATGATGATGGTTTCGTCCTGCTCGGTATATTCTATATTTCCGTTTATAGGCATGATGATTTCGGATAAGTAGGAGCAGATCTTTTTAAAGGTTTCGTGATGTTGACGTGAAGCATCGGTATCCTCTTCCTCCCTCTTGGAATCAAGAGGTTTTAAAATCAACGATAACCCAATTTTCTTATTTTTACAAGCAAAGGCAACTTCTATTTCTTTCTTAGCGTGATAAAGGGATAGGGATTTAAACAAAAACTCAAAAACAGACTGCAGCAGCTTATAGTTACCATAGTAGGTAGACGTGGTATCTTCTTTGTTAATATTGATGGAATAAGAGCAAGGCTGTGCTGCCAGCGATTTTGTGATCAGTTCGATAAAGCGGTCTATCTGGAAATCTGTATTCTTGGAAGGTAGGGTTTCTAGATAACGAAGATAGATTTCCTGGAACACGGACAATTCTTCCATAAACTGTTCGTTTGAGTCTCCGATGTTGAGCAGCTCAGTCATTGTCTGATAGCTTTTTTTGATGTTCTGGAAATCTTTCTTAAGGGCTTCCACAGTTCCTTCTATGACCTTCAAACTGTTTTGGTATAAATTATTTCTTTTTTCCAATGTTTCTTTAAATCGTTTGCTTTCCATTTTTAAGTTATAGTATTCGATGGCCTGGCGAATAATGGATTTAAATTCTTCTTCCATTTCCCAGGGTTTGGTGAGAAATTTGAAGGTATCTACTTGATTGATGGTAGATAATATCTGTGGAAGCTGCGTATATCCGGTTAATACGATTTTTACGATTTCAGGATTTTGTTCAGATACGATCTTTAAAAGCTTCAAGCCATCCATCCCGGGCATGCGCATGTCGGTTACAATGACGTGGATATCTTCTTTTTCCATGATTTTTAATGCTTCTTCACCACTGTTGGCAAAAAAGCACTGATATTCTTCATCATAAAGACCTCTACGTATTGCATTTAGAATGGGAACCTCATCATCTACAAACAATACTTTATTATTCTCTAACATGATATGCCTCCTTATGAAAGTATTTCAATGGTATCTTTTACATCTTGATAGATTGTATCACAAACCTCTTTAGAAGTCTTCAATAAGGTAAATACACCTTCATAAACAGGTGAATCTTTTTTGACATCAAGGTAGACCCATGAATAAAAATTTGATAGATGGACAACTGCCACTAATTCTTTATTGATAATTTTATCATCCAAGGGTGTATGATGAAATAATGCTGTTTCAACCAAAGGGTAAGGTAGTCCCCACCAATTCAGCAGACATCCGCCCAAACTGTCGTGGGATATTTGATATTTATTTTCCAGTTCTTCAAAAAAAGTTTCCGTTATTTGTTTTGGCTTATCTTGAGAAGATGGCTGCTTTTCTCTAAAATAGCGCTCTAGAAGGATCACTTTTCCAATATCATGGAGCAGTCCGGCGGTGACATATACATCCGGCAGCTTTTTTCCTACCAGCTTTTCATAGAATACGGAGGTAAGATGATTGGTGATGCTGGCATGCTTCCATAATGTTTTTTCGTGACAGACAGACTTTCTTTTCTCCATATGAAACAGAATACTGCTGCCCAGAGCGATGTTGCTCACATTATTAAGACCTAGATACGTAACGGCCTTCTTTACCGACGCGGTTCCCAAACCATAGAAAGCTGAGTTTGCAAGACGTAATATATTACTGGATATGGATTGGTCTTCTTCAATGACATGGGCGATATCATCCATGGAGGCATTTTCACTGATTAGCTTTTTCAATCGATTGTAAAGGGTAACGATGGTGGGAAGGCTGTCAATCTCTTTAATCATATCAAAAATGTGGTGGTCCTGAAGCATTTCCTCCACCCTGAAAATATGATGAATAAAGTTAACGAGAGATTCATTATCCCATGGTTTAAATAAGTAGGTTTTTGCCAGGTTTTGCTGTAGTGCCTGGAGAATGTCCTTTTCTTTGCTGTATCCACTGAGGATAATGCGAATGATACGGGGATACTGTTTTTCGACAATTTGTAGAAGCTCGTAACCATTCATTTGGGGCATCATAATATCTGTTATCAGCAAATCGATTTGTTCATTTTTTAATATCTCTAGTGCCTGTTCACCACCGTCAGCTAGAAAAATTGTATAATCGCTTTCCATAAATAGGCGTTTGAAGGATTTCAGAATTTGCCTTTCATCATCCACAAATAATATGCTTTTACCCATCCATTACACCTCCTTTTCCATATCTCCTACATGATCAACGATGGGGAATTGAATGGTAAATGTCGTTCCTTGGCCAGGATGACTAGCTGCCTGTATTTTACCGTTATGTTTGGTAACGATGATATCATAGGCAATACTTAAGCCCAGACCTGTTCCTTCACCCACTGGCTTTGTCGTGAAGAAAGGATCAAATATTTTGTCTGCAATCTCAGGAGACATCCCGATGCCGTTATCTTCAATTTTACAGTAAATAAACGTTCCATCCCTATAAGTGGAAATCTTAAGAATACCCATCTCATCTCCATGTCTTTCCTTGATGGCCTGAACGCCATTGATGATGATATTTAAAAGCACTTGATTGATTTGTCCTCCATTAGCATGGATGGTAGGGATATCCTGAAGATCTTCTTCAACTACTGCATGATACTTGATTTCATTTCTTGCAATAATAAGTGTATTTTTGATCCCAGTATTTAAGTCGTATTCCTCAAACTGCTCTAATTGATCAACACGGGAGAAAATTCTTAGACTCTTTACAATCTCACTGACACGATCTAAACCCTCTTTAGAATCCTTCAACAGGTCTTCGATATCCGTCAGGATAAAATCTACATGATATTTTTTTTCTAATCCATCTAAGTTTTGTATATCTGGTAAGGAATGAAGGCTTTCGATGTTGTTCATATGTTCTTTCAATGATCGGTACAGTGCCATGATTTCTTTCATCTTAACCAGATATTGCTTCAATGTATCAAAATTACTTAGCACAAATCCTAAAGGATTATTGATTTCATGAGCCACACCGGCAGCTAACTGCCCTATACCTGCCAGCTTTTCTTTTTGAATCAGTTGTCCTTGGGTTAATATTAACTTTCTAATGGTTTCGTCCAATTCAGAATTTATCCTTTGTATTTCTTTTTCCATATATTTCTGGTAATTTATATCTATTTTTGTGAATAAAAGATGGGTGATATCTCCTTTTGTATTTCTGATAGGAGAGACTACCACAGCCTCCCATAGAAATTCTCCATTCTTCTTCTTGTTGTATAATTCTCCTTGCCAAGTTTCACCGTTTTGAACGGTGTTTAGAATATAGTCGAAAAATTTGTCTGAATATTTTTCAGAATAAAACAAGCTCTGATTTTTACCGATGACTTCTGCTCTTTCGTAGCCGAGGGTTTTTGTGACCATGAGATTGATGTATTCAATCTTACCGCTAGTATCGGTAATAATAACCATGTAAGGACTTTGATCGATGATATTTAATTCCTGCTTAAGCAAATCTTGACCACATATGTCCATTTTTAGCCTCCTTGTCATAGGGGAAAATTTATCGATAAAAACAAAAAAACAGATTTCCTCAATAATGAATAGAAATTTATGAGAGATGCAAAAGCATAGTAAAAATAATTTTATTATAAATATATAAAAGTTCTACAAAATATACTATTTTCCTTCATTTTTTCGGCAAGAAGAATGGTATTAATAAACCATATTTTGTAAAAAAATTATTTTAAAGTTTGCGTGGGATAGGTAGAATTATCTTCTCTAGTAGCTAAAAAAGAAATTGTTTTTTGATATGAAATGATAGTTTTTAACAGGGATAGTAGGTCAAAAAATGATCCATGATAATAATGTACTCCAAAATAAAAATAGGAGGAAATACTGCATGAATATTCGAGAAGGTTTAATTCCTACTGTATTGGGAACGGCCGTAACGGCAACTGGGGAAATCATGAGAAGAAGAGATGTGGCACCAATGATTGCAGCCGGAATCATTGGATTTGGATTAGCACATGTAGTCTTAGGAAGTATTGATATGGCGCAGCACATGGACAACCGCCGATAGGTAAAAATGAATCCGATGGTTATTTTACAGATAAGCCCAGTTGGTTTATCTGTTTTTTTATTTTTGCAAAAGCCAATTAACTAAAAATTGTTTAAAATGCAGTTAAAATAATCGATAAAATTTAAAAAATAGATGAAATTCGTTTAAATTGTGATAAAATAGAATTAATAAATATTTTTCAAGAAAAGAGGGGGATACGTGGACAAATTTGATATACAAATCATTGAAGAGCTTCAACAAAACGGGAAAATCAGTATCGCTGAGCTAGGAAGAAAAATCGGACTCTCAACTTCAGCAACCAATGAAAGGGTCAAGAAAATGGAACAGGAGGGGATCATCAAGGGATACACAGCCTTGATTGATGCTGAAAAGGTAGGAAATGATATAACTGCGTTTATATCGGTACCTGTTGGAAACATACCTATCGAGGATATGGCAAAGATGATTATTTCTTTACCGGAGGTACAAGAATGCCACAAGGTTACCGGAGGCACATGTTTTTTTGTAAAAGTTAAAACAAAGAATACCAAGGAATTAGAGCATTTAATCGATCGAATTAATCATGTTGCACCATCCACATACACTTATCTGGTGTTGTCTACCATGAAAGAAAGCACTTGGGTAAAAGTAATTGAATAAGGGGGAAAAGGAAATGTTTAAATCTTTTGAAGAAGCAAAGGCGTTTTGTACTGCCAACAGGATTGAGTTGGTAGATTTTAAAGTGGTTGACTTGGCGGGAAGATGGCATCATCTGACCATACCTGAAGCAAGATTTACGGAAACGGTTTTAGAGAATGGTATTGGTTTTGATGGTTCCAGCTATGGATTCTTGTCGGTTGAAAAATCGGACATGGTATTCAAACCTGACATCAGCAGTGCATTTGTAGATCCTTTCGAAGAAATTCCAACGCTTACGATGATCGGAGACATTTATACAGTAGGGACATCGGGAAAACGTTTCCAAGGAGATCCCCGGTTTATTGCCGAGAAGGCAGAGCGATATATGAAGGAATCTGGCATAGCAGATTACAGCTTATTGGGACCTGAATTTGAGTTTTATATTTTGGACCATATTTCCTTTAAAAATACTCCGAATCATGTGGAAGTATATGTTGATTCGGAGCAGGCGGAATGGAACACCTCGAAAAAGGATGAAAAAAACCTGGGCTTTAAGGTACTGCATCATAAAGGATATCATGCGGACAAGCCTTATGATGTAAGCTTTTCCTTACGAAATAAGATGGTGGTTGAATTGGAGAAGCATGGTGTGCCTGTGAAATACCATCACTCTGAAAATGGAGGGCCTGGCCAAGTAGAGATCGAAGTTAGCTTTGCACCTTTAAAGGAAATGGCCGATAGAACCATGCTGCTAAAATATATTGTTAAGAATACAGCGATAGAAAACAATAAGACCGTTACCTTCATGCCAAAACCATTCTATGGTGAAGCCGGCAGTGGAATGCACGTGCATATTCAGCTATTTAAAGACAGCAGCCCGATTTTCTATGACGAGAAAGGCTATTCTGGACTAAGTGACACAGCCCTCTATGCCATCGGAGGGATATTGAAGCACGCCCCGGCTCTTATGGCATTTACTAATCCTAGCACCAATTCTTATAAACGTTTGGTACCAGGATATGAAGCTCCGGTAAGTATTTGCTTTGCTACAGCAAATAGAAGCTCTGTGATCCGTATTCCCGGCTACGCAACCAGTCCGGAGGCCAAGAGATTTGAATTCAGACCATCAGATGCCACTGCCAATCCATATCTGGCTTATTCTGCACTGCTGATGGCGGCCTTTGATGGTATCAAGAATAAGATTGATCCTACAGAGGAAGGCTTTGGCCCATACGATATAAATATCTATGCTCTATCTGATGAAGAAAAGCAAAAGATTAAAGGGCTGCCAAAATCCTTGGAGGAAGCAGCCGATGCCCTGGAAAAAGATTATCAGTTCCTATTGGAAGGCGGCGTATTCTCCATAGGCTTGATTCAAGATCAGTTGAGGAAAATTCGCAAAGAACATGAGCAAGTGAGTATCGTCCCTCATCCACTGGAATATGCAATGGTTTATGACCTGTAGTAAAGCAAACAAGACCTTAGGAAAATTCCTGAGGTCTTGTTTGTTGTTTATCCGATCGTGATGGCATTTTATGTGGACGCCCAATGGGCGCCCCTACACAACTTCTGAAGATAACATAATTGTAGGGACGAACAGTGTTCGTCCGTTTTGTCCTTAGTTCAATCCCAATTCCTTTCGCTTCTTCTCAATATGGTCAACGTAGATTTGTATGGTTTTTTCTGCATCCATTTCCACCATAACCTTGCCTAGGCCCAGTGTTTCTGTTGTTTCTGTCAGGGTCTTAACAACCACGTCACTGCCTGTGATGGAAGGGACGGGTGCCACATGAACAAGCCAACCCAAGGCCACGGCTGTACACGCATCAGCTACTGCTTTTTGTTCCAAATATTCAGGAGCGCCGATAACCAATGGAAGTTTATTGGTATCTACGTTTAAGGCATCCGCCAATTCTTTGGCTGTATGGGTCATCTTACCGATATCTACACATGCACCATAGGTCAATACAGGAGGGATTCCTAGTTTTTTGCACACAGCTTTTAACCCTTCGCCGCATTCATCTGCAGCCTTTGGATTGGTTAATCCGGTATACTCCATAACAGAAGACGTACATCCACCTGATAAGACTAAGATGTTGTTTTCGATCAAGCCCTTTGTAATTCGGAAGATGTTGCTTCCCCCTTGGCCATAGCGTGCTGTTGTACATCCTACAATCGTAGCAATACCACGGATATTACCGTTGGCAATCTGTTCGATTAGAGGATCAAAGCTGCCGCCAAGGGCTTTTTTAATAGATTCAGTACTAAAGCCTACCATACAATCAGATACATGGGACGGAATATATGTGAGTCTGTTTTCAGACTTACGCTTTTTGAAAGCCTCAATGGCCATATCCAGTGCCTTTGCCGCCTGTTCCTTCATTTTCTCAGGGACAAAATCAAGGGTCTCTGTTCCTTGAAGCTTGATGACCGGATGTGTACTTAACAACTTCGTGCCAAATCGTTTTGCAAAGATTGGCATCGTTGGTACCGTACAGTTGTAATCAAACATGAACAGGTCTACGACACCTGTAGCCAGAAGATATTCCTGAGACAGCCATTCTCCCTCCTGACCGCCATAACCCATTTGGTTATGCATACCTTCATAATTAATTAACTGCTGTCCTTCACAAACGTGACCAAGGATTTGTATGCCATCTGCTCCGGCAGCTCTTGCTTTTTGCTGCCACTCTTCTGTAGAAGCCATATCAATGGCAACATGGGCCAGGAGAGGCATATGTCCGTTGGTTACAATGTTCACCCTGCTTTCTTTCAAAAGGCCCATATTCTGCTGCTTCATAGTGATTTCCTGGGTACCCATAAGAATCTCTTGAATCATATCCAACAGGAATAGCCCTTGGTATTCATTGGCAACACCCAGTCGTACACTGTTGAGTAAGAACTCTATAGGGTCGGATGTAAAGTTTGTCATACATCGTGTCTGGGCATAGGCCACTTCACTGTATCCGCCGCCTGGGAACAATCCCAGCTTTCTCCACAGCTCTTTCCGCTTTGTAGGCGCAAAGGCTTCTACAGTTTTTGATTCTATATGGTAAGGTGCATGGATATCATCCATAACCCATTGAGCGAAATCAATAGCAACTTGGTTAATTGATTTATGGGTATCCAAACCTGCCATATCTGCATATTTAATTAATTTTTCCGGGTCACGGATCTTTAAGCCGCTTTCAGGATGTTCTCCGGCAGCTTTCAATGTTCTGGCTGCTTGATGGCAGTGGAAGATGTTTGCAGATGTACCGATGGTGACATGACGATACATAAAGTTTCTGGCCACCATGGTATGGGCGTCGACACCGCAGACACCTCTAGGAGACTTTTTACTGATACGGCAAGGACCGTTGGCACAGAGCTGACAAGATAAGCCTTCGACACAGAATTTACACTGTGTGGGCTGCTGCTCACTGAATCGATCAAATACATTGGTCATCCCTGCATCATGAACGACCTGGTACATTTCCCGCATGGCAGGATCAATGATAACGTTGAGAGGATAGCCTTCCTTTGACTGATCATCCTTTTTAATATGCTGACGCTGCCATTGATGAACCTGCTCCATGGAAGGAGATTTCTCGATGCGGTTATAGTCGATTTTAAATGTCTTATGGACATCCTCGTGAAGGTTAGGGTCGTTAAAATCTGCATTGGTCAAATCAGCGGCAAAGGTCTTCTGATCTCCCCGCATTCTCTCCGCACTTCGCTCATAAGAATTTTGAATGTCTTCTTTTGTTGACATAACAAGACCTCCTTTATTTTTATTCATCTATTATTGTTTGAGTCAAATCCTTATTCTATGCGTGAAACGCAAGAGAAAGTAAGAACATCTTTTTTAAGAAGAGAATAAGATGGATAAAAGGAGAAATTTCGCATTTGTGAAGGAGGTCTTATCGGACGTGTTGTCAAGAAAAGAATTTATCCAGCAATCCCTTGACTTCAATTTATTCTTTATCAGAATTATGAAAGAACATGCTTTGTTTTTAGCTTTGGGCTTCACACCGAAGAACAGCATGCTTATACAGAGGGCAAGAGAGTTTCAATTGGAATACGAAAGATTACTGCTGGAATATGTTACTGCAGCCAACGGACTTGTATCGGAAAAGGTACTGACATCTGGTCAGTTGGTTACCCCCTTTACCTTTGAAGCTGAAAAAGTAACAGAGTACTATACCGGTATAAAAATTGATACGAAAATTACGAGGGCAGAGCTGGCAATGCAAACAGACAAGTACACGCCAGACACGATACCAATGGCATTAGAACAGCATATCTTTGCTTTGAATCAAAAAGCTATTTTTCTGACGGGAGAATTCATCCGGTTTAAAGAAAAAGTTTTGGCAGAGGTATTGGCATGTAGAGTATTCACGACCAATTATCCTAAGCTGTTGGAACATGTGGTGGAAGAAGCAGCGTGGTACATTAAGGGACTTAGAAAACTGCAGATGGGCCAAGGCAGTCATGGTCAGGAGATACTAAAGCAGGAAGTCTTCTGGAATGAGATCATGGGAGAACATGCACAATTCATAAGGGGTCTCCTGGACCCTTCAGAAGAGGAACTAATCCATACGGCAAATCATTTTGCCAAGGAGTTTGAAGGTCTGAAAAAAGAAGCTGAAAAAGCCTTAGATAAATTGTCCAATATAGGCAAAGTAACGGAGAAGAGTATGAAAGCAACGAAACAGATTAGAGATTTTAAGGCTAAGGGTACAGAAGGCTTGATCCAATGCAAAATCAAATCCATTATCCTGCCCCTGCTTAGCGACCATACGCTGCGGGAGGCAAACCATTATTTGAGTCTATTAAAAAGCTATTAAAAAGAGCATCATTAAAAAACTCGTCATTACTTTGACGAGTTTTTTGATCATGAAAAAAGACACTGCAAAGGTTAGTGCAGTATCTTTATGATGGAATATTAGATTCCGAAGAAACCTCCACCGAACAAAACAATCAGCAATAAGAAGAAGAAAAGTAGGGATGATTCATCAAATCCGTTTTTGCCGAAAATATCTCCTGTGCTAAAAAAAATAATCAGCAATAAGAAAAAAAACAAAAGAGAAGTGTTCGTGGTATAGTCCAATGATTTGTTTGTTGTTTCACTCATATGTAAAATACCTCCAATCTTAATAATATAGATTTGATCGTAACAACTTATCCAATTTTCATGTAATTTATGGAAATAGACTATATATAATCATCATATGAAAAAAAAAGAAAAGTGTTACAGTTCTTTATCGATTCTTCAAAACAAAATGTTGCATATTTTCAACATATTATTGTGAAATACTGCTAAGTCTAGATAAAATTTCAATCGATATTCATCCATGAAAAGACAGAAAATAAAAGTGTGATTAACTATCACAATTAAAAATGAAAGGAGAATGTATTTGAAAAATACAAGAAAATATATCAAGTGTGTTCTTTTTGTGCTAATTATGTCTTTGATGGCCATAGGATGTACACCAGCACAAAGACCTGTCCCCGAAGACAATGTTACCCCAGATAATGTTCCGGATGATGCCTCCAGGGACAGATACACAGATATGGGAACCTATGACGATCGAGATGATCTTACAGATGAATTTAATATAGGAGAGACGAGGCCAAATCAAAGGCCTATTGTTGGGCCAAATAACTTGATAAGGGATGATAATGAAACGATTACGCAAAATAATAATGGAAGAAATGCAAGCTTAGAAACAGAAGTAGAGAGAATTGATGGGGTCGTAGACGCTGTAGTCATCGTAAATAATAATACAGCGTATGTAGGTGTTGATACGGATACAACAAATAATGTGCTGAATGCGAAAGGCCTGCAGTCAGAGATAGCACGGCGGGTAAGAAGCGTTATGCCCGCAATTGATAGAGTATATGTTACTTCAGACGAAGACCGGGTTACGAGACTTCGTGACTACACAAACAGAGTAAGAACAAGAACAGGGGCATGGACGAGAGATATGATTGATGAAATTGAAGATATATTCTAGATACAAAAAGGTCTCTTCCTACGGGAAGAGGCCTTCTTTCTTTATCTTTTTTTCTTTTCTTCAAGCATGCATTCCTGTGCCTTAACCCTGCAAGCTTCTGCTTCGTGCATATGTGCCATATATCGATGCATGTGGTACATATAACAGTAGTCTTTTTTATCTTTCATCGTATCCATCATACCCAGCACAGGATTTTCCATAGGCATAGTATGCATGGGCATATTACCCATAGGCATATGAGACATTTCAGGCATATAGTCCATAGGCATATGGGACATTTCGGGCATATAGCCCATAGGCATATGAGACATCTCAGGCATATGAGACATCATAGGACATGGCATGTGGGACATTTCAGGCAGCATGGCATGATGCATTCCATACATAGGACATGGCATGCCCATGTAATCCATTGAAGGCATCATCATATCCATCATAGGCATGTGTCCATACATGGGATAGTTATCCTCCATAGCATAGTCTTTCATAGGATCTTTTTTATAATCTTTATTATCCACTATGTTTCCCCCTTATATATATTTTGAGCAAATTTATCTCTCAGTTATAAAATATGCAATGTACGGATAGAATGGCACTCCTATTAGAAAATATATAAAACCATAATATGGAATAAATTAAAAAAAATCGAAGAAGAAGGTACCCAAATAAAAATACTGGCCGTATTTATTTAATGATAAGATTCAGAGGAGGAATTGGGATGAAAAAAATTTTTTGTTTTATCATGGCAGCAGTTGTTATCGTTTTGAGTGTTATGAGTCCGGTATATGCCTATGGACAGAATAAGGGAACGCCTCCGGGCTTGCAGAAAAAAGGAGGACTTCCTCCTGGTTTGATGAAGAAGTTCAACGACCTAACAAATTATGAATGGGCACAAGAGGCCATTGAAGAAATGGCATTGAAGGGGATCATTCAAGGGATAGGAGACGGAAAATATGCACCTTCCAGTTCGGTGACCAAAATACAGGCTTTGGCTATGATTATTAGGACCATGGGATGGGATGAAGAGGCAGAAGATAATCTGGAGTTAATCTTAAAGGGGAAACTCAAGGACAAATTAAAAGATCGGTTGGAGGATTGGGGAAAAGGGTATATCGAAGTGGCTCTGGAAAAAGGGCTGATTGATGAAGTGGATGTAGCTCAGCAAAATTTCACAACACCTGCTTCAAGACAGGATGTAGCAAAATATATTATTCGGGCTTTAGGAAAAGAAGAGGAAGCACAGGAATATATGGATGTAGAGCTGCGGTTCAAGGATGCAGCAGCAGTACAAGTTGGTGCAGTGGGATACGTATACTTAGTTGATAAGCTGGAGATCATGGTTGGAGACAACAATAACAATTTCCAGCCGAATAAACCAATGACAAGGGCAGAAATTGCTGTTTTGATGAAGAACTTAGATGAATTGGACGAAGACGACGATGACCAAGACGTAAGACAAATCACAGGAGAGATCTATAAACTATATAGTGAAGAAATCCAGATTAAGACGGACAATAGCGTAAAAACCTATGATGTTACAGATGATACTAAGGTGTATGATATCGATGGAGACAGAATAAGCTACAGTGAAATGGAAAAAGGTATGACAGTTCGGTTGTCTGTAGAGGATGGCGACGTGGTAACGATCCGTGTATTAACGGATGAGGATGATGATATAGATGCAGACTATGAAGGTCTTGTAAAAGCAGTGGGGGACAATACCATTAAGCTTCAGGTTTCCAATATGCTGATTTCTTTTAATGTACTGAGTAGTGCCGATATAGAGATCAATGGCGTGGACAAAGATTTGGATGATATTCAGGTTGGTGATGAAGCAAAAATTACGGTGGATAGTAATAACAGAGTAAAAGAGATATATGTAACAAGGACCGTTAACGATCAAACATTTGAAGGGGTTATAACAAAACTTGATACGAATAGTGACAAGGTAACAATTAAAGTAGGTAGTGTCGAAAGAACCTATACAATGGATGATGATGCAGATATCAGACTGGATGGACGTGCCACGATTTTACGAAATTTATTGGTTGGAATGAAAGTAGAGGCTAGAATTAAAAATCAACAGGTAATTCGTCTCTATGCCGAATCCATTACCAATACCTACGAGGGAAAGTTAACCGCCGTTGAATTTGGAGCCCAGAATAAGTTGACCATAGGTTTAACGAATGGTAGTAAAACTTTTGTTATCGATGGAGATGCGAAAATTTTTGACGATGATGATGCCATTAATGTAGCTGATTTGGTTGAATTTGTCGGCGAGCAAGTAGAAATAAAAGTGATCAATTATAAGATCGTGAGAATAGAAATATTATAGCTGCTTACAATCCTCTTTTTTCTCTTTTTATACGCACCTGATTTCTTATGAAGTCAGGTGCATTTTAGTTTTTAAAGGCAATACTGATGAAAATAATTAAAAAGATAGCGTTGACAGGATAGATTTTTAGTCATATATTATACGATAGTAGGGTATAGTATAAAGGAGTAATATGAGGTAACCGGTATTGAGGACCTGTAAGAAAAATGAAAATAAGTCTTGGGAAAGTTAAATTTTCCTAAGACTTTTACTGTAGGAAGGGGTGAGAGCATGGAAGATAAAAACAGGCATGGGCATGATTGCTGCGGAGACATGGAGCTAGAGGGGAGAGTAAGTCATCGTCCAGAAAATATAACCGATAATCTAGTGAAGCGATTAAACCGAATCGAAGGACAGATCCGGGGGATCAAAGGAATGATCGAGAAGGACGTATATTGTGATGATGTTTTGATTCAGATAGCAGCTGTACAATCAGCTATGCGCAGCGTCAGTAAGCTTTTATTGGAAAGCCATTTGAAAACCTGCATTGTCCCCAAAATCAAAAACGATGATAACGATGTGATCGAAGAATTTCTTAAGACCATTGAGAGAATGATTAAAACAGGTTAGTGGGTGCCAATGGAAATAATTTCTCCATGTACAAAAGGGGGTGTCCATAGTATATTGAAGATAGATTCTCAATAACTAAGCTTTATTGCACAATAGCGGAGACATAGGGGCAGTTCGAGTATCGTAGGGGTGGCTGCCTACAGCCACCCGGGAAAACGATGGAATTATCCTCATGGCGTGGCAGATGTATATTTCATGATAATCCTATGAGAGTATGGGGTGGAGATATGTTAAAGAGAATGACATTATTGGTTGATGGTATGGTATGTGGAAGCTGTGAGAGAAGAATAGAAGCGGGTCTTCTTAAAGAAAAAGGAATTGAAGAGGCAAAAGCTGACTTTCAACGGGGAAAGGTTGAGATTCAGTTTGATGATATGCTAATCAAGGAAGAGCGGATACAGTCAATTGTCGAAGATATAGGTTATGGTATACGAAATACACCCTTTCAACAGTGGAAGTCGATTGTTCCTTTACTGATGCTGCTGTTGGCAGGTTATTTAGTGATTGAAAATACGGTTGGATTCAACTATCTTCCCCAGATATCAGACAATATGGGCTTTGGATTGATATTTTTAGTGGGATTGCTTACTTCAATTCATTGTATAGGCATGTGTGGGGGAATAGCATTGTCCCAAAGCATTCCATCCCAAATATCGAAAGGTTCAAAGATACTGACGCCATTATTGTATAACCTAGGTAGAGTCATTTCTTATACTGTTATCGGAGCAGTTGTAGGGGGGCTGGGTTCCATTATTACGCCGTCTGGACAACTAAAAGGTCTGGTGGCTATTTTAGCCGGTGTGTTCATGATCCTATTTGGACTCAAGATGCTGAATCTAGTGATCCTGCCTTCGTGGCTGTCTCTAAAACTTCCAGAAATGAGATTTAATAAAGTGAGTTCCACCCACCCTTTAAGACCATTTATGATTGGGCTGCTTAATGGGTTTATGCCTTGTGGTCCCTTACAGACTATGCAGTTATATGCGTTAGGCACAGGCAGTGTGATAAAAGGTGGACTGTCCATGTTCTTTTTCAGCATGGGTACGGTCCCTTTGGTGTTTGCTTTTGGGGCAGTTGCATCTATGATCAACCGCAGGGCTGGAAAAAGCTTGATGAAGGCCAGTGCAGCACTCGTTATGGTACTAGGTCTTGTGATGTTAAATCGAGGTCTAGCGCTGTCAGGTGGAGGCTTTGCCCTAGAAACAGCAAAAGGCAATCCAAAACAAGAAATAAAAATGGAGAATGGCAAACAGGTTATCAACCTTACTATTGGGGCTAGAAACTATACACCGGATGCGGCCGTTGTACAAGCAGGAGTTCCTGTAAAAATCAATTTGGATGTACAAAGCATCAATGGTTGTAACAATCCTATTATGATCCCGGCTTATGGTATCGAAAAGGATTTGACCTCCTCAGATACAACAATTGAGTTTACACCAACCAAAACAGGGCCCATTACCATCACCTGTTGGATGGGAATGATCACGACCCAGTTAACTGCTGTTGGTGATCCTTCTGCCGATGTTGAGGTACCATCCAATGGCTCTGAACAGCCAAACGTTTCAGAAGGTGGCTGCTGCGGTGGTGCGACCCAGGCAGAAAATAAAGCAGCTGCAGCTGTGATAGCAGAAGATACACAAATCATTGAAATGACCGTTGGAAATGAAGGGTATATGCCTAATATTCTTATTGTGCAAAAAGGTATCCCCGTACAGTGGAAGATAACCGGCGAGAATATCAGCTACTGCACCAGTGAACTACTGATTCCTTCTGCGGGTTTTTCACAGGAAATAAAGGACGGACAGAACAGTATCAAGTTTTTACCTGAAGCGCCCGGTGAAATTTTGTTCACCTGTGGTATGAATATGCTGCGAGGAAAAATCGTTATTGTAGATGATATTCGACAGGTTGATGTTGATGAAATTGAAAAAAGTGAAATACCGGCAGGAACTGGAGGAGCAGGATGCTGCAACTAATATAAGGTCAAGGGATATCCGTAGACGGATATCCCTTGACCTTATGATTGTGAAAAATTTGTGTTTAAATAAAAAATTATGGGTATATAATAAGTGATTTCCCGCAAATCTAAATACTTTGGCATCGTTCTAAAGTATGACCCGAATACGGCTAACGGCTAACCGTGACTATAAATATTTTCAGAGCGAGAAAAAAGTAGGCGGCAAAAATTAAACTTAGAGTGAGATATCGATGCAAGGAGGATTAACCATGGCATTTGAATGGAAAGAGCAATACACTGTCAATGTTAAGGAAATTGATGAACAGCACAAAAAATTATTTGAAATTGGGTCGAGATTGTATGCCCTGACGCTGGACGCCGATGATACGGATCATTATGATGAGATTATCGACATACTAGAGGAATTGAAAGACTATACCATGGAACATTTTCGGTTTGAGGAAAACTTGCTGCTCAAACATAATTATAAATATTTGGACAAGCATAAAGTAGAACATGATGCTTTCATTGATAAGCTTGGAGAACTAGAAAGTCAAAACATCGACGAAAAACAGAAACGCGTAAAGATGGAACTGATTATGTTTGTTTCCGATTGGATCGGAAAACATATTTTAAAAACAGATTCATTGTATAAAGCACATTTCAACAATATGGGTGTTTTTTAGATATATCTAGAGATACAAGAATGAGGGTCGCCGGAGTTTTCCGGGGGCCGTTTTCATTTTGGGTGCGTCCAGTGAAGCTGGACTACACTAGCGGGTGCAAGTCCCGTCCCAGTAATCGCCAGTGAGCTGGGTAGCCAATCTCGGTGCGTTGCAGTAATGCAGGGTGCTAAGCGAGAGGGTAAA
>JBMOKU010000025.1:0-105889 GCA_049324315.1 Bacillota bacterium | reverse complement strand
AAAGATGCGTCATAACATGGGTGTTGATTATAAAATATAACGGGCGGGCAGGCGTGGAAACCTGCCCCTACGTGGCCATACCCATCAATCAACGTAGGGGGCGGTTTCCATGCCGCCCCGGGTTTTTGATGTCGCATCAATCTACTAATACGACATATATCAATAACTCTATCTCCTTGGCAATTTCTCCAATTTATTTGCTTAATTAGACAAGTGTGATCATTCCAATATCTATTATACCATATTTTGGTATTATCTTATATCTGATTCATACAACAAGACTACCGTTCTGCCTATTACTTCAAAAATGAAAATACCCCCTTATTGTTCAAGGGGTTCCCTCCTATACCTTATATCCAGATGGCTACCACATAGTAGTAAAAACACCCCCGAACTGAATGTGGGGGTGTCTCTATTCGTAGGTTCTATAAGGATGTTTTCAGAAAATATTACCGGAATTTGTGTTTCCAGTGTATTGATATATTGTTCATTGGTAACAATATATATTCTATCCATAGGTATGACATTGCTAATTCTGTCTACCGTGGTTTGTATCATTGTTTTTGCACCTACGGTTCTTAAAAACTGTTTGGGCATGTTCTTCCGGCTTTTCGGCCAAAATCTTGAGCCTACTCCACCCGACATGATGACTGCATATTCCATTGATGCTTCCCCCCTTATTATCCACTATATGGTTGGAGGGACGGAATGGTTACTTTTGACTTTTTTCACTTAAATATAAGAGCTTTTTTAATCCATTCGATTTTAATTAGTCTTTATCTCGTTCTTCAACCTTTTTTATTTCTTCTTTTTCTTCTGCTTTTTTAGCCTTTTCTCTGGCTTTCTCTTCAGCTTTTTTTACTTTTTCTTCAGCCTTTTTTGCTTCTTTACTAGCTTTCTCCTCAGCCTTCTTTATTTTTTCTCTTAATTTCTCTTCTTCCTTCTTAACCTTTTCTCTTTCTTTCTCTTCTACTTTGATTGCCTTTTCATCTATCTTTTTTGAATTCTCAAAAGCCTTTTCTTCTACCTTTTCCATCTTCTCATTTGCCTTTTCGATCTGTTCTATGCCTAATTCAATTCTTTTTTCAGCTCGCTTAACAGAGCGCTTTACTTCTTCCTTTGCTGAATCAGCCTCATCCTTTAATGCCTCAAGTTCATCCTTTAATGTCTCAGCTGTCTTTACCTTTTCCTCAGCGATTCTAATTGCCTCTGCGTCACCACTATGCTTTACAGCTTTAAGCTCTCTCTTTGCCGCTTCGAATTGTTCCTTTGCGCCAAAGAAAGCTTCCTTTGCTGCATAAAAACCATTAACGGCTGCAATTACTTTATCCTGCTCATTTAATGCACTTTGAATAGCCTCCCTAGTATCTTCTGGAGCCTTCTCTAGCATAGTTTTTAATATCTCCTCGCTTCTCTTGTATGATTCATTAAGAGTTTCCAGCATTTGTACCGCTTCATTCTTAGCTTCGATTGCGTTGTCTATATGTTCTGCAGCCGAAGCCAGCATCTCTATATATTCATCTGCTGCTTCACTTGCAAGTTCTTCTTCACCTTCATTTGTCATAATAACTGCTTCTGCAGCTCTCTCAGTCGCAAATTGTGCTTTAAGTGCTGCCAGCTTTTCCTCACTTCGTGTAATTTCAGCTTGAAGCTGCTCTATTCCACGTTCTAGACTGTAGAAGAATGAGTTAGGCAATACACCTGCTGACTCCTGAATTTCGTTGTCCTTTACTATTACTATAATTTCTTCTTGCGCTTCGACTGCCATTTCATCTTCTGCTATAACAGTTGGAGATGTTTCTTCATTTGTTACCTGACTTGCACTTGAAGTAACGTCAGTGTTTGCATATGCAGTGCCAAGTGCACCCGTTAGACAAATCGCTAATGCCATAGTAACTATTTTCTTTTTCATTCGCTATTCCCCCTATTTGTCTTATATTTAATAATACGTACATGCTATCTTTTTTGGGGGACGGTTAAATCAAATGTAGTTCTTAAGCCTATAGCAAAGAAATACATACAAGCTTCGCTGCATTAGTTATCAATATCTATTTATCTAATAATCTTCCCATTATAACTGTATTATAATAGTTTCCATCTTTATGAATACGATCCTTTATTAATAATCCTTCTTCTATAAATCCATATCTTTTATATAATTGAATGGCTTTTATATTTGTCTGTACCACAGTTAATGAAATTTTTTCAATGGCCACAGCATCTGCCCATGTCAAAGTATTTTCTAATAGTACTTTACCAATTCCATAACCCCAGTATTTCTTTGATATACATATTCCAAACTCTGCTTTATGTCTAAATCTACTTAGTTTACTTCCTTCGCAACGGGCAAATCCAGCAATTTTACCTTCTACTTCTGCAACTAAAAATATAGTTTTTTCCGCTATTGAATCTTCATAAATAAGCTTTTCAAAATCTTCTGGTGTTAATAACCCTTCACCAGATTCCCTGTCAAGATTTTCTGTCTCTCCATCAATTTTAACTCTTAATTCAGATAATTCGATTGCATCATCTTTTGTTGGACAACGAAGTATCCATGTTAGACTTTTACCTTCTATTCTTTTGCTTTCAATAATCATACATTACCCCCAGCAGTATTATTAAAATACGTTTGTATCTAATTACAAATATGACGTAAGGGAGAAATATTACATGTAAATTGAGTAAAGATCATCCCTTTAATCCACATTTCTTATAAATTTCAGCATCACAAGGACTTTTAGCTTCTATATAACGATCTATATCTGTTGGATACTTTATTGCTGCCTGTAATTTAATTGCACTATATTTTTCTCTATCTTCTTTATGTGCTCTCAAATAATCTCGAAAAACAATGTGTCTTTTTAACTCCTCGGAATTTCGAGGGCAAACGTATAAATGATGCGTCATAAACTCGTGCTTTTCATTATATGCAAAAGCTTCTCTGTCTTTTATGTCTAAATCGCCTTCATGATAATAGCCTAAATCCTTCAGATGAGATTTAACATCTTCAAACTTATCATAGCTTTCAATAATAACATCTATATCAATAATTGGTTTAGCGGATAACCCTTCTACCGAAGTACTTCCTACATGCTCAATTGCAAGAATACTGTTCCCGAGAGCTTTTTCTAAATATGATCTTATTTTTTGAAACTCATTTTTCCATTTCGGGTCATATGGTATAACAATCACTCTTTTTGTTTTCACTTACTTACCTCCTATTTTGTTGCAGTACTGTTGATCTAAAGACAGATAAGATATTGCTTAAAGATATTTATTATTCTTGATAGTACTCATTATTCTGCTGTTGTAACGTAATATAAGAAACATATCCTATAGCCTCAGCATGCCTCTTTATTTAGCAATAAACGATGAATAATGATTTTATATTCATTATGCATGGGACAATAAGGGAAACATAAGTTGATTTTCAACAAACAAATTTTCTTTTCCTTTCAACACAAAAAGTGTTGTATCCTCTTTTTGAAGTTTCACTATTTTGCAATTCTTCATTTGCTTTGGTGTAAATCCAAAAATGACTGTTTCTGTATTTTCCTCGGCCATTGTACATAAGATATCATCTATCGTATATTTGTTTTGACAGAAAATATCATAACAAACCAACTTTTCATCATCATACTCGGCAACCACAATGGCTTCAAACTCCTCAATATAGTAGACGTTTTCCTGCATGAACTTTGTGCAGTAAAACATAAGCAATCCATCATTGTTTTCTACTGGTAATGCAGAAAAAGGATTTGAAAACTTATATGTATCGAGCAAAAGCCTTCTATCGTATGCTAACGACATATCAAGCTTTTTCACCGTGCCATCCTTTTTGTTTATAGTTTTCTGGCATTGGTATTCCGAAGCTTTTTCAAAACCAAATTTAGGATAGAAATCCAACACACTATCGTTTGCGAAAAGATAAACTGTATCACTTTTATCTTTCCAATCTGCCAGAACCTTTTCCATCAGCCATCGATTTAAGCCCTTACCTTGATGTTCTTTATCTGTCATGACTGTCCCCAACTGGACATAAAGCTTCGCTTGGTCTTTCCATCTTGTATTTATAATATTGACTGAAACATTTGACACCACCACGTCTCCGTCTAAAAGAACATATGGAATATAGTCATTGCCCCAATAGCCATTTTGATACCATTGCTCAAAGTCAATGCCAAATGTGTTATGCGCCAGCAGGTTAAAACTTTTTCTTTCTTGCTCGTTTTCTTTGACAGCATTGATAAAGTTATATGTATGACCGTTAATATTATATTCTCCGTTCATTATCATCACTCACCTTCTGGCATCAAATATAAATACTATTTACTTTTCATTTTCCTACGAATATAACGCAAAATTAAAAAGATGCGTCATAACATGGGTGTTGATTATAAAATATAACGGGCGGGCAGGCGTGGAAACCTGCCCCTACGTGGCCATACCCATCAATCAACGTAGGGGGCGGTTTCCATGCCGCCCCGGGTTTTTAATGTCGCATCAATCTACAAATATGCAATTATAATATTTTCATGGTCATCCACGTTATTTCGTCCAATTCATCAATTTGGATATCATCTTCAATAAATCCTATTCTTTTATAAAATTCAAATCCACTTCTACTACTGGGAACATGAAGAGAATCTATTTTCTTATTTTTGACAACGTCCAAAATATAATTGAAAAATAATTTACCTATACCTTGATTATGCATTTCCAGCTTAACAAAGAAGTTTGATATGCAATATTTGGGAGAATTATCATCGCCGAAATTAGCTAATGCACCTGTAGCAATAATTTCCCCATTATTTTCAACAACAAAGATTTCTTTCCATAGCATTTGCCTTTTCCAATTCTCTAAAGTATTGAGTTCCTTATACTTTGCAACAACTTCTTTAGAATGAACTTTTATCATTACTTCGTCATAATTTCTATTCACTATCTCCATGATCGTTCCAATGTCTTCTTTCTTTATTTCTCGTATTCTCATTCCTAACACTCCCGCCTAGTTCTCAATGGTATATGATCACAACGTAAAATAGAAAAATGTAATGCAAGAGAAATTCTGATTACTTAAAAGGGGGATAGTATGTAAATGAAACTTCATCCCTGTAAGTATTTTCTTTTCCACCTGTCTTCCTATACAATTCCATTGCAGATAAATTTGAGCGATTCGTCTCAACCCACATTTTCATAACATTCTCTTTTCTACATTCTTCCTTCAATTGTTTAATAAGCTTTGAACCAACACCCATGTTTCTAAACGATTGATCAACCTCAATCTCGTAAAAGAACATTGCGTCCTGATCTCTGTCTATCCTTTGCAGTCGGTATGCCAGAAGAAACCCAACAACCTGTTTATTTTCTATAGCAGCAAATAAGTAATGCCTCTCATTCGAAAGAAAGTTTTCTAAATACTCCAGTGATAGATTGTTTCGAGTAGTGATATCATCTTTTAATTTAATATTACTGATTGCATCAAAAGCTAAATTTGCCTCATTAATATTTAATCGCTTTATTATCATGAAACATCTCTCCTAACCCATTGAGTTTAGTACATCAAATGCGTCTTTCTTCGTAATAGGCCAGGGAAAAACTTTCAATTTTTTTATCTGCTCTCATTAAAATAGCCAGACGAAACTTTCCTATCCTTCTTTCGTCATTCCAAGGAAGACTAACATATTTATCATGATGCTTTTCCATATCTTGTATGAATTTCCTTGAATATTTTGTTTTTATTCCCCACTCATAGTTATACTCAGTAATATCTCCGTCTCTATTATACGTTTTGCTCTGTATAGCGGGCTCTCCAAGAATACTGATTATTTTTTCAAGGGAATCACATTCAAACACAGCATATAACTCTTCTTCACTGATCTTCCTTGTATATGGGGTCTTAAAATCAACGGTTTTAATGTATACTCTCGGCTTTCCGTTTTCACTGTACCATATACTTACATAACCATAGGGGTAATACCAAGATTCAATAGTTCCAACAATATTTTTGCTTTCCTTATTTAAAATGCTGTTTATTTCCTCTATATTTGTATTGTGGTTTATCTGGTCATAGGCTTTATAAATATTTGAATTCTTCATTTCTTCCAGGGTAAGTTCTTGTCTTAATAGGGCTTTTATACTAAGCTTAAATTCAAACAGATTATAGTCTACACTTATGAAAACTATTAATAAATATACACTTATTAACACAAACCACATTATTAACGTGTTTTTCTTTTTCAATGTTCTTAATCTCCTTTGAATTATTTTAAACTTGATTAGACCGTTATGCTCATTGTAAAATCCATTATACCATATTTTGGTATTATCTTGCATCTGATCCGTACAATTAAGGTTACTGTTGTACAAATTGCTTCAAAAATAAAAACAACCCCTTATCATTTAAGGGGTCCCCTCTTATCTCCAGAAAATATGTGCTTTGCAGCAAATGATAATTATAATATTGGAACTATAATTTCAATTTGAGTATTCTCTCTTCCACGAAGCAAATGTGCATAAAAAACTACTCCAAAGTTTATTCTCTTCAATGGACAGGTTTTTATATCAAATTCAAAATTCATGCTTTTATGTTCTCTCCATGCTATGATTTTGTATCTTCCAAAAATATTCAAAAGCCTCTCTAGAGTCTGAATGATATAGTTTTAGATTTTCCTTATTATTTTCTAAATCAGATAGATAATATAACATTGCTTTTTCCTTCGAATGTTTCAGCGCGTCTTTAACCCCTTTAGCCAGTTCTTTATAACCATCTTCTTTCCAACTCATTTTATCAGCCAAAAACACTTCTATTTCTGTCTTACTTGGATTTCTTCTTGAAGTTGTATGATATCGAATAGCATCCAAAATTGCTGTATCTTTTATCACGAATACTCTTTCTGCAATGAAACAGGATATTTTTTGATGTAAAATTGAAGGTAGTTGTTTTTCTTCATCATTAATATTAATGTCATTTTGCATACAAAACCCAATTATTTCACTGTTCTTAACTACCCTTCCTAAGTCATGACAATAGCAGGCAGTCTTACTGCCTGGTTCGATATACCCAAATAGCTTCTCGATATTGTTTAATTCTTCAATAACGTCTAATGTATGTTCATATGTATCTTGCCTTCCATATTTCAGAAAATACTTTTGGATATCTTCTCTTATCTCATCTGTTCGTTGAAAATCAAAGTAATTTTCCATAACCCAACCTCGCCTCAATTACTAAATATCATTATTTAATGATGTATCATTTTTAGCCACAATCAATATTATGGATTAACAAGTTATGATTTCTACATCAAAAAAGCGCTCCTGAAACTCTACAAGTGCTTGCAGTTGATCTCTATTGTATTTATTAGGATTCTTTGCAACGATCAGTTTATCCTCAACATCGTTTTTTCTATGTACGATTGCAATCACAATTCCAGTAAATTCCTTTAATGGCTCAAATTCGCCAACAATATACGCATCCAGCTCTTCTCCATCTGGAGCCACTGTATTAGGAACATACCCATAGTTAAGTGTATAGTATAAATCCTCATATTCTGGATGTCTCGAACATAATGGTCTATCAACGATAACCTTAACCTCTTTGGATAAATACTGTAACATCCCCGCACTTCCTCCTTATCTTTACTACGGAAAAATAAAATGATATGCCACGACATGGGTGGTGGATATAAAATATAACGGGCAGGCATGGAAACCTGCCCCTACGTGGCCACACCCATCGGTTAATGTAGGGGCGGTTTCCATGCCGCTCCGGGTTTTTAATGTCGTATCACTCTACTTCGAGTATTTCCTAATATATTTCTTTTGCATCTACAGGTAATTGCCTAACATGTTTGAGATATTTGGTCATCTCAACATCATCATCGGTGGGATAGATAAAGTTAAAGTATTTAGCAACATCTTCTGCTAAGGTACGAAACAATTCAGAGGCTGTAAATATTGAGTTCCAAACATTCTCATTACTGCCATCAGAATACGTTCCTTGATACATCCTCCAATGTGATTCTGGAAGATATTTTTTAAAGTATTTTCCCATTTTACCGGTTGAAACTTGGAAGTTATTTTTCGTACCAATCCACCATGAAACCATCTCATCCAACATTTCCCTTATTACACAGTCAAACATTTGCTTCACATAGGGTAATTCATCTCGCCATAATCCTTTTGCAACGTTTTGCATGCACCACCAAAAATTATTGCAGCAACTCATGAAAAGCGCCTCTGTTGGCTTTTTTACCCAATAGTCAATATCTGTAGGAGAAGGTATTTGGGGCAGACAGTTATCTTTGTCCATCAATGGAATCGTCAGTTTATCTCTAACGTATTCATCCATCATAGCTTCTTTGGTTTGAATATGGAGATCAATTCGATTTCCATCGGAAAACAACATTAAATATCCATAAGATCGTTCAAAATCCATCTCTATTCCACAAATTCTGTCTAACTTATCTGGCTCCTGTATCATAATTAGACTGCCAAACACATCAATCCATTTTTCATCTTTTATAAAAGAAGCTGTTTCTGTCACTACATAAACAATATCATAATCCTGAAAAATATCTTTTTGAACATTGGGATTGGTTCTTGAACCATTCATATATACCGCTCGAATACGTTCATCATTTTTAGCTACGCTCAATATTAAATCAAGCATTTCTTTTTCGCTTCTCATTTTTCACCTCTTAGAATAGTATAAAAAAATGTGGAGCAGCCCTTCAATAACAAACCATAGTATCTTAACTTTTTTTATCTTATTCTTTGCGTTTATAAACCAAAGATATTGGACCATCTTCGAAACCTAAAGCTCTATAGAATCCCTCATTTTTGATGCTTCCCCTTAACATATATGTAACTTGTTTGCTGCTATTTAATATCTTATTTATTAAAACTTTACCAATACCTTTTCTTCTGTATTTCGAATCAACCACGACATTATTTATTTGTCCATTAAATACAAAATCCGTTGTACATCTGGCAAATCCAACCATTATTTCTTCATCCCATGCAGTAACTACTATTTGGGAATTTTCAACCATTGCTTTTAATCTATTCATATCTCTCGTTTTATCATTCCATCCCGTCTGATTAAATAAGGTTATTAACTTATCATAATCAACTTTTTTATCTGTATTATATGTAATCATAATAAAACGCACCCCTTCCACTGGTTTTCTAAAACCTGACGTATCATTCTATTCTCTCGACTTTATAGATAACTGGGTGAAGACCGTCAGCACAGCAGAAAATTTCTGTTCCTTTTTGCTTAATCCAAGGAAAATCATGTCCTAATGCTAAAAACACAACTTTATCTTGAATTCCAGCCCAAGCCCAACTGCAAAATCCTTCAGGTTTACTGCAATTCTTTGATATATATTCTTGTCCTTCTTTATATTTTAGACAAGTAGTATGGACGCCTTCCGATGCATATTCTTTATGTATATCACCTACTTCAAGTTTTTTTAAAACTGTAATTTTCACATCGTGATATTTTGTTACCCCCATGACTATCCCCCTAATTTACAAACAAATTATAAATAATATTTCTCCCACACTTTTAAACTATTATGAAATCAAAAGGTTATAACATGTATTTATTTCCTTTATCATGAAATCTGCGAAATCAATTAATGATTCCGAGTTATAATTAATGCTGCTTGCATTTTTATAGGATGCTAAGGCTTCTTTTAAAATTCCGGCATACACAATACTATATATTATCATCTAATCCAAAGATGTCCTTCCGGATATGCTGTACGCATAGCATTCATAAACCAATCATATCTTTCTTTCTCCATTTTATCTATTACTATATGGAAATCATGTTGATTATCATCATCCTGGTAGTTTTTTGACTTGTATAACAGTACAAGCTCAGGAGCCAAAATGCTAATCCCATCTTTCTTTATGAATGCCTTATCAGTGTCTCGTTTAATCATAGGATCCCTTTTATAATAAAAAGTCCCCTTATCAATTCGATTAAACAGGACTTCCAGAAAATCTAGTTCAATTTGCTTTCTACGAGAAAATTCTACATATTTAAAAACACCATCTGTTCTTTCTACCTTTATAAAGCTAGCATCTTTCTTATAGCACCATATGTTGTCAAAATATAATTCGTTATGGGCAAGGGCATATTCTACTGGAACCACTCTTTTGCCACCTATAGGTGCATCTATTTCCCAGCCCCTCGCTTTAAGATACTCAATACATCCTATCATATCTTCGAAACGAATGGTAATATCCAGGTCCTTATGATTCCTGGTGGATTTTCCTAGATATACATCAATGGCAAACCCTCCACAAAGATACCAATTTATATTTATATCATGTAGATGCTCACATAAATCCTGTAATAATTTCATTTTATCCCACCTAATTACCGATAGCTGCTATTGGATGTATAAGTAAGTATGTATCAATCTGTTTATCTTATTGATTTTTTGCTCTTATGAATAAAAACTGGGGTCTTTTAGTTAATCTATCGTATACATCGGGTTGTTCTATTTTGAACTGCTCTGTTGGCATAGGCTCTAATAGTTTCTCAATCATAAATCCTGCATCTATAACCGATGTGATAATCTTGTTTAAAGGTCTCCTATAAAATTGTACTTTTACTTTTCCATTGCTGGTTTCCCATTCGTCATTTAACAACTCCGACAAGAAATAATTTTCTTTTTTGAAGGCTGTAAAATCCATAAACGGATGATGTACTGAAAAAACAAGTATCCCTTCTTTTTTTAGTACTCTACGAAATTCACACATTACGGGTTCCCAATTTTTTATATAATGAAGTGTTAATGATGACAAGACAATATCCAGGGACTTGTCTTCAATAAAGTTTAATGGCTCGTTCAGATCAGCCCATAAAACTTTGGCCTTATTTCCCACTCTTTTTTTAGTCATCTCTATCATGTTAGGACTAAAATCCACTGCTATTACATTTGCACCTTTTTCCAATAGCCATTTTGTATACCAGCCGGCCGCACACCCTGCATCTAAAACGCTCTTCCCTTTGACATCTGAAAGCAGTGATATTGTTGCAGGTCTTTCATAGTAAGCATTGAATGGTTTTGTGTCTACATACTCAAAATAATATTCAGCCATTTCTTCATACGAATTAAGTGAAATAGAATGCTTATTTATACAGGGCTTCAGCTGCGGTAAGTTATTCAATATAATTCCTCCCTCCATAATTTCTTATATGAGATTGCTGCAACTTTACAAAGAAAGATGACGTAATACTGTCTCTACATATTTTGTTCATATTTACTTTAGCTGAGTATCTGAAACACTTTTTTCTTTGTAAGGAAATTCTTTTTCGAAGGTCTCCAATTCCTCTTTTTCTATATGAAAAACTTCATCTTCATAAAACTTGCCTGAAATATCATTTAGTCTCCCCTCACAAAGTTCTAATGCCATAAATGCCTCGAAATTTTTTCCCGTAGATGTTTGAATTCCATATTCTTTGGCGTTTATGAATCCAAAGCGATGATAATACTCTGGGTTTCCAAAAATAATTATGGCTTCATATCCCAACCGCTTGGCTTTTTCAATAGAATAATTCATTAACAAAGAGCCAATCCCTTGTCTCCTGTATGAGGGCAATACGCCAAGTGGCCCCATACACAAAACTACAAATTCCTTATTTTCATCATTGATTATTTTCGCTTTTGAATAGATTATACTGCCGACAATTTTATCATTATCACATGCAACAAAACTCAATTCTTTGACAAACGCAGATACTTTCCTCATCTTATGTATAATCAGATGTTCATCACATCCTGGTCTGTACACATTCCAAAATGCTTCTCTTGTCATATATTCTACATCTGCATAATCATTTTCTTTTTCTAATCTGATTAATATATTCATCTTATTTCCCTCCTTAAACATTAGATACTTTTACTTCGAATTATTCCCCCAGCATTGATGCTTCACCCTATTATTCACTATATCATTGCTATATTGAAGTTTATGCCGGCAAATTGAAGTGCGATGTCGTAATCTCAGGATATGAAAATGAATTATATTGGTCTGATTTGAATCAAGATTTTTTTGATATGACACTATTTGCTGGTGAAGGTAATATTGGGCATATGATTGAACAAGTGAAGATGAGCAAAAGTGTATTTCTAACTGATTAAACACTTTCCACGCAACGATGGATAACGATAGTTCAATATAACCGCCTTTTCAGTAAGGGATTTTCTTTTGGTCAAAAATCAACGTTTAGATTTTTAATAGATTATTAACATAGAAACTTGCAAACTACTTTTGCCATATCAATAAATATCTCCAAAAAAGTTTGCGCTTAATTTGCGCTGTTGGGATATGCTTTTTAGCGAAAGACTTTATCTCTTCCATTGTCATATATGTATCATGTTTCCCATGTCTTTCCCAAACTTCTTTTGCATGATCATCATCTTTTTGCAACCTACCGTTTTTAAATAAATTCATTACAATATTGGGGATAAAAGCACTGCCCCATATAACGTAATCACTTAACGATTTGGCTTTTACAAGGTCTAATATAATCAGCTTACCATCCTTTTTAAGTTTATCCTTTGCAAAACATAGCAACCACTCATAGGGCAAATGATGTGCTGTCGCTGTTGTTATAATAGCATCAAAACTGTTGTTTTCAAATTCCATATCTAAAATGTTCCCGCAAATGTACTCAATATTCTTATTTAGATGTAAAACTTTTGCCTTCTCAATCATCTTTTCTGCAAGGTCAACTGCTATCACCCTTTTAGATTTTTCTGATAACATAAATGAGAGTTCACCTTTGCCACAACCGATGTCAAGGCAAGTTTCAACATTATTAGGTATAAATTTCATAAGATCCTTGAAATAACAGTTATTATGATTCCATTTTAATTCGTCAAGTTGTGCAATTTCATTAAAATCAGTTTTTACAAGATGATAATCTTCCATATTCATACCTCGCTTCACATAAATAATCTCTGCTTCACGTATTCTACTGTTATGACGTAATAATAAAAAAATGTGACGGACGCCCAATGGGCGCCCCTACTGTAATTTTCATTGTATATCCGTAGGGAACAGCCCCTGTGCCGTTCAGCTAAATGCCAGCGATATTCGCCGGAACGCCACAGTGGGCGCTCCCTACAATCATTCAGTTCGTGTCGTACTTTTCAATCAATGCCCTACAAAATATTAATCATATACCGTCATATCAAGAAAATGCAAGCTGATATAAACTTTCGTTTATATGTTATCATATTTTGTAAAGATTTGGAATCTTGCGATCCTAAAAAGACAAAAAGAAATAAAAACCCTGTAGGACTAAAATCCTACAGGGTTTATTACTCAAATCGTACTATCTTCTAAAGCCTCTGTTGTTATTGTTTCTTTGTTGCTTCTTTGCTCTTCTGCAGTCTGGACATCTTTGCGGTTCGTTTTCGAAACCTTTTTCCTTGTAGAAAGCTTGCTCGCCTTCAGTAAAGATGAATTCTTTCTCACAGTCTTTACATACTAAAGTTTTATCTGCCATTTCAACATTCCTCCTTTTTTCAGTAGTTGCGATTTAAACTGTTCCACATTACTCTTTAAAAAGAAGAAATGTTTTCATAGTATTAAATCTTGCATTAAGTTATGCTCTGCATTACCTAATCTCCTTCATTGTAACACTATCTATATATGGATGCAATATGAAAAGTTTATGTCCTTTTATATCTTTTCAGATGCAAATTCAAGAAATTTTCCAGTAAACAATTCTCTGTATTTTTATCATTAATTAAAAGAAAGGAATCCCTTAATTTATCAAAGGACTCCTTCCACGCTCTTATATTCAGGTTTCATTATATTTTGAATTTTTGTATCATGCGATTTAGCTTTCCAGCTAACTCAGCTTGCTTTTGAGAGACTTTAGCCACTTCCTCCAATGCATCTGCAACTTCGGATACATTGCTTGATATTTCCTGGGTACTGGCTGTCGTTTGTTCAGATGTGGCAGAGACAGATTCAATGGCTATGTTCACCTGATTTATCGTATCTGCAATGTTTTGTGCGTTTCTATCAAATTCAGAAATTAAGCAGTTCATATATTCTGCATCTTTTTTATATTGGATGCCTGTTTCTACAAGGGTTTCATAATCCTTTTGTACTTTCTCATCAATGAACTGTAGAATGTCGTTAGAGTTTCTTGATAGATTATTAAAAGCACCATAAACATGTTTAATCGTTTCCTGAATATTTGAAACAGCCTTAGAAGATTCTTCCGCCAATTTCCTTACTTCGTCTGCAACAACAGCAAATCCCTTGCCGTGCTCTCCTGCTCTAGCTGCTTCAATAGCTGCATTTAAAGCAAGAAGATTAACTTGCTCCGAAATAGATGATATGGATGTTGCCATTGTTTCGATCTCTCCAACTACCTTTCCCGCTTCGATGGCTTGAAGGATAGCATGCTGCTTTTCTTTATAGATATTTTGCGCCACTTGCATAGACTGTTCTGCATTTACTTTCATCACGTCAGCACGTTTGGTAATCTCTACGGATTCACGGTTGCCCTCTTTTGCTTTCTGCGCCAATAAGCTTGCAGTAGCAGCAACATCTTGCCCTGATGCATTTATTTCTTCCAGGGAAGCGCTGGTATCTTCTGTTCCCTGTGAAATCCCTTGTGTTGCAGAATCAATGTTGTGCGTTTGGGCTAATACTTCTTCAACGGTAGCCGAAAGCTCCTGGCTAGAAGCATTCATATGCATTGTATTATCAACAATTTCTCTAATCAAATCTTGTGTACTCAATACAGCTTTATTCAGTGAACTTACCAAAATACCTATTTCATCTTTTGTATGAACGTCTATTTGGCGGGTTAAGTCCCCATTTCCAAAGGCTTCCGCAAATTCTACCGTTTTTCTTAATGCCTTCGTAATGATTCTCGTCAGTAAAATACCTGTTGATAATGCAAAAACGATGGCAACAGCGATATATAATAAAGTAGCTCTAACCGTTTCATGATATAGTCTTTTGTTTTCATTCATTACATCTTCCATAAGCTGCCTATTTAAATCAACTAATTGACCTAACACTTCCTGTATTTTATTCTCCCATGTCGTAAGATTATTGAATTCAACCATAGCTTCATCCAGTTTGTTCTCTTTCACAAACTTTAAATACTTATCCTGTACCATTCTGTAGGAAGCAAGCTTGTCCTGAAAAGATTCCACCAGCTTTTTTTCTTCATCGGTCATGTATGTACTCGTATAAGCCTTCATAAGTTCATCATTGTTATGTCGTGCCAGCTGTACATGCTTCTCAACTTCAGAAACGGGCACGGTATTGTTAGACATCATTAGATAGGACAAATTTAGCCTAATGGACAATACATTCTTTTGCACCTCGTTGATTTGCTGTGTGGGCACAATTCTGTCCGTATACATGGATTGAACACGGGTATCCGTATCCCTTAAACTTTTGATACTCATAGCGCCAAGGGCTCCCATGAGGAGAATTCCTATTAGAAATGTTGAAATCAATTTTGTACCGATTTTTAGATTTAGCAGCCACTTCATTTGTATGCATCCCCCAATACCTTGATTTAAATTTCGTGCGTCTAAAAATAATTATACCACTAATGATTTCAATCATAACATTAATTTTGTACAAAAAATATTAATTATTTCTCCTGCTCTAAGATATTGGGTGCCCTCACAATAAAGATTTCCGTGATTTCATTTGAGTCGTTGCTGATTCTTAATTTTGTATTGTAGGGTACTTTAAAAATAGTTCCTTGATTCAATACTTTTGGTTCCTCTTCATCCACTTCAACAGATGCCTGTCCTTTTACAATGATTACGTAAACATTGGACATTGTATGATGTCCTGGAATCTCGGCATTCTTTGTAAGTACTGCATGTCCAATAACAAGGTTCTCATCGTCAACGATCTTCTCAATGGTCTTCTCCTGGGAGATTGTAAAATTATATAGTCTTTCGATCATCCTTAATCTATTCCCATTTTTTCTCATTATTTATATTGCTTCTAAATATATTCACCATTTTTACTTTACAGTTTCTGAAGTTCATCACCAAGATATCTGGCGATAGCCCCCATACCAGAAATATTCGCTATGGCTTCCGCATCGGAATTATAATTGGTGTTGGTATTTACATCATATGTAAAGATTTCTCCGTTTTTATCCATAATAAATTCGATACCTGCAATATGGATATCATTGGCCTCAAGAAATCTCTCATACTTTTCAAGAATAGGATTGGTAAAGCCATCCATAATTTTAAACTTAGGCTTTTCCACTTCTCCGACAGGACAAAAAGCATCGCCTATTTGACAAGCATCCGCAGGACATAACTGAAATCCTTGGCTGGTATCTACCCTAACGGCATATAAAAATTTTCTGCCGATGAACTCACAGCGTGTGATAAATGGTTCTGCAGACTGTATATATTCTTGTATCAGGGTAATTCCATCGATGGGTTCATCAAAGCTAGGTCCTTCTACATACCTTATTAAGGCATCCATATTTTGAAACAGCTGAACCCCAAGGCCTTTTCCCGCGCGATTATGTTTTGTAATAAACGGTCCGTTAAACTTTTTGGCTGCCTCAATAATTTGCTCTTTCCCAACAGCTGCTATTGTTCGTGGTGTTTTGATTCCATGAACACTCAGTGCCATATATTGTGCAACCTTACTGATTTCTAATTGCAGTGCTCGTCCCGTATTGAAGACTTTTCTTCCATGCCTTTCCAACCAAGCCAGTACTGCTCCAGTATATTCGGGAGCATAGCGGTGATCCCGGGTATGGGAAGAAGCACTCATCCTGTTGTAAAACACACCTTGAGGTGGCTCCTCATTCAAATCCAAAACGCCTTTATCTAGGAACCAGTCTTCATAAGGAAGACCTAAGTCTTCTAATTTTCGGCGCAATGGTGCTGTCCATTCATTATTTTCATGAATAATATAGATTTTTTTCATTTTTTTATCCTCCTTAGACTTACACTGTTCATCACTTATGGCAATTCATATATTTCTTATATGTTTACTTAGCTTTCTTCATTATATATTTAGTTTTCACTTGTGACAATACTTTTATAAGTACTTGCGGCAGGTTTGCGATCTCAGGTCTTGTTCCTGTTATTCCTAAATATATCTAGATATTTGTACAAAATTTGGACAAAATAATTTATATATAGGTTGTAATAAATATGTTACATCCGCTACGCCACGGGGACAGTTCCTCAGGCACATAAAAAACACATGTGCCAGACGAACCGTCCCCATGACTCCGCTATCTTACACAGAGTTGTAACAGCTTTATTGCAACTTATATAGTGATTTTTCTAAAAGGAAGTGAGATTCTATGAAAGTTGCAATCATCGGTGCAGGTATTTCAGGATTGTCATGTGCCATTGAGCTTAAAAAACATGGTATCATACCTACAATTTTTGAAAAAACTAAAATGCTGGGTGATAAACCTGAGTATATGGTTACTGCACTCAGAATATTTCATAGGTCTCTCAGAACGCCTATGGTTTTTTTTAGAAATACGTACGGTATCACGATCACACCTTTGTTTCCATTGAAAGAACTGATTATGATAACCCCTAATAAAACCATTTCCACCAGGGGGAACCATGGTTTTGTTTTTCAAAAAGGACTAATGGAAAATTCTCTGGAACATCAGCTTGCTTCACAGAGTAATGTTCCTATCATCTTTAATGCAGATGTAAAAATAGATGCTATAAAGAATGGTTTTGACCACATTGTCGTAGCAACAGGAAGTAATACCGTTTCAATGGATCTGAACCTATGGACCTCTACCTTTATTGCCAAATGCCGAATTGCAACGGTAACAGGCAGCTTTAAACCAAAAACCATGATGATGTATTTGAATAAGAATTACGGAAACAATGGCTATGGATACCTGCTCCCTAAGAATGAAAGGGAAGCAGAAATGGTACTTTCTGTTTCTGATATAACATTCAGTGAGCTTGATTATTGCTGGAATGAATTTATAGATAGTGAAAATTTAAGATACCCGATCATAAAATCCCATGACATAGAACATATCATAGGATATCCAGTTGCTTGCCAAGTAGGCAATATCTATTTCACGGGGAATTGCGGCGGGATGATTGATGATTTCCTTGGATTTGGCATGCTTAGATCAATTGAAAGCGGAATACTCGCTGCTAGAGCAATCGTGAATGACCAAGATTACAATAAGCTTATAGCACCTTTTGTAAAGGAAGTAAAGGAACTGCACGGATACCGTGAAATGCTCAATATACTTAAAAATAAGGATTATGATAATTATATATCTATTATAGGATTACCAGGACTCAAGCATATGGTGTATAACAATCCTTTTTACAAAGCCAAGTACGGAATATTAGCTCCTAAGATAATTACAAAATTTAAAAGCAGTAAGTATATGCGTTTTCCTAAACGATAGTATATATTCCATAAGCATTTCGTCCCAAAACGGTGACATCGTATTATGCTGCCTAAAGTTTTAAGTAAATTTGTCTGGGCTCACCTTTATTTGACGAGGTTTTATAACATTATTTTGTGCTTCTGTTGTCTATTTCATGCTGTTTAATGGCAGGCCCAGATACCACAGTGTAACTGTCATTAGTATTGCTGATAGTGGCCATGTTAATAAAGGCCGCTGATAATGAAGTCTCAACATAGCAAACATTGTTATATCAAATCCTATGGTCCATCCAAAATGCCAACCATTATGATGAGAAAAATACCCTAAACGAAATGAGATGTATTCAAGGAAAGTACATATCGAAGTCCATAATAATATATATAGTATTTGATTAACCAACTTCTTCGGGTAATATGGTATATATATCATTACGATAGCAGGATAAACAGCAAATGCTATGAATAAATTACTGAAGGTATGATTTATCATGAGTAAATTACCTTCATACTCCCATAAAGGATGATGCGCAGTCAAAAAATTTGTCACTAAATCAATTAATATAAAATATAGGATTGTGGGATAATACTTCTCCCAGTTTTTCCAATCTCCCCATTTCCAACAAATCAATACGGCTAAAAGTCCTGTTATCATTCTAAACGAACACTCCTCACTACCCGACTAAAAAATATAGTAATATATTCTATATTTCCCTGAATTTTAAAATATATTGCTGCTATTTTCTATGTTACGGAGTGTACAAAAATAATTATCCTAAAATAAATAAACGACCGCATAAGCAATCGTTTATACTAATATTTCATCTAATTTTTCCCGGTCAAATCCTATAATGATTTCATCATCTATCATTATTGTAGGTATACCTACTCTACCTTCTTTTCTTACTTGGTCATAAATCGTATGATTATCTCTAATCTTCAAAAATCTTTTTAACGCACCAAAATCCAGACTAATATCAAAATATGCAAATTTAACGCCTTTTTCTGAAAGAAACTCTTTCACCTCCGGACATTCTGCTCACATATGACTTCCATATACAATGATTTTCTTCATGGAGATTCTCCTTTCAATGATTTCCTTTAAGTTTCAGTACATCCGCTACGCCACGGGGACAGTTCCTCAGGCACATAAAAAGACATATGTGCCAGACGAACCGTCCCCATGACTCCGCTATATATATGCACTCTATTATTTTACCATATACAATATCGCAATTATAATTTTTTTTAATGATTATCCAAACTTTATAGATAAACCTTATTTTACTATTCCCATAGAAATACTATATAATGCTTTATGTGATGATAGAAAAAAGTAATAAGTATAGATGGAGGAGGTTTAAATTTGAAGAAAGTCATTTCACTTTTACTGGCATTATTCATGATTGTTTCATTAACAGCTTGTGCTCAGAAAACACCCGAAAATGCACCAGCGCCCACTGAAAAACCTGTTTTTAAAATAGGTGCCATTCCCGATCAAAATGCATCAGAATTAAATAAAAACATGGAAAGCGTTGCAAAATATCTTCGTGAAAAAACAGGTCTTCAAGTTGAGTATGTTCCTTCCGTTGATTATGCTGCCCTTGTAACAGCATTTGAAAGAGAGGAAATGCAATTAGTGTGGTTTGGAGGCCTTACCGGTGTTCAGGCAAGAAATGCCGTACCTGGAGCCGAAGCTATTGCCCAAAGACCTAGAGATGCAGAATTTCAATCTGTATTTATCGCACAAAAAGATTTAGATATAAATACATTAAAAGATTTAAAAGGAAAAACTTTTGTTTTTGGCAGCGAAAGTTCCACTTCCGGTCACTTAATGCCTCGTTATTTCTTGATAGAAGCGGGTATCGACCCTGTTAAAGACTTTAATGGAGAGCCAAACTTCTCTGGTTCCCATGACAAAACCATCAAACTTGTAGAGTCTGGAGCTTTCGAATCGGGGGCTTTAAATATATCCGTATGGGAAAAGACCGTCAGTGAAGGTAAAGTAGATCTTAACAAGGTAAAGGTATTCTACACGACGCCAACATACTATGATTACAACTGGACAATCAATGATGGTGATAAGGCTTTTGGAGAAGGTACAAAAGCTAAAGTCAAGGAAGCCCTTCTTTCTATGGACAATGAACAAGCGGACGTTTTACAGTTCTTCCAAACGGATAAATTTATCGAAACAAAGAATGAGAATTATGCCGCCATTGAAACTGTTGCAAAGCAGTTAGGTATTATTAAATAGTAGGTGAGCGATAAATATGTCATCAAAACCAATATTTCAATTACATTCATTAACGAAAACTTATGAGAGGAAGATAGCATTATCTTCCCTTTCTCTTACTATTGAAAAAGGCGAAATCATTGCCTTAATCGGACCTAGTGGTGCAGGAAAAACAACGCTGTTAAATATTCTCGCAGCAATTATTCCGCCGGATATGGGTAAATTGGAGATAGATGGACTTCCAGCAGAGCATTATCATTCTGGTAAAATCTTGGCTAAAAAGATAGGCGTTATTAGACAGCAGTTTGATTTGGTGGGACAATTACCGGTCATTCACAATGTTTTGGCAGGACGATTGGGAGAGTGGGGATTCTTTAAATCTCTTTTATCATTGATTTTCCCACAGGACAAGGATTTAGCACGAAATGCCCTGGAAAGGGTAGGCTTATTAGATAAAATATATGAAAAAACATCCAATCTTTCCGGAGGTGAGCAGCAGAGGATAGCATTGGCACGATTACTCGTGCAGTATCCGGAAGTTATCTTGGCTGATGAGCCTGTATCCTCTTTAGACGCGGCTCGTGCCGAGGATATTTTATCTATGCTGGTACAATTGGTAAGAGAAGGGAAGCAAACACTTATCGCAAGTCTTCATTCTGTAGAATATGCTAAAAAGTATTTCGACCGTATTATTGCATTGAGGGAAGGTAAAATTTATTTTGACCTTCCAGCAGGAGAAGTAACTGACCAAATTTTGTCTAATCTTTACAGTCTGAAGGAGTGGGAATAAGATGCAATCGCTGAAGAAGTCCCTCCATTTTCATAAAAAAACACTCCTGTCTATACTACTGATTCTCGTTTTTATTTGGAGTCTTTTATCCATCGAATGGGGGCCGGGTCTTTTCCATCCAGGGGGAAGGGTTACAATTTTTCAAATTTTTCAAGCTTTTTTTCAACCTGATTTATCTTTAGAAGTACTAACACTTGCCTTTGTTTCAACATGGCGAACTCTAGCCTATGCAGTGGCAGGCATAACGCTGGCAGTAATTATTGCATTCATTCTGGGGATTTTGGCTTCCGGCATTCTTGCGGCGAAAACATCCAGCTGTCTATTTTCTAAAAGCATATTTAGGGGTCTGCTGGGATTCATGAGAGCTATTCATGAATTGGTTTGGGCATGGTTATTTGTAGCTGCCGTCGGATTATCACCCTTTGCTGCAATATTCGCTTTAGCCATCCCCTACGGTGGAACATTGGGACGTATTTTTGCGGACATTTTGAATGATGTTCCCCATGAGCCAATACAAGCTTTAAAAGCATCCGGTGCTTCTCCGCTTCAGCTTTTATGCTACGGCTATTTGCCTATGGCTAAGGTAGACATGATTAGCTATACTATGTATCGATTTGAGTGTGCGGTTCGTTCTTCAACCATTATGAGTTTTGTCGGTTTAGGTGGCTTAGGTTATCAAATACAGTTATCTCTGGCTGATTTAAACTACAGCAAGGTTTGGACATATATGTTCTTTTTAATCGTATTGATCGTATTGATTGATCTGTGGAGCAATTTACTTCGGAAGAGGTTGACAGTATGAGAGAGCAGATATTTTGCATACAGAAGCGGCGACCCTTGGATTTCGTAAAGTTCTCCATACTGATCGCTTTCATAATGATCATTGCCTCATGGGCATTCATATTCAATGTAGATAAGGCAGATTTAGGCAGTCTATTTTCCGACAAAAATATCTTTTATGCAGGAAAATTTGTAAAAAGCATGTTGGGTGTTGGGGAGAGTACACCTGCTTTCAATAGCCCGGAGAATTGGAAAAATGCTTTGAAACTAACCTATGAAACGCTGCAGATGAGTGTTATGGCTGTAGGATTTGCAGCCGTTGGCATGATTTTGACGGTAATTCCGGCGGCAAGAAATGCAGCAGACGGTACATTAACGATAACAAAGAAATGGTATCGTTGGTTTTTATTCGGATTCATACGCTTTTTATATATATTTTCAAGGGCGATCCCTGAGTTGGTTTGGGCCATGCTCATTATCTTTATTTTAAAGCCGGGTATTTTGCCGGGAGCGTTGGCCTTAGCTTTACACAACTTTGGCATACTTGGAAAACTTTGTGCAGAAGTTGTTGAAGATTTAGATTTAAGACCAATAAGAAATTTGGCTTCCAGCGGGGCAAATACCGGTCAAATACTTATTTATGGCGTATTACCCACTGTTATGCCAAAGTTTATTACTTTTATACTATATCGTTGGGAAGTAATTATCCGCACGACAATTGTTGTTGGATTTGTAGGTGCGGGAGGTTTAGGATACCAATTCAGACTAAGCATGAGTTGGTTTCATTATTCTGAAATTACATTGATCCTAATTTGTTACTTATTTCTTGTGGCATTGGCAGATTTATTATCTGAAGGTTCTCGTAAGTCAATAGAATAAATTCTCCTAATATAATCTTCTGTCTCCTTTCTTCAGTTTAAACCATCATATAAGCTTGTCTCACTTCAAACAAAACTTCTATGACTTATGTCTTACTATGATAGAAAACTTTACAAGAAAGCGGAAGTCTACGCTAACGCTAGACTTCCACCAGTGTTTTTACAGACTCCACAGATAATTTTTCGTTGTCTTCTATCGCTTGATTATCTAACAGGGATACGGGTGTTTTTATATAATAGTTATCAAATTTAACTATATTGGATAAATTACTATTTTGAATCTCCGTTTTCATTTGGTTTATTAGATTCAAAGCAGGTTCTAGTTCTTCATAAAAGAATATAACCATATCTCCTTCTTGAGCCTCTACCATTGCTGCTGTTAACGCTTCTGTTTCACTAAGGATCACGCTAACATGATCTGGTGTAAAACCATTGGATCGTAATCCTTCATATAATAAATTAGCCACTTCCCCCGGTTTCCTGCCCCTTAAGTCACGATCTTCCTTTATATATATTTTCGAAAAGATTCTTGCACATAGAGCACCAACTTTTGTGATGCTTTCGTTTGTCCTATCACCAGGCACGCCTATAATACCAATTATCCTGGATACATCCAGTTTTTGTGCAAACTTTCCAACTGCTTCATAGCCTCCATGATTATGACCATAATCAATCATAACCTTGAAGTAACCCATATCGAATATATTGAACCTGCCGGGATTCATTTCTATGTCCGGTTTAAAGCTCATTAAACCTTCTTTTATAGCATGTAAAGGTATATCTAATGCATATAGAGCAGAGGCTGCAGAAAGTGAATTTTCAATATTGCACTCTAAGCTGCCATGAAATGTAATCGGAATATCCCTACTATCTATAAGTGGTGTCTCCTGGGATGCATTATGTACAAAAATTATATTATCTCTTACAAACAGAGCTTTCCCACCATTTTTTACATGTCTACCTAATATAGGGTTTTTATGATCTTTTGAGAACAATATGATATTCCCTCTAGCCCTTTTGACAAAATACTCAGCCATTTCATCATCTGCATTAAGTACAGAATATCCTTCAGGTTTGACTGCTTCAATGACTAAGGACTTAACAAAAGCTAGATCTTCAAGGGAATTGATATCATCGAGACCAATATGATCATCACTGATATTTGTAATAATCCCTACGTCGGCAAGGTCATACCCTAATCCTCTTTTAATCATACCGCCTCTGGCCACCTCTAAAACTGCAGCATCTATTTTTTTATTTTTTAATACTACCTTCGCGCTAAAAGGGCCTGTATTATCACCTTTTAAAATACATTCATCTCCAATATAAATGCCGCTTGTGGAAGTCATTCCGACTGTTTTACCCATTTGCGCAAGGGTATATTTTATTAATCTAGTGGTGGTTGTTTTGCCGTTTGTCCCTGTTATCGCTACAATAGGAATAGAATGGGGCGTATTCGAAGGAAATAATAAATCTATAATATCCGAAGCAACATTTGTTTTATTTCCTTCCCCGGGATGTAGATGCATACGAAGTCCGGGAGCGGCATTAATCTCTATGACAGCCCCTTGAGATTCATAGATGGAATTTCCGATATCATCCGCTTTGATATCTATGCCGGCTATGTCTAAGCCAATAGCTTTGGCAGCTTTTACAGCAATAGACGCATTGTCTGGATGAATTTCCTTTATACATTCCCTTGCAGTACCACCTGTACTAAGGTTAGCATTATCTCTTAATCGGATGATTTGTTTTTTTTCAGGAATGGTACTTTCCTCTAAACCATTTCTCTTTAAATAATTCATCGCAATATTATCAAGCTTGATTTTCGTTAGAGGTTTTTCATGATCTTCGCCTCTCAGTATATTATTGTTCTCTCGTTCTATAAGCTCTTTAATGGTGTGACATCCATCTCCAATGACAAATGGCGGAATCCTCTCAGATACCGCTGCTACCTTATCACCTATAACCAAAACTCGATAGTCTCTTCCACTGATAAATTTTTCTACAAGAACCGCACTGCCATACGCTAATGGTATTTTAAACGCCTCTTTAATATCATCCTCACAACACAAGTTAATAACTACGCCTTTTCCTTGATTGCCATTAAGGGGTTTTAGTACAACTGGAAATCCAATATCTTGGGCAATGGCCATGGCATCTTCTACGGTATATGCAATATCTCCAAAGGGAACGGGAATATTGTTTTCCTCAAGAATTTCCTTTGTTAACTGTTTATTGCATGCAATATCAACAGATATACAACTGGTGGAATCCGTTAGGGCAGCTTGTACCGTCCTGGAATATTTTCCATATCCTAATTGCAATATGCTTTCATTTCCCAGCCTCATGACAGGAATACCCCTTTTTTTTGCTTCATCAAAAATTGCCCGTGTACTGGGTCCTAGTTCATATTCATTCTTTCGTTTGTGTAGATGTGCTAAAATACTATCTTTATCAACCGCTTCCCTATTAATAATTCTTTCAATAATCTGAACCGCTTTCCTTGCGCATTCGATTGCCACCGTATTATGATGATATTCAAATATTATATAGTATAAAGAAGGCTCTTGTTTTAAACGGGTTTTGCCATAAGCTACTTCATATCCCAATAAGCTTTGCAGTTCAAGGGCTAAATGCTCCACAACATGGCCGAAGTAAGTGCCCTCTCTAAGTCGTTGGACAAATCCTCCCCTATATCCTAACCCACAGTAATGCTCTTCTAAAGTAGGAAAAAGACTTATGAGTGTATCATTAAAACCGATAACATCCTTGGTTGTTTTGTTATCCAACTCTTCAATATCAAGTATCATTCTGACAACGGGTTTATGACAATATATGTTCCTTCCGGAAAGAAGCACGATATCATTGATTTTCACTTTTGTATCCTCCTGTATATTCATATAATTTTGCTAGTTTAGCTTTAATACTTCTCTATTTATCAAGTTAAATCCATATCCTTTTGGTAGAACATGAAGTGTTATATTTGTTATTGCTAATATTTCCTCAGGTTTGAGTTCTGAAACATTTGAATTTTTAATGGTCTTCCCATCGATAATAGTCACCGAATTTGTCCCGACTACCTCAAAGTAATCATCGGTGTGTACAACAATAGCCGTATCTTCATCTATTCCTATACCTAACACATCAGGATTTTCAGCAACGCCACATAATAATCTTCCTATTCTGCCTCTTTGAGCAAAGTGTTGATCAATAATAACGTTGCTAAAAAGGCTTAGTCCTGGAGCAACCTTTAAGGTACATTTTCTTGCAGGTTCATTACTATCTCCCTCGACGATCATGATATTGCTCATGGCCGATGCACCTGCGCTTGTACCTGCAATAATCGCACCGTTATTGTAAATTTCTCGGAGTACGTCATATGCTTTTGTACCACCAATGATACTGGTGATCCTCAGTTGATCACCACCAGTAAAAAAAATTCCCTTTGATTTTCGTATTCTTGAAATATAATCATCATTATTGGCGTCATTCCGTGTGTCAATATTTAAAATATCAATATTCGAAACACCAAGTTTCTCAAAAACCCTCCTATATTCATCTCCAACAACCTCAGGTTGTTTTGTTGCCGTAGTTAAGACCATCAGTTTTGAATCTGCGCTCCCCATTATTTTTATAAATTCTTTTAAAATTTCCATTTTACCCTTTTTATCTTCTGCCCCTCCAATGATCAGAAGGGTGCCATTTCTCCTTGATCCCATTATAAATCCTCCATGTAAGCAATATTCATATATAAAATATAGCCTAAAACTTCTCCTTTTAATCGTTCCCCAAGTTTTAATAAAGCCTTGCTGTTTTATGAAAAAGACAATATATTGAATAATATTTACTTATCATCGTTGAATCATTCAAATAAATTAAATGCTAATGATACCTCTAGATCAATCCCCCATAAAGAAAAGGTGATAAACTGATCAATTGAATGATTTCATTATCTATTTTGTACAGACTATATTTCATTATGCAATTTTGGTTATTTAATGAATATTGCAGGTTCGTAATATTGCTAAAAAAGGAGTAGAATGATGCTATCCTATCGAAAGGATAGGTGAAAAAATAGCATCTACTATACTTTTATATGTAAAGGGGAAAATTGTCATGAGTGAGCTGTTTTTAGGTGTAGAAAAGGAGATTCACAACATTAAGCTTAAACAGATGGGCGGAGAAGTGGAAGTCTTACGAGGTTTTTTACATTATGTACGTTTTCAAATTGACGATACAGTTATTAAGTACGTATATCATCTTAATAAGAAGGATAAGTTTTTTCTTCAAAGACGTGCTCCATACCCTTTAAATATTGGCACCTACGAGTCAGAAGAAGATGTGATCAATATCATTGCCCATGATATTGCACAAATTAAAAACGCAAAAAACAGTAAGAAGTTTGATAAATTCATAGAGATAAACAAAAGCATCAGTACTATATTAAGAAACTTTGAAGATTTATATTTATACTATAACATTTCTCGTTCACAGACAGAAAAGATTGAAACCGTCATCAACGAGTTACAAACACTAATTTTTGAGACAAAGGAGCAAAGTCAAAGAGTATATTTTGATAAAGATCCTGACTCATTAAAATAGTGTATACACCTTAAAATCCTTTGTTTTATAAACCTAAATCATCTTTTAAGCTTTCACCTGCATTTTATAAAATAATGAAAAGACTCTGTTTCGTAAGAGTCTTTTTCTTTTTGAAACAAATTTCATGATAACGCAATATTGAATGACTAATCTCAATAGGGAGTGTGCGCGCAATAACTCTTTCCTATAGATTGACGGATTCCGTGTTTTTTTGCCTTTTTAGCTGATAAAACAGATTTTCTTATTTAAAAAATTAAGAGTAGAATTGATTTATTATATATTTTGTATTGAGATCCATTACCATCTAAAAGGAGGACATTACCATGTCAAACACACTACAGCTATTTATAGTAACCAGTATCTTTGTCCTAACCTATGGCGTTATCATATCTGAAAAAATTAATCGTACCACCATCGCTTTTTTGGGTGCCACTTTACTGGTATTATTCAAAATCATTAATTTAGAAGTGGCGATTGAAGCTGTTGATTTCGATACGATCTTACTTCTTATTGGTATGATGATTATTATCAATATTTTGAAAAGAACTGGTCTATTTCAATATATTGCAATAAAATCCGCAAAATCTGCTAAGGGAGATCCCCTGCGTATTCTAATAATGTTAGCACTCGTTACCGCTGTATCTTCAGCTTTTTTAGATAATGTAACCACCGTTTTACTTATCGCTCCTGTTACATTAGTCATTACCGAAACATTAGAAATTGATCCCATTCCCTTCATGATTGTACAAATATTAGCTGCCAATATAGGGGGTACTGCCACCTTAATTGGTGACCCTCCAAATATCATGATCGGTAGTGAAACATCATTGGGTTTCATGGATTTTATCATCAATCTCTCCCCGGTTGTAATTGTTATATTTATCGTAACCATACTCATCATCAAGAGAATCTTTTACTCACAACTTCATGTTAAAGATGAATTAAAACACAAAATCATGGAATTTGATGAAAATTTATCCTTAAAAGATACACAATTACTGGTAAAATCGCTGATTGTCCTCTTTATAACAATAGCGGGATTTGTACTTCACCAATTTATTCATCTTGAGACTGCTGTGGTTGCTTTGACTGGGGCCTCTATTTTGCTGCTTGTTAGCAAAGTAGATCCTGAAGAGATCTTTCAGGAAATTGAATGGCTAACTATATTTTTTTTCGCCTTCCTTTTTATTCTGGTAGGCGCTTTAGAAGAAGTGGGAATTATTGAGTTTATTGCAAAGAAAGTGATTTCCATAACCAATGGTAACCTTTTATCTACAACACTTCTCATTCTTTGGGTTTCAGGTATTGTATCTGCGTTTTTAGATAATATTCCTTTTGTAGCTACCATGATACCCCTAATTCAAAGTATAGGAACCCTGACAAATATGGATATCACACCTCTATGGTGGTCCCTTGCCCTTGGTGCATGTCTAGGGGGTAATGGTACACTGGTGGGTGCTTCTGCCAATGTGGTGGTGGCCGGTATACTTGAAAAGCACAAGCATAAGATATCCTTTTTTGAATATATGAAGCTTGCGTTCCCTTTAATGCTTTTATCAATTATCATCTCAACAGTATATTTATACTTGTTTTATGTGCGTTGATTAATAGAAATATCCGGAATAAATATAGTTCTTCTCAACACGAACCATGCCCAGAATAAAGCCCTCCTCCTTGGGATGGCTTTATTTTATTTATGTCTTTATCATCAATTCATCTGATTCATCCCAATGGCTGCATACTTTTTATCCTAGTTTTGGTATAGCTGCAAAAAATGTCGATAATTGTATATAGCATAAGAAACAATCAGCTAATTTGTTTTGCTCACTGCTTAACTATTCTATTTCTATCATTTCGGCTATTATACGATTCGCTATTTATACAATAAAGAAGTACACTTACTTCATGTTTATTTTACACACGTAAAACTTCAATGTTCATTTTCGCGGAGGGCCCATCCTATGAAGAAGGTATTCATAACAGGATTATTTGTATTAATTCCAATCACAGCTACTATAAGTATTATGTTTTGGTTATTTAACAGTATAGATTCTATTTTTCGAGAGCCCCTAGAAAGTTGGTTTGATTTGCCTCTCGTCGGTGTAGGATTTATCTTAACAGTTCTTTTAATATTTACTGCAGGAATTGTTGCCTCCAATTATCTAGGCAAAAAACTCATTGAAATAACAGAGAGTACGATTAAAAAAATTCCTATCTTTAATACAGTCTATGTTTCAATTAAACAAGTAATGGATACGATCTTTAGCGATCAAAAAAAAGCATTTAAATCGGTGGTATTTGTCCGCTATCCTTCCAAAGACATTTATGCCATAGGTTTCATTACTGCCGATGCTCCCAATGAAATGGAAGTCAAGATCGGAAGAAGAATGAAAAGTATTTTTATTCCAACGACTCCCAACCCCACCTCAGGCATGCTGGTTATGATTCCCGAAGAAGATATTATTCATGCAGATCTATCTGTTGAGGCCGCAGTAAAACTCATCGTGTCCGGAGGAATTATTAATTAGTTTTTCATAGCAAGCTTCCATATTTAGTCGCATTCATACTAAAACCCCTCTACAAGGGGTTTTTAGCTATTATTCAATCATCTAAGGATTATCTACTTATCAGTCAGCCACTATTATATCATCACATCATTTTCGCTTACGCTTAAACCATTTACTAATAATGATAGCCCATTTATCGCCCTGAACAACGTATGGTGCAAGGCAGTCCACCAGTGCATCGTCACAACTGCGGTTAAAATATCCTTTTTCACCATAGCACAGATCGTGTTCTTTACAGCATGCATCCACAGGGCTTATGGGATCTCCCGGCCCACTGCACCCAGGTCCACACCAATTTCCATAAATGCATGGAATCCCTTCCTTACTGGCCGATCGTTTTTTTGTTTGTGTTTCTTGTTCTTTTAAAGTCTGCAAATCTTTTTTAAATTGCGCGTCATAGTCTCGTGTTATGATGTGTTTTATGCCATGATTGTACAGTTGATATCCCTTCATGATTTCTTTTCCGTTTTCTTCTTCGATACAGCTTGCATAAATAGAATATTCCCCTTCTGTTTCAACATATACGATTTTTACCTTGTCATCCTGTAAACCCAATACGAAAAAAGATAGTTTAAGATCTTCAATATTGCATCTTTCCGCTTTTAAAACAGTATATTCTTGTGATTGAATCCTTTTGTTCTTGGCTAAGTTATTAACGAACATACGGATGCCCTTATGACGCTCAATATGTCTTATGAAGCTCTCTAATTCATCCCCTTGTATGTCCACAAAGCTATTTGACATAAAAACTTCACCCTTTCCGATTTCAACAATAATTTATATTCATATAGTATATTCATAAATACATGGGTAGGTGAAGCAGCAAACCGTTTTATTGTCGTATTTTCTATTGATAAAATGCAGCTATCTGTTTCGCATATTACAAATTAGGGTTTGCAAGTGTCAGCTTTTTGATAAATACCTCCGGCTGCGGAAAATCACTTTTTTTTGCCATATCAATCACTCTTGGGATGTCATAGCTGACGCGATGGTTTTCATAGGAGATTATCTCTTCGTTTATCTCTAATATTCCGAAGGATGCCCTCGTATCACCATCAAACGACAGACTGACAGCTCCCACGTTGATGATTTTTTTACCATTCAGAGATGCATAATAGGGTGAATGTGTATGTCCGCACAACAGAATCTCTGCATCTATCTCCTTTGTTAATTGTTCCAATTTTTCCGTTGGTGTCATCAATCCTATTTGCTCATTCATCGAACGATGGGAACCATGGGTGCATAATATTTTCATACCTTCAATTTCTACAAGCTGTTTTTCGGGTCGTGATACTAGAAATGCTTTTTCATCAACAGTCAATTGTTTATCCGTATATAGAAACAATGAATATAAAAGTTCCTCTCTTTCTGAGCTAGGCTTGAAATCATCCCCAATTTCTTCAAACCAGCTGTCCGTGTTACCTTTAATCCATGCAATCGGAGACAATTCTTTCAGTTTATGAAAAGCTTCTTGTGGTCTTGGACCATTCATAACCAAATCTCCGAGAAATATCCATTCGTCAACATGTCGTTCCTCAATATATTTGATAACAGCCTCCAATGCAATAGCATTAGCATGTACATCCGAAATAACAGCAATACGCATAGGCACCTTCCTTTCATGTTTTATTTCTTTTTATATATTCCATAACATCTTGTTTTATCCTTTTATTTCCATAAATGTTTTGAGAGGAACTGTATTTGCATACAAAAAAACCTTTGTTATCTCGTACAAAGGGATTATCTTCGTTAAAAATAGAGTACTCCTTATATTATAGAAATTTAGCTTTATTATTCTTGTAAAGAGTCTTATAATATTCTAGTGATATGTATAATCATCAAAAAATAGGGTATAAAAAAATAAGTGTCTTGATATTATTTTTCAGGATTCGTTCTTTAAAAATGCTTTATATTTATACTGTCCAAATCAAAAGAAAATGGCGGTGAAAAATATTGTTTTCCGTTGCTAAAGGGCTTTTATTGGGTCTTATTATGGTTTTGCCAGGCATGAGTGGGGGAACCGTTTTTGTTATTCTAGGTATGTATGAAGATATGATTAAAGATATTGTAAAATTAAATGTTAGACCATACTTACCCTTGTTTATAGGCATATTGGGTGGACTGTTTATTGGAGGCAATGCTTTCGCCATATTTTTTCAATCTTATCGAGATATAACCTCTACTTTTTTACTGGGAGCACTACTGGCCTCTGTTCGTTCGGTTGTTGACGGTAAAATCCAATGGAAGGCAAGGTATATCCTCATGCTGGTGATAGGCATTTTCATTGGATACTTTTCTGCCGGCGAATCCATCAGCACACTGTCCAGTAGTATTGAAGAGAATTTTTTTGTGTTGTTTATAGGTGGCGCCTTAGCCAGTGCTACCATGATTATACCCGGAGTGCCCGGAAGCTCGGTATTATTTATTTTAAATATCTATGATACCATGCTGCTCTCCATTAAGGAATTCCATATATTTAATCTCTCGGTCTTCGGTGCAGGCAGTATTGTGGGTATATTGCTGCTGGCAAATGCCCTTGAAAAAGTTTATGCAAAGCACAGGGTCTCTTTATCGTACTTATTCGTAGGACTAATTATCGGCTCTGCCAGAACACTTCTTCCACATATGGTCAATGTGGATATTATATTAACATTTATTGTTGCTTTCTCCATCGTATGGAATCTGAGCACCTATAGTTTTGACGACGTATAGTTGATAGGTCTCAAACACAACGGTTTATATCAATCCTCCATCATCAAGCAATCTCATCCGATAGGCATTGACAGCGGTCTCTCCTAATTTATCCATTAGCTGATAGTTGGCGTATGCTCCTACAACTGCTCCGATTCCCGGCACCAACTGCAGCATTTTGGCCAGATCCATATAATCCCTATACTCCTGTTGAAAGGTCCTCCAATCAAATTCGTTTATATCCCTAGGAAGGTCCTTTGATACCTCTTGCCAGTGCTGAATATATTTGTAGATTTCAAGCCGTCTCTGATCACTGCAAAAAGCCAGCTGAAATACATACAGAATATAAAGTCTTTCCTTATAATCTTTGACATTGTAACCATATAAGGAAGCCGTATCAAATAAAAATTTCATTTTCAAGCTCAGTAGAATTGGGAAATCCGCCAGACCTAGCAAGAGTCCCCCTGCGCCTGTGCCGGCTCCGCTAATGGCCGCCGTATTTTTATAAGAACTGATTTTTTCACGAACCAGCTTCTCCCGTTCCTCTAAGGGCGTATCCTTAAGGGGTTGTCCGGTTATAATTTCTGATCCGAATAGTACCGTCCTAGACATATTTTTAATGGCTTCAGTAACAATTTTATGAAATTTCTCAGGGATCAGACCGTTCACACTTCTTTGTACACCTTTCGAAATCCTACTTGAAAGAGATGGCTTCTTCATCATTTTTCGCTGCCACACCCTTAATTCCGCTAAAACTTTTTCTTCATAGTATCCCATATAACACCCTTCTAATCGTAAATTTATTCATGGCAATATTGTTACCATTTCTTCTTCCATCCAAACTGATCGCTGATAATCGCAATGGCACACCCTACTCCTGTGTCCACTTCGATTGCTTTCACAGGACAATTCATGGCACATGCGCCACACTAGGTTAAATTACATGATCATTATATCATGAAAAGAAAACGCATAAACGTCTATTTCTTTCAGAAAATAATATACAAAGAGTCTTTTTTTGTTTATAATGCTGTTATAGAAACCCCATAGGAGATGATAAGATGCAAACAGATAAAACGATTTATCATTATTTGCAAGACGTTTCTGCAAAAACACCAGTGGCTCCAAGTGCTGGTAGTGTCCTAGCTCTCTGTGCAGCATCATCAGCGGCATTGACTGAATTTGTTGCAAATACGACTATCGGGAAAAAGGGCTATGAGGATGCCGGACAAGAAATGAAAGAAATATCTCAAACTGCTCAAGAATATCGGCAACTACTTCTTACTTGTATGGAAGAGGATACCGAAGCCATGAATGGTGTTTTTTCTGCATTTAAGCTGCCCAAGGATACCCCAGAAGCCAAAATGCTCCGAGATAAGGAAATTCAAAAAGCATATCAAAAATCCGTTCTTTCTCCATTAAAATTGCTCAAAGAAACCTATAATCTTATGGAACTCATCTATTATGTCATGAAAGAAGGCAATATTAATGCTTTTGGAGATGCTGTTACAGCAGCAAACTTGGCCGAAGCCGTGATCATCTCATCTGTGTATAACATGAAAATTAATCTTGAATCCATTAAAGATGACGGCTTTAAAGAAGGCGTGCTCCAGCAGCTCGAAGAACTGGAGGATAAAACTTTAGTCTTAGAAGAACAAATCATGCTTCTTATTAACAATTAATCCAATGCTAGAATAAAGCAGGTGAACACGGTTCGCCCCTACCACCGATTCGCAGTAATTTTTCGCAAACTATCCCCTAGTAAAAAACAAGGGCTGTTCCCGTAGGAGCAGCCCTTGTTTTTTATATACCAAGTGGGGTAGAAAATTGCATTATAGATCTGTATTCATTATCCTAAGAACATTTTTAAATCATCTTCAACATTGCTAATGCCGCCGATGCCAAAGTTTTCTACCAATACCTTCGCCACATTTGGTGACAAGAATGCTGGTAGTGTTGGTCCTAAATGGATATTTTTCACGCCTAAATGAAGCAATGCTAACAATACAATAACGGCTTTTTGTTCATACCATGCGATATTATAGGAAATCGGCAGTTCATTAATATCATTTAATTCAAATACTTCCTTCAGTTTAAGGGCAACTACTGCCAGTGAGTAGGAGTCATTACATTGTCCGGCATCTAATACTCTTGGAATACCGCCAATATCTCCTAAATCAAGCTTATTATATTTATATTTTGCACAGCCTGCTGTTAATATAACGGTATCCTTTGGCAGAGCTTTTGCGAATTCTGTGTAGTAATCTCTGCTCTTCATTCTTCCATCACAGCCTGCCATAACAAAGAATCGTTTGATAGCTCCGGATTTTACCGCATCTACTACCTTGTCAGCTAAACTTAATACGGTATTATGTGCAAATCCGCCAACGATTTCACCTTTTTCAATTTCGATTGGAGCCCCACATTTTTTCGCCTGCTCGATAATTCCCGAAAAATCCTTTGTTCCGTCTGCTTTAACAGGGACACGCTTTAGTCCTTCAAAGCCAACAGGTCCTGTTGTATATACTCTATCCTTGTATGAATCTTTAGGTGGCACAAGACAGTTTGTTGTCATAACGATAGGACCGTTGAATGTTTCAAACTCTTTGTCTTGCTTCCACCACGCATTACCATAGTTACCTACAAAATGACTGTATTTCTTGAATGCAGGATAATAGTTAGCTGGAAGCATTTCACTGTGTGTATATATATCAACGCCTGTTCCTTCTGTTTGCTTTAATAGTTCTTCCATATCCTTTAAATCATGACCGCTGATCAAGATAGCAGGATTATTTCTTACACCGATATTTACCTTGGTGATTTCAGGATGTCCATAAGTTGTTGTATTTGCTTTATCCAATAATGCCATGGCTTTTACACCCATCTCACCGGATTTCAGGGTTAAGCCTACTAGATCATCAGCAGTTAAGCTGTCATCCAGCGTAGCTGCTATAGCTTCTTGCATGAATGTATAGATTTCATTATCTTCATATCCTAAGTTGAAAGCATGCTCTGCATATGCTGCTAGCCCTTTCATACCAAAAATAATCAAGCTTCTTAAAGATCTTACATCTTCATTCTCAATTGCCAGATAACCTACAGTTGCTGCTTTTTCTTCAAGGGCTTCTACCGTATCTGCAAACCAATGGGCTGCATCATGGGTAATACCGTCAATGTTTCCACCCTTCTTTACTATCTGGTCCTTCACTTCATTTCTTAATGCAAATGTTTCCTTAATTCTTTCTACAAAATCATTCTTATCGAAGTTTGCATTTGTAATGGTTGTAAATAAGCTTTCTGTGATAAATTTGTCTACTTTATTCGTATCAACGCCTAGTTTTTTTGCCTCTAAATTATAAAGTGATAATCCCTTAAGTAAGTACACTAACAAGTCCTGAAGATTTGAAACATCACTGGTCTTTCCACATACGCCCCTTACAGTACAGCCTGTACATTTGGCTGCCTCTTGGCATTGGTGACAAAACATTTGTACATTTTGATTCATTCAAAAAACCTCCCGTTCGTTTATTAATATCTTTACTGGTCTCGTTGGGTATATAGTATCATGCTGTGAATCATCAAACTGTGATTTGTATCACAGATACCGTTGACTTTTGTCACGACTTACATGTCATATACCCTAAAATGAATACTTATTAACAACGGATTAGATTTTTATGAAAATTATGAATTTTTTCCTAGAATATAGAGGAAATTTTTAGTATTATGTCGAAGTTTCTGCATGATTTGGATCATATTACCTTTTTTGCAAATCGCTGCTCTCATAAGATTTTGTCCATAGAATAAATTTTATAAGATCAAGGGGGATGATCATGGAAAGAACGAAATCATTTGCATTCATGTGGATTTTCTTCATCATTTTTTCAGTGTTGTACTTGTTAAGCAGTACAAGCCTCGTCGAAGCCTTATCCGTTAAGCAGGACATTCTAAACCGCAGCAGTTATCTAGTGGCTTCGGCGGATATATCTCCGCCAGCAATTATACTCCTCAATCCTTCAAACAATTCCACCAAAATTAATCTGGACTTCAAACCGAGCATTACCTTCGATGAGAATGTCATAATAGGATATGGATATATCACCATCAAGAAAACCGTGGATAACAGTGTGGTAGAACAAATTTCCGCAGCCAGCGGACAAGTATCTATCGACATGAACAATAATAAGCGTGTAACAATCTATCCGTTTTCGAATTTTGAGAGCGACACAGACTACTATATTCTCATAGACGGCACCTGCTTTAAAGATTCATCCGGCAACTTTTTTTCTGGTATTAACAGCTCGGATACATGGAATTTTAGAACCAAAGATGTGAACGCTCCTTCTGTAGTCAGTTTTTCACCTGCTGCTAACGCAAATAATACTGCCATTGACAGTTATTTGACAATTACTTTTAACGAGATTATTCATAAGGGTACAGGCCGAATCTATATCCATAGAGCTTTTGATGATTATCTGGTAGAATCCATACCTGTAAGCAGCAGTAATGTAACAGGCTTTGGAAGTAATACGGTAACCATCCATCGTGATATTAATTTTGAGTATGAAACAGCCTACTACGTACTTATTCCATCGACATCCTTTAAAGACAGTTCTGGTAATTACTATGCCGGTATCAGCTTTCCTGCCGAATGGAATTTTACAACCCAAGACATCACACCGCCTTCCATTGAATCCCTATATCCATCAGGCAACGGACTAGACGTAGCAATAGACAGCAGCTTGATCATAACATTTCAAGAAAATGTCATGCCAGGCAACGGCAGTATCATCATCAGAAAAGCTTCCGATAACACGATAGTCGAATCAATTTTAGCGAACAGCACCCAAATATCCGGCGTTGGAACCAGAACCATTACCATCCACCCCGGCTCCGATTTTGAAAAGGAAACGGAGTACTATATCAGCATCGATTCCACTGCTTTTCAAGATATGTCAGGAAATTACTTTCCAGGCATCAATGAGCCTACCGCCTGGAATTTCCATACCCAGGGTGAAGGTCCCATCATCCTCACGCATGACCCGTCACATCAACAAGAACATGTTGATATAACCCAATCCATCACGATAATTTTCAATGAAGACATCTATGCTGGAGACAACTTCCAATTCATTACCTTACAAGAAGGTGTCCAAGAGATAAACTATGATTATGACATCCACCACCGCACGCTAACGATTCAGCCATCATCTATTTTTTCTTATGACACGATCTATACAATCACCATTCCTGCGGGAGCGGTTAAGGATAGCCTTCATAATCTATTAGAAAGTGCCTACAGCTTTTCCTTTAGAACAAAACCTGCACCGGATACCCAGGGCCCTTTTATTGTAGGAACAATCCCTGAGAACGAAGCTATTAAGGTAGCCGTTGATGCGGTCATTACCATATCGTTTAACGAATCCATCCAACCAGGAGAATCCATTGACCTCATAGCGATTGACGAAGGGGAGTCGGTTATGGATTATGTATATGACATCTATGAAAATACACTCATCATAAACCTAGACTCTGATTTAGACTATGGGAAACTGTATACCGTTACGCTGCCCCAGGCATCTGTGACAGATGCCGTATACACACCTTTAGAGGAGGATTATGTTTTTCAATTTACAACCATCCACAGCAATGCAAAGCTGGCAGCGCTAAACCTCAGCAGTGGTACGTTGCTCCCTTCATTTTCACCGGCAGTTGATCAGTACTCCGTGTCCTTGCCTTATTCCATATCAAGTATAGAAATGCAAGCAGTCCCGGAAGATATACATACATCTGTAGCCATCAATCATATGTCTACAGGGATTCAGCCTATAACTTTGCCGTTGGTCGTCGGTACGAATCCGGTAGAAATTCTCGTTACAGCTGAAGATGGGACTACAAATGGGTACACCCTCTCGATCATAAGACAAAAGAAACCTTCTTCTAATGATAACCAAGATTTCAACATTGAAGGTACAAAGAGTGAAGTAGTCAATGTCCCGTCCTATTTCAACCCTAGCGATATCCATACAGAGGCAGATAAAATGTTGGACCAAGCAATGGCATCAACGGGTGAAGCAATACTCTCGTTGGATAATTTTCCTGATTCGTCCGTTGAGATTTCTACGAAAATCATTGAGATATTGGCACAAAACAATAAACCCATTATTCTCTTGCATAAAGGTTTGCAGCTGGAATTTCCACCACAGTCCCTTCTCACAGAAAAATTCATAGAAGCATTACACGATCTAAATTCTACGATAAAACTAGGCATTGAACCATTAGCTGAAGAAGAAATCAGAGAAATTTTAGATCTCAACCAAGTGGCAAGAGATAGAGAATTATTTGGCATAGAAGATAGGCTATTCAATCTGACTGCTCAAATCATTACATCGGATGCTAACGGTATGATCATAACAGAAGAAATCAGTCTGTTCATAGAACCGATCGTCATAACGATTGATCTGTCTGATCTATTATTAAACCCACAAGAAGCTGCTCTTTTGACAGGTATTCGATATGAAATGGATTTGTATGGAAATATCCGTTCCATTAAGCTAGGCGGTACCTATCATCCTAAGACTCAAACTTTTACTTTCTATACCGATCACTTTAGTACATATGGCATACAAAAAGCAGAAAAACTAATGACACTTCAGTTGACAGCAGGAGAAAACACTGCTTTGGCGGATAAAGAAGCTGTTAAACTTGATGCTCCACCTATTTTTGTGAATAATAGAATACTTGTTCCACTGCGGTTTATTGCTGAACATATGGATGCCCAGGTAACATGGTTTCCGAAAACGGAAACAGTCACCATAGAAATTGACGACAAAATATTGCATCTGGATATTGATAGATTATTAGAAGATTTTGATGCATCGCCCATTATTGTAAACAATCGAACCATGGTGCCTCTTGATTATGTTTCTGAAACATTAGGTGCAGAGGTTTTATGGTTTCCTTCAACCAAGACCATCATGATTATTAAATAGTAAAAATGGATCATCCCGCTAGATGATCCATTTTCCTATTCTTCTGTCATATATGGATATGCATAAGATTTTGATGGTACGAATGTTTCCTTGATGGTTCTTGGATTGACCCATCTCAACAGATTTAATTTGCTTCCTGCTTTATCATTAGTCCCTGAAGCTCTTCCACCGCCAAAAGGCTGCTGCCCTACGACGGCACCTGTAGGTTTATCATTGATATAGAGATTTCCTGCGCTGTGTCTGAGTCTCTGTTCCATACTGACAATGGCGCCTCGATCCTTAGCGAATATTGCTCCAGTCAATCCATAAGGCGAAGTGGTATCACAAAGATTCAGAGTCTCCTCTAAAGCATTATCGTCATAAGCGTAAATGGTTAATACGGGTCCGAATATCTCTTCTTCCATGGTCCTAAATCTCGGGTTCGATGTGAATATCACCGTTGGTTCTACAAAATATCCTATAGAATCATCACATCTTCCTCCATAAAAGATCTTTGCGTCGGAAGCTTGATCTGCATATTCAATATATTCCTTAATATTTTGGAAGGACTTCTGGTCGATCACTGCCCCCATAAAGTTTCTAAAATCCTCCACGTCTCCCATCTTAATGGTCCTCAACTGTTCTAGAAGTTTATCTTTCAATTCTCCCCAAATACTTCTAGGGATATATGCCCTGGAAGCCGCTGAGCATTTTTGCCCTTGATACTCAAAGGCTCCACGAATCAAGGCTGCTGCCAGTTCATCAATCTCTACTGACGGATGGGCAAAAATAAAGTCTTTTCCTCCTGTTTCTCCCACCAGTCTTGGATAGCCTCTATACCTATTGATATGATTGGCCACCTGCCGCCACATGGTATTGAAAACTTCTGTTGAGCCTGTGAAATGGATTCCAGAAAGCCACCGACTGCCAATCATCGTCCTTTCTACATCGCTTCCTCTGCTGGGAATAAAATTGATGACACCATCAGGTAACCCGGCTTCCTGCAGAAGTTTCATGACAAAATAATTAGAATAGACCGCCGTAGAAGCAGGCTTCCAATTCACCACATTCCCCAGCATCGCCGGCGCCGTGGGCAAATTCCCGCCGATGGCTGTAAAATTGAATGGCGTTACAGCCAAAACAAAGCCTTCCAACGGTCTGTAATCGATTCTGTTCCATACTCCGTCAGTCGATATGGGCTGCTCTTCATAGATTTCTTGCATAAAGTATACATTAAAGCGTAGAAAGTCGATGAGTTCGCAGGCTGCGTCAATTTCTGCCTGATAAGCCGTCTTGCTCTGACAAAGCATGGTCGCAGCATTTACTGTAGAGCGCCATGGCCCTGCCAGAAGCTCTGCCGCTTTCATGAAAATCGCGGCACGGTGCTCCCACGGTGTATTCTCCCATTCCTTTTTTGCTTGAATAGACGCTTCAATTGCCAAATTCAGTTCTTTTTCTCCCGCAATATGGTATCTGGCAAGAACATGTTGATGGTTATGGGGAATCACACAGGTTCCGATATTTCCTGTTTTGATTTCCTTCCCGCCAATAATAAGGGGGATTTCTATTTCTGTGTTTTTCAATGTCGTAAGCTTTTGTTTTAGTTCTGTTCGTTCTGGATTCCCCGGTAAATATGACTTCACCGCTTCATTGTCCAGTTTCCTTAATCGATAAATTCCATTTTGCATACACTTACCTCCATTATCAATTTTTACAATCGACTATTGGAAGGTAATGACCCAGCGTTAAAGTGTATATCCTTATATGAATAAACCTTGTTTACAATATCAGACCATCAAAGATGTCATAATAAAATAAACCCTCACGAACTCCTTTCCACACCGGGAGGCATTACCGTTTCCAATAACACCCTATCGGTCTACACTCCATAAACGACATCATTCACAGGAATATAGACTCGGAGCATTCTGTTTTCACATTCATTATAGATTTACGGATACCTATTTATACGGTTTCTCCATCGCTATTTGGGCTCTTTACTGTCTGAACCTTTGAAGCCTGCACCAAGAAAACGCCTACCAAGATAATAACGGTAGAGATCACCACAAAGATGGTAACCGGTTCGTCAAGAAAAATAGCCCCTAGAAATACTGCAACAGGAGGATTGACATATGCATAGGTACCAGCTTTTGCTGCCGGCCATTTTTGGAGTATATAGATATAACTGCTGTATCCCAATATGGAGCCAAAGAAAATTAAATATAACAATGCTCCGATACCAGTAGTGGTAATGTGTATTCTACTAAATTCCCCTAACAGCAAACCCACAAGGCATAAACCAAATCCCCCTGAAAGCATTTCAATCCCAATATGAGAGACAATACTTCCCGAAGGTTGGAAGGTTTTGGATAAAACCGAACCGCTGGACCAAAGGAAAGCAGCTAAAAGAAGCAGCCCTGCACCCAGCATGTCGATAGCTCCTGTACCGGAGCCGGATAACACCAGCAGCACAACACCGGCGAAGCCAATGATCAATCCAATCCATCCTTTTTTTCCAATCTTGTTTGCATTCGGCATCATTAGCTCTAAGAGCGCCATAAATAACGGTACCGTTGCCACCAGCAAACAAGCTAATCCTGAATGCACCCATTGTTCTGCCCATACTACCAGCCCATTCCCACCCAGCAGCAGAAACAAACCGACAATACCCAATTTTTTCACATCACCGGTAGAATCCGGCAGCGGCAGGCCTTTAAATCTTGCATACAACAGCATCAGTGCACCTGCTGCGATAAAACGAATCCCTGCAAAAGCCATGGGTGGAAACTGACTGACACCTATCCGAATAGCCAAATAGGTAGAACCCCAAACAATACATACACAAAGATATGCCAGTAATACTTTTCTCTCTTCCCTATCCATGAGATTCACTCCTCATTTATTTCTATAAAACCATTTTCCATGATGGCACTTAGAATAAACGTTGTTGATGTCTCTTTAATATCAGATATTTTTCTTAATTCATCTATAAACTTTGTTACATCATTGGGCGTTGTGGCTCTTACCTTAAGCATCATGCACCATTCACCGGCAAGCCGATAATAGTCTTCAATATTTACATTGGGTATATCGATTTCCATGACACGGCGTGCTGTTTGATAAAAATCCGGAGATACAAATTTCATGTAGATCTGAACCTTGATTACCTGCCCCAGCTTTCCCCAATCAATAACCCCTTTATAGCCTTTGATAACCCCTTGTTTTTCCAGTTTGTTCACCCGCTGATGAATGGCAGGCCGAGAAATATGAAGCAGTCGACCGATTTCTTCATGAGAAAGTCTTCCATTTTCTTCAAGTAGCTTTAGAATCTTCGTATCAATTCCGTCCATGAATATCCCTCCTGTTACTAATTATAATATATTTGGAAGTAATGTAAACTTATCGTTTCTAATATCGTGAAATATGCAACGATTCGTTATATATTGATTGTTTTATGAGAAGAGGATACCTTATTTTATCGCGTTCAAATTATACGCATATAACGATTCGTAACAAGAGCAGTGTCTGCAGCACATGGGGACAGGGCCTCAGTCCGGCAAAAAGCGTACTGGACAGCGGACCAGTCCCCAAGTCTTGCTCTCTTTGAATTTACCACCGTGAAAATGATAAACACCATAACGGAATGGCACAGGGGCCATTCCCTACAACTAAAAATCCCCTGAGTTCATCAGGGGATTATCAAATCGCGATCGATTTACGTTAATATTCGGATCTTCTTGATTCTGTTTTTTTCAATGCTTTCCGTGATTAGCTTGATATCGTTATATTCTACAGTTTCTCCTTCCTCTGGAAGTCTTCCCAACTGTCCGATGATAAATCCTCCAATGGAGTCAAAATCCTCCGATTCCAGACTGATCCCGATCAACTCATTTACCAAGTCGATCCTTACGCTGCCATCAACAACGTATTCATCTTCTTTAATTACTTCAATTTCATTTTCTTCTTCATCATCATATTCATCCTGAATATCGCCTACAATCTCCTCCACCAGATCCTCAATTGTTACAATTCCTGCTGTGCCACCGTATTCGTCTAATACAATGGCCATATGACTTCGATGCTTCTTCATTTCCTTAAATACTTCCGAAATCTTTTTAAACTCAAATGTATAGAACGGCTCCCGAATATAATTCTCCATACGGAAATTTTCTTTCGTTCCTTCTAGAAAAACTAAGTCCCGCATATTTAGGACACCTATTATATCATCGATTTGCTCCTTATAGATGGGATAGCGGGAGAACTGCTCTTCTTTTATGACATCCATTACCTCATCATAGGTAGACTCCACATCGATGGCCACAATGTCTGTCCGCTGTATCATGACATCTTTGATTTGCAAATCACCAAATTCAAAAACATTATGAATCATCTGCTTTTCTTCTACTTCAAGAACCCCTTCTTCATGACTCACTGTAACAATGGTTCTCAATTCTTCTTCTGTAATAAAGGGCTGCTCCTTATCCACATTGCCGCCTAACAGTCTGATCAAACCATTGGTTATGAATGTAAAAAGAATAACAATAGGATTCAATATTTTTATAATCAATGAAATCGGCCCTACTACTTTAAGAGAAAAGCTTTCTGAGTTCTGGGCAGCAAGGGATTTCGGAGTAATTTCACCAAAAACCAATACAAACACCGTCATAAATGCAGTAGCAATTCCAACGCCGCTTTTACCAAAAAAATCCATTGCCAATGATGTTGCCAGTGCTGATGCACCAATATTGACGATATTGTTCCCAACAAGGATTGTTCCCAACAATTTGCTTGGGTTCTCAATCATACGGTCAATTACTTCTGCTCCTTTTATTTTTTCTTCCATCATATGTCTAATACGTATTTTACTCAAAGACATCAATGCTGTTTCTGATGCCGAAAAAAAGGCTGAGAAACATAAAAGGCAAAAAAGAGCGATAAAATGCCAATAACTGCTCGAATCCAAAATATACCACACTCCTCATGATTAAGAAAATAAATAATTGCTTATATTATATCATACAATAAAAACAGATTTGTTTGAAAGAGTTTGTACAAAAAGAATTATGTAAGATTTAGTTTTATTATCGACAAGAATATCTAAACCCATTATTTGAAAGATTTTGCCAAGCCTTCTACACAGCTTTAACAACTATTGAAGGCTCTCTAACATATTCTTGCGGATAATATTATATTTATGAATGAAGTTAGTTTTTTTCCTCGTTGTAAGGCTTGCAATTATGGTAGTTTATAATTTGTTAGAATCTTTTTTGAATGCTGAAAATATATACAATACGCAAAAAAAAATTTATTACATTGAACTTTTTCACAAATTATAGTATTATCATAATTGTAACATCTGTAACAATATTTTAATATTTTATGGAGGTGGATTTTATGGCTCAATTGGTGGATGCATTAAACGGGATACTCTGGAGTAAGGCACTTATTTATTTATGTTTAGGCGTTGGTCTATATTTCTCCGTGATTACCCGTTTCCTGCAAGTACGTCACATCAAAGAAATGGTAACATTATTATTTGGCAGTAAGTCATCTGATCAAGGGGTTTCTTCATTCCAAGCATTTGCCCTTGCTATTTCCGGTCGTGTTGGTACCGGTAACATCGCCGGTGTTGCTACAGCCATCGCAATGGGTGGTCCGGGAGCAGTGTTCTGGATGTGGGCAATCGCTTTCCTAGGTGCAGGTTCAGCTTTCGTTGAATCCGTTCTTGCACAAATTTACAAGCAAGAAATTGATGGCGAGTATCGTGGAGGTCCTTCCTACTACATCGAAAAAGGTATGGGCATGAAATGGTATGCCGTAATATTTGCAGTTTCTACTGTAATCGCAATGGGCTTCTTCTTACCAGGTGTCCAATCTAACAGTATCGCTGCAGGTGTTCAAAATGCATTTGGTGTTAGTCCATTTATCACTGGTGGTATTATCGTTGCTTTATTAGGCTTAATCATCTTTGGTGGCGTTAAGCGTATCGGTAAAGCCGCAGAATTGATTGTTCCTTTCATGGCTGGTGCATATATTCTTGTTGCTCTTGTCATCATCTTTATGAATATCTCAAAAGTGCCTGCAGTATTCGGCTTGATTTTCAGCAGTGCTTTTGGTGCACATCAGGTATTTGGCGGTATCTTGGGTACAGCAATCTCCTGGGGGGTAAAACGTGGTATCTACTCCAACGAAGCAGGACAAGGTACTGGTCCTATGGCCGCTGCTGCTGCTGAGGTTTCCCACCCAGCGAAGCAAGGTTTAGTACAAGCTTTCTCAGTATATGTTGATACATTATTCGTATGTTCTGCAACAGCATTCATGATCATCATTACAGGCATGTACAATGTAACAGCTCCAGATGGTACTTTCCTTGTAGAAAACATCCCTGGCGTTGATATTGGTCCGGCTTATACACAAATGGCTGTTGACTCCTTCATGCCTGGACTTGGAAGTGGATTCGTTGCCATCGCGTTATTCTTCTTCGCTTTCACAACCTTAATGGCATACTACTACTATGCTGAGGTTAACATCGCTTATCTTTTCAAGAATGGTTCTACTAGAAAGATGATGATTAACATCACAAGAGTTGTGTTGCTGGCTTCCATTTACTATGGATCTGTGAAAACTGCTTCATTGGCATGGGGTCTTGGTGACGTTGGTGTTGGTTTGATGGCATGGTTAAATATCATCGCTATTATTATCTTACAAAAACCTGCAATTCAGTGTCTTAAAGACTATGAAGAGCAAAAAGCTGTCGGCAAAGATCCAGTATACGATTCAACAAAGCTTGGCGTGAAAAACGCAGATTTCTGGGCTGGCTACAGCACAAAAAAATAAGTTTACTTAGAACAAAGGCCCTCTGAAAAGAGGGCTTTTTTATTGCGCTTTGTTGAGAATCGTTATACAATTTTTTCGGATCGACGAGGGCGTCGATCCCTACGAAGGGAAATACATTTTTAAATATCAAACAGAAGTTCTTGATTCGTATCATGCAGTAGATAAGAAAATGTACCAGATAGAATTTGAAAAACGATTAGACAGGGCATTTTAAAGAATACGCTGACTAATCGTTTTTTTATGTCCTACATAAAAACATGGGCTTCGTATTTAAACGAATCCAGTGATTCATAATTCTCTTCAATAACTTCGATAAAGCTTTTAACAATTTGGGGATCAAACTGGCTGCCGCTGCAGCGCTGCAATTCTTCAATGGCCTGCTCGTAGCTTTTTCTCGTCTGATACGGTCTGTTCGAGGTCATAGCATCAAAGCTGTCTGCCACACTGAGTACCCTTGCAAGATAAGGTATAGACTCTCCCATCAACCCACCAGGATAGCCGTTTCCGTCAAACCGCTCATGATGGTGAAGTATCAGCGGCACCACTGTATCTAAAGAAGTCACCGGTTTAATAATATCTACTCCATGCTCCGGATGCTGCTTAATCGACTGCCATTCCTCATCCGTTAATCTCATGCGTTTATTCAAAACATCCTTCGGAATTTGAATTTTTCCTATATCATGTAGATACGCACCATATTTTAAAGTTCTTTTCTCGTCTTCAGACAACCCTAATTTCTCAGCAGCTAGTCCGCAGTAAATCACAACTCTCTCTGTATGTCCATAGGTGTAGCGGTCCTTTGCGTTGATGACACTAATCAGGGTTTTTATAGAGCTAATAAGATCGATATGTTCTGTTTCAATATCATTTTTCAATTCTTCAAGGATGGAAACATATATCTCCACCCTGTTTTTATTAAAGAATTTTGCACGGTACAGCGCATCATCTGTACTATTGATAAGCTCCAGCTTATTTTTTGCTTTTTCAGGATAGGATGATATACCTATGGAAACCGTCAACTTTCCTGAAGGCATATTTTCTTCTCCATGAAAAGTCTGATTTTCTACCGATTTACGTATTTTTTCTCCTAATGCCATTGCTTCTTCCTCTGTTGTATCCGGCATAATAACGGCAAATTCTTCGCCACCGTATCTTGATACAATATCCTGAGTCCGTACACATTTATTAATGATATGACCCAATTCTTTGAGAATCTGATCACCTTGAAGATGACCGTACAAATCATTATACAGCTTAAAATAATCAATATCTATAAATAAAAGAGATACAGGCTCCTCTATCTTCTCTGCTCTCTCAATTTCCCGACTCATTACATCTTGAAAATATCGATGATTAAATAAACCTGTTAATTCGTCCTTGTTAACAAGTCCTCGTAGATATTCTCGAAAGTCTTTTTCTACCTTTACATAGTCCCCCAACAACCACGCAGTAAGGAGGAATATCGCCACTAATACCAAATCGGTTTCAAAGTAGGTATTAACAGTTATTCCTTGAATGGCAAAAAAATCAATCAGCAATACAATACTTCCGCTTACACCTGCAGTTAGCATGCCATACAGAGTTCCAAACTGCATTGTAGACGTTATGATAATAAATAAAAAGATAATCTTATGTTGACTTTGGTGTCCTCCAGAAAAAATGATTAGAATTGTAAAAACCGTAATAAAAATAAAAGTTTCAAATAGATCTTTCATGTTCAAGTTTTTATGTGCTAACTTTTTCGATGAAGAAAAAAACCAGGATTGATAAATCAGCAATAAAACTACAAAGCTTACAAGACCTATTGCAATAATATCAATATTATTTCGGTTTAAAACCTCAATGTGATATTTACTTTCTCCATATACACTAAAAATAATTATACCGCAGATCAATATCGATAGCAGCTTTACAATAGAAATTGTCTCATATATTTTTTTCTGTCGACTATCTTCATAATGATTCATCATTTTCACCTTTATCCAAATGGTATTCATAGATAAATAATATATAAGAGGCCATATTTTGACCTCTTATATCTACTTATTCTGGAGTATTTTTGGTTCTTTCGGCTGATATGCGCCAAAAATACATGCGGATGCAGCTGTCGTGTTGGCAAAAAATGTCATTGCTGCAGCTCCAAATATGGCCAACATCATAATAAATTTCCTTTTCATTATCGTTCACCCCCTATAATTAAATAGATATCTTTAAAAATCATATCTAACCTTATTATAAAAGCATGTCCCAAAGCTGTTAATGTAAAGCTTTGCCAAATCACTCCTAAACAAATAGAAATTATTAGGTTTAATAGAATACTAAATTGAAAATAAAAATATAAAAGCCAAAATATTATTTGTAGAAGAGTCAAAAAAGCTAGTGCCTCCAATGCTTGCCTTCTTAGACGTTCTCTTTTAGCTTTATCGACTATTCGTTTATCCGGAGTATCAACAGGTGCATATTTAGTAATGATAAAAATAACAGATAATAAGCTAAGTACATTTGAAACAGCCACAAAAGTAATATTCGTTCTTACAAGAAGATCTACCAAGAGCGCCATCCCAACAAAACCAATCGTTCCGATTGCGATACATCTACCGGGGCTAGTAGCGTGGACACCTCCAGAGTACTTTCTTAATAATGAAGCAACAATCGATATAATTAATGCCTCCAATGTCACCCCGAATATTTTTCCGAATATAACAACACATAATATATTTATAAAGGTTTGTATTATTACAAAAGCTCCATAAGCCAATACTTCTTCATGATCCTTATCATAATCCAACAACATGGAAATATGATATGCTAGAAAATTTGATGCCCTTTCGATTCCATACATGGTCATACCTGCCTTTTTCTGCTTTGCCTTACGAAATGTACAGGTACTAGAATTATCAACAACAGAAACAAAGATGGCAATCCCAATAGGATGCTTTTAGTAGACATGTCTAATAATACATCTGTAGACATTTTAAGTACATTTACATACATAAACACTAAAATCAAATCACTAATCGATAAAATTATAAAACTTAATAAAGCCGAGGTAATCGCTTTGGATGTATTAAAACCATGCATCTTAACTAATAAGAAGATAAGGGCACTGAGCAAGATAATGGTATGGACTCCGAAATGTACTGGCAAGAGTCTTGCAATGTAGGTACATACTCCTAAAATACCTCCAGTTAGCAATATACGTTTTAGATTTAACTGGTAGCCATGAATTACATGACTTGCAAATATTACCAAAATCCCCTCTGGGATTGTCCTCAAAAACAATGCTATTATGGGTAATTTTAACATTTATTAGGTCTCCTTTCAACAATTGCCGGACGCTAGGAATATACATTATTCGACACCATATTGTTAATTCGTCATTTTTTCGTCAAATCCTGCCCGTCGAAAAAAATAGCAAATTAGTCCTATAGTCCTAGTATCATTGCAAATAAAAGCCTCCTCACTGATTTTTTGTATCAATAAGGAGGTCATATTTATTTTTTTCTATGATCATCGATAAATTTTTGTCGACATTCCCAGCTGCAAAAATGATAGGTCTTATCAGGCTTCGGTAAGATATAGGATTTATTCTTCGGTATCGATCTGCCACATATTTCGTCATGTACCATTTCAATAGCAATTTCTTTTTCGATCTCATCATCTATGCCTGTACTTGATTCCATATATTCTCCTGATTCCTCAGTATCCCGTGTCTGTAAAAATCTACGATAGAAGTTCAGCAGCGTCCTAACGAAGAAAATGATAACAAACAATTGTATAATACTTGATACCGTTTCCATAATCCTCACCTTCCCAAAATCATTGGATCCTATGTAATAAAAAACTCTATATACTCTTTAATTCCCTTTTTATTTGATTTTCAAACATAATTTTATAAATTCATATTCCTTAAAGCACCGACTCAGCCATTAGCGTCATAGCCATCCTTGCTCGATAAATTTCCAGCATGTCTTGGCCGATATAACGCACCTTGTTTGGAGCAATCATTTGTGTGCCTGGCATGATAGCTGCTGTTTCTGCCAAACCGCTGTTTAAAAATGTCATTTCTAAGGAAATGGGTTTTTCCATTATAAGAGGCGTTATCAGTGGCCTCTCCTCCAAGCCTATTTTTACAGTATTCTGAATCAATTTGCATGCCTTTGTCGGATTCATACATTTTGCGGTATATCTTCCTAATGCTGTTTTAACAACGACTGTTTTTATACCCAAGTTAAACCCTTGTACTTCTTCTGCTAATATATGATCTCCGGTAACAGCTACCACAGGCACCCCAAAATGTCCTGCCACCATTCCGTTTAATCCAAACTCTCCTACTTCCCTATCATTGATGCAAATACCTGAGATAACACCACCATCATAGGAGTGGCTCAATACACCGGCGCTGTTCATTTTTCCATGATATCCTACGAATATAACGGCATCAAAGGTATGATCTATTCCTTCCATCATGCCAAGTTTTTTTGGTGTGCCTGTAATGAGCTGTGCCTGTGGATGCAGTTCTTCGATAAGTATATTTGTCATTGGTCCATGAGAGTCATTCACCACAATTTCTACTGCACCAGTTTGAGTCGCACCTTCGATGGCTGCATTAACCTCTTTTGTCATTAACATCCTGGCTCTTTGATAATCATGGCCTTGTGGATTGATATGACTTCTGTTAACAATTCCGCAAATCCCCTCAATATCCGCCGAAATATAAACCTTCATCCCTTTTACCCCCATTCACATGTACAATTTATTTTTCATTTTTACCATTTTGCTTTTCATTTTTCTCTTGTGTTCATACATTTTTTCATCAGCGGCTTTCACCAGTTGATCATAGGTATTTCCGTCTTGAGGAAACAAAGCAATACCATAACTAAAGCTGCATACAAATTCTCCTTTATTCATTTGAATCGGATTTTCCTCTAAATCTTTTATCATTATTTCTAATTCTTCTTCCAGATCTTCCGGTTCCTTATCGATGAAAATACCTACAAACTCATCTCCCCCAAATCTAGCCACCATATCCATAGGTTTTCTATATTCTTTAATTCTGTTTGCAAAGTATTGAATCAAACAATCTCCGGCCTGATGTCCATACGTATCATTAACGTTTTTTAGCCCATTCAAATCAAACATGGCAAAGGAAAAGCGGTCTTTATTCACCATGGTTTTCTTCAACAATTGCTCAAAGGATTCTTCAAAAAATCTCCTATTGTATATATTGGTCAGCTTATCATACTTATATAAGTGGTTGATTTTTTCATATAATTTGCGTTTTCCCAATACGATGGCAATCTGATTTCTCATATATTCCATGATTTCTTTATCTGTCTCGTCGAAGGAATCCTCCTGAATACTGTCAATATTTACAAATCCATACAACTGTCTATCGTTGATGATTGGCCCACTCATAATAGACTTGATTCTTACATTTTCTTCTGTAGACAGCATAATCACATCCTTTTGCTGATCCATGTGATTTATAATTACTGTGTCTTGGATGATGCCATTTGTGACCTTCCACTGGTAAGATTCCTCTAGTGGTATAGAGAAGCGGTCTGCATGCTGCGTAGAATATCCTTTACATGCCACGATTTTTAGATTTTGATCATCATCAATCATCACGACAGAGCCAATGCGTGCACCATCAACAAACGCAATCACTTTCTCCAGTATCAGATCATACAATTTATGAATATCTGTTACATTGACTGCTTGGTGATTTACCTCAAGCATTGCTTCCTTGATTTTAAGTAATCTATCAATCCTACGAATAGTATTTTTATGGGGTGTGATATCATTGAGTACACCTACAATTCCTATGGGTTTTTCTTCTTCATCTGTCAGTACTGCTTTACGTGCAACTACGTCCCGTGCCCTGTGGCTTTTATCCATAGATATTGTTTCATACATTTTTACGCCTTTACTTTCCAACAACTCAAGATTGACTTTCTGATACATTTCTGCCATTTCTTTAGGATGTATATCAAAAATGGTATGTCCGATTACTTCTTCTCTTTTGAACCCTGTATATGTAAAGTACGCCTTATTACAGATGCTAAATGTTCCTTTGTTGGCATCTGTGAGAAATACCGGATCTGGTACTGCATCTATAATCTGATTAATAAATCTATATTGATCTTCTAAGACCATGCCACCTTTTTTAAGTTCAGTTATATCTTGTACCGCACCGAGATATTTATGGGTTTTTCTTTCCTCATCACAAACGTAGCAGCTTTTCCCCCGGATCCATCGCTCTTCTCCGTCTTCCCTCACAATAACCAATTCGATGGTCTCTGAGCTCCCTGTGGTAACTGTCTTCCGGACTTCATTATATATCCGTCTTCTATATTGAGGCTTGACAAATTTCCTTACCATCCAGCGAAAATCCTTATCGCTGTAAGCTTTGTCTGTCTTTAATATTTTTAAGATCTCATCTGATATCGTAAGTTTTCCTTTTACGATATCCCATTCAAAGAAGCCTATGTTTGCAGTTTCTACCATAAGCTTTAAAGTTGTTTCCCTTTCATCTAGAATGTTCCTCGCTTCTTCATCAGAAAAATAAGTCTTTATTGGACGGGGATCCATCAAACGAACTCTATTCCTGATAAATTTCAGGACAATATCCTTCCATCTCATGTCTATCACCTTGCCTCCCAGAGTTGTCCGTCATTATCATCTAGATAGAAAACACTGTACGTGAAAAGATGTTGCTTTCCTAACAGTGCAGATCATTCAATATTTTCACTTAAGCAGGCTTTGGATTTTTTCTTTTATAGTTATACATTCTTTCATCAGCGACCTTAATCAACTGGTCATAATCCTTGCCATCCGTCGGATAGTTTGCTATGCCGTAACTAAAACGACAGATTATTGGATATGATTTATATTTTATAGGATTTTCCCTGAAAAATGCTGAAAGTTCTTCGAATTGGTCTGTAAATTCCATAGAACTGCTTCCATAAAGTATGCCTACAAACTCGTCTCCCCCGTATCTTGCAAAGGCTTGCAAAGACTCTACTGTATCCTTCATTGTTTTAGCAAAGACCTTGATCAGTTCATCTCCTGCAAGATGCCCATATGTATCATTGACAAACTTTAGATCGTCTAAGTCAAATACAACAAAGGAAAAACAATCTGTTGTCTCTACTTTACTTGAAAGATATTTTTCAAAAAATTCTTCAAAGTATCTTCGATTGTAAGTATTTGTCAAGCTGTCATATTTAGACAGATAAATCATTTCCTCATATAATTTATGATTGCCGATGGCAATGGCCACTTGATTTCTCATATATTCCATAATCTCTAAGTCTGTTTCATCGTAAGCGTGGTTAAACCTGCTGTCAATTCCGATAAGACCATAAAGCCTTCCATCCATAAAGATTGGTGCACTAATGGATGAAAGTACTTCTATTCCCAAATCATCCTTTGGCAGTTTTGTCATTCCTCTCTTCAACATTCTCGGAATATCATTGACGATAACGGTCTTCTCAATTTTTCCCTCCGTCTCCAACCATATGAAGGATTTCTTTAATGACAATCGAAACGCATCTATATTCGGATCGTTATATCCTTTACTGACGACAATACGCAAATTCTCGTCTTCATCAAATACCAATATTGCTCCAAGGTCTGCTTTTTCAATGACCTCCAAGGCCTTGTCCAGGATTATTTGGAACAGTTCATAAAGGTCTTCCGTCTGAATAACTGCATGGTTAACTTCCAGCATAGCTTCCTTCAGCTTCAAAAGTCGATTGATTCGCCATTCATCTTTCTTTCGTTCCGTTATATCATTTAACGTACCTACAATGCCGTCTACATTTCCTTTAGCATCTATCAATGCGGCTTTATTGATAATCACATTGTGAATGAAACCATCATGACAGAGAATTGATGCCTCTGATATTTTTGTTCCTTGGCTTTGAATCAATTCTTGATCCGCTTTATGATATAACACGGCTAGGTCTGACGGATGAATTTCAAACGTAGTATGACCAAGTATTTCTTCTTTCCTACGCCCCAAATAGGACGCAAAGGCTTGATTGCAGTGTTTATACACCCCATGAATATCCTTATAAAAAAGAGGGTTGGGTATCGTCTCAAAAAATTTATTAATAAAATCCAGTTTCTCCATATTGGCTTGCTCAATTCTTTTCCATTCCGTGATATCCTGCACTACACCAATGATTTTCCTTATTTCCCCACGCTCGTTCCGCATTGCTTGAGCCTTTAACCGCGCCCAGCCTTCTTCACCATTAGACTTTAGGATTTTTATTTCAATCATGTCCGCTATATCTTTATGAATCATGTTTCTTACAGATTTCTGAACAAGTTTTCGATTATCAGGATGAACAAAACTTTCAACAAAGCTTCTATAGGTAGTATGATAGATTTCACCCTCAGTTCTAAAGAAACCCGTGGCATCGCCATAAATGATGATCTGATCCACCCCATGATCCCATTCCCAATAACCGACACAAGCAATATCTTCGCCCAATTTCAGTCTTATGTCCGTCTCATGCATTAAGGCGTCCAGTTCACACCCTCTATTCATCTCATCCATGGTTGTATCCATGTGATAAGTTTTTATTCTATTGGTTAATCGCTTTATAAAAGACATGAAGGTTTGTCCTACCATTCATTGATCCCCCTCAGCTGCAACGAACCCATGATCCACCTTAAAAATTAACAAAAATAACCTATAATAAATAATAGTATCACAATTAATTCATCATTGAAATGCTTTATATCGTATTCTGAAGAATAAGATAAACACATACACCACATATTATTTGTTAAATAAGTCTACTGCGAGATTACTATAAAGGGGAAGGCATATGCCATATGAAATCTATGAAAAAGAATTGATACAGTTTTTATTATCAGCCAGTAATGGGCAAATTCAAAAAGTCGTCGAGGATATTCATCCGGCAGATATTCTTGATGCCATACATCTATATGAAGGCGACAGACTGCAGCTGTTTCAGAAACTTCCTGAAAGTACGATTGCTGCCGTTATCGACTTTGCCGAAGATGAAGAAAAGTACGAGCTGCTGTCTATTTTTCCTGATTATAAGCAAAAGAAAATTGTTGACGAAATGTCTTCCGACGAGTTGGTTGACCTTTTAGGTTCCATTGCCAAGGAAGATGCTGATAGAATCATTACAAACCTTGATTTTGAAGATGCAGAAGAAGTGAAAGAACTACTGACCTATCCAGCCGATACCGCCGGTGGTATTATGGCAACAGAGTTTATTGCCATCAAAGATTCCATGACTGTTGGAGAAACGTTGAAGTATCTGCAGCACGAAGCTCCCGATGCAGAAACAGCCTACTATATTTATGTGTTGGATGATCAGGATATCCTCAAGGGGGTAGTATCCCTGAGGGATATGGTCATCAGCAGTTTTGAAGTGAAAATTTCTGACATCACGAACGAAAAGGTTATCAGTGTACCGGTGGATATGGACCAGGAGGAAGTAGGTCATATTTTTGAAAAGTATGGTTTTCTCACCGTCCCCGTCGTTGACTCCCAAGACGTCATGCTGGGTATTATCACCGTAGATGATATCATGGAAATACTTCGAGACGAGAGTACAGAAGACTTATATCGTTTGGCAGGATTACAGGAAAGTGAAAAAGTTGCCGGCTCTGTAAAGGAATCAGTAAAAAGCAGACTTCCCTGGTTATTTGTCAATCTATTGACGGCGATTTTAGCCGCTGCCACAGTCAGCCTTTTTGAAGGCACCATATCCAGAGTGGTAGCCTTGGCAACGTTTATGCCCATTGTTGCCGGTATGGGTGGAAATGCAGGCACGCAAACCCTGACACTGGTCGTTCGAGGAATTGCCTTAAGTGAATTGACCTTTGACAATGCAAAGAAAGTGCTGCTGAAAGAATTTCGTGTAGGCTTAAGTAACGGATTAGCCGTCGGTCTGGTTGTTGCAGCCCTGGGCTATTTATGGGAAAAGAAGCCCATTTTTGGTTTGGTCATAGGCCTGGCTATGTTTCTAAATCTCGTTGTCGCCACGATTGCAGGCTTCCTCGTTCCTATTACCTTAAAAAAGCTCAAGGTTGACCCCGCCTTAGCATCCGCCATTTTTGTTACAACCGTTACAGATGTATTAGGCTTTTTCTTTTTCTTAGGCCTGGCCACTGTTTTTATAGCATATTTATTATGAATAAAACTGATCTTTATTTTAACATATTTTGCGAAAGTCTCCATCCTCTATAGGGTGGAGATGGATAGCAGTCATGAAATGATTACTCAATGTAATTATTTTATGATATAATAAACGCATACAGATCTTTGACAACTGGATATATAGGGTTGCATGGAGAAACCGGAATGTTCTGAATGCGAAAACCAAGCGATGAATGTTTGCCTTCCATGCGTAAAATATCCAAGGTAATAAAGATACGCTAAAAGCGGTATCTAGGGTAGGAACTACCCGAAGTCACGCCTGTGGAGAGTGTAGGTTACGAACTCGTGGAAACAGGAAGCCATCCACTTCTATAAGTGGTGGTAGTTCACAAACATATCATAGCCATTTCTTCTTAAAACACATGCAGGGCATTCCCCACAACCATCTCCGATCACACCGTTATAGCAGGTCAAAGTTTCTTCCCTTACGATATTCAGTACGCCTAAATCATCAGCCATTTTCCACGTGTCTCCTTTATCGATCCACATCAACGGCGTATGGATGACAAATTGGTAATCCATAGCCAAGTTCAGTGTTACATTTAAGGATTTGATGAAGACATCCCTACAGTCCGGATAACCGCTGAAATCACTCTGTGAAACCCCTGTAACGATATGCTGAATACCCCTTTGCTTTGCAAATATAGCTGCAAAGGAAAGGAACAGCAGATTTCTGCCATCTACAAAAGAATTAGGCAGTCCCTCCTTGGGTGCTTCCCGATCCACCGGGATGTCTGTCCTTGTTAAGGAATTGGGAGCTAACTGATTAAGAAGATTCAGATCTAATACATGATGCTCAAATCCATACTTTTTACAGATGCTTCCGGCACATTCCAATTCCAGCCTATGCTTTTGATTATAGTCAAAGGATACTGCGATCACTTCCTTGAACTGTTTTTTTGCCCAAAACAGACAAGTGGTACTATCCTGCCCTCCGCTAAATACAACGACTGCTTTTTCATGATTCATTTTCTCCCACCAACCTTCTATTGATAATCAACTCTAAGGCTTAACAAATATTAAAAAAGTCTTATGCTTAATAAAATTTCGTTTATATACATCGATACACGGTGCACGATACACGGTACATGAAAAAAACTTAAAGATCGACTCAGATATCGAACAACGTGGACCGTGAACCGCGTACCGTATTTAGATACCTCTCCGCTCAGGATGCCATATGATCTTATGAAGCTGCACCTGCAGGGTCACATCATTCATCAAGTGTTCTTTCATAAATGCCACGATTTCTTCCATATTTATTTCACCAAAGACAGGGCTGATATATACCTTTGTTCGTCCGGATAAATCAAATCTCCCTATGATCTCCTTTGTCCGGCCTAAATCCTCCAGGCTCCCTATCACAAACTTCACCGTGTCTTTTTCTGTCAGATACTGAAAGTTCTTAACCTGCATCCTGTCTTCCATACCGCTGGAGCCTAGTTTGTAATCCATGATAAACCTTGGAGGGTTATTTTCGATACAGCAGAAAGGTTCCAGGTCTACACTTCCATTGGTTTCAATCTCCACAGATAGCCTTGCATCAGAAGACAGGATCTTCAACAAGGTCAAAACCTCCCGCTGCTGCAGGGGTTCTCCGCCCGTCAGTGTGACATATCGGATTCCCGTTGAATGAATATATTCATAGATCTCCTCTGCCGCCATCCACTGAAAATCAGCATCCTCCTGATTGGCCCATCTTGTATCGCAGTAGCTGCAATCCAGATTGCACCCTGCAAACCGTATAAAAACAGCCAGTTTCCCCGATGATGGACCTTCGCCATTAATACTGACAAACTTCTCAACTACTTTATATGCCATATCTGCATCCTCCTACCTTTCATAAACCGCAGCGTTGGTAGGAGTTTCATAGACCGTTACTTTTTTTACATCATAACCTCTTTCCAATATTCGCTGAAAGAAATAATAGGCCAGATTTTCCGCAGTAGGTCTGAAGGGAAGAGAAATCACTTTAAAACCATCAAACAATAGATGCTCCAGGGTTTCTTTCCGCATGGTACCCTCTTGTACAATCAAAGCATGATCCAAGTGATCGACAACTTCCCTGAGATCTCCCTTCAAGTCGCTGAAATCTACAATCATACCGTCACATTGTCCTCCATTAACCAGGTCCATGGATTGTACTTCTATTTCAACTTCCCACCGATGTCCATGAATATTGGCACATTTGCCCTTATAGCCGCTGAGGAAATGGGCGCTGTCAAAGCTGTGTTTTGTCTTCAAAATATACATGTATTTTTCCTCCTATGATTGAATCATTCACTGCATATCCCATTCATTTTCTTTTTATACCTATAACCATAGTAACAGCACCCGATGGCTCCGTTGAACTGGGGATCATCTAATGGCAGTACTTCATCATAATCCTTTTGCAAATATATCTGTATAGCCTGATGCTTGGCTACACCTCCTGAGAGTATCAGCTTTCTGCTTTTAAAATTGCTTAGCAAGGGCTGCAGCCGCTTATATAACGAGTAATTTACCCCTGCACATAGATGCTTCAGTTCCACTCCTTCGGCAATTTTCCCGATAAGCTCAGATTCTGAAAATACGGCGCAGGTAGTATTGAGTTCTATGGGATCTTCCACATGGCGAGACATCTCGTCCATGGATATCTCCAATACATTGGCCATATTCTCCAGATACCGCCCACAGGATGCCGCACACTTTTCATTAAGCTCCAAGTCAGTAATCATGCCCTTTTCTACCTTAATAACCTTGACATCCTGCCCTCCCACATCTAAGAGGACGAAGTCCTGTAAACCGGTCTGGTAAAAAGCACCGTAGGCATGGGCTTTAATTTCGTTGATGGGTATAAACATGTCTAAATCCGTATTGTTTCTACCATAGCCTGTAGAAATACCTACGTCAATCTTTCCCATATGGAGCTTTTCTAAATCTACCCGCAGTTTTCCGTCATAGCTGCAGTAGTCTCTGTAAAAGGACATGGTACTCACCAGCTGTTTTCCGGTAATCCTGCCATCTTCCATACAAACCAGCTTGACGGCTCTACTGCCCAAATCGATTCCTAATATCTTCATTGGAATATCTCCTTTCGATCCCGCAGCATATCTAAAAAAGCTTCCAGCCTCAGCTTTGTTCTGGCATCCAAACAATTGACCTTATCCCCTTCAATATGTAAAATCGGTATGTCCAATTCTTGTTTTATCAAGATATCTTCCACAGCCCTATAGCAAAAGGCCTGGGTATAATGGATTATGCCATCCAACCGTCTCTCCTTGATCTGCCTTTTCACTTCATGCAATCGGAAATGAATATCATAGGGATAGGTATAATCACGGTATTGTTCATAAATGCTGCAGGCTTTGTCTGCCCGGGGAAAAGCGAACTCTCTTTGTACCTCATTATATAGGATACGGCCATGAAACCCCTCTACAAAGTCATATAGATCTCCCGTCATTGGTGGAACGCCCATATATCCTAAACGAAGCTCTTTTTTATCCGGCTTTCTTAAGCGTACCTCATCTACTTTCATTGTAAGATCTTTTTCGAAGTCTTCAATATCACCATTGCAGTCGCTGAAGCTAACCTGAATCAAGTGATTCTCAAAGCCCGTAGCCTTCCATTCTTCGCAGGCAAGTCGGTCAATTTCCTTACCCAGACTGCGGATTCTGTTCAATCGCAGTCGCATATTCTCTACTTCTTCACGCTGAACACCAAACAGATTCATAAACTTATCGATTTCTGCCTTCACAGCCTCCAATTGGCGACTGTGAGGATAAGAAAAAGAATATACCTTGATGCCTTTGGAAGCCAATACCTCAATCAAAGTCTTTGTATTGGAACAATCGCCTTCCATCACACCTACGATTTCTTGAATACCCTTTGTCATACACACACCGTATATTCCCTTGATCCATGCACAAAGGCTCTTTGGAAATCCATCTCTCTCCGCAATTTCAATATATTTTCCATAGTCGTCTGAAGTAATAAATATATTATTTAAATCCACAGGCTGATATCCCGCGGCTAAAAGTACCTCTATCGGCACCGTGGTGGTTAATCCGATTTGTTTCACGTTGTGTCCTCCTCATGTGACTTTGCAGGACATGGGGACTGTACCTACTGTCACGCCCGCTTTTGGCGTGACTGAGGGACTGTCCCCATGTCCTGCGCAAGCCATTTTGCACACAAAAAAAAGGGCATAACCGCCCTATAAACAAAAAAACTACCAAGCACGGTAGTTCGTCCTAGTTTTGTTTATAGACAGGATGGTTACGAACTGTCTTTATTAATTTTCCTAAAACAGTATATCACAGAAGTTTAGGTAAGACAATGATGTATGCACTATTGGTAACATTTGCAAAGACATCTTATAGGATAAGCAGTTTATATATGGAGAAAACTATTGTTGGAATTTACTGCAGAATAAAATGAGCGATATTGGGGAGCGAGCCGCAATGGAGGATAACCGCAGTAGACAGTATCATTTTATGCAAGCCATCTTAAAGCTGTTATTATTATTTTCGTTAATTTCTGTTGTGGGTATGACCTTTATATACTATGAAACAAGCAATTTATTTATTCATAGAAAAAATGAGAAGCCCATAGAGAAGCTTTCGGATATCAAAGGTTTCGACTATGAAGAAGTCACATTTAAAAGCAGAGAAGGGAACGTAACTTTAAAGGGTATCTTTTTTTCTACAAACCCTTCCAGCAATAAAACAGTCATTGCCATTCACGGGTTTGATGAGGATAGACTCATGGACGGGCGAACAAAAATGTTGGTCAAATACTTAATACCTCGGGGATATAACGTGCTTGCATTTGATCTGAGAGGACATGGACAATCGGAAGGAGACCTGATTTCTTTTGGATATTATGAAAAATATGATGTATTAGGGGCGATAGACTATCTAAAGCAGCGGGGTAAGGAAGGGGAAAAAATCGCACTTCTCGGCTTTTCTATGGGAGCAATTACTGCAATAGAAGCTGCTGGGGAAGACGAAAGGGTTAATGCCTTAATTGCCGATAGTCCCATTAGAGATTTGAAGCTTTTTATTGCCCAGGATATAAACAATATATCAAATAACTTAGATACTGTATTAACCAATTATGGGGGTCCGGCCTACTGTTCCATCATCCGTTATTTTCCTTTTAAAAGCTATGCGATCATTAGGATCGCTGAACTGTATGATCTAAACATAAGTCAAGTTTCTCCAATGAGTACCGTAAAGAATATTGCTAAAAAACCAATTTTCCTTATCCACAGCAAGAATGACAAATTTATTTCTTATACAAATTCAGAAGCAATTTATCAATCCCTTCAGAATCATTCTCATGCATCCATATGGTTTACGGAAAAAGCGGAGCATATTGGAAGCTTGAAGATGTACCCGGAAGAGTATCTGGGAAAGATCGGAGCTTTCTTGAATGACAATATGTAAAAATAGAACAAAGCAGGCGAACACTGTTCGCCTCTACAGTTATATTATCCACAAAAGTTTTGCACAAGCTATTGCAGTGTAAAGTGATGGATTGAGGAAGTTTTCTTTCACCGCTAACTAAACTTTTAGATATTCTACGTATCAGTAACCAGATCAAGTCAAATTCTATAAAGTATATGTATACAAACTTAAATGAGACATTTATAATCTCAAAAACCTGTACACTGCAGAGATTTTCACCCCCTATCTTTTTGGGGAACCCTACCCTGATGACCGGCAATTCTCATGACTTCAGACCAAGTATCCCGCAGTTCTTTTGCAAAATACAGGATTTCCGTTAGAATGTTCTTATCTTTTTTAACATTTGCATCCGTCAGTCGTTTACACATATATTCATATATTGGCAATATATCTTTAGAAACCTCGTATTTCATATCGAGAGTATTTTCAAACGTAAAAAGTATTTTTTTTGCCCTAATGATACAGTTATGGGCTTTTTCCATATCCTGTTCTTCTATGGCAAGTTGGGCCTGGGTTATAAATTTAATCAGCCCATTATATAACATGAGCGTTAATTCCTCAGGATTTGAAGTCAATATTGAGTTTTCTATATACTTTTTATATGGCATATTTAGCGACATTAGAAGTTCCTCCTAACATGAAAATAGTTCTGCTCAAATCTCTTCTATATGGAAAAAGACCTTAGGAATCTAAGGCCCTTTTTCCTCATGGGTTTCTGTGTAATATTACTGAAGCAGGGATAATACCTGTTGAGGCTGTTGATTTGCCTGTGCAAGCATTGACTGAGCTGCCTGTTGCAGAACACTATTTTTAGAGTATGTCATCATTTCAGCAGCCATATCAACATCTGCAATCTGAGATTGTGCGGAGCTCAAATTTTCTGAGGCCGTATCCAGATTGTTTATAGTATGTTCAAGACGGTTCTGTACGGCACCAAGATTGGAACGCTGTGAAGATACCTTTCTGGTAGCTTCATCGATTACGGAAATGGCAACACTTGCACCATCCTGGGTTGACGCGTCTAAATTTTTAATACCGAGCGCATCAGCACCCATATCTCCTATATTAACCTTCATGGTCTGGCCTGCATTGGCACCTATCTGCAGCGTAGCACTGCCATCAACCGCCTTCGCTTCTTTTGCTGCAGTAGTCTCTTTGAATGAAGAAAGAATATTGGAAGCTTCAGTTTTAACCTTACCATCAGAACTTGTCACTTCAAAGGTTAATCCTCCCACAGCTCCTGCATACCCAGCAGTAGTTGCAGTCACTGTAACATCACCACTGGCTACGGCACCGGTTCCATCGGCGGAAGCAGCATTCAAAAGATCTGAAAGGGTTGTTGTACCAGCCGTTACACTTACAGAAGCTGTTTTCAATTCCCCATTTACTGCCCAGGATACTTTGATGGTATCACCGTCTTCGATACCAAGGTTGTCACCGTTATCATCAGTGAGAACATCCAGGGTGTCTGTAGCTGCTGTAGTACCTGCAAGGGCAGTATTCGTCAGAACATTGGCAGAATCCGCTGCTACCTTGCCATTCATGGAACCATCCAGAAGATTCTTATTGTTAAATTGGGTCGTATTGCTGATACGGTCAATCTCATCGATTAACTGTGACATTTCATCCTGTATGTTTGCCCTGTCCTCATCGGTATTGGTATCAGATGCAGCCTGAACGGAAAGTTCCCTCATTCTTTGGAGTATACTCTCTGTCTCCGCAAGAGCACCTTCTGCTGTCTGAACCATTGAAATAGCATCCTCTGAATTACTGCTTGCCTTATCCAAACCACGAATCTGTCCCTTCATCTTTTCACTGATGGCAAGGCCTGCTGCATCATCCGCAGCACTGTTGATACGAAGTCCTGATGACAATTTTGCAAGAGAACTGTTGGTAGCTTTCTCATTTTTAGAAAGCTGGTTCAATGTGTTAAGACCTGCTACGTTCGTGTTGATTCTCATAATAGACTACCTCCTTGTTTTTTTGAGACGGACATCCTTTTTCCGCCTTGTTATATTTTTATATGATAGACTTTCAGGCTTATGGAAAGCCATTGGGTCTATGATATCCTTTAATTGAACAGAAACCTCATCCCCAACAAAATGAATGATCGTAGATTCTAGGTGTAGATAACTCCAACAAAAAAAGCTGATTTTGCATGCTTCTTCCGGTATCCTACCGGCTTCCGCATGAAAATCAGCTCATCCATGATCTGCTGCACTATGCTATTTTTCTTTATTATTTATACCAAGTCTTTGCTGTTCATACACTTCGCCTCGTAAAATTCTCACTTCCCGTGGGGCCTCAATGGCAAGTCTTAGATCCCCATCATCGCTCCTCACAACTTTTACCATGACATGATCATCAATCATCACATACTCACCAGGTTTTCTCCCTAAAACTAGCATAAGCTCATCCTCCTTGCTCTATTGGTAAGAATATATTCCATCATTTCTTGGGACCTGGATTTAGGCTGCGATCTAACATATTATGTAATTTTACTGAAAATTTGCAAAAATAAAACGAGCTGCCTCCAGTTTCTGCGTCCTGCAGAAAGCACTGGAATCATACACTCGTCCCTGATAGATTATTTCATTTATTCATATTTAGCTATCTATGTAATATATCGGCAGCTTTTATCCGGGACTTAATACTTTTTTAGCTTTTTTTGCTTTTTTTCTTAAATCTTTCAATTCCTATTCTCTCAAATATATTTCCCTATTTTTTTATCAATAAAGTATCCGTACCTTTGGGGAATTTTTTTATAGTATCCGTTTCTAATGGCGCATTTGCCTAATTTTATGTTTCTAAGCATCTCAGCTATATCATTTTTTTGATTTACAGCTTCGTTTGTGTTTGTACCATTGATATTGATCACTTCCTGAACCAAGAAACGGATAGACTGTTCCAATTTTTCTGTTTCCTCGTTTTTTTCCACACTATGATACTCCTTAAGATATTCTCTGATTTGCCCAAACTTTTCAATGTCGTTCTGCCTAGCCTTTAATAACTTTTCAAGTAGGGCGTAATCCTTTCTTTCCAATGCATCTGATTGCTCCACGCTGTTATTATATATATCTTCAAGGATGCTCTGTTTCATTTTAAGAAAATCCATATATCGAAGAGGTTTTGGCATCATAAATTTCCTCCTATTCAAGATAAGACTGAAGAGACGACAGTTGGGAATTCATTTGATTGATATAGGTCTCCATATAAGAGTATTTTTCATAATAATAATCCTCCTTAGCATCAAGCTTATCTATCATTTCATCAATTTCTTCATCATATTTGTCAAGCTGCTTTGAAATCGTATTGTTAAATTCTGAGCCATCTCCTTCCATTCCGGCTTTTTCAATAAGACTTCCTTTTTTGCCGTTTCTGTCGGTATATGTAGAAATACTATCCTGTATAATATCATAAAGTCTGTATGCCAGTCCTTCTTCACTGTTTCTTACTTCCCTTTGCTCTGATGTCAGATTTCTTACTTTTGTTGTTCCTGAATAGGAAGAGGACTGCTGCGAAAATAAATTCATAACATCTTCGGGATTACTCTCAATCGCATTCCTTAATTTATTCTCATCAATCACCAGTTTTCCTTTGTCCTGATAGTTACTGCTTGTTGTTATTCCTATCTCCGTCAGATGTACCGAGACGCCGCTGACCGATTCATACAAGGCTGACCTCATATTGCTGAGAAGACTTTGAAGCGTAGAATCATCTTCCAGCAGGCCTTTTTTTGCCTTTTTTTCCCATGATGCTATTTCATCCTCGGACATTTCATCCTTCTGATCATCCGTTAATGGTGGATAGTCCCTGTCGTACTCTTCAGAAATTATTTGATTCATATCATTAATCAGACTATTGTAATCGTCTACGAAACTTTTAATTTGGTTATAAATAGCATCCGTATCCTGGGATATTGAAACGGTTTGTTTCTCTGTACTTTCGCTTTTAAGATTATAGCTAATCCCATCCAGGGTTATAGAATTGCTGCTCCTTCTAACTACTTCACCATCAATGATAGCAATAGCATCCTCACCAGCAGTATAGTTATTGATACCTACATCTTGTAAAAAAGTACTTCCCGATTCGCTCATGTTGATCTTATTTCCTGCTCCCGTAGTATTGGCTGTAATAGAAAAGCTATCGCTGTTTGTGCTGTATTTCATGGTAACACCAGCGTCCGAGCTGTTTATTTCACTAATCATTTCTTTCAGCGTCGTGCTTTTGGAAAACGCAAAATGTACACCATTAATGGTCAAATCGATATTACCATTTGAATCGAAGGTGAAAGAATTATCCAAATTCTTTGAAATCTCCTCCAACGTATCTGATGTATCTAAATAATTCTTTAGCTGATCGTCACTTGAGAACCCCAAAGCAGACAATCCACTGCTGTCATTCTCACTGCTCAGGGAAATGGTACCTATACCGCTCCCATCCACTTTTGATATGGTCAGATATCCACTCCCATCGCCATTCGTATCGGAAACCTTGATTTTTCCACTTCCTACAGCTTCATCAATTTTATTTTGCAAATCATCCATATTCGTAACACTATCGTCAAGGGTAATGGTTGTCTTGGCTCCGTCAATATTCAGCACGAAGCTGGATCCCACTGCTTCGCTGAAATTAGCGATGGATGATGCCGTTATGGTCTTTGTGATCGATGATGGACTCTTATACGATGCCGCAGTTGCCAGATTGCTGACTTCTATGGTATGTGTACCTGCTTTGGCTTCAGCATCTGCAGATATGACAACAACGGATTCATTACTGGAACTTGTTGAGAATTGTTTATAGGTTGACTGTGAAAGCATATTATTGGATGGATTTGTATAACTAAAATATTTATCATTAAAACTCCTCAATTTATTGTTAACATCACGATAAGCCTCCTGCTCCCACTCCGAAAGCTGTCTTTTCTGTTTAAGCTTATTCAGTGGCTGCTTTTCCGCATCCATTAGCCCTTTTACAATACTGTCCACATCTAGACCGCTAACCATTCCAGTAACACGGTTTGAACTGGAACTATAATAATTACCGTTGACTGAACTGCTCATAATCATCCCCTCCACAATTCATCATATTGTATTCAATGGCATCTCCTTCCATATTGTCGTCCTATCAACAGCTTCTAGGAGCTGTTGGGTCCTTATCGCAGAAAATCCAGTAACGTATTTTGAATTACCTTTGCACCAGAAGATAAGGCTGCAGAATATGCAGTCTGGGCACTTGACAAATTCATACTTGCTTCGGCAAGATCTATATCATCATTTTTAGAAAGCAATTCTGAATACGTTGTATAATTATCATCCAAACGATTTTGCGTCAATTCAACATAACTGGTTCTTGCTCCCAGGTCCGATCTTGCTGCCAGCATCCTATCTATATCTTTATCTAAGTCGCCCAATAAGCTTGATAGGTCCAAATCTCTGGTTTCAACAGTAACTCCCGCAGGGGGACCCTCGTTATATGCTGCAGTTTTATATTGTGTTTCACCCGCCAATGCCAATTCGATTTTTGTAAGTGTATTGAAAAAGCTGTCCTCACCTTGTCCAAATATATCACTTCCCTCCACATTTACCGCCACTTGGTTATTGCTGCCCAGTATGTAGGAGATCTTTTCACTATCATTTTTAGAGGACACCATTCCGTTGCTAAAACCTATTTTACTGACGTCTAAAGTATCGCTGCTGATTGATATACTACTGCCGGACTGAGCCGTAAGCACGACCTTGCCCTCATCACTACTAACCTTAACCATTGGGTCCGGCTCTCCGCTGTCGGAAGGAAATGCAGCATTTACCTTCGCCTGCAATTCTGCTGCAAGCGTTTCTGCGTCGTAAGTAGTTCCATCGGTCAGACTGATTGCATGGGTTACCCCATCCAAGGTTAAGTTAAAGCTAAGAGCTGGTGAAGCAGCTGTGAAGGTTTCGAACTTAGCCGATGTGAGCTCTGGCTGTCCACTGACCTTGTCCATATTGGCAGTATAAAAATCTATCAGTTCACTGTCTGAAACCGATGCTGAAACCGGCCCACCCAAAGACAAATATTTTCCGTTGTACATAACTTTATCCCCTACGTCGGTGGTAACCATTTCAAAGGGCGCCTCATTGGTATTATATCCTGCAAAAACATATCTTCCTGAGTAACTGGAATTGCCAGTCTGAATAATACCATTCTTTAGTTCTCTAATTTCATCGTTTATTTTATTTTTGTCATCATCCGTAAGGGTTCCATTGGATGCCTGTACAACTAACTCCCTGATTTCCGTCATACTGTCTCCAATCTGTTCGAGGGCAGAGTCACTGTATTTCATCCACGAATTGGCATCATCAGCGTTCTTTTTCTGTTGACTTATTTTTGCCGTATAACTTTGTAGCTCAAGGGATCTTGCTGCAGCCACAGGATTATCCGAAGGAACTTGTAGCTTTTTCTGTGAGGATGTCTGGTTTTGAATCTTCGAAAGCTTGACAAGGTTGTTATTGATATTTCTGATGGTGTTTTGAATCATCATACCATTTGTAATTCTCATCATATCACCCCGTTCATTGATATCTACTACTGTCAACCATATTTACCAATTCGCTCCCAATGAGTTAATCGTTACATCAAGGATCTCATCCATAACACTGATTACCTTGGCCGCCGCATTATAGGTCTGCTGGTATTTCACAAGATTTGAAGACTCTTCATCGATGGATACGCCAGATACGGAGGTTCTGTTATTGTCAATGTGGTCTAAAATATTTTTCTGCCGGTCAGACAATTTAGACGCATAGGAAGCTTCCACCCCCATGGTTGTATAGATGGAGTTAATATTATCCAATGGTGTACCGTTATCAAACACCCTGGAATCTTCAAAGATTTTCAACAATTCCTTTAGATTGTCGCTATTTTCTGATTCCCCACTGGCAGAAGAGACAGCAATTTTGTCCGTATTATTTTCCACATCGGAAGTAAGGGATATATTGGCAGCCGTAATGTTCTTATAAATTGAATCCAAATCAGAACCGCTTTCCATTAGCTCATCCGAAGATTTTCCATTATAGGAAAAAAACCTTGTTCCCGTCGTACCATCGGCCCCAACGCCACCTGCATGACCACTGGAGTATGAGTTGCCGTCCTGATATACACCCTCATTGAATGCTTTTGCAAGACTTTGTGCAAATGTATCCAATTCGTTCATATAATATGGAATACCTTTAAATCCGACATTTGCCCCATCTCCATTGGCCATATCAAGATATCCTTTCATTTCTCCACCTTGAAAGTTAACATCATTGTTTGAGCCTGCCCACCGGACAGCATACGTTCCATCCTTATCTGAACCGTCGTTCACCGTATAGCACTCCAGTTCATTGGTATCAAAATGATTCACAAGATCTATGCCATTAATCTTTACGTAAAATCTGACATCAGGTTGTCCGTCTGCCAAAGTACCAACCGTCACTTCATTGGCCTGTACATCCGCAATGGAAGACAGCTTGTCCACCAAAACTGTTCTTTGATCTCTGAGATCATTGGCAGTGCTTCCTCCAAGCTCTGCCTTATATATTTGCTCATTTAAAGTAGCAATTTGCCTGGCATAGGAGTTAATCTCATCCGTTTTGTTTTTGATGGAGCCATTACAATCATCCAGCAAATCCTGTAAACTCCCGGCCATATTGTTCATATATTTGGTCAAAGCTTTCCCCTCTTGCACCATAGCGGCCCTGGCAGAATCACTGCTGGGATCATCCACAAGGTCTTCCATAGAGGAGATGAAACGATTCATAACATCGTCCAAACCGTCATCTGAAGAATTGTTCATTAGTGCTTCCAGTTCAGAAAGAATATTACTTTTAACATTCCATTCCCCATAAGTAGCATTCTGACTCCAGTACCGTTGATCCAAAAATACATTCCGTATCTGCGTTACAGCAGTAATATCTACACCTGTCCCCGTCATGCCTGTTCCATTTCCTGTTTTCATCGGATCAGATGCTTTTTGTGTGACAACCTGTCTTGAATATCCCACAGTGTCCGCATTACTGATGTTATGGTTAATTGTGTTGAGCGCGGTCTGACTGGCAGCCAGGCCCCTTACACCAATACTCAGTCCAGAAAAAGAACTCATTTCACTTACCTCCCAACCACACCCATTTCTTTGATAACCGTTGCGATCATATCATCCATTGTGCTCATTACCCTTGCACTTGCATTGTATGCGTGCTGATATTTCACCAAATTTGACAGTTCCTCATCCAAAGATACTGCAGATAGCGACTCCTTTCTTGCTTGAGCCTGCTGCACCAAAGTATCCTGATTACTGACAGCGTTTTTAGCTTCGTTCCCTTCGGTGCCTATCCAACCTACCAGTTTGGAATAAAACTCACTGATGTTCGTTTTCAAACCATCGTATTTAAAATACTCCGTATTGCTAAAATCGGAAATCTCAGCAGCAATGGCTCCATCATTACTTCCGCCTATGCTGGATGCTGCAATTTTGTCCGTATCGTCCAGCTCCGGATTAACTTTTATATTTCCGACTTCAAAAGGAAGACTGTCATCTATTTTAACAAAGAAGTCATTCCCAGTGCTTCCGTCCAATCCTTCTCCACTGCTGTGGATCTCATTAACCTTTCTTGCCAGAAGACTAACCATCATATTCAAGCCTGTACGAATCTCTGATACAATGTTTTTACTGTCCCCTGTGAAATTATAGCTGTCGGCATCGGCATCAATATCAGCTTCTTCATCTCCGGATTCCACTGGGGAGCCATTTCCGACGCTGCCTTTACCGCCACTGACATCTCCTCTTGCTTCTATTAAACCCAATAGCATTCCATCTTTAAGTTTCAATTGTGTACCGCTGTCTTCCCAGACTACTGTATTGAAGGTACCATTCGAATGATTGGTCTCGCATGTAAGCTTATTGGCATTTGTTCCGTTGACCAGATTTGCTCCTCCGATTGAAACATTGTATATTCCGTTGCTGTCTATAGAAACATTAATATTCACATATTCGGATAGTGTATCCAGCAGCGAATTCAGCTCATCCTTGTAATCATTGGCATTATCCCCATTGGCTTCACATCTGGCGATTTTTCCGTTTAATTCGGCAACCTGCTCTGCAATGGAATTGATATCTTCCACCATAGCTTCTATTTGGGAATCAAGGTTTTCTTGTATCTGATCCAATTGGTCATCAACCTGATTGAACATTTCTACGAGAGAATTACCATATTCGATCAAGGATGCCCTTGCCGCTCCTCCGGTAGGATCTTTCGAAACCTCCTCCCAGGCATTAAAAAATTCATCTATGGCATTCTGCATGCCGCCATCATCGGAAAGGTCATCCATCACAGCTTCTATATCGTCAACAGTATTTTGCCTGGCCTGCCAATAGCTAAGGCTGCTTTTCTCGTTTCTGTACATATTGTCAAGAAAAATGCTTCGCATTTGTCTGGTTTCTTCAATACCTACACCGGTACCCGCCTGATATTTTCCGTTTTTAATATAGGTTGTATCCACTTGCATGACCTGTTGTCGTACATAACCCTCTGTATCCGTATTGGACACATTATGTCCGGTTGTATTCAGTGCTCTCTGACTCACATACAATCCACTGTTTGCTATTGCTATGCCAGAAAAGGTAGAACCCATACCAGCTCCTCCTCTCGTATAAAATATTAATTCGTAGATAATCGCCTAAAGTTATCTCTTCATATTGATAAGCTCCTCCAACATCTCGTCTGACGTGGTGATGATTCTGCTGTTCGCCTGGTAACCCCTTTGTACAATAATCATTTTGCTAAACTCAGCAGAAAGATCTACGTTCGACATTTCAAGGGCTCCGGAAGACAATGTGCCATTTGCTGCAACAGCGTTGCTAAAATCACCAGAGTTTGAGCTTGTCCTGTAGTAGTTCGTACCTACCCGCTCAAGTCCGGAAGCATTGTCGAATTGGGCAAGCCCAATCATTCCAAGAGGTTTCTTCTGTCCATTGGAATATACACCCATAATGATTCCATTAGCGTCAATGGATATATCATCCAGTGTACCGGATACACCTCCATCTACCTCGCTGGTTTGTACGGAACTATCATCAGAGGTCATAGTGAGGTTTGAAAAATCAAGTTCTACAGTAAAAGCACTTGCACTGGTAGAGGCATCTGGCGTAATATTGATTTCCGGCGTTGTACTGTAATCCGGATCATCAGTGACAAGTTCGCCGCTGCTGTTAAATTTGAGGTATCCGCTGGCCCCTGAAACTGACGCATCAGAGCTGTCTCCAACACTCCAGTACCAGGTTGTGACAGGATTATCAGCGTCAGACGTATCCACGTAGCATTTTGTAAAATTAACATTTGCCTGATGCTTGTTTCCCAAGCTGTCATATACAGCCATGGTTGTACTATACTGTGCTTCAGGGTCTGTGGTCCCAATATCGTTGATGGCAGTACCTACAGGTTCCTCGGAGGAATCGAGGCTCCCTGTGAAAGCAGCTTTTCCTGTTGCATCTGCTGAGATAATCTTTTTATTCTTGTTGTAGCTGTCAGAATAGATATTAATAGGCTCAACACCTGTATTCGTATCAAATTTGTAAGTACCGTCCGACTGTTTCGTTCCGCCGTAGTCCTGCCATCCATATATATTCATGCCATCACTGGTGGTGAGGTTTCCGTTTTCATCGATTGAGAAGTTACCTGCCCTTGTAAACATATACTCACCGGTTGTTCCATTTCTAACAATGAAGAAGCCGTTGCCGTTTATCGCAAGGTCCGTTGTATTTCCAGTGGTTTCCGTACTTCCCCTTGACATTAGAATATCAATGGAAGCTACCTGTGACCCAAGTCCAACCTGTTTGGCATTGCTTCCTCCCCTCCCGGTAGTTGGATCCGCTCCGGTGGCGCTGCTCAAGGTCTGGTTAAAAATATCGCTGAAGGTTACCCTCGAAGCCTTATAAGCAGTAGTATTAACATTTGCAACATTATTCCCAATAACATCCATCGCTTGTTGGTGTGCCTTCAATCCGGAAACACCGGAATATATAGCTCGCATCATAACCATTTCCCCCTATCTATGTACTTTCATCATTTAACGCTATAAATTCCATCCTCAGGAACTCTAACATTGCTCATCGTTACCGTGATACTGCCGTCGCTTTCCTCCGTTGCACCGTCCAACACGGCTGTCACAGAAACAACCTTGCCTGTACTGCTGTCCTTGACTTCTATGCTTATCTCGTTTCCGATATTGTCATTCAAATAGCTCATCTTGCTTTGAGAACTTTTGTAATCATCTGAAGTAATCGATTGAAGTGTAAGTTTTACGCCATCCATCAGTGCATAATCTTCATATTTGCCTTTTTCCACTCCCGATATCGTTCCTTCTACATTGATTACATCAAGGCTGTCAGAATCATAAATATACCCTTTACCAGTTTTACCGATCATTGAAGTCAGACTGGATATGTCTGACCTGTCATAGTCATAAACATTCGTCACATTTTCCATTTCTACATCGGTCCCATTTACTACCAGTGTAGCCTTTCCATTTTTCATCTTTACGGAATCTACCGTTCCCTCTATCAATGATGTTGTACCCGTACTGTCTGTGACTGTAGCCGTGATATATTTTCCTGTCATGCTAAGAGCCTCCATGGAAGATAAGCTGGTGTTCAAATTATACATCTGTTCCAGTGTACTGAACTGCGCCAGCTGGGTGACATACTCTGTACCTTCCATAGGATCCAGAGGATCCTGGTATTTTAGCTCCGTTATTAAAAGATTCATAAAATCATCCTTGCCCAATTCTGAATTTGAAGTTCGTTGGGTACTGGTCGTCGACGATGTTGTATTTGTAATACTGCTGATTGCCATTTTTTCCACCTCATTTTTCTACAATTTTAGATATTTTTTTTATTATTTAGATGGTAACAGCCAAATACGGTAGAATTTCTGAAGTTTTATGAGAAATTATGATTTATTATGAAAAATTATGTTAATTATGTGAAATTGTGAAATTTCATAAAAAATAGAAAGCCACTAACGAAGTTTCATTCCGTTAGTGGCTTTCTATTTTTCATTTATTTAAGCTATGGATTCTTAGAAATCTATAACCATATCCATAAATTGATTCTATTCTCAAAAATCTCATTTTCTTACGTAATCTTCGTACTAAATCATCAACGGAGCGTTCTGATCCAAAATGCTCTCCATCCCATATATACCTGAGTACCTGTTCTCTGGAAAATGTTCGAAGGGGGTTTTTCACAAACAGAATTAATAGATCCAGTTCCTTGGAGGTCAGATTAACCATATTATCGTTCTCGAAAACAAGCCTCTTTGTTTCATCAATGGTATACGGGGGAATTTCATAAACAGTTGCTCTATATGATGCCAACCTGTTTCCATAGATCCTATCCAGTATCTTCCTCGTCCGTATAACTAGTTCCTTTGGCAAAAAAGGCTTGTACAAATAGTCCTCACAGCCCATTTCCAGTCCTATCACCCGATCCATCCCGGAATTCCGCTCTGAGGTTAACATTACAGGAATCTGAGGATATCGTTCCTTAATTTCGTTTAAAATTTGATAGCCATCTACATTTGGCGGATTGCTGTTTATAACCCATATATGCGGGCATTTATCTATATATTTGTAAGCATTTTCTCCCTCAAGAAAGGACGTAATGGTCCACCCTTCTTTTTGCATATACGATGAAAATAAATTATTTAGATGTATATCATTTTCTACTAGGTAAACTTGATACACATGTAACACCTCCTATATTATCATAAGCTGCATCCATGCGTATAATGTTCATTATATAATCCTTTATATAATTTTCTATATAGCTTATAGGCACCTTTTGCCTATTGAATAGTACAATTGTATATCAAATTTATAAAAATTACAAAGGTATAATAGTATAACAACTAAAATAACGAGATAAACAACACGATATTTTGCAATAAGAAATGCGTTATTTCCCTTAGGATATTTTTTGATTTTTCTTCAAATTCGTTCTCCTCCCCTTTAAATAATTTCATAACAGGTGTTTACAAAACGCCATAATCCTTGAAATTTTAATGGTTTATATTATGAATTTATGTAGAGCTCCTCATCTAAATAATGTAGACTATCGTCACCAGGCAATACCCACATTAACAAGAAAGGATATCTATACTATGACGCGATTATCTATCTCTAAAACCGACTGTATCTAAGCAATTTTTAAGTATATCCCTATATTTTTTCATTTTGGTTTCGTTATTGTTACAAAAATAAATAGATTTTGTCACAGTTTTGTTAACGCATATATAACTTATCTATAATTTCATAATAATAGAAACAATGGGAGTTCCTACATAGCTAGTATCATAATAAGTTATAGAGATGAAGTATTTAGAAACAAATTATTAAGTTTTTCTTAAGAAAGAATAAAGAAAGTATGAACCCTTTTTTCCATAAAAAAAGAGATTTTGGAAATAAAAAATCACTTCCATAAATCTCTTTCTTCGCTATTTCACAATATTCTATATATGTTTCTTTAATCAATATGAACCTACAATTCTGCCAGCTTTGCAGCAATCAAATCCTTTGCCAGCTTTGGATTGGCCTTGCCCTTGGTGGCTTTCATCAACTGTCCCATCAAGAATCCTACGGCCTGGGGCTTTCCGCTTTTAAAGTCTTCCACTGCTTGAGGGTGTTCTCCGATAACCTTTCCAACGACTTCCTCCAGTTCTCCGGTACCACTCATCTGTCTCAAGCCCTTTTCTTCTACGATCTGCTCCGGTGTTCTATCGGACACCAGCAGCTCATCAAATACTTCTTTTCCTGCCGTTCGGCTGATGGTGCCTTCATCAATGAGGGCAATTAATTTCGCAAGACTTTCTGCGTTTACAGGAATCGGCGCATCCTCTTCCTCAACATCCTTTAATACTCTTAAAATGTCTACCAATATCCAGTTGGCTGCATCCTTAGGATTCGCACCAAAGGACACTACTTTTTCATAATAGTTAGCCAGATTCTTGCTGCCGATTAAAATATCTACTTCCTTCTCTCCAAGACCATAGGCATCCAAGAATCTTATTCTCTTTTGCTGTGGCAGCTCTGGAATGGTCTCCTGTACCTTCGTCAGCATGGCATCTTCAATGATGACCGGCGGCAGATCCGGTTCCGGGAAATAACGATAATCATGGGCATCTTCCTTAGAACGCATAGGAATGGTTCTGCCCTTTGCAGCATCCCATTTCCTTGTTTCCTGTTTGATTTTATCTCCTTCGCCATAGCGATACAATTCCGTTTGTCTCTTCTCTTCTTTCTCCAGGGCTTTCCCTACCTCCTTAAAGGAGTTCAGGTTCTTGATTTCAACCTTTGTATTGAAGGTTTTTTGTCCTATTTCACGAACGGATATGTTGGCATCACATCGAAGGGAGCCCTGCTCCATTCGACAATCGGAAATCTCAGCATATTGCAGGATGGCCTTCAAAGTTTTTAAGAACGTAACGGCATCTTCTACGGATCTCAGGTCCGGCTCGCTTACGATCTCAATCAGAGGCACCCCCGTCCTGTTATAATCCACCAAGGTATAAGGTTCATCCTCCATGTGGATTAGTTTGCCTGCGTCTTCCTCTATGTGTATTCTTGTTATGCCGATCTTCTTCTTTTCCCCGACGCTATCAATTTCAATAAAGCCATTCTTACAGATGGGCATATCAAATTGAGATATCTGATAGGCTTTTGGCAGGTCAGGATAGAAATAGTTTTTTCTATCTGCCTTATTGATCATATTGATTTCACAGTTTAGTGCCATCCCTGCCCGCATGGCCAGATTGACTACCTCTTCGTTCAATACCGGCAGTGTTCCCGGCATACCCGTACATATAGGACAAGTATTTTCATTGGGTTTTGCACCAAATGCCGTAGAGCAGGAACAGAATATTTTTGACTTGGTATCTAACTCCACATGTATTTCTAAACCGATAACTGTTTCAAATCCCATTTATGCTCCCTCCCCTACAAAAGCAGTTTTCTGATAAATATTCAAATCCTGTTCCAACCCATAGGCTGCACGGAATAGTGTCTTCTCGCTGTAGTGGTCTCCGATCAACTGCAGTCCGATGGGCAGCCTTGATTTACTGAATCCACAAGGCATAGACAGAGCAGGAAGACCGGCTAGGTTGATGTTGATGGTATAAATATCTGCCAGATACATTTCCAATGGATTGTTTGACTTTTCTCCGATAGTAAAAGGTAAAACCGGCGATGTGGGACTCAGTACGATGTCATACTTTTGAAAGGCATGTTTGAACTCTTGCTTGATTTTTTGCTTCAGCTGCATGGCCTTTTTATAGTAAGCATCATAATATCCGGATGAAAGGGCATAGGTTCCCAGCATGATTCTTCTTTTCACTTCCCGACCAAAGCCTTCCGTTCTGGTTTTTACAATGAGTTCTTCAATACCATCATAATCCGCCGCACGATAACCGTAACGGACACCGTCGTATCTGGCTAGGTTTGAGCTAGCCTCGGCGGAAGAAATAATGTAATATGCAGACAATCCCGCGTCAGCAATGGGAAGGGAGAAGGTTTCTATCTCTGCACCCAATCTTTCCAATCTGGCTGCAGCGTCTTCCACAGATTTTTTGATTTCTTCATCCAATCCCTCTTGGAAGAATTCCTTAGGAATTCCTATTTTCAGACCTTTCGCGCCCTTTTCTAACGCTGACATATAATCCTTTTCTACTTGACCTTGAACACTGGTCCCGTCCAATGGATCGTTTCCTTGTACTGCTTCAAGACCTAGGACACAATCCTTTACCGTCCTGGTAATGGGTCCGATCTGGTCCAAGGAAGATCCAAAGGCTATCAACCCATATCTGGAAACTAACCCATAGGTAGGCTTTAATCCTACTGCACCGCAAAAAGCTGCGGGCTGGCGGATTGATCCTCCTGTATCAGAACCATAGGATAAGGGTACATAACCGGCAGCAATGACCGCCGCTGCTCCCCCGGATGAACCTCCAGGCACTTTTTCTAAGTCCCATGGATTCTTGGTCTTATGAAAATAGGAGTTTTCTGTTGATGAGCCCATGGCAAACTCATCTAAATTCGTTTTTCCGATGATAATGGCACCAGATTCTTTTAATCTCTCCACCACGGTAGCGTTGTAGGGTGGAACAAAATCCTCCAAAATTTTTGAAGCACAGGTAGTTTTAATGCCTTTGGTACACATGTTGTCTTTCACGGCTACCGGAATGCCTGCCAATGATCCCAGTTCTTCTCCACGCTCCAGCTTTTCATCTATTTGCTCAGCTTCTTTCATTGCCTCTTCTTCACACAGGGTAATAAACGCTCTTACTTTCTCATCCAGCTTTTGAATCCTGTCCAAAGAGCTGCGAACCAATTCTTTCGTCGTAAATTCTTTTTGTCTCAGTCCTCTTTGCATCTCTTCTATGGTCATATATTCTACCTTCAACAGATTTCCCTCCTCTAGGCATCTTCAACAAAATAATTAGTCAGTATCGTTGACCAATGATTTTATTTCAGATACCTTACTCAATAACTTTTGGTATTTGGATATACGTATCTCTGCCCGTCTTCACATTTCCAAATAAGGCATCTTTATCTTCAAAATACTTCACTTCATCCTGACGAACAACGGACTTTTCATGTTCAAAGGCATAGACATCCACACTGCCTAAATCTATTTGATTGATATTATCAAAGTGGGTCAGAATATCATCAAACTCCTGGGCAATTTGCTCAGCTTCCGCCTCAGTAAAGCTCAGTTTCGCCAGCTTCGCTACATAGTTCACATCTTCAATATTCATTTTCATAATCCTTATCCTCCTTATGGGGTTATTCTGTTCATGTCTCTTGGGAATAGGGTGGCTTGACGGATGTTATCCAAGCCCAATATCTTCATGGTTAGTCTCTCTAATCCTATGGCAAAACCACCATGAGGGGGCATACCGTATTTAAAGCTTTCCACATAGAAGTCAAAGTCATCCGGGTTGCAGCCAAACTTTCTGATGTTTTCCACCAGCATTTCATAATCGTGAATCCTCTGTCCCCCGGTGGTAACCTCCAAGCCCTTATAGATCAAGTCAAAGCTCTTGGTCATACCCTCCAATTCCTGATCCGGCATGGTATACATCGGCCTTTTGGCTATGGGATATTTAGTGAGGAATACAAAATCACTGTTGTATTCATCCTTAACATATTGGGAGAATATGGCCTCGCCCTCTGCGTCAATATTTCCTACAGGAGATTTCTTTCCGAACTCTTCTAAAAGAATCCTTTGAGCTTCTGACAATGGAATCCTTGGTATTTTCTTGATCTCAGGAAGCTGAATACCGAACATATCCAGTTCTTCCTTGCACACCTTATTCAGATGGGTAAAAAGGTACTTCATGAATCCCTCTTCCAAGTCCATCAGATCGTGTTCGTCTTGAATGAATCCCATTTCCACGTCCAAGCTTACATATTCGTTGAGATGTCTCCATGTGTTATGAAGCTCTGCCCTGTAAGCGTGTCCTATTTCGAAAACTCTCTCAAAGCCGGCACCCACCATCATTTGCTTATAAAACTGTGGACTCTGGGTTAAGAATGCTCTTCTGTCAAAATAATTAACTGTAAATACTTCAGAGCCTCCCTCTGTACCGGTGGCAATAATCTTCGGCGTATGCATTTCTGAGAATCTCTTACCTCGTAGATAGGTACGGAATGCCTCTACGATTTCTTCCTGCACTTTAAAAATAGCTCTTCTATCCGGTCTCCGTAAGCTGATCGTCCGATAATCCAGCTGCTTTTCCAATGTGGCATTGATTTCTTTTTCGTTAATCTGAAAAGGTAGCAAATCATAATACGTATTGCCGATCACTTTGATTTCAGATACCTGAATTTCTGTGCCGTAAGGGGCTTTTTCGTTAGGGACGGGTTTACCCGTCACTTCTACAGCCATCTCCTGCTTCAGGGACTTTAGCAGCTCCATATCATCTACCACCAGCTGCCCAACCCCTGTTTTATCCCGCAGCATCACAAATCCAAACTTTCCAAAGCTTCTGATTTTATATATCCAACCCTTCAATAAAACCTCTTGTCCATCGACCTTTTGAATATCCGCAACATATGTCCTTTCCATAGATAAACCCTCCTTGTGTAATAAGTTAGAAGTTAGAAGTTAGAAGTTAGAGGTTAGAAGTTAGAAGTCAGACCTTCTTTTCTAACCTATGTATTCATTTCAAAATCTAATGTAAAATCGTATCATACAACTGACAGATGAAGCAAAACGAATGTTTTTGACAAATAAAAAAACCTCCATCCCTTATATTACAAAGGGACGAAGGTTACGATCCGCGGTACCACCCTAATTGGCTGTAAAGCCCAACTCTCTACCAGTACGGAAAAAGCATTGCTGCAACTTCGATACTGTCCGTGGTATAACGGTCCGGCTCCGTCTAAGTCTACTCTCCCGCAGGATTTCGGTTAGAAACTCAGAGATGTTCTTCAATATACGTCCAGTATTGGTCTCGCACCGCCACCAACTCGCTGAAAGCTGTCCTATATATCTACTCTTCTCGTCATGGTTTATATACAATATAATGTTTTAATTTATTGTAATAGATTATATGTGATATAGTATGCCTTGTCAACGGGATTTTGATAATATTTTTTATATTAATTATTTTATCCGTTCAAATATTTGTAAATTTTAGAAACTAAATGAGCTGTATTGCTGCTTAAAAGGTAATTTTCTCTGATTTTTTTATACTACGATATCCTTTTTCTGATAGATTAAACAAAACAGACAGGTTCGTTGGAATGTGCTGAAAAAGTCAAATAATATGATAAAAAACTTAGATTGCCATTCTGAGCGTAGCGAAGAATCTTAGGATTTAAGCGGCTTTAAAGATTCTTCATTTTACTTCGTTTCATTCAGAATGACAGGAATCTTGACTTTTTCAGTGGCCTCGGATCGTCCCTTTGTTTTTCCGAACTTAATCTATTCGACATTATGGGGTGAAACCCCTTTTTGTATCATCTAGAATTTAGAAAAATCAATATCTAGAAATTATGAAATTTGCTCATTTAAATATTTCTAAGAAAGTAAATAAGCGGCAGAACAGTATCTACCGCTTAAGTTTAATTTACTATATTGCCTTGTGGATGTTAATCGCCGGACCAGTGACTGTGTTAAGTTTTCCAGTATAATCATGATATTTGTAATAAGTGTAGGTTTTTCTCTGTTGCACCCAACCATTATATATCCTTGATTCAGTTTTGACATAATAGAATACGTAAGGTGCGCTTACTGATACGTACCAGCTTGCTACTGCTACGAGAACACCAGTAACAGGTCCACCTAAGAGAGTAGCTAATAGAGACGCTAATAAGCTTGCTGATGCAAGATCATTTGCAAGAGATCCATATCCCGTCATATTAGGGACCGTTGACCACGGTGTATTAGGTATAGTAATTGATTTTACGGACATGTCTTGACTTTCAACTTGGGAAGATTCCTCAATGCTTTTCTCTTCTGTTTTCCCATCTGTCATCGATTTAAGAGTATCTATTTCAGATTTTGAAAGACGTCTAATCTTGTTATTTTTATCCTTAATCTGTATATCTTCTCCAACTTTTTCTACAGTGTACTGATTCGAATCCGTTGTTACAGTATGCACATAAGAATCGTTAACTAACTTACTTTCAACATACTCTACAGATCCAGTCTCTTTGTTTGTAATTTTTATTTTCTGATGACTAGCCTTATCTGTTACTGACTCCCATGTATATGCAGTACCATCAACAGTTATTGCCTTAGGTTTTGATTCAAGGGCAAAGCCAATCCCTGAGAATAGATTGATGATCATCACCACTAATAATAATTTACTTATAGTTTTCATTTTTTACCCCTTTCTCCATATCTTTTTCTTATGTAAAAAGATATCAATGTAGTTAAAGCTCCAATAGCAAATAAACCATTAAAAATTACCTGATACAAACCTGTAAGCTTTATCTCATTAGAAATACCTAAAGAGACAGCTAGATTTATTAATACAATCAATAAGCCTATCCATTCAAGACGTTTCAACTTTTTCAAAGAATACTCCCCCTCTTCTTTATTTGGAAGTAAAACAAATGCTATATATAGTATTATACAATATGACTATTTGTAAGTAATTCCAAATAAATAATTTTGGGGCACTTAATACAAAATAGTCAAAATCTTAAAGCTTCTGGGGTTTTCTCAAAGACATTTGATGATTTCTATTAAGTCACCTCCTTATGTTTTATTATGTAAAATTTTTCTGGCCAGATAAAATTTTACAATTTCTTCAATTCTTATCTTCTGTATTTCTACAAATCCTCCTGCCATTTTTGCCTATTTAGCCTTATAACTTACATAAATAGCCTACTTCTCCCGCCCCTTTCTATGTCTCTACATATATGACTCTTTCACCTCCATTTTGTTTCAAAATTTTTATAAATTTTTCTAAAATTCTTCGACAAATAAAATCGCCTCTCAGCAATCGATGCAGCGAAGACGCTAAAAAGATAAACCGAATAATCCTCTATACAACAGGAAAACTAATTAGTAAATACCAATTAAAAGGAGGTTGTTTGGATTGAATATTTTGAGAGATGAACTAGTTAAGAAAGGAAACCAGTATGAATTAATCATTCATCTTTATAACAGTCGTATGGAATTTTCCAGAGAACTTGGAAGTCTTGAGCGGGAAGAAGATATAAAGTCGGACATTCTTTCTTATGTAAAAAGAAAATATCCTAATGTAAGAATCAACGCAGTCAAATTAATGGTAGGTGGTATGTTGATTACTACCTTTACATTGGGTCAGACTGGCGGGGCATTTGCAGCACCAAAAGATATTCAAAGCAGCTCGGAATACGCACGATCAGCTATTGAACGTCTTGTAGATCAAAATGTCATTGTCGGTGACGATAAAGGAAATTTCAATCCCAAAGCCACCATGGACAGAGATGCCTTTACAACCATGCTGGTAAAAGCCATGGATCTTGAAATGGTTACACCCGAAACACCAACCTTCAATGACGTAGCGAAAGATAATTGGGCTTATCCCTTTATTGAAACTGCCGTGGCCAATGGTCTGATTTCTGGTATGGGCGAGGGCAGCTTCGCGCCGAAAAACCATATCACCAGGGAACAGATGGCCACCATATTGGTAAGATCTTTGGGCCTTACCCCAGATGATATTCGAGGCATGGGAGATGCACTAACCTTTGCAGACAAAGAAGACATCTCGTCCTATGCACTGGATGCTGTGGGCTTTGCCGTAGCAAACAATCTGTTTAAAGGTGACGACCAGAACCGTTTTCTGGGGAAACATACGGCTACACGTGAGCAAGTAGCGGTGGTTATCGATAAATACTTAACCACGAGGGATGCATTGGAAGAAACTGCAGCTCAGTTAAAATCTACTACATTTACTGCTTCCGCCGTACCTGATGACTTAAATACCATACGACTTGTCTTCAGCAAATCCGTTGCCGCATTGGCTGCTGCAGATATTTCTATTGTAGGGGCTGATGGCAGTACCATCACTGTTACAGATATTGATCTGAATGATGATCAAAAAACAGCTGTACTGACAACTGGAACGATGATTGCCGGAACCAGCTATACCATAACCATCGACAGCGATACCATAAAAGGACAGAGCGCCATCACACCAACAGTAGTCGTAAAAGATCTAGCTGTTGATGATGTAACTGCTATTGATGCGCAGAATATCCTTGTGAAATTCAATAGGCCGGTAACATCCGGTAACGGCACGAATGGAGCAGAAAATATTGCCAACTATACCGTCACACCAGCAGTCAGCGTCATCAGTGCTCGTCTAAATGATGATCGATCATCGGTACTTCTCACCCTAGACACAGCCATGACCAATGAAACAGCTTATACGATACGGGTAGGTAAGGACATAAAAGATACGGATGGAAAGGTTCTAAGTACCCTTACAGACTACACCACCTATATATTTTTCTCTGACCATACAGCACCGACTGTACTGGATATGTCCTCTACAGAGGTGGGTTCCATTAAAATAGGCTTCAGCGAGAGATTATCCTCCAAGCCGGATGTTATTATCTTAAATGGTCAAACCGTTGATCCGAGCAATATTCTCTTTATGGCCGGCAGCGATTTTGTAACGATTTTAAAGGACGGTATTCCCGGAAATATTGAGCTGGGTAAGAGCTATCCCATCTATATCAGCGGTGCTAAAGATCTCATCGGCAATACCATGGATCTATTCCAGGGAACAGTCAATTACAGTATCATCGCAGAAGCGCCGGATGTAGATTCTATCACTGCCATCGATGAAAATACACTGGAAATTGTTTTTACTGAAGAATTGCTGGGAGCAGACAAACTAGGTGGCAACAATGCCGCACTCATGGGGCTTGTGGTTAAAAAGAATAATATTCCCCTTGAGCAGGTTACAGCTACGTCCGTCGATGGAAAAATCTTTCGCATTCATTTGCCAAAAAGCGATAACGTTCTGTATGATGCCACAAAGAATGAAACTGCAGTGCCCCTTCTAGTCAGCGTAGATAACTATAAAGATCTGGCAAACCATGTAGGCAATCCCGTAACCCAAACCGTCACAGTAACAAAAGACACAGTGGGCCCAGCTTTGCTTGATGCTGCTTACAGCTTTTCTGACGGAGAATTCATTTTTACCTTTGATGAAGGTCTGGCAGCACTTACAGATACAACCGCTTTAGCTGCGGGAATCACGTTAATCAATAACACCACCGGCGTTAGAACTGATCTTTCCGAGGCAAGTATTAAGCCCATTGCTTCAGGAGATACAAAGCTCATTATCAAAAATACAGGAGATGGCGGACTTGGTTTAGCTGCAGGCTTTTATACCTTCAGTTTCGCCCAGGGACTTGTGAAGGACATGGCACTAAACGACGGAAATACCAATACAGCCTTTCAAACATCCGTTACGATTCCATCGGGTGCCGCGGATTTAGCAAAACCCGTGGTCTTGAGTATAGCTTCTCCTGCTAAGGATACCATCACCGTTACGTTTAATGAGGCTGTAAAGGGCGGTCTTGTATCCGGCTCTGCCACAGATCCAGATAACTACAAGCTTAATGGCGCAGCGTTACCGGCCAACACTATGATTACTTTAAATACGGAAAAAAATATCGCTACCATTACCATGCCTTCCGGTTCTATCGATAACACAGAAACAAAAATATTGAGTATCGCTGACGTTCAGGACTTGGCAGGTAATCAAATAGACCCTGCAAACAAAACAGTATATTTAACCGACAGTACCAGTCCTATTTTGGAGGCAGCAGTATATGATAGCACAACAGGGGCCGTTGTCCTATCCTTTAGTGAACAGGTTCACGGTGCAAATGTCACATCACCTGTAGCCGGAGACTTTGTGGTCAAAGTCAATGGTGTAACCGTACCGGATATCGTCGTGGCACCTGGAACGGAAAATCATCAGATACGCATTACTTCCCCCAGTACCAATTTTAGTACAGGCAATATCACCGTTACAACTGCAGCTGCCCCAACAGGTGCCGATGCTGCCGGCAATGCCTTGGCAGCTGGGATTACTGCTTCTATCACCCGATAATATGATGAAAGCCTTGGTTCCAAACCAAGGCTTCTTTTCTATCCGTTTCTTATTTATTTACTTAAAATAGTTTTTACTTCATCTTTGGACGGTACTCTTCCTGATACCTTTACAACGCCGTCAACCACCAAGCCAGGCGTCTTCATGACACCATAGGATAAAATATCCTTAAATTCTGTCACCTTTTCGATTTGTGCATCGATACCCAGTTCTTTAGCAGCTTCCTCTGCATAGCTATATAACGTCGTACAGTTTTTGCAGCCTGATCCTAATATTTTGATATTCATCATCCATACCTCCCGTATACTATAAAATTATATTAAACAAATAGCCCACAAATAAAATCGACGTACCTGTTACTGCAATAAACACGGCAATGAGCTTTGGCTTCATCACCTGCTTTAGCAGGATCATTTCAGGCAGTGACAGGGCTACGACGGACATCATAAAGGATAATGCCGTTCCCACACCTACGCCTTTGTTGATCAATGCTTCCACCACAGGAATCATGCCTACAGCATTGGAGTATAGGGGAATACCCAATATAACCCCGACAAGTACCGCCAAAGGGTTATTAGGCCCTGCGTACTTTACCATCAATCCTTCCGGTGCATAGCCGTGAATCCCGGCACCTATACCGATACCAATAATGATATAAATCCAAACCCTCTTAACAATATCTTTGACAGCATTGACGGCAAATTCTGCTCTTTTTTTGGCATCCATTTCCTCTACGGCTGCTTCTCCCATGTGGATTTGAAAGACATATTCTTCTACCAGATGAATAAGATTCAATTTTTCAATGACGATGCCTGCAATGATTCCTATGATCATACCTGCAGCTGTATATAATAAGGCAATCTTAGGTCCAAAGGTGACAAATAAAAAGCCTAGTGCAATCTCGTTTACAATCGGTGAAGTTACCAAAAACGTAAATGTTACCCCCAGTGGAATACCCGATTCCACAAAGCCTATAAAAATAGGCACTGTTGAACATGATCAGAAGGGGGATAATACACCTAAGATCGCTGCAATCAAATGAGCCCAAAAACCGCGAAACTTTCCAATCAATGCTTTCACCTTTTCAGGAGGAAAGAAACTCCTGACATAGGAAATGGAAAAAATCATAAAGCTAAGAAGCAAAATAATCTTTAACGTATCATAAATGAAAAAATCTATGCTGTCTCCTAATCTGGATTGGAGATCCAGCTTCAAGACCTTTTCTACAATAAAATCTGCAAGGGCTTTTAACAAGGCTTAACCTCCTTTCTTGTATATAAATATATTATAATATGCTAATATAATTATATGTAATTCATTCATTTTTGACAAGGATTATTTTTCACAAAAAAAGAACCATGATAATCATGATCCTTTCCAAAACCACTGAAGCTTTGAAGAAATCTCAGCTTTATTTTTGATTCTGTAGAATCTTTTCCATTCCTGTGGAAACAGTTTTTGATATCCCGGCGTTGTAAATCGCTCATCAATCAGCAAAATCACACCTCGGTCCACTTCCGTCCGAATCACCCGTCCTGCTGCTTGCAGAACTTTGTTCATACCTGGATATGTATAGGCATAGGCAAAGCCCATATGCTTTTTTTCTTCAAAATAAGCTCTTATTAAATCTGTTTCCAAACAGATCTGAGGAAGTCCCACACCAACGATAATGGCTCCCAACAGTCGCTCTCCCACAAGGTCAATCCCTTCCGAAAACAATCCGCCCAAAACAGCAAATCCTAGAACAGCTTCTTGATCTGCTTGAAAGCTTTCTAAAAAGGCTTCCCGTTCTTCTTCCTTCATGTCTGTCGTTTGCTCCATAATCGTTATGTCCGGATATACTTCTTTGAAAATAGCAAGAACAGCCCTCATATATTGATAAGATGGGAAGAAAACCAAGTAGTTTCCTTTTTTTTGATCAGTAACCTGATGAATATGCTTCGCAATCTCTTCATAGCTGCCGTCTCTATTTTTGAATTTTGTAGATATACGATCTGCCACAAGCAAGCAGCGATTCCGCTGATCAAAGGGAGATGGCAGCTTTAACATCGTATCTCCTTCATCACCGCCCAGTATTTCCCGGAAATAAACAATAGGTGCCAGCGTTGCAGAAAAAAACACAGCCGCACTTCCTCTCTTGACTGCTTCACGAAGCAGCTGGGAAGGATCAAGGCAAAAGAGCTTGATTTTCACATCTTCCTTATACTTTTCGACATAGGTTATGAATTGTTCATCATACAGTTCACTGATTCTCAAAAATGTCAGCATTTCAAAGTATAGATTCAAAAATTCCTCATGGGCCTCACTTTTTTCATTTTTCTTTAACCATTCTTCTGCATCGGTTATCAGTCGTCTAAGCAAGGGAAAAAGCTCACTAGGACTTTCTTTCTGAACGAAATGGCCCTGCTCTTCACAGTTTTTCCTCAGCTTTACCATAAAGCTGTTGATTTTATTGAGATCTTTGACGATTTTTTGATGTTCGTCCTTCATTTTTCTTTTCATGTCCAGTATCGGTTTTTTACTCAATTCTGCTGAAAACATGGTCCTGCCCCTGTCCACCAGGTTGTGGGCTTCATCAATCAAAAACGTATAATCTCCGGTAGTTTCTCCAAAGAATCGCTTCAAGTATACCCGGGGATCGAAAACGTAGTTGTAGTCACAAATCACGCAGTCCGCCCATAAGGATAAGTCTAAGGAGAATTCAAAGGGGCAGATTTGATGTTTTCGAGCATAGCCTTCTATTTCTTTTCGCGTAAAGGTATCTTCATGAGTAAATATATCATCCATAGCATCATTAGTCCTGTCGAAATGCCCTTTTGCATATTGGCACTCATCGGGACTGCATCGGCTCCCTTTTTCAAAACAGATTTTGTCCTTGGCCGTCAGCGTCAAGGTCTTGAAAAGCAGACCTTTTTGCTTCATTTTTTCAAAAGCTTCCTCTGCAACCGTCCGAGTAATGGTTTTTGCCGTCAAATAAAATATTTTAGAAGTCTGGCCTTCCCCTACTGCCTTTATGGCAGGAAATAGAGCAGACATGGTTTTTCCGATTCCTGTGGGTGCTTGGGCAAACAGCCTTTTTCCTTCTTTGATGGTTTTATATACGGAAACGGCCAATTCTCTCTGTCCTTTTCGATAAGTGGGATAAGGGAAATCCAATCGAATAATGGATTCGTCCCTACGGATACGCCACTTTCGAATCAAGTCTGCCCAAACAAGATAGCGATGGATCAGATCATAAAAAAAAGCCTCCAATTCATCGATTTGGTATGCCTTTCGAAAACATTTGCATTCTTCCGTATCTAGCTGATAGTAGGTAACCTGCAGTATGATTTCCGACAGCTCATTTTGCAGTCCGTAAATATAACCATAGCATTTTCCCTGAGCCCAATGTAGAGGATTAAAATCCTCTGTCAGTTCTTCCAAGGGAATGGTCACGGTCTTGATCTCATCAATTACAACCGTTTCTCCTTCGAACAAGATACCATCCGCCCGCCCCTGAACTGTAAGCGTAAAGTCACCTGCAGAGACGCTGTGCTTCAAGGTCACCTCAGCCATTGATCCTTCTTTGTAGTTTTTCTGAATCCTCTGATGAGCCCTTGTCCCTTCTAAGGCTCTGCTGCTGCCCATGAACCGAGCATCCAAATCGCCGCTGCGCAGTACCAGCTCCACCAGGTTTCTTATGGACACGGTCATTTCGTGATTCTGATTCATCTATACTACCTTCTTTCATGGGTGTTTTATTGGCTGCTAGCTGCTATATAAGTCATACTAAGTGCGTTACATCCGCTTCGCCACGGGGACGGTTCCATCGTTTTCCCTCCGGTCCTTCGCTACGCTTCGGAAACGCTCGAACCGTCCCCATGGCTCCGCTACTTTCGTTGTTTGCTGACATTGTAGAACACAGCTTTAAACTTCTCTCTGCTGATCCAATGGTAAATAATAAGAGCTTCGTCTAGCGTTTCCTTTGTGAGACATCTAATTTGGGACACGGGGACAGGCCCTCTGTCCCGCCAAAACCAGGCGTGACAGCAGGTACAGTCCCCATGTCCCGTCAAATTTTCCGATTCAGCGATTTCGCTATATGCGAGACGACCTCTCTGTATCCTATGGATTTTTGTCCATCCCTCTATGGTTTCTTCTACAGCGGTGATCTGTTCTGTCCCAGTAAGAAAAGACAGCATCTGCTGGTATCTAAGAAAGTGCTCCATGGACTTTAGCTCATTCCGAAGAACAGCAGCTTTCTCAAAATGCTGCTTTTCCGCTTCTTCGACCATTCTCAACTTAATTTTTTCAAGGATGGCCTCTCCCCGACCCTCCAGTATATCGATAATAGGATTGAGGTTTTCCTCATAATTTCCCTCATACTCTTTCCTGCAAGGTCCCAAACATTGTCTTAGGGCATAATGGGAACAGGACTGATCATTAGCCGTGATGAGATTTTTACTGCATCTTCTGAGGAAATAGTATTGATAGAATATGTTAAGAATATCCGTCAAACCATGTTCATCCTTATAGGGCCCATAAATCAAGCTTCCATCTTCATCTATATCCCCAACAATCTGGAAGCGCGGATATTTTTCTTGGATGGTCAGCTTTAGATAGACATACTTCTTATACTTTTTTACCAGCGAATTGTACTCCGGACGAAACGCTTGGATCATTCTAGCTTCCAGGATAAGGGCTTCGAACTCCGTATCGGTATAAATGATTTCAAAATCATATATACTCTTGGTCAATCTCTGAAGCTTCTTTGAATCCTTAGGAGCTTCATGAAAATATTGACTCACCCGATTCCTGAGATTTTTGGATTTCCCTATATAAATGATCTGCCCTTCATGTCCTTTCATAAGATAAACGCCGGACCTTTCCGGCAGTGCTTTTACTTTGCCTATGAGGTATTTCATGTCTCTTTCTTTCAAAGGGCTACTCATCCTTTTCATTCATATTGATTCGTTTTAGATAATCCAAAATTTCCTTTTCATACCCATTTCTACTGGGTTCATAATAGGTGGTCCCCACTAGCGCATCCGGCAAATACTGCTGCTTCACATAATGATTGGGATATACATGGGGATAAAGATATCCCTTCCCATGACCCATTTTCTTAGCACCACTATAGCTGCTGTCCTTTAAATGCAGCGGGACTTGTCCGATATCTCTTCTTTGAATATCTGCAATGGCTTCATCAATGCCCACATAACTGGCATTACTCTTCGGTGCCGTCGCCACATAAACTGCCGCCTGGGCCAAGATAATCCTAGCTTCCGGCATGCCGATAAAGTGTACAGCCTGGGCAGCATTATTAGCTACCACCAGTGCCATAGGATCAGCGTTGCCCACATCCTCCGATGCAGCAATGACAATGCGGCGGGCAATGAAGACCGGGTCCTCACCGCCATATATCATTCTTCCCAGATAATGCAAGGCTGCATCCGGGTCTGATCCCCGCATGCTTTTAATAAAAGCAGATATTACATCATAATGGGCATCATTGTTTTTATCATACTGTATATATTTTCTTTGAAGACAATCCTGCATGATCCCGAGATCAATAAATATTTCTCCTGATTCTTTTGGCGCTGTCGTCAGTACCGCCAATTCCAAAGCGTTCAAAACCCTTCTGGCATCGCCATTGGCCATTTCCACCAAAAAATCCATGGCCTTCTGTTGAATTGTCACAGCATACATACCTAGTCCGGCATCGCCATCGTTTAACGCTCGGTGAATGATCTTTCGAATGGCCTCTTCTCCCAATGATTTCAGTTGGAACAGCATAGATCTGGATATTAGAGCGTTGTTCACCTCAAAATATGGGTTTTCTGTGGTAGCTCCAATCAATATCAGTGTTCCATTCTCCACATAGGGCAGCAAGGCGTCCTGTTGTGCCTTGTTAAATCGATGAATCTCGTCTAAAAATAAAATCGTTCTCTTATTGTACATCCCCAGAGCATTTTTTGCCTGTTCCACCACTTCCTTCAAATCCTTTACACCGGATGTCACGGCATTCAGTTGAACGAAATTGGATTTGGTGGTATTGGCAATAACCTTAGCCAAACTGGTCTTTCCTGTGCCAGGAGGACCATAAAGGATAAGAGATGTAATTCTATCCGCCTTAATGGCCCGTCGGAGAAGCTTGTCTTCTCCCAGAATATGCTCTTGACCGTAAAAATCCTCCAGTGTCCGTGGTTTTAGCCTTTCCGCCAATGGAGATTCCTTTTTAAGATTTTTCTCCCGCTGCAAATCAAACAAATCCATATACTCACCTATTCCTCTATAAAACTTTATACAGTTATTTTACCACATTAAGCCATTACTGTTGAACAATTCTAGCTGCTAAAATAATCCATAGAATAATCCCTTATTCGAACAGAAAAAATAAAATCATCACCAAATTATTCAAGATAGGAGATGAAAAAATGGAACAAAGGAACAGATTAAACGAAGTCCCTCTGGCCAGTGTGGACGACCAAGAGCTGCGTAATATTAGGGAGTTAGAGGAAAAATTGGGAGATAAATATTATTTGATCGCATTTGAAAAGAATGATATGAGATAAGCGTAAGATAAGAAAAAGGAGTTGATGACATTTTCATCGGCTCCTGCTTTACGTTGTGATGGTTTCCTTTTCACGGTTCACGCCAGTATAGGTTTTTATAGGAAAACTAACTGTAAAAATCGTTCCAACACCTTCATAGCTTTCTACGGTAATTTTTCCTTGATGCTGCTCAACGATTTTTTTGACAATGCTCAGGCCATAGCCACGGCCTTCACCTTCTTTGGTCGAAAACCCTTTTTGAAAAATCTTCTCCATCGTCGAAGGAGAAAGAATGGGATAAGAGTTTCCAATGGCAATATAATATTGATTTTCATAGCTTTGTACATCAATGGTCAGGATTTTTTCCTCTTCTTCACAGTGTTCCAATTCGTATATGGCATTATCAATCAAGTTGAAGACCACTTTACACAAGTCAATGGAATCCATCTGCAGATCTTCCAGAGAAGTGGTTATGTCCAGTTCCACCTTGATCCCTTTACTCTCTGCAATGGCACATTTCCGGTATAAGGTGGCTGCCAGTTCTACATTGCCAATCTTTGAAATAGAAAAGCTGGCTTCCACATTGCCGGTAACATTATAGATATAATCCAAGGCTCTTTCACTTTTTTCCAGTTGAATCATCCCGCCGATAACCACCAAATGGTTCATAAAATCATGCTTTTGTCCCCTTAGGGCATCGATGACTTCTTTGGAGTTATTCAACTTGTTGATGGATTCTTTTTCTCGTTCTAGGAACTTGAGGATATAATAAATCAACAGGATTGCACTCATCCCCATGAGATTTAGAAGTACACCGAAGATATAGGGATAATCGAATGAAATTACAACTTGATTCATTAGCAATATAATCTTTCTATTTGTCAATGCTAATATGGCAAGATTCTGCAATAAAATGATAATTACTAAAAAATATGCCTTTGTCGAAATCTTCATAACATCACCTACATTTTTTCAGTATAGTGAAATTTTTTTAAATCGATCAAAGTTACTTTAAAAAGATAACACATGACAAAAGCAATGATCAGAAGAACATCGGATAATAATATACCCAGAAGCCTCATTCCCGGCGCTCCCATTGTTGTGAACGGATCAAAATGTAAAAATTTTAAAATGGGAAAGAAAAATACACCTTCTCCCCAGAACAAAAGTAAGAAACTAGCTAGGGTGGCAACAGTACTGTCTAGAAAGGTCTGTTTACCGATTTTATGTATAATCGTCGTCATAAAAACCATCAATATAAAGCTGTGGGTTCCGAAGGGAATCTTGTTATAGATATAGAAATTCCGTACACCTACCACAATGGCTCCCATGATCCCTGCCATAACTGCTATCCTAGAAAGCTTGGGTCGTATCCCGATGAGTCCCAATCCCCCACCTACCATCAGAAAAACCTCTATGTAGGCCCCAATAAGTAATTCAATATTGTTCATACCGTCACCCCAAACCCTATTATACTGTCAAAGAAGAAAATCTATAACATCCTTATACAAAAATATGAAAATTTCTACATATCATAAATATAGCATATTTTTTCCAATAATACGATAGCTACTTACTATATCGTCTGATTGTTCACAAAATATTACAGGGATTTTTATAACACCTCTACAACTGAATAAAAAAAGAAAGACTAGATAATCTCTATCTACTCTTTCTCTTCCGTTCATTGTTTACTTCAATTGTTCCGGCAGCTCCGGCTGATAGGCAAGCGTTGAGCATGCTGCTGCTGCGTTCGTAAATGCGATGAAGGTAAGTACGGCCATGGATAAGCTAAGTATCTTTCTAAGCACATAAATTCCTCCTTTCACGAAATACTTTATTTAATATTTTGTCAGCAAAGTGACAAAACATATAACCGGTTTTCGTTAAAGAAAAGCTCTGCCATAATAAACCTACAGCTGATACAAATAGCCATGGATGGATGGCACCGGACATATAATAGGATACGATCACAACTGCACCCCATATACAAAGTAGGATTAATGACCATTTCCGTAGGACCTCTTTCTGCTTTTTTGTACCGATGGGCTTCCCAGGTGTATCAGCAGGGGCATATTTGTTGATGGCCCAAAGGCTGAAGAAAAAAGTCACTGGAATTGTACTCATGATAATAGGTGTGCTGAAGGGTATATGTTTAAGCAGCAGTGCGAGAATACTGACAATCAATGTTCCATAAATCGTACAGTTTCGGGCACTGGAACAATGGGCACCACCGGAAAAAGATCGTAAAACCGATGTTATAAGCAGTAGAATCAAAGCATAGGTGAAAACACCTAAAGGCCAGGCTATTAACAGAGTAACTACATATCCTACGATGGTACTGATGAGAATTCGCAGTGCATATTGAGTAATCGCTTCTTGGTCCTTATCGATTTGCAGCTCCTTCTTATAGACAGATAAGATCCGATTTATTAGTTTATCCATATCGATCTACTCCTCGGTAAGAATGATGACGTCGTACTTTAGGGTTTCTTGCTTTTGTATGTCGATTTACTCATGAATTTATACTATTTTGTCATTTATATAACTTAATCCTATTATAATACAAGGGAATTGTTGAAATTTGTCATATTCTGTTGTCGAAGCCAAAAATGCAAGAATAGGAATTTAGTCCCACTACAGATGGTAAATATTGTATTTTCTTTTGATTTGTAAAAATACTGGAAAATCCTACTTATCCATAGTATAATGAATCTTAGTAAAATACAAGAATAGAGGATTGTGAGTCATGGAGAATTATCAACCAACGGAATTAAAAGAAAAAATTGAAGAATTGCGGGGACAGTTGCAGAAATTATTGGAACTGGATGAGCCCAATCATAAAGCCGTGTTGGCCGTCAGTCGTGAGCTTGATGAAGTCATTAATCTCTATTATAAAATGAGCGGGAAGCTATAATTCCCTCTTTAAAGAAAAAAGCGCCTCAAGCCAATGGCTTCCAGGCGTTTTCTATTTATAAACATTCGCTTATTATCCTATGTCTAGATTATATAATGTTTTCCTTTTGATTGCATGACAGCATATGCTGTTATACAATGATAATAAGAGAAAAATCGGGAGTGAATGACGTGATAACCATTGAAGAAATGGAAAGAAAGCTAAAAGAACAAGGATATAAAATGACACCCCAGCGAAAAGCGATGATGGAGGTATTTGCAGCACATCATCATCAGCTTCTTTCTGCAGAAGAAATCTATATAATGTCTAAGGCAATCTATCCAAATACAAACTTTTCAACGATCTATCGAAACCTGGAGATTTTTGAAAATGTTGGTTTGATTCATAAGACAAACATCCATCAGCAAACCTACAGCTACGAGCTTGCCCATCATGACATACACCACCATCACATTATCTGTAAGAGTTGTGGTAAAACAAAGTGCATTGATTTTTGTCCCCTTGAAGAAGTGAAAAACAAATGCAATCTAGATGCCTTTACCTTGACCGATCATAAATTCGAAATATATGGATATTGTAAAGATTGTCAAGACCTTGAAACCAAAGACACATGCCGCTAAACCCATGTGTCTTTTATTTTCCAATCCTTTTAAAGTTTTTACTAGTAGCTAGTAGCTAGCAGCCAGTAACTAGTAGCCAATTTCACATAAGATTCTCAAACAAAGTCTACCCTTTTTATATAAGCCGAATTCAAAGGTCAATATCAATATCTACGAATAAATATCTGAAAACTCAATATGGATCTTCTCCACATTCTCTTGCTGCCTAAATCCCTCTTTTTTGTGTGGCATCTCGTTTTCTACTATGATTTTGCATGGGAGTTCAATAATAAATTCGCTGCCCTTTCCAACCTCACTGTTCACCCGGATACTGCCTTGATGCATTTCTACCAGAGATTTTACCATGGAAAGACCTATGCCGCTGCCTTCATGACTCCTATTTAAAAGATTGTCTGCTTGTCTAAATCTTTCAAATATAATTTCCTGTTTATCCTCCGGTATGCCTACGCCTGTATCTTTCACAGAGATTCTTATACTGTCTTCTTGATTCTCCATAGCCACTTCGATTCGCCCTCCAGCCCCCGTATGTTTAACGGCATTAGAAAGTAAATTTAACATAATTCTCTCGATCTTGTTTGGGTCACATGCCATCATTTTTTCCTCAATATCCGTATCGAATTCAAGGGTTATGGATTTTTGCTCTATAAATTCCGCAACAGACAGGGTAATATCTTCAACAATCTCGATGATATTATAATTACCTAGCTCCAGCTGCATATAACCTGAGTCTATTTTTGTAATGTCAATCAAATTATTCATCAGTCTGAGAAGGCGATAACAATTCTGCCGCATAATTTTGATATATTTGCACATTGTTTCATAATTAGGGCAGTTCTTATGGGTGCAGTGCTGCACCGTCAATAATTGGACGGTGCCCAGTATGACATTGAGAGGTGTCTTAAACTCGTGGGATATATTGGAGAAAAACTCTGTCTTTAATCGATCATACTCTATGGCATGCTGTAACAATTTTCCATTTTCCTCCATCATTTTCTTCAATAATTCTTCTGCTTCTTTTCTATCCGTGATATCTGTCTGGGTCCCTACCATTTTTGCAGCTTCCCCGTTCTCATTCCAAGTAGCCTTTCCCCTCACAAGGAACCATCGTATTTCTCCATCTTTCATTTTCATCCTAAACTCAACTTCAAATTGGGAGATCACCCTTTCCAGGTACAGCTTAAGCTTTTGCAAAACCTTATCCGCATCCTGATCATGGATAAGATTTCTCCAAGTATCAAAATGATTATCCAGTTCGTTTTCCTTATAGCCTAGATTTTTAAGGAACCTTGGAGAAAAATATGCCTCACCCGTATCAACTTCCCACTCCCATATTCCATCTGAGATATTTTCTATAATGATTTTATTGGCTTCTTTTCGAGCCTCCATCTCATCTCGCAATCTCAAGATTGCCTCTATATTTTTTAATACAATATAATATAGAATGATACCTGTCATAACGATAAATATTACTCCAGCAAGCTTATGAAATTTTTGAAAAACTGACAGTTCCCTGAGATAAATCCACCGAAAATCATCTGCAAAGAAAATCCATATATATGCTGCAAAAATATATATACCTGCAATTTTCAATGATAGAATCCTCTCTTGTGGAAATATTTTTGAATAATCATTCCCAATTTTCATGATTAACCTCCTCCCTCTCCACTCACCCCGTAAACACTTTTCAATGAAGACAGCAGCAGCCTATGCCCTTACCGCTTCTTTATCACTCTCCTCAAAAGGTAGAAATTACTAATTTCTACAAACATTTCCCTATTCCTGCCAAGCTATTATCTAATATGCAAAAACTATCTTGAGTCCTATCTACATTTTTAATTGGTTTTCATTAAACGCAGCACATGATGAGGCAACACATAGGGACAGGGCCTCAGTCCCCAAGTCTTGCCCTGCTGAAATGAAGACATAATATAAATATATTTTGATATTCAAAATTTGTTTAACATTTCGTCTTTCTGGTATAATTGTATCGTGTAACATTACAATTATGGATAGAGTATCTTATACCGTAATCAACGAAAACAGGAAAGGAAGTTTTTTATGCTGTCTAATGAAATAACCATTGGAGATAAGGAATTGTTTCAACAATATATCACCAGTTTTCCTTATCAGGTCTCTGATATAAACTTTGCCAGTATATTCATCTGGAAGGATTTGTATGAATTAAGATACGACGTGATACATGGACTTTTATGTATATCCGGCAAGTATTATGATGAACCTTTTATCTTTCCGCCCCTGACCAAAGAAGTGTATTCTATCGATCAGCTTGCAAAGACGCTTAATGCCTTAAAAGCTTTATCGAATCATCCTTTGAAGATTAAATTTGCACCTGCTCATGTTGTAGATATCTTAAAAGCATCTGATCAGTTTGTCTTTGATATAAAAGAAGATAGAAATAATTTCGATTATATTTATGCTGTTAAAGACCTTAGTGAATTGAAAGGGAGAAAACTTCACAGTAAAAAGAATCATCTCAATTACTTCAAAAAAAATATTCCCCACCTTTATACACCTTTAGAGGATACACATATAGAGGGCTGTCTCGCCTTGACTCGTTCCTTGAAGGAAGGAGATTATTCTGACTTTGAGAAATTACTGTTATGTAATGAGGAAAAAGCCATCGCTCGAGCTTTTGAATATTGGCATGAATTAAACCTTTTTGGAGCTGTCATCTTAATAGAAGACAAGATTGAAGCCTTTACCATAGGAGAAGCCCTATCCCATGATACAGTGGTTGTGCATATTGAAAAGGCAAATCCAGATATTAAAGGCTTATATCAAGCCATCAATCAGATGTTCTGTTCCGATGCATGCATCAATTTCCCCTTTGTCAATCGAGAAGAAGATATGGGATTTCCAAATCTGAGGAAAACAAAGGAAAGCTATCAACCGGTAAAGCTGCTGGATAAATACGATGTGATCGTAAAATAGAGGTGAACCCGTGAAAATTCAACTACTTGAAAAGAAAGATCTCCTCGCTGCCAAAGCCCTGTGGGGATACGCATTTGAGAAAAATGAACCCTTCTACAGCTGGTATTTTGATGAGGTGGCAAAACCCCAAAACATTTTAGGTATTTTTGATGAAAATAAATTGGTTTCTTGTCTTCAGCTCAACCCTTATCGGCTTTATGTAAATAATACTGTCTATGATACATCCTACATTGTAGGTGTTATCACTGATCCGGGCTGCCGAAACAAGGGATTGATGAAAAAGCTCATGTCGTCAGCCATCGAAGAAATGCATCGGCGACATCAGGCCGTTTCAATTTTAATGCCCTTTGATACTGGCTTTTATCGTCCATATGGCTGGGAGTTGTATTGTTCCCAACTTCGATATGAAATCCCGGTAGAGGTCCTTAAAGATATATCCAGCAAAAAAGGAGCTTTTTCCTCGATACAGCCTGATCAAGATATCGACGGACTAGATAGTATCTATAGACAATTTCTTCATCAACATCAAGGTTATGTGTTAAGAAGCAATGAAAACTGGGCCCATATTTTGCAGGATCTCTCCTGCGACGGTGGGCACGGCTACCTATTAAAAAATGATGAAGGAGAATCCTTAGGGTATATTCTTTATTTTGTCAAGGATGGGAAACTGTCTGTAAAGGAAGTATGTGCTATTTCCTGGGAAGCATACCGATCCATTTTCGGCTTTATGCTGAGCCATTCTTCCCAAATCAAAACCGTGGAATGGAACGGTCCCAGTGATGACCTTATGTATTTGATGCTTCGTGATACCCTGCAGCCAGAGTATACCAACAGCATTCGTATCGTACCTTTTATGGCAGGAAGAGTCATCGATGTTAAAAAAGCCCTTGAAGAAAGCAGATTTGATTCATCTTTGTCTTGTTCATTTACCATGAAAATTACCGATACCTATGCTCCTTGGAATGACAAGGTATTTCATGTGCACATCAAAGATGGTACGGCAAATGTAACAGATACATCTGCTGAAAGCCCGGATATGGTCTGTTCCATCAATACATTCTCCCAATTGTTCTTTGGAGCATTTGGTATGGATGAGGCTATTTTTTATCAGGGTATGATTGTAAACAACCCTTCGATACGCCCTAATCTGAGCAAAGTTTTTTTTAAAAAGCAAAATTATATTAATGAGTATTTCTAAGCTAAGAATTCATCGCCATAATTTTACTTTCAAATAAAATAAACATCAGATATAATACGAGTAAGGGGTGGATTTCATGGAAGATAAAATATTTGAAATGCTATCAAAAATGTATGGTGAAATGCAGGAAATGAAAGCAAGTATGGCTACAAAACAAGAGATGGAAGAAGGCTTTCAAAAAGTAAATCAAACAATAACAAGGCTAGAAAACAAAATAGATGAGAACCATAAAGCCCTATATGATGGTTACAAACAAAGCATCGAAGGTATAAACGAACTAAGAGAAAAAGTGGACAAGCTAACAGAACGGGTAGAGCATCAGGAAATCAAATTGAAAGTAATGAAATAGAATAGGTGCTAAAATTTAGCACCTATACTTTTTTTAATCTCAGGATATTATCCTGGGATTCTATTTTCTAAGAGTTTTTGAATTGACCTTCATTCTTTTACGGATATACATACTGAATTGCCGGAGGTGAAATCAACTCCACGCGTTGCGCTCTGATGACAGGTATGGTTTCCTCCTGCTGAAGATATGGATCCATGTATTGAAAGGTGTCAATAATCCCCGTTACCTTCACCCATTTTTCCTTTTCCAATGTCCCTGCTCCATTCCATTCGCACATCAAGCCTACAACTTGGGCATCTGCAGCGCAGCATGTCATCATTAATCTAGCCGATACAAACTGATTCTTTTCAAAATGATCTTCTTTAAAAACAAATCCTGTTATTTCAATCTGCTTTCCTTTGTATTGTTCCAAGTTTCCCATTAATTCTCCCAATATATAGGAATAATCCGCATCGTTAAATCTTATCACTCCATCTGTTTCTATCTGAATCAATGGTTCTTTTTGGGGTACTGTTTCCTCGTTTTCGTTGATGATGGTAATGCCTTTTTTTGATGCAACATCTGCATTTAACGGTTGAGGCGTCACAGCAAATCCCAGGATCAAAGGAATCAAGAACAGAATATATCCATACCTTATTTTCCCACTGTTTCTATTCGTAAAAAGTCTCTTTACCTGTAAAATTGTCATGACTGTAAAAACAACCATGGAAAGCACGACGTATTTGATCATTTTAGGATGGATAAACAGATTGATATTTCCTGATGCCATCAAATCATATAGATAGTAAGTGAATCCACCCAGTATCAAAAACCAGATCCATTCATTAACGTTCCCTCTTTTCATTCTATTCACTCCTATCCTATATTCCTACGAAGTTTACCATCGCTGCCATTAGGAAACAAACCATGGTAATAATCATAATCAGTTTCGCAACAAATTTTCCCTTAAACCCATTCATAAGCATTAATGTGTTTTTTATATCAATCATAGGTCCAAAGATCAAGAAGCCAACAATGGAACCCGTCGTAAACTGTCCAAGGAAGGTTCTGGCAATAAACGCGTCTGCTTCTGAGCATAAAGACAGGGCAAAGGCCAATACCATCATTACTACAATAGAAAGTATAGAATCTTGGCCCAAGGATAAAAGGATTCTTCTTTCCACAAGGGTCTGCATCATGGCCGATAGAAAGGCACCCATGATTAGAAATCTACCCACCCCATATAATTCAATGCTGGCATGCTCCACCATTGCCACTATTGAAACCACTAGTCCTCTTTTCTTGCTTTCTATGGCATGATCATGACCACAGCCGCAAGCCAGCACCTCTCCAAATGACTCTTCCTCTTGGTGATGATGGGCATGATCATGGCTGTGGTGAGGATGGCTTTCACAGCTGCAATGCTCTTCTTTTCTATGTTTTACTTTATGATGCTCCTTATGTCCATGGTCTTCACAGCTGCACGGATGTACCTCTATATGCACCTCATGCTCATGATGCCCACAGCCACAGTGATGGTCTTCGTGATGCTCTTCATGTCCATGACCGTCACGCCCCTGATGAGAAGTGATCTCCGTTTCCTCTATCGCTTCACGCAATCCATTATCTCTACCCTGGATTATTCCGATCAAATGCCCGATCAAAATCGCTCCCATAAACCCTAAAAATCCTCTTAGAACAGGCATATACAACTGTCCTGAAAAGGCATAGTATGTAGAAGCCAATACAACTGGATTGACAATGGGCACGGCCACCATAAAAGTAACCGCAATATAAAGAGGTACACCCTTCTTAATCAAGCGCCTCATGATAGGAACGATAGCACATTCACACACCGGAAATATAAAGCCCATGAGCCCGGCCGTCACAAGTCCAATCACTCTGCTTCTCGGTATAAATCTGGCAATCGTCTGTTCTGATACAAAAACCTGTATAATAGATGATAGAAAAGCGCCAATCATTACAAAAGGTATAGCCTCTAGAATAATACTGATAAATATTGTGGTAAAACCTTGCAATAATGGCGATGAAAAAAAAGAATCCATCCCAGTAACCATCCTATGTCCCCCCTTAAATTAATAAATATGCCCCTTCTCTCATAACATGACAAAACTGTGGAGTTTATAGATCATAAAACTTCACAGTTTCCTTTTGCCTTATAGGATTTTGCTATGTTTGTTTTTTTACCAATATTTCTAAATATGATAACCGCTATTAAAATGAGTACGGATAACAAAACGATGGTACCGCCAGATGCCAGCTCCAGATAATAGGAAATGACAATTCCTGATAATACTGCAGCTTCTGCAAATAACACGGATAGAAAAACAGCATGCCTAAAGCTCTTAGCAATTTGGAGACTTGCTGCCACAGGGATCACCATCAGAGATGAAACCAACAAGACACCTACAATGCGCATGGATAGCGTTATGGTAGACGCAATGACCACAATAAAGAATACATTGATCCACTTCACAGGCATGCCGGACAATCTGGCACCTTCTTCATCAAAGGCAATGAAAAACAACTCTTTATACAGCAGCTTTACAGCGATGATTATGACAAGGCCTATACCGGAAATCAACCAAATATCCTGGGGTAGTACGGTGGTAATGCTGCCAAATAAATAGCCAAATAAGTCTATATTAATTTTCTTTGCCAAGCTGATCAAAACTACGGCTAAACCGATTCCTGCTGAGAGAATAATGGCTATTGCCAGTTCAGCGTATTGTTCATAGCTTTTTCTTAATTTTTCAATTCCCAGAGCAGCTATAACAGAAAAAGCCAGTGCCATAGCCAAAGGATAGACACCTGCCAACAGTCCTGCAGCCACACCGGATAAAGCCACATGGGAAAGGCTATCCCCAATAAGCGACATCCTTCTCAAAACAATGAAGATACCAATCAAAGGGCATAGAATACCGATAATCATACCGGCAATTAATGCTCTTTGCATAAATCCATATTGTAGAATCTCAAGCATTATTCTTTACTCCTTTGTTTGGTGATGATGATGTACCAACAGCTTCATCTTATCACCATAAAATTTTGACAATACTTCACCAAAAGGCACATTACAGCATTGATGATGAACAGATAGTTTTTTATCTCCCATACAAGCAACACGGGATACATTTTCTGTAATAGCGCCGATATCATGGGATACCATAACAATGGTAATCCCCAATTCTTCGTTCAAACGCTTCATTAACTGATAGAATTCGCCCTGAGATTTCAAATCAATACCTACCGTAGGCTCATCCAGAAAGATCACTTCCGGCTGACTGACCAAAGCTCTGGCAATAAAAACCTTTTGCTGCTGTCCTCCGGAAAGATTTCCTATGAGTCTCTTTTGATATGCCTCCATACCCACGACAGAAAGGGCCTCTCGGACCCTTTCTTTATGATGCTTCTTGACCGGTTTAAACAATCCAATTTGAGAATAAAGATTGGCAGCAATCACTTCTTCTACCGTTGCAGGAAAACCAGTATTAAATGATGTGGCTTTTTGAGAAACATATCCAATCTTTCCCCAGTCTTTAAACGATTTTATCTCCTGTCCAAACAGTTCAATACTTCCTTTCGTAGGCTGAAGAATATTCAGTATCAGTTTAATCAGCGTACTTTTCGCTGCACCGTTTGGACCTACAATGCCTAGATAATCCCCCCGATAGATATATAAACTGATATCTTCCAATACTATATTTTGATCGTATCCAAAGGATAAATCCTTTATTTCTACTACTTTTTCCATGATTACTCTCCTAATGCTGTTTTCAATGTATGTAAATTCTCTTCCATAACCGCAAAGTAGTCTTTTCCTGCCTTCATTTCTTCTTCCGTCAACCCGTCAATCGGGTTTAGAACCGCTGTCTTCGCCCCTGTCTCTTCAGCCAGTACTTGAGAAAGTTTAGGACTGGTCAGGGTTTCGAAAAAGATATATTTTATCTCATGTTCCTTTACTTCTTCTGCTATCTCTGCCAGCTTAGCAGCACTAGGTTCTTCCTGAGGTGATAAGCCGTTGATACTAATTTGTTCTAACCCATATTTATGGGTTAAATAACCGAAAGCCGCATGGGCAACTACGATTTCTTTTCGCTTTACATCACGTAATTCCTGCTGATATTTCTGGTCTAATGCAGCTATTTTTTCTTTGAATGCCTGGTAATTAGCTTCGTACAGTTCTTTGTTGTCTTCATCCGCTTTTATGAAAGCATTCATAATATTCTCGGCTTCCTTGGCAGCGTTCGTCGGGTCTAGCCATACGTGAGGGTCATATTCACCATGATCATCCTCTTCCTCCGCCAATTGCTCTTCTTCGTTATCCTCATGAGCATGTTCTTCGAATTTTATCAGTTCAATATCTTCTGAAGCTTCTACAATTACTATATTTTTGTTGCTTAGCGAACCTAGTACCTTGTCAATCCATGGTTCAATTTCTACCCCATTATAAATTAATACATCTGCTTCTTCCAACGCTGCCATAAGCTTTGCAGTGGGTTCCCAGTCATGGGGTTCTGCGCCTGGCGGAATCATAAGCCTTACATCAACCTTATCTCCACCAATTTTTTGTGCAAAGTCATACATTGGATAGATCGTTGTATAAACAATCAGTCTCTTTTCTTCCGTTTGACTCTGAGGTCGTTGGTTTGTTTCTTTTGAACAACCTGCAGCCACTAGAAGCATAAGTGTCATTAGAATACATACAATTCTGATCCTCTTTGATCTCATATTCCTACTCCTTTCTACCTACCTCTTTTAGGGTAAACGGACAGCAGATTTTCTCGAGACTGCTGAAAAAGCAAGTCATCGCCAGGCAACACATGGGGACAGGGCCCCAGTCCGGTAAAAAACACACCGGACAGTGGACCAGTCCCCAAGTCTTGCCTCTTCTGATTAAATAACTTGAGTTTTTCGGTAGTCTTGATTTTTTCTGATGCCCGCTTATGAGGGAAAAATAAATGTTAAAAAATAACATTTATTTATATTTAAATATAACACAATTACATTCTAAATGCAAGTGATTCCTATTTGCTTTTGATAATAAAAAAATATATGCCATAACAGTTAGATTATTACCCTTCCTGAAGAAAATTAATCCTTTCTATAGAGTAGGCGAATGAAAAATTTTCATTCGCCCCTCATCAAACCGTGCATGCGATTCTCCCGCACACGGCTTTCCGACATTCTTCTTCCTACAGCTTTGTGTCATGCAGCTAGTTTCAGCAACC
>JBMOKU010000024.1:0-13748 GCA_049324315.1 Bacillota bacterium | reverse complement strand
AGGAGTAACACTCCTAATTCTGCTGTACTTAATGACTATATGTTATTAAGGCTTGAGAAATCATACAGAATTTATAAACGTGAGTTTATATCCTAGTGGTTGAATCCTGTGACACCACCGCACTATTTAGTCCGTAGTGTGAAAAATAATATTAAATAGTAAATGTTACTATTTGTTATGATTTTAGAAATCAGGTTTAACAAGATGAAAGTTGATGAAAGACATATCTGTCAGATTATACAATCTGTTGTACATAAAAAAGTATATCTCCATCCTGTTGGTAATCATCATCTGGAAAGGCATTTTGTCTATCATATATTTGATGATCAGGGATTTCAAGCAATTTTTAAGCTGTATATGAAAAAAAATCGCTGGAATCGCGAGGTTGCCGCTTTAAAGTTGTTGGAGCATTCTGATGTAAAATGCCCTAAACTGTTAGGCTGCGGCATCTTGGATAATGATACAGAGTGGCTTATGATAGAATATCTTGATGGAAAAGCCTTTGATCAGGTTGAAGAACAGGTCAGTGAAGAAGATAAAAGAATTATTTATGAGGAAATGGGAAGAGAATTAGGAAAAATCCATCAGTATAAAGCTTTCGATTTTTTTGGCAATTGGAATGAAATAGGAAGTAGTGTGGAAAACATCAAAGATTATGAGACCTATTTTACTGCCCATATGCAAACCGTATTTGATGAGATTAACAAGCAGGAATTGAAGGAGAAAGAACTGCTGAAAGCTGCTGTCAAAAAACTAAAACAAGACTATCACCTGCTGACGGAAGTGAAGACAGCCCATTTATGTCATAATGATTTCAGCGAGAGAAACGTGTTGGTTACAAGGCTAGAGGCTGGATGGAGACTGGCAGCTGTTATTGACTTTGAGCAGAGCATGCCTTCAGATAAAGATCGAGACCTGGTGTATATACGGAACATCTTGTGTTGTAAGGATAAGGATTATGAAGCCGCTTTTATAAAAGGATATCAAACCATTTGTCCCATAGAGGAAGGATATCAAAAGAAAAAGGAATTTTATCAATTATATATTGGATTATATATATGCAGCTGGGCCGCAAAACAGGCGCCAGATCATTATCAAGAAGGTATTGAGATATTAAAACGTGTGATGAAAGTAACGGAGTGAGAATATGATAACGATTGATTGGAAACCGGATAAGATCAGTAATATACCTTTGTATCGGCAGATTGTTACCTATATCAAACAGAAAATTGCCAATGGGGATTGGACGGTAGGTACAAAACTTCCGCCTCAAAGGGAAATGGCGAAGCTCTTTGATGTGAATCGGAGTACGGTCATCGAGGCATTGGAGGAATTGAAGGCAGAGGGACTTTTGGAAGGAAAAGGCGGGAATGGAACCAGGATTGTGAATAATACCTGGTCTTTGTTGACCTCCTCGCCGCCGCCAAACTGGCAAAAGTACATTGAAGGAGGCATACACCAGCCGAATCATCCAACGATTCAAGTAATCAATAGGTTAGAATATGCACCTGACATCATCCGTTTGGGTACTGGAGAGCTTTCACCGGAACTATACCCTGCATCCACGATGAAAACTGTGCTTAACCGGATATCGGAAAAAATACATGCCTTGGGTTACGAAGAGCCGTTGGGGATGCTTGAACTGCGGCAATGTATCTGCGATCATGTGAAAAAATATGGTATACAGGCAGCGCCCTCCTCTGTGCTGATTGTGTCAGGCGCCCTGCAAGCTCTGCAATTGATCGCCATGGGTATTCTCCATCCCGGTTCAACTGTATATTTGGAGAAACCTTCTTATTTAAAGTCTCTTCATGTCTTCCAGTCAGCGGGCATGCGGTTGGTGGGCGCTGCCATGGACAATGAGGGTATACTTCCTAAGGAGATCATGAAAAATTTTCATCATAGAGGAACCGCGTTATTGTATACCATACCATCCTTTCATAATCCTACCGGAACGGTTATGTCGATGCATAGAAGAAAAGAGGTTTTAGCCTTATGTGAGAGGGAAAGGCTGCCCATCATTGAAGACGATGTATACCGGGAGCTTTGGATGGATGAAGAGCCCCTCAGCTCTTTAAAAGTTATGGATCATAACGGTATGGTTCTATATCTCGGAAGTCTGTCTAAATCATTGGCTCCTGGGTTGCGTATCGGATGGCTCATCGGCCCTGAGCCGGTGATTGAACGATTGGGAGATATAAAAATGCAGACAGACTATGGTTCCAGTTCCTTATCACAATGGGCAGCTACGGAATGGATTTCCAGTGGCATGTATGAGCAGCATCTGGTGGATATAAGAGGGCAGTTAAAGATTCGTAGGGCTGTGGCATTGAAAGGATTGGAAACGTATTTTTCAGACATTGCAGTATGGAATGCACCTAAAGGAGGATTCTACATTTGGGTGAAGCTTAAGTCGCAGATAGCACAAAACAAGCTTTTTACTGAAGCATGGAAGGAAGGAATCCTTATCAATCCCGGAAATATCTATGATTTTTCTCATAATCAATTCTTACGTATATCCTATGCCTACGCCTCTTTAGAAGATTTGGACAAAGGTTTAAAGAGGCTATCAGAATTGATTCAAAGTCTACAAGACAATCATTAAATGAAGGTAGGAAAGAAATGTTTGATTTGGAAGAAAATAATCAGTAAAGTAAAGGGAATCTATGAAAGCACTGACAGAACAGGCCCCCAACCCATTATCCATATTTTACTGGGAACAGGGATGATAAATCTTTGTGACCCTTATGCCGATATGATAAAACGTAGGACTTTTTTCGAAGGGTAGACGTACCCGTTCATTTTTAGAATGATTTATTCCATCGTACTTGATAGTGTCTCCATATAATGGGTATACATTAAAAAACTGTTAGAAGCCGATGGGATGGAACTGCTGTCTCGGCAGCAGTGAAAGGGGGGTGGCGTACGATGACAGATGAAAAAGCAGAAAGCAGTTGTGAAAATAAAACAGGAAAAAATCCAAGTGAAAACTTTTCATGGGATGTAAAAATAGATTTCAATTATGAATCCTTAAAAATCACCTTCGTGTATGGCATATTCGGCGGCTTATGGATTGTGCTTTCAGATGAAATATTAGATACCTTGACTGCGGACAAAGAAGTTTTTAAGGAAATGCAGACATTTAAAGGATGGTTCTATGTCTTTGTCACGGCAGCATTATTCTACTTGCTGATTAGAAAGAAAATGAAAACCATTGAAAATATTATGGAAAAAACGAAGAAGACTGAGAAGAAAATATATACGTTAGCCTATTATGATGGACTGACAGGACTGCCGAACAGAGCTTTATTTGAAAACGAACTGAAAAACGCGTTACATCATGCGAAAGAAAGAAATGAGAAACTGGCATTAATCTACTTTGACTTAGATAATTTTAAAAAAATCAATGACAGTTTGGGTCACTGCTTTGGTGATAGACTTCTAAAGAACGCGGCTTCCGTGTTATCAGCACAGCTTAAAGATGAAAATGTCTTTGCCCGTATGGGTGGAGATGAGTTTGCATTATTTATTCCCAGCGTTGCGAATAGAAAAGAAGTGGTTTCAGAGGTAGAACGGATTATGGACGTGCTGCAGAAACCATGGATATTGAATGAACGTGAGTTTCATGTCTCAGCCAGTGTTGGTATAACCATCTATCCAGATGATGGGCTGAATGGACAAACACTGCTAAAAAACGTGGATGCAGCTATGTTTTCAGCGAAGGAAAAAGGCAGAAACAGATTTGAATTCTATACACAGCAGCTAAATGACAAAGCGTTATACCAATTGGACATGGAAAACAGCTTAAGACAAGCTGTTCGGAATGAAGAGTTTATCTTGTTCTATCAGCCACAGATTGATCTCAAGACAGGGAAGATTTCGGGGGTAGAAGCATTGATTCGTTGGATTCATCCGAAAAAGGGATTTATCTCACCTATGGATTTTATACCGCTGGCAGAAGACATGGGTTTGATCGTACCCATTGGTGAGTGGGTATTTAAAGAGGCGTGCAAGCAGCATGTTGAATGGGTAAATCAAGGTTTGCCCCCAATACATATTGCAGTAAATCTGTCTCTCATACAACTGCAGCATGGCAATTTTGCAGAATCAATAGGAAAAATTTTACAGGATACTGGTGTTGAGAGCAAATGGATCGATTTAGAGATTACGGAAAGTACAATCATGGATGATTTGGATACTGCAATTGTGCAGTTGACGAAACTAAAGGAAATGGGCATCAAAATATCTCTAGATGATTTTGGAATTGGATATTCTTCATTAAACTACTTGAAAACTCTGCCCATTGATATTCTGAAAATGGATAAGTCATTTGTTAAAGAAATTGCGGAAAAATCCAGTGAAGCAGCCATTGCAAAGTCTGTTATTCAACTGGCCCATAACATGAAAATGCTTGTTGTGGCTGAGGGTGTTGAAACTACAGATCAGCTTCAATTTTTGGCGGAACATCAATGTGACATCGGCCAGGGATATTTATTCAGTAAACCACAGCAGCCTCAGTTTATTGAGAAATTGTTGAAAGAAAAGAAAAGATTTTTAGGTTGAAAAGACATTTTTTATAAGAATAATAAAAGGTAACCTGTTGTTTGAGGTTATCTTTTTTGATTGAAATGAGTTTATATGCTGTCGAAGAATAATATGTTTGCATTTAAATAATACTATACCTGATACATGAAAAAGGAGGTTACCAAATGCGCGTATTGTCGGAAGATGAAAAGTTATCACTGGTGAAGATACTGCAAATGGAGGCTGATGCAATTAAGCAGATGAAGAATATACAGGGGTTTATCGATGATAAAGAGCTGAAAAGACTGGCAGAGGCCGGCATTTTAGACAGTGAGGTAAGAATCAAAGGGTTGCGGCAATTTATTAATGAGAATCAAGTCATTGATATAAAAGGGGTGCATTAGATGGCGAATTTATTGAACACATTGACAGGTAACAGAATGAACGATCGGGATATTGCCAACGATATGATGATGGCTTCTAAGGGGGCCTGTATGGCTTATCTGGCGGCAGCGCTGGAAAGCGTGACACCGGAGCTGAGGTCACTTTATACCAATGCACTGACACAAATGGTATTGAGTCACGGTATTCTTACAGAGTTAGTTGCAAAACGTGAGTGGTTAAAACCCTATGCAACACCGGAACAGCAACTGTTTGAAGCTTATCACGAATCAGAGATCGTTGTTCAGCAAATTAAGTCTTAAAAAGAGCTCAATGGAAGCTCTTTTTCTATGTCAAAAGGTTGATCGTCAAAAAGATTATGTAAGCGGAGTCATGGGGACGGTTCGAGCGTTTCCGAAGCGTAGCGAAGGACCGAAGGGAAAACGATGGAACTGTCCCCATGGCGAAGCGGATGTATAGACAACTTATCCGGTAATTGTTTTCATTTCCATATTTATTAAGCCGCTCATATCTGATAAGATGTAGATAACCAACTCACTAAGGAGCGATGAAGATGTACAGCCTATTGACGGATAAAATGTATAATGAAATTGTAGATGCCCTACTGGATAAAGATTTTCTTAACCGCTTATCCATACATCAGAAATTTATTAAAAGCCACATTCATGATATCTATTTTCACGGATGTGTCAGTACCATCGTAGAGGATAAGGATTACAGCTGCAGCCGCGTTCTGAAGCTGTGCAAGAATATGTTGAATGATATGGCTGGAGATGATGGGCCTGATAATTGGCTTGAATATATTTTTCAGTACACACTGAGCAAATCCTTTCCTGAGGCCATTGAAATTAAATTATTACCGTCATTGAATCATGCCTGTGAACTCTATTTAAAGGTTCTGCGAATTGTGTCGGAATTTCAAAAACAGTCTGATGACCGGACATGGCAAAGCATCTATCCTCTTTATCTGTTGACGGAAGAGGAAGAAAAGGAATTAGAGAACCCATGGGAATATCTTACATTCAAAAAAGCATTTTATGACGAATACATCTATGAAATGATGAAGCTGAATCAGGAAGTAAAGGGATATACTACATTAGATCATATTAGTGGTGTCCATTATTTGGCTTTACACATCGGTCGTCAGTTGAAAGCAATAGGTCTTCCCATCGATCTAGGCCGTGTATCCGGAGCTGCTGCGGGACATGATATCGGTAAATATGGCTGCAAAGGCACAGATGCTAAACGAGTCCCATACCTTCACTATTATTATTCGGATCAATGGTTTAAAAAGCATGATATCAACTATATTCGTAATATTGCCATCAACCATTCCACTTGGGATTTGGAACTGGAAAATCTGTCGTTGGAATCCCTTATCCTTATCTATTGTGACTTCCGTGTGAAGGCAAGGGACAAAAGGGAAAATGGAACCAATATGTATATATACAGCTTAAAAGAATCCTTTGATGTAATCCTTGATAAATTAGACAATGTGGATGAAGCTAAAGAACGCAGGTATCGGAGAGTATACGGGAAACTAAAGGATTTTGAAGATTACTTGATGGACATGGGAATACGTCTTGATCCTGATCGTAAGGACAATAAGGTTCTATCTATCCCTGAAAAGCATTTTTCTTTAATGCAAGGAGAAGAAATTGTTGAAAATTTAAAATATCTAGCAATTAATCATAATATTAGACTGATGCACCGGCTGCGGGATGAGAGTTCTTTGAATGCTATTCTGGAAATTGCCCGCAGTGAATCCGAGACCAATAACCTTCGGCGATATTTAAATGTATTTGAAGAATACTCTACCTATATGACACAAAAACAGAAAATGATTACCATTAATTTCTTATATGATCTTTTAATCCATCCGGAAGATGATATACGAAGACAATGTGCGGAATTAATCGGTATATTAATTGCCATGTTTGATGAAGAATATCGCAAGGAAGTACCCCAGAGTGAAAAACTGGATTTTTCTGATGTACTAAGTACGGAATTGCTGGATAAGTATTTAAAACTGATGATTTATCCTGATATCAAGTTTATTCCCATTCATAGAAGCTGGATTGGATACAATATGACGCATATGATTGCTGCATTATTTGAGCGCTGCAGGAAAGGTCAAGTCAGTGAGTATATCTCCATTCTTTCGAAATACTATGCAAATCCACAGAAGCAAGGGACAGAAACCAGGCTATATATGCTGGAAACCATCAAGTATATTCCTGTGTCTGACAGTGATGGTGAGATTGCAGCAACCTTATGTGATTATTTGGAAAAACTGGTGGATGTAGAGAATGATGATGTGCGATTATCTGTACTGGAAGCCATTTATCATTTGCTGGGGGAGGTAAAGGATAAGGAGAATGCGCTGAATAGACTGCAAAAGATTATTCAAAGGAAGGAAACAGAACCAAAGCTGTCGGCAGAGAGCTTCCTTACCATGAAGATTATTAAAGCCTTGGGCATAAAAACGGAGGATATTCCTGCGCTGCGAGATTTCCAAGAAAAGTCTTCCTATAAGGTGTCAGATTTATTTTTAAGCAACCTGAAGACGGCGACCAATTGGTCGATCAAAAAAATCCAGGTGGATGTTATTTTAGAGCATGTGAAGGAAGCACCTTCCAATCAGGGGATACATGCGGCCATGCACTTTTGCAACCTTCTAAAGGTTAGCGCCAGTGAAAGCGTAAGGAATCGGGCAGGTGAAGCCTTGGTTGCCATTGCACCCTATCTTACCATGGAACAGCGTAATGATATTGCTGTTGAGTTATTAAGAGCTTTGGAGATTGAGGGCTATCAGTTTACGAAGTATATACCGGATTATTTCGGAAGATGGATGCTTCATTTGCAGCCGGTAGAACTGGATGAGCTGATTGATGATTTTATTGTTAAAAACAAGCAGTCCAATACACTAACAAACGCCCTAATCATTAGAACCATCGGCGTAGCCATTGAGAACTATGCAGATTATAAAGCGCTATACAAGGAAGATGAAAGAACCTATGACCTTAGATTTTGCAGGATGTTGGGTATTATTCTGAACGGCCTTGTCCATTATAACCAGCAGATAAAACAGATAGCTTTTAGTGTCATGGGAAAAGATGTTTTTGGTTCGAAGAAATTGGATTTAGAGCAGAAAAACTATATTTTCCGATTGGTATCAAAGAAAGTACTGACACTTTTAGTAGATACTATTGAAGATAAAGAGTTGATTTTCCTAAATAATGCGGCGGGTCTGAATCATATTTATCGCTTTATTTCAGATTGCAAATTCTATAGGGGAAAAATTGACATAAAGATACCGGAGCGAATTGCATTTTTCCCGGGAACCTTTGATCCATTCTCCCTTAGCCACAAAGAAATTGCCAGGGAAATACGGAATCTTGGGTTCGAAGTCTACTTGGCCGTCGATGAATTTTCTTGGTCCAAGAAGACGCAGCCTAACTTAATACGGAGAAATATCATTAAGATGTCCATCGCTGATGAATTGGAAATTTACATGTTTCCTAAGGATTTACCTGTCAACATTGCCAATCAAGGGGATCTGCGGATGCTGAAAGAAAAATTCCCCGAGTCGGATGTTCATGTTGTGGTGGGCAGTGATGTGGTTGTAAATGCATCGGCATATAAAGTGGCTCAAGGGGAGAATACCATTCACTCCTTTTCCCATATTATTTTTGAGAGAGCCAGCGACGGTACCCCCCAGAAAGACATGCAGCTATTGGATGAAGCCGTCAAACGTATCGAAGGCAACGTTGTAAGATTGACCTTAGCACCCAGATATGAAGACATCAGTTCAACGCAGATCAGAAATTACATTGACCAAAATAGAGATATCTCAAAACTGATTGATCCGCTAGCGCAGAAATATATCTTGGATAGGGGTTTATATAGAAGGGAACCGCAATATAAGACGCTGCTTCAAACCAAGTCTGTGACGATTGAAATTGTTTACGATCCTATCCCGGATGAATTGTTGATGGTATTGGCAAAGCAATTCTTTCAAAACCCTGAAGAAGCATATCTTAAGCTGTGTGAGTTTGCGAACAAGTTAAATCCCCGTTTGCTGCTGATACGCAGTATTAATCAAGATGGGAAAATTTTAGGATTTTCTGCCTTCCACTGGATTCGGTCCAGCACATTGTTCCAAGAACTGAAAAATGAGAGGATATCCAACTATGTCCGGGAAAATTCTGTGGGAAGGATTTTGGTATTAGACGGAGTCTTTGTGGAAGAAAGCCCTATATTTCATAATCTGGAGCAGGTAATTTTGACAGAAACCTTAGCATTCTGTATTGCAAAAGACTACAGTTATGCGGTTTACTATAATACCATCAACGAATACGTACCTGAAAAAGTTGAAGAGGTTTTACGACTCCAAGGCTTCCAACGATTAGATTATGGTGAGCAAAACAATCCTGTTTATACCGTAAATATGACGACACCCTGTACATTAAGCTTGGATATTAAATCGGTCATCAAGGAGCCATTTGCCAGCAGTCCAAGGGTCGGTGAAGCCATCTATCGCTCCAGAAAAAGACTTCAAGAAGCCATAACCAAGTTTTACCCCGGTCATCTTGTGCTGTCCTTTAGCCGGTCGATGATGTATGAAAACCTGATTCATAAAATTTGTGAAGAGAATGAAGTGTCTACTGAGCCATTGACACCACGGGTGTTGGGGCCAGGTATGTGTGTTCCCTATGGAACCATTTTGAACGGGTGCACCATACCCAATACGGTGACCAAATCCCTTCATATAGACAGACTGTTTACACCGGATATGAATAACTACAAAACTGGGGCATATCCTTACTATCTCGATTTGGAAAACCAGGTAAAGGTTATTGCTGCCTTCAATAGACCGCTGATTTTGGTTGATGATATTTTGGTGAAGGGGTATAGGTTGAGGACGCTGGATCCTCTGCTGAACCGCGAAGGTGTCCAGGTGAAAAAGGTTATCGTGGGTATCCTGTCGGATCGTGGTAAAGAGCTGATGGATATGCAGCAGAGAGAAGTCGATTGTGCTTACTTTATTCCTCGACTGAAGCTGTGGTTTAATGAAAGCTTACTGTATCCTTATATTGGTGGAGATACCCTGTGGAGAGGAGAATACCCGGAACGAAATCTGATTCCCTCGGTCAATTTGATTATGCCTTATATGTATCCGGCTTTCATCAAAGGGACATCCAAGGGGGCTATCTACAATTTATCCTATGTAAGCATGATGAATGCCATCGATATCCTATCGACCATTGAAGAGGAATATCAGGAAATGCATGAAAGAAACTTTACCATGGGTCAACTGGGAGAAGTTTTTGTCTCCCCCAGATACCCGGATCATGGTAGAAATATCTCTATGGATGTAAATTTAAGCCCACTTCATTATCTGGAAAATGACATGGAGCATCTTAAAAGGTTAAAACGGGTTTGCTTCGATTCAAGGAGGGAATAACAATTGTATTATTATCGATATCAAGATCAGATATTATGTTCAAAAGAAAGCTGCGATGATCTAACCCAAATAGAAGAGCAAGAGGCTGCTGAAGGCAGTGATAAAGTATATATGGTTTTCGAGCGCCCGGTGGAAAAGTCTCGGAGAAGCTTTTGTATCAGTGATCCATCACTATTAGGGTTGGAAGAAGAAGGGTTAAACTTGTTACAAAGTCCGACAGTCGCTGATTATGATCTTCCACAATGGCTTATTCAAAAGATCAAGGACAGAAAAGTAATGGGTGTCAATCGAAGCTTTCCCAACTGGAAAGAGGTTCTAAGGATGACTTTTCCTCCAAAATGGAGGGTCCATGTGTTAGGAATGGGGGACGTAGGCGGCACATTGATTACAGGATTGCGTCTGCTGGGTGGCGACTGCATTGAAACCATTGGAATCTATGATCGAAGTGAAGAAAAAATCAAAAGGTGGGCTTTCGAAGCAAATCAAATTCTTTCAACCTTTGAAGAGCAGTCTTATCCATCAGTGATTGGCATTGAAGAAGATCAGTTGTTTGATTGCCATATGTTTGTTTTCTGTGCCAGCAAAGGGGTACCACCGGTAGGCGAGGCAGTGAAGGATGTACGGATGATCCAATTTGAAGGGAATTGCCAGCTTTTGGAACATTATGCAGAGATGGCCAGGAAAGCAAACTTTCAGGGGATATTTGCCGTGGTATCTGATCCGGTGGATTTACTGTGCAAATATGTGTATCTTGCCAGCAATAAAGACAAAGATACCGGAAAAATGGATTACGCAGGGTTAGCGCCTGAACAAGTCCGGGGATATGGACTGGGTGTCATGCATGCCAGGGCAGCGTATTATGCCGGGCAAAGTCTTGAGACAGCCCATTATATCCAGGAAGGCCGGGCATTTGGACCCCACGGAAAGGATTTAATTATAGCAGACAGCATTGTTCGATATAATGATGAACGATCACAACTTCTGACGGAAAAAGCCAGAAATGCCAATTTGGAGATCAGAGCCACAGGCTTTAAACCATACATTGCGCCAGCTTTATCCTCCGGTGCCTTATCCTTAATTGCCACCATAAAAGGAAAATGGCACTATAGTGCTACTTATATGGGTGGTGTCTATATGGGTGCGAAAAATAGACTCTTAGACGTCGGTACGGAAGTGGAACGGGTCGATATTCCCGATGATTTACGTAAGCGGTTGGAGCACACATATCAAAGTTTGGCGGATATCATATGAATAAGCTGTATGTGATCAAACCCGGGGAGATATCCGGGCAATTGGAGGGGATGATAGGCAGGGCCGTTGGAAATACGGAAACCGTTATGATTGAAGATCCATTATCCATACCGGACGTAAAGAATAAAAAACTCTTGTTTGCTGTGGCCTTGAATGGAGCCGGCTACAATATTCCTCTGTTTCAAATGCTGTCTAAGCTTCAGGAGAGAGGGGTGGATGCCCTGCAGGGCTCCCAAGGTGCCATTCTCATCCACAGTCCCAATGAGTTTTATACAAAAAGTATGGCGCAGAATATTATCTTTTTGGCAAACCAGTTGGGGTGTAGATTTCCCGGACACCCTGTGATAGAAGCCACAGGAAATCTTGAGAATTTTGGAACATGGCAAAAGCAGCTGTCGTTGTCCCGTCAAGAAATCTGCGGAGAATTGTCAGAAAAGCTGGGAAGGAACTTCGTGAAAGATCATCCTGTAAAGATTGAAAAGCCTAAGATACTGGCCCTTCATGCCAGTTCCAGAAAGACCTCCAATACCCTGGCATTGTGGCAAATGATTGCCAAGCATTTGGATGGATATGGCGTATTGGAGGAATTCCATGTTGCCAATGGAACCATTGTAGATTGTAAGGGATGCTCTTATACCACCTGTTTACACTTTGGAAAGAAAAATGAGTGCTTTTACGGAGGAACGATTGTACAGGAACTCTTACCTGCCATAGAGAAGGCAGATGCCATTGCTTGGATCTGCCCCAATTATAATGATGCGATTTCTGCCCAACTTATGGCGGTCATCAATCGTATGACCGTGCTGTATCGAAAGATCAGGCTCTATGATAAATCCATTTTTGCAGTGATTGTATCGGGAAATTCAGGAAGTGATTCGGTGGCAAAACAGTTGATCGGCGGTTTGACGATTAATAAGGGATTTCGACTACCTCCATATTTTGCCATAACAGCCACTGCCAACGATCCAGGTACAATCATAGAAGTACCGGGTATTGAAAGAAAGGCGAAAAACTTTGCTGAGCATATGATGAGGGAAATCATGGCATAGCGAAAAACAAGTTTTAGGTTATTAAAAAAAACAATAACCTAGACCTTGATCTAGGTTATTGCAGGAGATATTTAATTTTGGCTGATTTAGCGGAGTCATGGGGACAGTTCCTCAGGCACATATGTTTTTTATGTGCCTGAGGAACTGTCCCCGTGGCGTAGCGAATGTAATATATTTATGACAACTTATAAAAACTTTTATTTACTATGTATGAAGAATTGAGATTTGAAATCTCAATTCTTTAATTGTTTCAATTAGTAACCGAAACCCAAAAAGTAAGGACCGCAGAACAATATTACCAGCAGTAAGAAGAAGAACAGTAATTCAGTTTGGCTACCAAATAATCCATATCCACCCCATTGTTTGTCAGCCATTGATTTCACCTCCTTTTATATTATGTAAAGAGGATATCACCTGTCCTTTTCCTGCTATAAACGATGCAAGGCGTTTGTTTTGTGCCCTTCAAGTTTTAAAATCTTTCTGCCGTTCCAGATAGAAAATGGAAGATTGAGGAAATATTTATGTACAAGGAATGGGATCGTATCCCATTCCTTAAATCGACTAATAACCGTAACCACCACAGAAAAATGGGGAGCAAAAAAGGATTACGAGAAGTAGGAAGAAGAAAAGCAAACTGCTGTCACCTCCTCCAAACAATCCTCCGAAACCACATTGTTTGTCAGCCATTATTTTCACCTCCTTTTGTATATATGTACTATCTTTTTTCTTGCCTACTATACATTATGTGCATGATAGGACATGTGTTACAAGGAGTTAGGTGGAAGATCAGACTTATAAGCGTGAATGAATATAGATATACCTTCATAAGACAGAATCAATTTTCACTCGTAGTGGTGGACGACTCTGTCCACCACTGAAAAACTCAAGTTATTTGAGCAGGAAGGGCAAGACTTGGGGACTGGTACGCTCAATGTCGTCAACTTAAAAAAATTTGGAAAAATAATCTGATGTGTGAGCAATTATTTTGATAAGGTGTTTTCAAGCAACCTAAAAAAGGGCATACTGAATAAGCATGCATAAGTACACGTTTTTTC
>JBMOKU010000023.1:0-110339 GCA_049324315.1 Bacillota bacterium | reverse complement strand
AAAAACTCAAGTTATTTGAGCAGGAAGGGCAAGACTTGGGGACTGGTACGCTGTCCGGTGTGTTTTTTGCCGGACTGGGGCCCTGTCCCCATGTGTTGCCCTGGACGATGAAGTACTTTTTCAGTGGCCTCTCTCCGTGCCGTCCCGTAAAACTAAGACGTAAATCTATAAAATGTAAAATTGACTATCTATAATAAATGGAGGCGATCGCATGATTAGCAACGTAGATATTTCACAAGCTATGACAATCAAACTCGACGATGTGTTGCCAGCCTATCCCAAATTTATGGAGGGCATCAGAAGAGCACCAGACAGAGGCTTTAAGCTGACACAATCGCAGACCGAAACGGCATTGAAAAATGCACTGCGTTACATCCCCGAACATTTACATGAGCAATTGGCACCTGAATTTTTAGAAGAACTATTAACAAAAGGGAGAATTTACGGATACCGTTTCCGTCCTGAGGGAGACTTAAAAGCCAAGTCAATCGATGAATACAAGGGTAACTGCATTGAAGGGAAAGCATTTCAGGTTATGATCGATAACAACCTATGTTTTGACATTGCCCTTTATCCATATGAATTGACCACCTACGGAGAAACCGGAAAGGTATGCCAAAACTGGATGCAGTATCAATTGATCAAAAAATATCTTGAAGTCATGACCAATGAGCAAACACTGGTCATCGAATCAGGACATCCACTTGGATTGTTCAAGTCTAAACCGGATGCACCAAGAGTCATTATTACCAATGCCCTCATGGTAGGGATGTTCGATAATCCAAAGGATTGGGATATCGCAGAACAAATGGGTGTGGCAAACTATGGACAGATGACGGCCGGCGGCTGGATGTATATCGGACCACAAGGAATCGTCCACGGGACCTTTAATACCATATTAAATGCCGGAAGAAAGATATTAGGTATTCCACAGGATCAAGACCTGAGAGGTGTTTTATTCGTAACATCTGGTCTTGGCGGTATGAGCGGCGCCCAGCCTAAAGCCATCGAGATTGCCAATGGTGTAGGAATTGTCGCAGAAGTAGACTACTCAAGAATCCAAACAAGATATAGTCAAGGCTGGGTAAGCAAAGTATCAGCAGATCTAAAAGAAGTTTTTGCTACTGCACAAGAATATATCGATAAGAAAGAACCGATCTCCATCGCTTATCACGGCAACATTGTAGATTTATTGGAATATGCAGTAGAAAATAACATTCATATCCCACTATTGTCAGACCAGACATCCTGCCATGCTGTATATGAAGGCGGATACTGCCCACAAGGCTTGACCTTTGAACAAAGGACAGAGATGCTAAAGTCTGACAGAGAGAAATTCAGATCAATGGTTGATGATACATTAAAAAATCATTTCCAACAAATCAAAACATTGGTAGATCGAGGAACCTACTTCTTCGACTATGGTAATGCCTTCATGAAGTCCGTCTATGATGCAGGCGTTATGGAAATCTCTAAAAATGGATACGATGAAAAGGATGGGTTCATCTGGCCATCCTATGTTGAAGATATCATGGGACCTGAATTGTTTGACTATGGATACGGTCCATTCCGATGGGTGTGCTTAAGCGGCAAGCATGAAGATTTGATGAAAACAGACAAAGCTGCTATGGAATGCATCGATCCGAACAGAAGAGGACAAGATCGAGACAACTATGTATGGATCAGGGATGCTGAAAAGAATAAATTGGTCGTTGGAACCCAAGCAAGAATCTTGTATCAGGATGCCATGGGAAGAACCAAAATTGCCCTTAAATTCAATGAAATGGTCCGTAATGGTGAAGTGGGTCCGATCATGCTGGGTAGGGATCATCATGACGTAAGCGGTACAGATTCTCCATTTAGAGAGACATCTAACATCAAGGATGGAAGTAATGTTATGGCAGATATGGCTACCCAATGCTTTGCAGGAAATGCAGCCAGAGGTATGAGCTTGATCGCACTGCACAATGGCGGCGGTGTTGGTATCGGTAAATCCATCAACGGCGGTTTCGGTATGGTCCTTGACGGAAGCGAAAGAGTAGACAATATTCTTAAGACGGCTATGCCTTGGGACGTAATGGGCGGTGTTGCAAGACGTGCTTGGGCGAGAAATGAAAACTCCATTTCTACCAGCATCGAATACAACCAAGATAATCAAGGGACAGATCATATCACAATACCATATATTCCAAAAGAAGAACTAATAAAAGATCTTGTAAGCAAAGTATTTGAAAACAAATAGATAGGGAAGAACGAGAAAGGATGAATGGACATGAGCAACGTAAAGAAGATCATTGAGTGTGTACCAAACTTCAGTGAAGGTAGAGACCTAGAAAAAATTGAAAAAATCGTAAATCCTTTTAGAGGAAAAGAAGGCGTTAGGCTGTTAGACTATCAAAGAGACGAAGACCATAATCGTTGTGTTGTAACCGTTGTAGGGGAACCCCAGGCAGTGAAAAACGCCGTTGTGGAAGCTATGGGCGTAGCTATTGAACTCATCGATATGACAACGCACCAAGGACAGCATCCTAGAATGGGGGCTGTAGACGTTGTACCATTTATTCCTGTGAAGAATGTAAGCATGACAGAAGCCATTGAATTGGCAAAAGAAGTGGCACAAGAAGCGTCTGAAAAATACAATTTGCCAATCTTCTTATACGAAAAAGCAGCCACAAGTCCGCAAAGAGAAAACCTTGCAGCTGTGAGAAAAGGCGAATTTGAAGGCATGGCTGAAAAAGTGAAGCAGCCTGAGTGGACACCGGATTATGGTCCTGCAGACATCCATCCTACAGCCGGGGTAACAGCAGTAGGCGCTAGAATGCCGCTGGTGGCCTTCAATGTTAACTTGAACACAGACAACATTGAAATTGCCAATAAAATTGCGAAGAATGTCAGATTTATCAACGGTGGTCTAAGATACTGCAAAGCTATTGGCATCGAATTGAAGGACAGAGGTATCACACAAGTATCCATGAATATGACGGACTACACAAAAACAGCATTATACAGAGCATTTGAGCTGATCAGAATCGAAGCAAAGCGCTATGGTGTATCCATTGTAGGCAGCGAGATCATCGGTCTTATTCCCATGGAAGCAATGATTGACACAGCAGTATATTATCTTGGTGTTGAAGATTTCTCCATGGAGCAAGTGCTGGAATCCAGATTGATGGAGTAGGAGTAGGAGTAGGCTTATGAATAAAGGGAATATGCTAATAAAAAATGCTGCAGAGCTGGTGACCTGCAGCGGCTATCAAGCCAAAAAGGGCAAAGAAATGTCCGAACTTCATGTGATTCCCAACGGTGCGGTTGTCATCGAAGACGGGATCATCAAAGCAGTAGGTGTCACAGAAGAGATTTTAAGAAATTATGATGAAAGCAATTATGAGGTAATCGACGCATCCGGCAAAGCTGTGCTGCCGGGCTTCGTCGATTCCCATACTCATTTTGTGTTTGGCGGATATCGAGCAGAGGAGTTTTCCTGGAGACTCCGTGGAGACAGCTACATGGAAATCATGGAGCGGGGCGGCGGGATCATCAACTCCGTAAAAGGTACCATGGAGGCTTCTAAGGAAGAACTATATCGCGTAGGCAAGAAGAGATTAAATTCCATGCTTTCCTTCGGTGTAACCACTGTAGAAGGCAAGAGTGGATATGGACTAGACTATGATACAGAGATCAAGCAGCTGGAAGTGATGAAAGAACTGGATCAAACACATCCCATCGATATCGTAAAAACCTTCTTGGGCGCCCATGCCGTACCAAAGGAATACAAGGGCGGTAGAGAGGATGAATTTATCGACTTTATCATCGACAAAGTACTGCCGACGGTTGTGGAGAAAAATCTTGCTGAATTCTGCGATATTTTCTGTGAGAAAAATGTTTTCTCCGTGGAGCAGTCCCGACGTCTTTTGACAAAGGCAAAGGAAATGGGTATGAAAGCGAAACTGCATGCCGATGAGATCGTTCAATTGGGCGGTGCGGAGCTAGCGGCAGAATTAGGTGCTGTATCAGCAGACCACCTGCTGCAGGCATCTGATCAAGGTATTGCGGATATGGCAAAGGCCGGGGTGATTGCAACCCTCCTTCCTTGTACGGCTTTTAGCCTAAGAGAGCATTACGCCAGAGGCAGATATATGATTGATCAAGGCTGTGCCGTGGCACTGGCCACAGATATGAATCCGGGCAGCTGCTTTACAGAATCAATCCCGCTGATGATTGCCCTGTCCACATTGTACATGAATATGACCATTGAAGAGGCTGTAACGGCCATTACCATCAATGGAGCTGCTGCAGTAGGCAGAGCTGACAAGATCGGCAGTATTGACAAAGGTAAGCAGGGGGACATCGTCATCCTGGAGTTCCCATCCTACAAATATATTCCGTATCATATCGCTGTAAGCACCGTAGAAAAAGTGGTGAAAAACGGCGTGATGGTATTTGATAAAGAAGAAAAGTAAATAGGGGAGGAATAAGAAATGTTAGCAAACATGAGTGTTGTAGAATTCCTTGAACAAACAGCGTCCAGTGCACCGGTACCAGGGGGCGGAAGTGTAGCTGCACTAAGCGGTGGTATCGCAGCGGCATTGACTGAAATGGTAGCAAACCTAACCATCGGAAAGAAAAACTATGAAGAAGTAGAAGCAGAAATGAAGGAAGTTGCAGAAGCAGCAGCTAAACTCAGAACAAAACTGGCAGCAGATATTGATCGTGACTCCGATGCATTCAACGAAGTCATGGCTGCCTTCAAATTACCCAAAGCGACAGATGAAGAAATGGCAGCTAGAAAAGAAGCCATCCAGGAAGCGACAAAAAAAGCAGCCATCGTACCACTGGAAGTAGCAAAAGATGCATTCAGCATGATGGAAATCATCGAAAAAGTTGTCGTAAAAGGCAACAAAAATGCTGTAACCGATGGCGCCGTAGCAGCCATGATGGCAAGAACAGCAGTACTTTCAGCATTATACAATACAAAAATCAATCTAGGCTCTATCAAAGATCAAGAATTCGTAGCAAAAGTATCAGCAGAAGTAGAAGCGTTAGAATCCAAGGTTGGAAGTGTAGAGCAAGCGATCTTAGCAAAGGTTGTTTTATAGACCATGAAAGATATAGCCAGAATACCTCTCGAATAGTCGAGAGGTATTTTTACGTATATTGATTACCTATTATTTACAGTATGAAGAAAATTATGGTAAGCTGGATATAATCAGATTTCAAATAAAGGGGTAACCAATGGAAAAGAAAATGAACAAAAAACTATTTTATATTAAACTGTCACACACAATTATATGGGTTTTTTATGTTTTTATTATTTGTTTTATTCTATATGCCGGAATATTTAATAAAATTGACATCTATGTATGGATAGCCATCGATTTAGTAATTTTTGAAGGAATTATTTTGCTTATTTTTAAAGGAAAGTGTCCCCTTACTATTTTAGGCTATAAATATACAAATAATCATGAAATAGGCTTTGACATATTTCTGCCCAGATGGCTGGCAAAAAATAATAAAATGATATTTGGCACAATCTTTATGATCGGAGTACTTATAATTATTTATCGATTAATGGGAAATCTTTGATGATAAAATAAATTTTATGTACCGTAGGGGTGGCTGCCTACAGCCGCCCGCATGAACTTTAAACCATGTGAGGTTATATAAGGAGGACCGTATGGAACGATTTATGAAGCCTGGTGCTGCAGGTATTATTGAACGGGTTACTGAAGGTATAAAGTATATACTGGTTCAAGAACGTTACAAAGAGGATGCACCTCTAGAAGAAGGCCTTATTGAAATACCGGCAGGTAAAATCAGAGAATTTGAGAATATATATGATTGTCTAAGAAGAGAAATCAAAGAAGAAACGGGACTTGATGTGGTAGAGATTGAAGGGGAGAAAGATTCGATGATCATAGAATCTAATGGCTATAAGGTATTGAGCTATACTCCTTTTGCCAGCTCTCAAAATATCGAGGGTACATATCCAATAATGGTTCAGGCGTTCATTTGTAGAGTGGAAGGAGACCTTCTTTCCAGTTCAAACGAAGCAAAATTTCTTCGATGGATCTCACTGAGGGAACTTGAAAATCTTTTAAAAGAGAACTGGGACCAATTTTATCCGATGCATGTAAATACTTTGAAGAAATATTTGGAAATGAATAAAATAGCTAGCAGTTCTTAATATCGTTATTGTTTGCAATTACGACAATAAAAATCGTGAGGAGACTTCAAAATGCTGGGATTAGAAAGAACATCAAGTGAATTATTGGATATTGAAGTATCAATTATTAACTCTGACACTTTCTTTAATAAAATCTCAAAAGACAAAGACTTTTTTTCAAGTAAGGAAATATTAGAAGAGATCAAACAATCCAATAATCTGGGGGCTGAAAGGTTTTTCATCAGAGACAATATGGAGTATATTGGAATTTTGGAATACTTGCTTAAGAATCCAAGTGACGGATGCGCTTGGCTGGGCCTTTTACTTATAGATAAGAAATACCAGTCAAAGGGATATGGCAATAAGGTATTAAATCTATTCTATGGAATCATGAAGGAAAAAGGAGTAGATAGATTTAGAATTGGTGTCATTGCAGAGAATGGACCTGCACATAAATTTTGGAAAAAGAATGGATTTGAATATGTCAAATCTACGATAAACCAAGACAAAAAAGAAATTGTAGTGTATGAAAAGGCAATTATTTGAAAGTAAATTTGACGTGATAGCAACTGCACATAACAGAGAAATGTTCATACCATTTATGTGCCATCCTCATGGAAGAAAATTATTCTAAACAATATGTATCAGGGATAAAAAATAAAAGAACGAAATGCGATATTAAAGAGCTTTAATATTAGAGCTATTTACAGCTTTTTCAACAGTAGTCATGCGATCGCTCAATAATTCAACGATCTCATGATGGTGTTTTTGATTCTCTTCATAATGACTTTTTTGCACTTCGGTGATTATCTCTATTTTGTTATGTACATCTTCCAATGCAAGCGTGTTCTTGTTTACTTTTTCAGTTATGTCTTTTTTAAACTCAACAAATTCATGATAAAATTTTGTAAGCAATTCAAACGTTTTATCTTCCATTAGGCAATACCTCCATTATGGATTTCTTTTATTATAACATTTGATTAGGACTGTTGAAACATTTTTATCAAGCTTTGGGATTTAATATGAAGAATTTATAAAGTTATACCAGAAGGTAGCAGATAATCTATCCAACAGCAGTATATTAGATAATATTATGGCGACATGGCCCCTTAGATTGTTATATGAAATGTATGAACAAGGAGTGAAAATCATGGGACAGAAAGAAGTAATAGAAAGTACACCGGTACTAAGGACAAGAGAAAGTCTTGCCAATGATTTACGGAAATTAGGATTGTTTGAGGGTATGACAGTTATTGTTCATTCATCATTAAGTGCTATAGGATGGGTATGCGGTGGACCGGTTGCAGTCATTCAGGCATTAATGGATGTGGTTATGCCAAAAGGTACTATTGTTATGCCAGCTCATTCAGGAGAGTACTCTGATCCGTGTTATTGGGGAAATCCGCCAGTACCTGAAGTGTGGTGGCAAATCATAAGGGATACGATGCCCGCTTTTGATCCAAAGCATACACCTTCAAGTTTTATGGGTACTATTGCCGAAACATTTAGAAGCTTTGAGGGTGTAGTCAGAAGTAGCCATCCGGCAGTATCATTTTCGGCCTGGGGAAGAGATTCTGAATTCATTACACAAAATCATTCGTTGGATTATTCACTTGGAGAAAAGTCTCCGTTAGCTAGAATATATGATTTGGATGGCTGGGTGTTATTGCTAGGTGTAGATTATGGAAGTAATACCTCATTTCATTTATCCGAATATAGAGTTCCAGATATAAAGCCGGTTAAAGCTGGTGCACCTATCATTGAGGATGGAAAGCGAGTTTGGAAGTCATATGAGGATATAGAATTTGAAACAGAATTATTTATAGATATAGGGAAGGATTTTGAAAAGGAAAAGGGTGTAATGAAAGGATTCGTTGGCTCAGCTGAATCCAGGCTTTTTAGGCAAAGACTAGGCGTTGATTATGCAAAGGAATGGATTTTAAGGAAAAACATGGAGGTGTCAAATGATTAGGTTTGAAAGAGTCGAAGATGAAGATGTCTCTATATTAAAAGATATTCAAATGGCTGCATTTGAAGAAGATGTAGTTAAATATGGTAGCGGACCCATGGGATACAATCGTGTGGATTGGCATACTTCATTGATTGAAAATAAAGAATACTACTTCAAAATATTATCGGAGAACAAAATTGTTGGAGGCGTCGTAGTATTTGATAAGGGCGAAGGGCACTATCATCTCGGTAGAATTTTCATAGATAAGGACTATCAAAATAGAGGAATTGGAGAAAAAGCAATAAGATTTTTGGAAAATGAATTTAAGGATGCAAAGAAATGGACTTTGGATACACCTTACTTAAGCTTTCGGAACCATCATTTTTATGAAAAAATGGGGTATATAAAAGTTGGAGAGACAGTGCCTGATAAGGAAAGCGGATTCTATCTGTTTTTATATGAGAAACATATTGGATAAATACGTTAACGATACTCGCGACTTTGGTTGGTAATCTACCAAGAATAACAAAGACTTCATGCAAGCGTTGATATATTTTAATAGAAAAAGAAAACCAAAGTATATTGAAAACAATGTCATAAAGAAAACGGGAATATCCAGAAGATTGTGTTCATGGGATAACCCGTTTTTTTTTTTCATGAAGAAATAAATTTATTGTTATGATCGTGATGAGCTCTAAGGAACATTACAGATCAACCAAGCTTATAGTATAATAGAAGAAGTAACAATAGGATTTAATCATAAAAGCATAGTAAGTTAAGTCATAAATAACATCTTAGCATCGGAAGGAGGGATTCGTATGAAGGATGGACAGGTATCCATTGAAGAGGAAGAACTGGATATAAGTGACGAGCGGGTGTCAGGAGAAGCTCCACCTAATACCCAAACCAGTGAAGCCATATCAGTTGAAGAATCGGAAGAAAACAGTGAAACAGATAATGAAGAAGGCACAACCAATAAGATAGATGGAGACAGTGACTATCCATCGGCAGAACGAAAGTACACGTGGTTTGGTAAAATAGCAGATCGTATGAATGCAGCGTATATAAAAGCCACAGAGTTTCATTTTGAGAAGAGGGACGAATTAAATGGCATGCATGTAAGCTATGAAGAGGTAATCGCCAAGGATTCAGAATGGGTGAAGCTGCCGACGGAAATGTCTATTTATCATGATAATAAAGTTGGAAATCCAGAATTAAAGTTTGTTCATCCCGATGGAAGAGAAGCAGTTTTTGACGGTGATACTTTGGAACCTATTCTAGATCCCAGATATAAAGCAACCTATAACTATGTAACGCCAGCCCAACCACCGGAAAATTTATTTGATATTGCTGGATGGATTGAATTTATAAAAAAAGGGATAGGTCACTTTATTAAAGACATGCTGCCTTATTATCTTACAGGTTTTAAAAACGAAAGAAATCAAAAAAACAAAGAAGTTAAGAGGTGATTGCCTATGGATTCATTTAAGATTACGATGATGGTTGTGGTTATTGGAATACTTGCCATAGCAGCTTTAACAATGCTTACGTCCCGTGGCTTTTCAAAGAGCATGGAATTGATTCATAAGGATACAGATAAATTTCATAAAGGCTATAATTTTTCTGACCCATTACTGACGCAATACCAAACGAACGGAATCGTATTTACACCCTATACAAGACAAAATCCTGAACATAGCTATCAAGAAAAGTTTCCTACCTATTCTTTAAGATTGGCTGCATATAAAGAGAAGGAGAATGGCAGTAAAGCCGTGATTAATTATGTTACCATTGAAGCGGCCAAGGATGTGAGATTTAATAAATTGACCAAGGATATAAATAAGAAATTAGAATTCGGTACTGTAAGAAAGAATAAGCATATACAATGCAGTGAAGTTATATTGGTTGACGGGATAAATCATTATGATATGGAATTGAATCAAGATAGCCGGATAAAAGTTATGATAAATGTGACTGTCGAAGAAAGTGGTAAAAGCAGTACCTGTGATTTAGAATATTATTTTGATGTTAGAACGAGAAGATTTTTAGTACAACGCTGAAAAGCGTTAGTATATGTTAAATACTGAATGATTTAATAAATACCTTTTGAGATATCGAGAGGTATTTAACTATTTCTGTAGAAATAGTTAAAGGATAATATACATATATTTACAGTAATATGTCACGCTGGAAGCAGAGGGAGGAAAAGATTGTGTTAAAACATGTCGTCATGTGGAAATTGAAAGATAAAGCATTGGGAAACACAAAACTAGAAAATGCATTGGAAATGAAAAAGAGACTAGAAGCCTTACATTCAGATATTGAAGAAATCATAAATATAGAAGTAGGAATAAATGTATTAGAGTCAGAGCAAGCTTTTGATGTAGTATTATACGCAGAATTTGAAGATGAGAAATCATTAGAAAAATATCAAAATCATCCAAAGCACTTGGAAGTGGGAGAGCTTATAAAGCAAATAAGAGAGGAACGAGTAGTTGTAGATTACTATAAATAATTGATCATTTTGTTTGAGGTATGAATGAAAGATATTAAAGGGGATGAGACTATGGCAAAACAAATCAAAAAAGCGTATGGCTATCTATTATGGTTTTTCGCTGCAGTTATTGCCAGTAGTTCACTTACTGGCTGCGGAATGTATGGTCCGCCACCACGCTCTTACTATACGATGAACGGTAAGGTTATTCAAAAGGATGGCGAGCCGATACAAAATATTCGTATAACGGTTATGGAAACAAATGATCAAGTAGCGACATCAAAGAATGGGAGCTTTGAAATTATCAATGATGAATTAATGGGTAAAGATAGCATTACGGTACAGGCGGAAGATGTGGATGGAAAGGAGAATGGTGGAGAATTCACTTCAAAAACCATCGAAGTTGATGACTTTAGAAATCGTGAGATAAACATTGAAATGGAGTTGAAAAATGATTAATAGAACAAAATTGGGCGAATCAAAAAAGAGATTTGAACAATGGGGATGGCGTCAAGCAAAGAAAATAAGGACGCAGATCCATGAACTTAACTATTTTTTCTGGGAAGCTACACTAAAATGTAATCTCAACTGCAGACATTGCGGTTCAGACTGCACAAAAGATGAAAAGCTGCCAGAATTACCTGCTGAAAAAGTATTGGAAGTATTTTCGGATATAGCACAAAACTACAAACCGCAAGATATCATGGTTGCTGTAACTGGTGGAGAGCCTTTAGTCAGAAAAGATTTGTTTGATATTCTTGATGATGTTAATCAATTAGGATTCCCGTGGGGTATGGTCACAAATGGCATGCTGGTTGATGAAAAAGTTGTCGGCAAATGCATCACAGCAGGGATGAAAACAGTATCTGTAAGCTTAGATGGAAATGCACATACGCATAATTGGCTGAGAAAAAACGAAAACTCCTATAAAAAGGCAATAAATGCATTGAAATTATTTGTGGAAGCTGAGAAATTTGACACTGTTGAAGCAATCACATGTGTCTATCCGGGAAACATAGATCATTTAAATGAGCTTTACGAGACTATACAAGCCATCGGTATTCAGAGCTGGAGACTCTTTACCATTTTTCCAAAGGGACGAGCCCTGGACGACAAAGCATTATTAATGACTCCCAATCTACTTATGAAACTGTTCAGCTTTATAAAAGAAAAAAGACAGCAGAGTGATTGTGTCCATATCAATTATTGTGAAGAAGGATACTTGGGCCGCACATGGGAAAAAGAAGTAAGGGATGACTTCTTCTATTGTGGAGCAGGGATAAATATTGCCGGGCTGCTTTGTGACGGTACATACAGTGCATGTCCTTCTCTTTCAAAGAACTGGGCACAAGGGCATATTGACGCTTTATCTTTTTCAGAGGCATGGGAGACGAAATATGCCAATATGAGAAACAGAGATTGGATGAAGGGTGGAAGCTGTACAAAATGCAAAGAGTGGAAGAATTGCCAAGGTTCCAGTCTGCATCTATGGGATTGGGAGCTTGGCAGGCCGAAGATGTGTCATTACCATCTGCTTGATTCAATAAAGGAGGAAACAAATGTATTCTATTGATCTTGAAGACATACCATTAGATGAATTTAAGCAACTGCTGGAATCCATTGATTTATTACCAGGAAGAAAGGTCTTATTGGACGGCCTGGCGGGTGTAATCACAAGGCTTAAGAAAAGAGGGGTTCTTAACTTATCTCAATTACAGCAGGCCCTTAAGAACAAAAAGAAATATCCTGAACTACAAGAGGCACTATCTGTTACAAATGAATATCTTGTCATTTTAAATAGAGAAATAAACAGTTATGTTTCAAAACCCATTCCATTAGCCAAACTTGGGATTTTAACTGAATGGGAGATTAAAAATTTACAAAGCAATGAAATCCATACAACAAAGGAGTTATATGAAAGCTGCAGGACGAAAGCATCAAGGAAAAAAGTAGCTTTATATACCAACATTTCTGAAGAACGAATGGAATATATTCTGCAAGTAATTGATCTTATTAGAATAAACGGTGTGGGTCCCAGCTTTGCAAAGATATTAAATAGGATGGGCATAAAGAAAGTAGAGGACTATGTGATGACGGACTCACAGGAAATACTAAGAGATTTTCGAGAAATGAATAAAGGGAATGCATATGCAAAAGTAAAACTGGGATTAAAGGATATTGAGTATTGTAAGCGGTTTGCAAGAAAGCTCAAAACAGCCATTGAGTGGTAAGTCTTGTTTTTGAGAGGTGCTAGAGACGGAGGGAATTATAACATGGAAATTATCTATGAAGTGGAAACAAGGTTTTATTTCAAGGATAAAGAAGAAGCATATACAGCATTGCCTTTTCTTGATTCTTGTCTTGATATAGAAGTAGAATGGGAGACATTCCACTATGGCATAGATCTGTATAAGAAAGACATAATTCTAAGAATCAATGATGCAAAATCTAATAATCAAAGAATCATTACACTAGGTTATAAAGAACCAGACCTTGGAGAAGTCGTTAATATACGTAAAGAGTATAATGAAGAAATAACGAATGGGATAGAAGGAAGCAGAATACTCCATATTTTAGGTAGGAAAAAGAGTGTGAATAGTCCGGCTGAAGTCAAGGAAGAATTGAAAAGATTAGGTCATCATGAGTTCATGTATTTTACAGGTAGAAATCTGGCAGGTGAATATAAACCTTTAGATTTACACCTGAAATTAATGTATTGTAAAGCGTTAGCGTATCCATTATTACTAGAGATCGAAAAAGAAGCAAGAACCATTGAAGAAGCAGCAACACGGGAAAATGAAATACTCGATTTCATTAAAAAATATAATTTGGAAGGACGGATGGTGAAGAAAGAGCCTCCTACGTTATTGTATAAATCTTTATTTTAGAGCAGATGCGTAATAAAATTCATATTATAGGGTGATAAAATGGGCAATCTACCTCAAAGAAAACAGATAAGGTTAAAGGATTATGATTATTCGCAAGCAGGCTATTATTTTATTACGATTTGTACATATGATAGAGGGCATTTGTTATCAAATATAGTAGGGGACGGTTTCCACGCCGTCCCGCAAACAGAATTAACAACGATAGGAAAAGAAATTGTAAAAACAATAGAATATTTTGACAACCATTATCCGCATGTAAAAATAGATAAATATGTTATTATGCCAAATCACATTCATTTAATTGTTATATTGAAACAATTACACTCGGGCGGGCATGGAAACCCGCCCCTACCTAAGATTGTTGGTCAATTTAAATCGTATACCAATAAAAGATACAATGATTTAAATAAATCTAAAAAACTAATTTTATGGCAACGTAATTATTATGAGCATATCATTAGAAATGAGGCCGAATATCAGGAAATATTGGAATATATCGAAACCAATCCATTGAAATGGGAGCTGGATAAATATTATAGAGCGTAAGGGATCATATCATGTAGCTTGTAATATAACATATCAATTTAAATATATGTATGAATATAGGTTTCTAAAGGATAAAACAGGAGGCTTCCGATGACGATAAATATTGAAACGACAAGACTATTACTTAGAGTATTAACAATTGAGGACATAGATGCTGTTACCCGTTTTTGGGGCAATGAAGAAGTTATGAAATACTGTGGTGGGGTTGGAACAAGGGAAAGCAGGTTAAAAGCAATAGAATTCTATAGTAATCTTCAAAGAGAAAAAGGATTCTCACCTTTTGCAGTTATTCTCAAAGAAATTAATGAAGTCATTGGAGCTTGCGGCTTTAATCCTACCCCTAATGATAGGGAAATAGAGCTGATTTATCATTTTGCAAAGGATTATTGGGGAAAAGGCTATGCTACAGAAGCTGCTAAAGCATGTATTGAATATGTCCGTAAGAGTCTACAGATGAATAAGATTGTTGCTGCTGTTGACCCTAACCATACTGCTTCTCGCAATGTACTTGAAAAAGTTGGATTCCAGTATAAAGGCGTAAAATGGTTTGAGGATACGCAGCAGGATGAGCCATATTTTGAATTGATATTATCGAATGATGGAGTGAGAATATGAAGATTATAAGAATCAATAAGGAAGATACATGGGAAATAAGGCACAGGGTCATGTGGCCTGATAAAGATATAAGTTATGTAAAGCTAGAGGATGATGATGCAGGTATTCATTATGGTTTATATGAAGACGACAAATTGATATCCATCCTTTCGCTTTTTATCGATGGTGACCAGGCACAGTTTAGAAAATTTGCTACTCTTCGCGAAGAGCAGGGTAAAGGCTATGGTAGTCTGCTGCTAAATTACGTGATCAATGAAGCAAAAGTATTGGATGTAAAAACAATATGGTGCAATGCTAGAAAGAATAAAACCGGCTATTATAAAAAGTTTGGATTGGAAGAGACAAAAAACATCTTTGAAAAAGGTGGAATTCAGTATATTATAATGGAAAAGCAGCTGGAAGATGAATCGTGATTATAAGTATGTAGAAAAATGTGTGAATGGGTTTAAATTGCTTGGATATGAGATTGTTTACTGTAGAAAGGAAGATGTTCATGAAGGTATGCTTAGTATATAATCCAGTGTCAGGCAGTGGAACGTTTATAAACTATCTGGATTATATTATCCATAAGTTTCAAGAAAAGAATATGCAGATTGTACCCTATAGAACTGGCAATCGAGAAAATATGGAAAGGATGATTTCTCAACTAAATCAGGAGGAGTATAAAGCCATACTAGTTGCCGGTGGAGATGGTACACTGAATCAGGTCGTGAATTGCCTTATGAAGCACAACAAGGAAATACCTGTAGGTATTTTTCCCGTAGGTACGGCCAATGACTATGCAAGCTATTTCAATTTACCTAATTCTGTTGAAGAAATGACAGAAATACTATTAAGAGAGAATTATACATATTCAGATGTAGGATTTGTTAATGATAGGTACTTTATCAATATACTGAGTCTAGGATTTTTGATCGATGTAAGTCATAAGACAAAGTTAAATCTAAAAAATAACCTGGGTGTATTGGCGTATTATCTAAAAGGGATAGAAGAACTACCTAAATTTAAGCCTATTCGTATCAAAGCCTATAATAAGGACTTTTGTTTTTCAGGAGAAATATATTTTATGTTGGTTACAAATGGGAAATCTGCAGGTGGGTTCAAAAAGATAGCACCCTTTGCATCCGTCAGTGATGGACTGTTTGAAGTCTTGATTTTCAAAAAATGTCCTCTACCAGCATTCATGCAGTTAGCCATTGAGGTGCTAAAAGGTGAGCATATTCATAATCCCAATGTCGTTTACCTGCAAGCAAATGAGTTAACAGTCGAAACTGATGCTGACGTGGCTACAGATATAGATGGTGAAGTGGGACCTTCCTTCCCATTAACAATAAAAAGCATCCCTCAAAAACTTAGAATTATTACAGGTTAAAAAGTTTTTTGTATATACTAAGACTAAGTGGTCTGTTAAGCCTAAAAACATAAATGCCTTCGTGGTCTTTTTCTGCAATGCTGCGTTGTCGTCGGCTTACATATTTTCGATATGCGCACCTCCTCCGTCTTGCCTTGCGGAAAAATCCTCGCGAATTCATCAATACTTTTAGACTTAACAGACCACTAGAAAAACAGTAAAGAGGGTTGAAGCATGGAAAAAGGATACACAGTTTTCGAGAAGATTGAAAGAGAAATTACACAGATGAATTTGCAAAAGCCTTTTATCATTGGCGTAAATGGGGTGGATACCTCAGGTAAAACCAGTTTTTCGCAAGCACTGTCCGAATATCTAAAAGGTAAAGGATATCACGTGGCGTTAATTCATCTAGATGATTTTCATAACTGCAGGGCTGTTAAGAGTCAAGCAGACAATGAAATTGACGGCTATTTCAATCATGCTTTTAATTTGGAACTGCTGGAGGAGGAAATTCTTCACCCGATTCATCATGGGGGATACCTGAATAAAGAGCTGACCCTTCTCAATCTTGATACAGATACGTATATCAATGAAAAGCATTATTATGTAGATCGTGGTACTATTGTGATTGTTGAAGGCGTATTATTGTATCGAGCTCCCATTGATCAGTACTTTGATTACAGGATTTTTCTACATATTGATTTTCCAGAGGTGCTGCGAAGGGCAGAACAAAGGGATGTACCTAAATATGGGGTGGAATTTCTGGAAAGATATCATAAAAAATACATTCCGGTTCAAGAAAAATATTTATCCATGTACCAACCAAAGGAAAAGAGCAATCTGGTAATTGATAATACAGATTGGCATGTGCCTCAGATATTATCATAGATCATAAAGAAATTGATGAAAGAAGATGAATCAAAAAGGAGAACAACATGGCAGATCAAATCATGGAGCCTAAATGGCTGGAATATGCTAAAAAACTACAGGGGATTGCTCAAGCGGGACTGACGTATTCTAAGAACAAGTATGATATCGAACGATTTGAGCAAATCCGTCAGATCAGCATTGATATTCTTCATCATTACACGGACATGGAGCATGACAAAATCAGAGATTTGTTTGCCAATGAGACGGGGTATCAGACACCTAAAATCGATGTTCGAGGAGCTATTTTTAAGGAAGACAAGATCTTACTGGTGAGAGAAAAGATTGATGGATTGTGGTCCATGCCTGGAGGATGGGCTGATGCAGATCTATCCATTCGGGAAAATCTTGTCAAAGAAGCCAAAGAAGAAGCCGGAGCCGATATTATACCTAAAAGGGTTCTGGCTATACTGGATCGAAAAAAGCATTTTACACAGCCTTTCCCTTATGGCGTTTATAAAATACTGGTGGAATGTGATTTTGTAGATGAACAGTTTGAAGATAATGTTGAAACTTCAGAATCGGGTTTTTTTGCTCTAGACCAGCTCCCACCCCTTTCGACTTGCAGGAATACGACAGAGCAGATTGAAATGTGTTTTAAGTTGAGAGCAAAAGACTGTCATGAAACCATATTTGACTAAAGTACGAAAACCTATGCGGAGAAGTGCATAGGTTTTCGTATTATTGGGATTATCTGTGATTCCTAGATAGTTCATAATAATTTCTACAATGATTGCAAGCCATGAAAATTTTTTTAAGATATCTTAATTTTTTCAGAAGGAAATTCCATGTGAAAATAGAATGTATAAATAATTTGCCAAAATGTAAAATTATGAAAAAAATGATGAACCACGGAGGGTCGCATGCCAAGACTAATGAATGAGTTACAAAAAATTGAAACGGATATTGAAACCACAAGAAATTGTCTAAATGAGATGGTGAATAGGAATATAGACAGGATAACGACTCCTGAAATCCTTCAGTTAAGCCAAGCTTTGGATCAATTATTAAATCTTTATTTAAAGACAAGAAAAGAATAAAAAAATAATCAAAAATAGACATTAGCAAGCGTTTGGTCTACTGGCTGGTTCTTTTGTACGATCAGGTGTATTGACACCTGTAAAGTATGATAAAAAGCTATCGGTGCATAAATATACATGCATTTGATTATGTTTTCATAAATGTGCAAAGATGTTGCTTTATTAATGCCCTTGACGTATAATACAAATATATACTAGTAAAAAATGAGAAAAAGGACAGAAATTTCATATCAGTCCTTTCTTTATTTTATGGAATGTACTGTTTCAAACAAAGTCGAAAAATATCGAAAAATGATAAAATATTCTATAAAAGTAAATAAAAATACAATAATGCCGATAATATGATAGGGTCGGAATAAAGCCGTAGATATGTAAATGGAGAAAGGAGATACCCATGAAGAGTATGAAGGTAAAAATAATCGCAGCTGTATGCTTTATATGTACACTATGTCTAGCACTCTCATCAGTTGTAGGATATTACATAGCCTATAAAAGTGTAACGAAAGAAGCCTTGGACAAGCTGGCTATGACTTCTGCAAAATATGGTGCAGAAATCAACGGATGGATGGAAGCACAAGGAAAGATCATGGATGAAATCGCTGACAGTATTCAACATCAAGGTAATTACGATGAGGATTATTTATACAGCTATTTGGAGAATAGGACAAAGTCAAATCCTTACAGCATTGCCGTTTATTTAGGTTTTTCAGATAAACGTTTTGTTTCCGGCGATGGCTGGGAGGCACCGGATACATACGACTGTACCCAAAGAGATTGGTATGTTCAGGCAGTTCAGCAAAAGGGTATGGTTTATACAGCACCTTATGTGGATGCTACGACAGGTGAGATGATTATAACCATTGCAAGACCTATCCTTAAGGATGGACAAATCATCGGTGTCCTGGGCAATGACATTGAGGTAAAAAGTGTTCTGGAAGTACTGCAAAAGGAAAAACCCTTTAAGAGCGGTTATGGATTCATGTTGGATCGGGATGGCAATTTTGTTGTACATCCCAACGAGACATTTCAGCCTACACCGGACGGTTTAATCAACGTCAAGGATGTCATGGAAGGAAAATTTGCGAAAGCCCTTGAATCTGCAAAAGGAGAAGTTTTTTCTTTCCAAGATTATGATCTTCAAGAGAAATACATTGCTGCTTCAACGATTGCATCAGCGGGATGGCAAGTGGGTTTTGCAGTATCGGTTGATGAAATTAGAGAGAACATGAAGGGACTGGTGAAGGGATTTGCCCTGGTACTGCTAGGGTCTTTAGGGATATGTTCCCTATTAGCTTTCTTCATCAGCAGCTCCATTTCCAAGCCCATTATCACGGCAGCACAATTTGCTGTAGAAGTGGGTAATCTTGACATCCGAAGTAATATACCGAAGGAATATTTGCATCGACAGGATGAAATTGGACGATTTGCCAATGCTTTTCAATCTATTGTAGATAATTTGCGACAGTTTGCTAAGTCGGTAGGGGAATCATCAGAACAAGTGGCAGCTGCGTCGGAAGAACTGACAGTAACCTCCGAAGAATCGACAAAAGCATCAGAGCATATTGCTATTTCCTCTGGAGAAGTTTCAAGAAATGCTGAGAGTCAATTACAAGAGGTATTAAATACGGCATCTGTCATAGAAGAAATATCTGGAAATATCGCTAGAGTTTCTGAAAATGCAAAAGAGATCAATGGGTTAAGCGGAAAGGTATATCATCAGTCTCAAAGTGGAAAAGAGGATATCCATAAAATCATTGTACAAATGGATCAAATTGAAGGGAGCACAAAAAAAGTACAGGAGTCATTATATCTTATTACAAAGAGTTCTGACAAAATGGATGACATCACCAATACCATAAAAGCCATCGCAGAGCAAACCAACCTGTTAGCATTAAATGCTTCTATAGAGGCGGCACGGGCAGGTGAACAAGGGAAAGGCTTTGCAGTGGTAGCTGATGAAGTAAGAAAGCTGGCGGTGGAATCTCAGAAGGCAGCTGAAGAAATTAATGAATTGATTGTTGAAAATCAGCAGAGTATAGAGCATGCCAATTCTTCCATGGAAGTAGGAACGATGGAAGTGAAAAAAGGGAAAGAGATTGTGCAGATGACTGTAGAGACCTTCCAAGTAATTTCAGATTTGGTAAGCCAGACAAATCAGCAAATACAGGCCATAACCGAGGCTATTCAGCAGATTGCTGAGCAAGCACAAAATGTTACTGTGGCTACCACTCGGATGGAGAAAACCAGTGTTGTAGTATCCGAGGAAATTCAAAGTATTTCCGCTGCAACAGAAGAACAGACGGCTTCCATGGAGGAGATTGCAGCCTTAAGCCACAGTTTATCTCAGCAGGCGCAAGAACTGCAGCTGATTATCGGAAGATTTAAAATGTAAGGTTTATGATAAATAATATGATGAGAACTGTACCTATATGATGAGTGGGTTCAGTTCTTTTCTTTTCAACTCTGTGTGAGATAGCGGAGTCATGGGGCGGAGTCATGGGGACGGTTCGTCTGGCACATTTGTTTTTTATGTGCCTGAGGAACTGTCCCCGTGGCGTAGCGGATGTAATATATTTATTACAACTTATATAGATATATTTATATATGTTTTCTCATGCATCATTATCCGATATAATGTTAAATAAATAGGCAAAAGGGGTGAACGTATGGACAAAATATGTGTCAAACTACTGAATACACCCGTGGTGATGAAAAATTCAGAGACGATTGTCTTTCCCTTTCGCAAAGCGGAAGCCCTTTTTTATTATCTGCTGGTGAAAAAGCAGGGGACCCGGGATGAATTGGTCAATCTCTTATGGGGAGAAATTGATGAAGAAACGGCTAAGAAAAACCTTCGGCATGCCATGTACAAGCTGCGAAAAACCTTCGACATGGATATCGTCATCTCACCCCAGAAATCAATGGTCCTGCTAAATCCCGACATTCCCATTGAAAATGATGTAGACAACTTTTTAAGGGATGAAGAAAAAGGAGTCGAAGTATACAAGGGTGAATTTTTACAAGGCTTTAGTGTTAAGGACGGAGAAGAATTTGAGTCTTGGATGCTGCAGTATCGTGAGCATCTCAGGGACTTATATATGCATAGACTTTTCCAACAGATAGAAGTCTATTCTCGGAAGAAAAACTTTCAGATGGTAGAGCATTACAGCAAACTCATCATTGCAGCAGACCCTTTTGATGAACGGGCTTATCGGATACTTATGGAGACCTATGGGAAAGAAGGTGCCTATCATAAAGCCATTGACTTATACAATCGCCTTTCTAGTACGTTAAAGGAAGAACTGGGGATCACTCCGGATGCTGAGACAAAAGGGGTCATGGAAAGGGTGCTGGAATGGCGAAATGAAAAGGCCAAAGATATTCGAACGACCATGGAGCCGTTTTTCTACGGACGAGCTAAGGAATTAGAGACTCTTAAGCATAATCACAGGTCATTTATGGCTAGTCAGCCTTCAAAATCCTTTGTGATTATTGGCGAAGCTGGAATTGGCAAAACCAAACTAAAGGATAAGTTTATTCAGGATATTCATGAAGATGAAGTATATTTGGTGGAATCCAATTGCTATCAGGCAGAACAGGAATATTATTTAAAGCCATGGAATGATGTGTTTGGGAAACTTTCAGATATTGTCCGCCAGGAAAACATAGAAATTCCTTCCTTGTGGAAAAATGTTATTTCCTATTTATTTCCCATATATGGCGGAGAAAGCAGTATCATAAGCATCAATCCGGTAGAACGGGTAGACCGGCTAAAGTATCAGGTTGCTGAAGAAGCTGTTCTTGGTCTTTTTAAGCTAATCTTACAAAAGAGGAAAATACTCCTGGTATTTGATGATATACAGTGGATGGATAAAATCAGCTTGAGATTGCTGTCGGCCATCCTTTTACATCGACAAGAAAGTCCCATTTATCTCGCAGCCACATGTCGAAATGGCTACAGCAGAGATGTAGATCGCTTTATGACATCCCTGATGAAATATGATAAAATGGAAAAATTAATTCTAGATCGGTTTACGAAGGAAGAGATCGAAGATTTTGTCCGTCAGGCCATGCCGCATTTTCCATGGTCGAAGGAAATGAGCCAAAAGATCTATGAGGAAACGGAAGGAAATACATTTTTTCTGGTGGAATTATTAAACACATTGAAAGAAAAAGGCGATATCGGACAGATGACGCCCAAAATGCAGGATATCATTAAAAGTAGATTTTTAGATTTATCTGATGAAGGTAGGAAGCTATTGAATATTGCTTCTATGTTTTTTGACAAGGTATCTTTGGAAATATTAAAAGCCCTCAGCGGAAAAGATGAATTTGAGATCCTTGATTTGGTTGAGGAACTTCAAAATAAATATATTCTTCGAGAACTGGGTGATGGGGACGCTGTCAATTTTGAATTTACCCATCAGAAACTAAGGGATTTCATCTATGAACAGCAATCCTTAAGCAGAAGGAGAGTCCTTCATTCTAAAATTGCCCAACTCCTAGAGAAAAGCCTGCGACATGACAAACGGGATCGTATGCTTTACTCCAGGTTGATTTATCATTACTATTATGGTGGCAATAAAGTACAAGCCTTAAAGTACCGTATCAAAAATCTGGATGACTATCTTGATATTAGTCATGAGGTCATTCCTTTGGCTGTGGATGGCACCATGGAAAAAGAAAAGTATACTTACTTGCCTCATGCAGAAGTGGTTCAACAGCTGGAAGAGATCGAGGACTATCTGAGAGAAGTGAAAAATGAAGCAGGCGAATCCGGTGAAGTGCAAGGGCTGGAAATCGCGTTTTTGCACATAAAAGGAAGGTACTTTATTTGGGAAGGCGTATATGATAAGGGTGTTGCATGTATAGAAAAGATGATACATGAATCACTGGTAAAAAGGAATTATACCTATGTATTAAAAGGATATCGCCAAATGGTCAATTATGGCATACAGATACACAATATCTCTTTGATGGCGAACTATGTGACACTAGGTTTGGAAGAGGCCAGAAAACATACCCTGCCGAAGGAAGTAGGAACCTTCCTAAGATTAAAAGGATTAAACAAGATTATGGCAGGAGCCTATGAAGAAGCAGAAGAGATATTAAAGGAGTCCATTGGTGTATTTCAAGCGATCAATCAACATGAGGATAAATATACGCTAAATATAGCTGCGGGATATTGCTATATCGGAGAAATCAGAAGATTTAATATGAAATTTTCCAGTGCTCTTCAGTACTATGAAAAGGCAGTCAAGCTGTGTGAAGAAAAGAATGTTATGCGGGGATTAACCATGTTCTATACCAACGCGGGACAAGCTGCGTTGGATATGGGTGATTATGCGCGGGCAAAGAACTATCTTCTAAAAGCAACAGGGTTATATGACCAATTGGATACACTATGGGGAAGATCTACGGCAGAAGGATATATGGCTTTACTGATGGCGAAGGGCGGAGACTACAGGAATGCCTTGGTGCTGCTGCAGAAAGCCGTAGACTATGCAGAAAAACTAAAAAGCCCCTATGAATTGGGATTGGTGTATCGAGTAAAAGCAGAAATTAAAGCCAATATGAAGGCAAATAAAGGGATGAATGACGTCTTTTCAAGATATTTGTGGCATGATTTAGCATATTACTGCAGCAAGGGTATTGAATATTTACGGCAAGTGGGTGAACCCTACGAAATTGAAATTCTTAATGTATTAGAAAAAAACAGGGGTTAGCGAAAGGGGGCATGATGGTATGAATAAGATTACTGCAAGGCTGTTTGGAACGCCGGAAGTCTTGTACAACGGACATCAAATGACTTTCCCTTTTCGAAAGGCTGAAGCCCTATTCTATTATTTATTGGTAAAGCGTCATGCCACCAGAGACGAACTGGTTAACCTGCTGTGGGGAGAAGTAGACGAAAATGTGGCGAAGAAGAATCTAAGAAATGCTGTATATATGATACGAAAGGTGTTTGATGGAGATGTCATCGTTTCTCCCCAAAGAGCGATTCTTCAGTTGAGCAGCAGCTATCAATGGGACATTGATGTGGAAACGTTCCTGGAAGGCAAGGAAAAAAGCGATCATAATCCATATAAGGGAGAATTTTTACAGGGATTTCTTGTTAAGGATGCAGATATTTTTGAGCAGTGGATGTTTCAAACCAGAGAGCGTTTTCGAGATCAATATATTGGCATACTCCACAAGGAGATCAAGGAATGCTTAGCAAAGAAAGACTATACCCAAGCAGAAAACTGCTGTAAACAGTTAATTCAATGTGATGAATTAGACGAACGGGCCTATAGGACATTGATGAGAATCTACAGCAAGGAGGAGCAATTTAACAAAGGGATCGAGGCATATCATCGACTGGTAGAAGTACTGGAACGGGAACTGTCAATCTCCCCCGATGTGAAAACCATAGAGGTTTTTGAGACATTATTGAAAGATAAATCAGTTAAAGAGTCCATCGTTAAACAAAGCACAGAACAGTTTTACTTTGGTAGAGAAAAAGAGATTCATATGCTGAAACAAAACCTTTTCCAATTTCTCACGATGGATACAGGGAAGTCCGTGGTCATATTTGGAGAAGCAGGGATCGGTAAGAGCAGACTGCTGGATCGATTCTTACAAAATCAAGAATTGGAAGACACCCATGTCCTAGGAGCTTACTGCTATCAAGCGGAGGAAAAGTATCTACTGAAACCATGGAATGGGATATTTTCAAAGCTATCTCATTTAATAACCAAGGAGAACATCGAGATTCCTCTGATATGGCAAAATATTATCAGCTATATTTTTCCAGTATTTGCGCAGTACAGCAGCATAACAGATGAGAATCCCGTTGAGAAAGTGGATATATTGAAATATCAAGTGGCTGAGAAGGCCATTGTCAACGTTCTTCAAAAGGTTGCTCAAGACAAAAAGTTGATTTTGTTTTTTGAGGACTTACAATGGATCGACGAAATGAGCCTTTCTCTTTTAAAAAATGTAATTCTTGAAGATCGAAATCAGTCGATTATGGTAGTGGCTACATGTCGAAGTGGATTTGAAGAAAAAGTAGACCCAGTGATTATCGAATGTATACGATACGATTTGATGGAGCGTATGGAACTGCAGCGGTTTAGTAAAGGGGAAATCGAAGCATTTGCGGTTGAACGAATGCCCAACTATCATTTTACAGACCAGATCAAAGAGATGATGGTTAAGGAGACGGAGGGAAACCCATTTTTTCTCATAGAATTTTTGAATAACCTTCATGAGACAGGCTATGTTGGAGGCATGTCTTCGAAAATGAAGGACATACTGAAAAGTAGATTTTTGAGTGTATCGAAGGAAGGTCAAAAAATACTGAATATCGCATCGATTTTCTTTGATAAAGTTTCTTTTGGCAATCTCCAGACCCTCAGTGGCAAAAATGAATTGGAGCTTATGGATATATTAGAGGAGCTTCAAAGCAAATATTTGCTGAAGGAATTAGGGGATGAAAAGGAAATCAAATATGCTTTTACCCATCAAAAACTCAGGGAATATGTGTACGAACAGCTATCTCTTTCAAGACGAAGGATTTTACATCATCGCATTGCTGAGCTGTTGGAAGGATATTTGAAAAATAACAAATCAGACATTTACCTTTATTCTAAACTGATTCACCATTATTTACATGGCGGCAACAAACTGAAGGCGTTGAAATACACCATTAAAAATCTGGAAACCTATCTTCACTTCAGCCATGAAATATTCCCTGTACTCAGTGATCTAAGAGTAGTTGAAGAACGATATCTATATCTAAATGAAGTTCAAGCCTTACAGCAATTGAACGATTTAGAAATACTGCTGAAAGAAGTAAAGGGTGAAGAAGGTAATTCTGAAGAATTTGAGGAATTGGAATTCTCATTTTTTCATATGCTTGGCAGGTTTTACATCCGGCAGGGGGAGTATGATCGTGGTATCCGTATTATTGAAGACATGATCGAAAGGGCATTGATATTGGAAAACTATGATGCCGCCCTAAAGGGTTATAGGCAGATGACTTATTACTGCATCAATACGCAAAATACTGGGGATATGGAGAAATATGTCAATAAAGCCCTTGAAATTGCAGAAAAGAGCGGACAACAGGGCGAAACGGGTATCCTGTTGAGACTAAAAGGCTTACAAAGAGTCCTAGAGGGAAAATATGATGAAGGCGAAAGGCTTTTAGAAAATGCCATCACCATATTTCGTGCATTGAATCAAAATAACGAATACGTACTAAATATTGCAGCAGCATACAATTTCATCGGCGAAAGCAAGCGGCACAAATGCCAATTTGTTGAAGCAATCTCATTCTATGACAAGGCCATTTCTATCTGTGAAGAAAACAAATTGGTAAGGGGGCTGACCGTATTTTACACCAATGCCGGACAGGCTGCATTTGATATGGGAGATGACCAGAAGGCAAATGATTATCTAAATAAAGCACTATATATGTATGAACAACTGGATTCCTTATGGGGCAGATCCACTGCCAAAGGCTATACGGCTCTTCTTTTGGTAAAGGAAGGCAGGTATAAGGAGGCGCTGACATATCTGCAAATGGCTGAAGAAGATGCCAATAAATTGAAAAGCCCCTACGAAATCGGATTAGTCTGGCGTGTTAAGGCTGAAGTGCGCGCTATGATGAAAACCAACGATAGACTGGAAAGCTATTTTGAAGGATATTTGTCAAAAAATGTAGAGGAATACTGTGAAGAAGCCATGAAAGTGCTTAAACACTTGAAAGGATGCTATGAGTCAGAAAGAATGTCGTGTTTAAAATATCAATCGTGAAATCCAGATGTAAGGTGAGATCTCCGAAGCTTAGAGGTCTTGCTTTTTTATTATCGAAGATTCTATTCTCCATAGGAAAAAATAAACAATTGAAGTCGTGAACGAGTTCCCTTATAATGATGTTTCTACAGGAGAAAGATATTACGTGATGAAAAAGTCAAGAAATTTTTAAAAAATTTCGACAGCGGCAGTGTTTTGGACTTTTTATTGACGTTTCATTGATAGAATGATCATAAGACAGCCATTCTGTTTAGCGTGTTCAAAATGGAAAACGATATCATTTGTAGCTATTATTGAGACAATTTTGAATACTCTCCAAACAGCGCTGGCTTCGAGAAAAATTAAGGGGGTAGAACAAATTGCAAAAACTAGAAAAAGCAAGCTTACGTATGTCCATTTTTGTGCCGATGTCTATTTTTTTTGTATTTGCCATCGTCACAGGGATCGTAGCGCCGGAAGCATTCTTTAATGCTGAGAATGCCATCGCAGAATTCGCATTCTTGAATTTTGGCTGGTTATTCCAAATTTCCGGTAACATTTTCTTATTTATGTGTCTTTACTTGATATTCTCTAAGTACGGAGATATCAAATTGGGAGGTAAAGACGCCCAGCCTGAACTGAGCTATTGGAACTGGTTTGCCATTTCCCTATGTGCCGGTATCGGTACAGGCGTATTGTTCTGGGGTGTTGTAGAACCATTGACCCATATGTATGCACCACCTGAAGTACTGGGCCTTACACCTGGCAGTGAAGCTGCAGCCATGTTCTCCATGACGCAGACTTTGATTCACTGGACATATATTCCCTACGCCATGTATGCTATTGCCGGTGTTGGTATTGCCTTCGCGGTTTATAATGCAAAGCTGCCATTCCAAGTAAGCTCCATGCTTTATCCGCTTTTCGGAAAGAAGATCCAAGGTACGGTTGGAGCTGTTGTTGACAATATTTGTTTATTTGCAATCGCAGGCGGTGTTGCAGCTATCCTTGGTGTTGGTACGATGCAGATCGGTAGTGGTTTAAATATCCTAACAGGTATTCAACCAGGCAAGGTAATATGGATTGCAATTGTAGCTGCAATCGTTGCAACGTATATTATTTCAAGTTATACCGGATTACAAAGAGGGATTCGCTGGCTGTCAGATAACAATGCGAAGCTGTTCTTTGTGATGATGTTATTCATTCTTTTATTTGGACCTACAAGATTCATCTTAAACTTTGGAACACAGTCTACAGGACACTTTATTCAAAACTTCTTTGAAAGAACGCATTTTATGAGTCCGGTAGATGGTTCTCCATGGCCAAGATGGTGGCCGATTTATTACTGGGCAATTTGGTTGGCTTATGCACCACTTTCAGGCATGTTCTTTGCCAGAATATCAAAGGGCCGTACAATCAGACAATTTATGATGGTTAATCTGGTTTTACCGGCTACATTTGGTTTGATCTGGTTCTCAGTTTTCGGTGGTGCAGCTGTAAATCTGCAAATGAATGGTGCTGGAATCTTTGAGGCAATGCAGGCTGGGGGCAATGAAGTGGCAGTATTCGCATTCTTGAAGAATTTCCCGGCTTCAGGATTGACAAGTATTATTTATATCATTGCCATCTTTGTATCCATCGTAACACTGGCTGACTCTATGACATCTACAATTTCTTCTCTATCAACCAGTGCATACAATAATGCAGATGTAGAGGCTCCCGGGCAAGTTAAGATATTCTGGGGTGTTGTTATGTCGTCTTTAGCAATCATCAACTTACTCTCAGCAGGTGGCAAAATCAGTGGTATCGATGCAACGAAGCAGATTTCTACCGTTGCCGGCTTCCCGATTTTATTCCTAATGCTTGCCATGGCTTGCACAAGTATGTATATGATTGTGAAGCAAGAAAAATATGATGTGATGAACTGCTCCGAAACGGCAGAAGTTGACAAAACGGTTATGGTTCAATCCCATAGTGAATAATCATTGTAGGGAACGACCCCTGTTCCATCAGAATTATGCAGAGCCTATCAAACAATGATAGGCTTTGTTTATGAAAGTAAAGCTTCTTTCGTTACTATTTTTGACCGTGTATCCTTATCTCTTGACTTTTTTTTGACGCTCCAGATATATGATATATATAGAAAACGTTTCCTGTATATCCAAGGGAGGAATAGATATGATTTTAGAAATGAATGTAAATGGTGTAGATTACCGAGTAGATGTAGAGCCCGGCATGAGATTACTGGATGTCCTTAGAGACCACTTGGGTTTAACGGGTGCAAAAGAAGGCTGCGGAGAAGGAGAATGCGGTGCCTGTACGATTATCATGGATGAAGCAGCGGTAAATTCTTGTCTCATCCTGGCCCATCAGGCCAGAGGTAAACGTATTTTGACAGTTGAATCCTTAGACCAAGATGGGGAATTGGATAGACTGCAAAAGGCATTTATTGAAAATGGCGCGGTTCAATGCGGTTACTGTACGCCGGGAATGCTGATGTCATGCAAAGCCCTACTCATGAAGAATCCAAATCCCAGCGAGGAAGAGATACGCATTGCCATCGAAGGCAATTTGTGCAGATGTACCGGTTATACCAAAATTGTTCGTGCAGTAAAAGCCGTGGTAGAAAAGTAAGGACGAAAGGAGCAGTTTACGATGTCAGAAATGGTGCTTAAAACACCTGCCAGTGTAGCAGAACTGACAGCTGCATTGAAGGATGCCGATAAGGATACGTACCTGATCAGCGGCGGTACGGATTTGATTATAAAAATGAGAAACAATAAAATCTACTCAGGTACGATCATAGACTTAAAAGGAATCCATGAATTAGAGTATATAAAAGAGGATGAAGGATCGATTAAGATTGGGGCCAATACAACCTTTACCCGGATCATAGAAAATCCTGCTGTTCAAAAATATGTTGCATGTCTGGTGCAGGCCGTCAGTCAAATCGGTTCTACGCAAATCCGAAATGCTGCTACCATTGGCGGGAACGTGGCCAATGCCTTTACGGGGGCAGATTCCATACCTGCCCTGATAACTATAGGTGCAAGGGTAAAGGTAATTAATTCCAATGGAGAAACCAATGTAAAAGGCGTAGAAGAAATCGTTGTTGGATCAGGAAAAAATAGTTTAAAGTCCGATGAAGCGATCATTGAAATAGAAATTCCTATATTGGATAATGGCTGTAAAACAGCCTTTGGTAAGATCGGCAGTAGGTCCAGGGTGACGATTGCCAAGTTAAATATGGCAGCAGTTGTAAAGATTGACCAACAAGAACAAAAAATTGAGGATGCCCGAATTGTTCTGGGCGCATTGGGACCTAAGGCTTTCCGCTCTGAAATCACGGAAAAAGCTTTGATAGGACAGGAAATTACCCGTGGCTTAGCCATTCAATTTGCCAATACACTGACGGACCAGGTGGACGCAGCAATTGCAGGCAGAGGTTCCCAAGCTTATAAACGGGAAGCTATACGGGGCTTAGCGGATGAAGTTTTTCAAAAGCTTTTCGGTCCACAGCAGGAGGTGAAATAGCATGACTCAGGATTTAAAATATGTAGGAAAAGACATACCGATGCATGATATAGAGGAAAAGGTCACAGGCAAGGTTAAATATACAGGAGATATGCAGCTGCCCGGCATGCTTTATGCCAAGCTGCTCCTCAGTGATGTAGCCCATGGTATGATTAAAAAAATTGATACTTCTAAGGCAGAGGCCCTTGAGGGTGTTGTCAAAGTGTTCACATATGAAAACTCCTCCCGGATTTTATATAATTCCCATAAATGGTTTGTCGGCTTAAAGACCTTGGAAGATGAGCAGCTTTTCACCAATCACGTAAAATTCGTGGGAGATCGCGTGGCTGCAGTGGTAGCAAAGGATAGATTTACAGCGGAGCGAGCTGTAGAGCTTATTGAAGTAGCGTATGAAGAATTGCCTGTGATTACTGATCCAGAGGCTGCATTGCAAGATGAGAAATATGCTATATCAAAAAAAGAAATTAAGAGCGGTCATGCAGACGAGATTCTTTCTAAAGCAGAATTGGTCTTTGAAGATCGCATCGAGACACCCAAAATTCACCATGGGGCTATGGAAACCCATGTATGTGTGGCATCACCAGGTCCTGCAGGGGATATAACCATCTGGACCCCTTGTCAAGTTGCCTTCCAGTCTCGGCTTTTGGCGGCACAGGTCTTAGATATGCCTTTAAATAAAGTCCGGGTTATTAAAACAACCATGGGTGGTTCCTTTGGAGGCAAGGGGCAGCCTGTGTTGGAGCCCATCTGTGCTTTTTTGGCAAAAGCTGTGGGTGCCCCTGTAAAGCTGCTGTTAGATCGCCGGGAAAGCATTGTAGCGACGAGGACAAGAACAGCAACCATTGGCACCGTTAAAACAGCAGTAGATAAAGAAGGTCATATTTTAGCCAGAGATATTCATATGCTGGTAGATACTGGAGCTTATTTTACCAACGGGGATGCGGTAGCCATTGCCATGGGAAAAAAATCTTTCCGATTATATAGAATCAAGGATCAGAACTATAGGGCTGACATCGTGTATACCAACACACCTATAGGCGGAGCCTGTCGGGGTTACGGCTCTCCACAGATCCACGCTGTATCAGAAATTCATATGGACAATATTGCCAGGGCATTACATATGGACCCGGTAGAGCTGCGATTGAGGAATCTTGTCCACCCTTATGATCTGGATCCCACTGGTGGTCCGGCCTTAGGAAATGCCCGAGCCATTGACTGCGTTGAAAAAGGAGCAGAGGCATTTAACTGGAAGGGAAAAAGGCAAAGACCTAAGGATACAGGCAGATATGTACGGGGCGTGGGGATGGCATGTGCAACCCACGGCAACGGTTATCATGGAGGATATCAAGACTTTATTACCATGTCCTTGCGGTTGACGGAGGATGGTGGCGCCTTTTTAAATTCTGGAATCCATGACCTGGGCTGCGGGACTGTTACCACCATGAAGCAGATTGTTGCAGAGGTACTGGATATGGATACAGATAAGATTTTAGCACCGGAAGCGGATACCTTGGTGAGTCCCTTTGATGTTGCCGGAACCCAGGCCAGCAGAGTGACCTTTGTCTGCGGCGGATGTGCCATGAAGGTGGCTGAAATGGTAAGGGAAAAATTCATGGAATATGCCTCCAGGATATTTGGATGTACTGTAGAAGACATACAGATGGAAAACGGCATGATATATAATGATAAGAATCAAGAAGAGCGAATGTCTTATGGAGAAATGGTGATTCAAATACAAAGCAAGTTTCAGGATGACGTTAGTGTGACCTATACCTATACATCTCCAGCCAATCCGGCGGTTTATGCAGCTAACTTCGTTGAAGTGGAGATTGATACCCTTACAGGGCTGGTTCGTGTGGTAGATGTATTGGCGGTACATGACATTGGAAAGGCAATAAACCCTGGATTCGTAGAAGGTCAGATTCAAGGTGCCATCCAGATGGGCATCGGGTTGGCTTTGACAGAAGAAATCAAAGTGGATAAAAGGGGCAAAATATCCGGGGATACCTTCAGCAAATATCACGTGATCAATGCGCCGGACATGCCGGATGTACAGGTTCTGCTGGTGGAAGAAGGAGATGAGCATGGGCCTTTTGGTGCAAAAAGCGTCGGAGAAATCAGCACTTGCGCCATAGCACCAGCCATCGTCAATGCCATTAATTGGGCCTTGGATGTAAATATAACATCGCTGCCGGTTACACCGGAAAAGATTATGGCGGCGTTGAAGGATAAAAATAGATACTAAAATGAAAGAGGTGCTTGTATGGTGGAAGAAAAGGTGGTCCTATCTGGAAGTGGATTGACAGTTCAAGCTGTGGCCAAGGTGGCGAGAGAGAACGTAGAAGTGGAAATTACCCATGATGCCATGGAAAGAATCGAAGCGGGAAGAAGACTGGTTTTTGAAATGGCAGAAAGTGACGTGCCAGTATACGGTTTTACCAGAGGTGTGGGATTAAATAAAGACAGACAGGTTGTGGCAAGATATTATGAGGATTATAATCGAAATCTCATCTTATCCCATTGTGTTGCGGTAAAGCCGGAAGCCAGTGAAGAAAATGTCCGTGCCATTCTTTTGGCAAGATTAAATACGCTGCTGGTGGGATGTACAGGGATTCAACCTGAAATTGTCACCATGTACAAGGACTTTCTTAATCATAGGATTCATCCAGTCATCCCGGAAAGAGGTTCTATAGGTGAAGCGGATATTACCTGCCTTTCCCATATCGGATTGGCTATGATTGGAGAAGGTGAGGTCTTTTATAACGGAGAGAGGATGCCTGCAGCAGAAGCCTTAAGACGGGCAGGATTGAAGCCCATCGTATTAGGTCCTAAGGATGGTTTGGCCATTGTCAGTTCCAATGCCCTTGCGGCCGGTGAAGGGGCGCTGCTGTTAAAGGATATTGCAGATTTGATGGATATTGCGGATATTCTGTATGCTCTATCCTTGGAAGGCTTTAAAGGGAATGTAAGTCCATTGGATGAGGCTGCGTATATAGTAAGGCCTCTGCCAGGTCAAGCCTATTCGGCTAAAAAAGTAAGAGAATATCTTGAAGGAAGCTATTTATGGCTGCCTGGTGTCAACGATACCCTCCAAGATCCCCTCAGCTTCAGAGGCTCTTGTCAAATACATGGCTCCGTTAGAGATGCCCTGGAATTTGCGTTGAAATATATGGATCTCCAATTGAACACTTCCGACGACAATCCATGCGTATTGGTGGATGAAAAGAAGATGTTCCCTTGTTCTAACTATGAAGTTACCACCTTGGCACTGGGATTTGAGATATTGGGATTGGCACTGTGCCATCTTTCCAAAAACTCCTGCTATAGAACCATTAAGTTAAGCACACCTAAGTTTACGGGACTTTCCAGATTCCTAACACCGGCTGATGGCAGTGTCATTGCCTATGGAACCATTCAAAAGACTTTTACGGCCCTTGATACGGAAAACAGACATTTAGCAAACCCAGTTACCGCAGATTATTATTCCCTAGCCGGTGAAATCGAGGATCATGGCAGTAATACACCACTGATCGTACAGAAAACAGCCAAGATTGTAGACAATATTCGTTATATTTTTGGTATGGAAGCCATGCATGCCGTGCAGGCCATAGACCTCCGCAAGGCGACCCGATTGGGTAAAGGTACAAAGGCAGCATACGATGCTTTCCGTTCAGAGATACCGTTCCTGGAGAGCGATCGCAATTTAACAGTAGATATTCAGAAGGCATATGATATAATAAAATCAGGTAAATTATTGACGGCAGTAAATCAAGCAATGAAGGAATAATAGACGATAAACAGAGTTCGTTACCTGACTGGGGTGCGGACTCTTCTTTTAACCAACGGGAATGGGGGAACCAACATGAAAAAGGTAAGGGTTGAAGAAGCGGTAGGAATGGTACTGGCCCATGATTTGACGAAAATCGTGCCGGGACAATTTAAAGGAGCAGCCTTCAAAAAAGGACATATTGTTCGTCTTGAAGATGTACAAGAACTAAAGGATATGGGGAAGAATCATATCTATATCATCGAATTAACGGATCAGGAGCTTCATGAAGATGAGGCAGCGCTGCGCATTGCCAAAGCCGTAATGGGTGAGGGACTATATCTGGAAGGGCCTTCCGAAGGAAAGGTAAGCTTAAAGGCAAAATCCAAGGGACTCCTGAAAATCAATGTGGAAGCAATGATGGATATTAATACCATTGACCTGGTGATGCTGGCTACACTCCATAATAATACCATCGTAGAAGCGGGTCAGGCAGTGGCAGGAACCCGTATTATTCCTCTTACCATAGAAAAAGGCAAAATTGAGGAGCTGGAACAAATCTGCTCAAAGACAGATTCAATTGTTTCTATCAAAGAAATAAAATTATTGAAGGTAGGCATCGTTGTGACAGGTACCGAGGTCTATCATGGTAGGATAACAGATAAATTTGGTCCAGTTCTTGAAGAAAAGATCAATCACTATGGTAGCGTGAGAATGGGTGTCAAATATGCCCCGGATGATGTGGAGAAAATCATGGAAGCCATCGATTATTTTATGAGAGAAGGGGCAGATGTTATTCTTACCTCCGGTGGTATGTCTGTGGATGCTGATGATGTAACCCCAACGGCTATTCGAAACATGTCAAGAGAAGTAGTAACCTATGGGTCCCCTGTACTGCCCGGGGCTATGCTGATGCTGGCCTATACAGATGGTGGAGCGATTTTGGGTATTCCGGCCTGCGGCATGTATCACAGATCCACGGTATTGGATTTGGTGTTTCCGAGGGTATTGGCAGGGGAAAAGCTGACGAAAAAGGATATTGCGGCCTTGGGACATGGAGGCCTTTGCCTGCAGTGCAAAGTTTGTCATTATCCCATTTGTCCCTTTGGAAAGTAGGCGGTTGCATGAAGCTGTATGAAGTCTTTGATATAACAAGCTGTGAAAAAGCCGCTGTCTGTCTCGTAGGGGGTGGGGGAAAAACCTCTACCTTGTTTGCCCTGGCTGAGGAACTAAAAGCTCTTGATAAGAATGTGCTGGTCACAACCACCACAGCCATCTGTAATCCAGAAGCAGAGGTGTATGACGAATTGATTGTAGGCTCGTGGCAGAAGAATAAAGAAGGTGTAACAGCAGGAATTACTGTATGGGGAAGAGAGATTTCAAAGGAGAATAAGCTGTTGGGTATGGATAAAAGTAAGATAGATTGGGTATATGATCAGAATATCTTTTCAACCATCCTGATTGAAGGAGATGGATCAAAGGGCAGACCTATTAAAGCCCCCGCTGAATACGAGCCGGTCATACCTGACTGTACTACCCATGTTGTGGGTGTTATCGGCATGGATGCTCTAAAAAAGCCCATTGATGCTGAATTTGTTCATAGACCGGAATGGTTTTGCCAAGTGACAGGAAAAGAGTTGAGCGAACCCATCGAAGAAGAAACAGTTTGTAAATTAATTATAGATGAGGGCGGGTTATTTAAAGGAGCACCTGAGGGTATAAAAAAATATGTACTGCTCAATAAAGCGGATGATCAAGACCAAAGAGATGTCGCCCAAAGGATCGTAAAGCTTGTTCTGGAAACCGGATACCCATTAGCGGGTATCATCATTGCCAGTATAGGCCTTGGCCAGATCTATAGAAAATGGGGTGGACACCGATGATGACAGGAATCATATTGGCAGCTGGTCTGTCCAAGCGGATGGGAAAACAAAAGCTGCTGATGCCGGTAAAAGGTATGCCCTTGGTGGAAAGAGTCATCTCAGTGGTGTCGACATCCAAAGTAGATGAAATCATCCTTGTCTATCATGATGAAGGTGTGAAAGCCATCGGTGATAAGCATGGCTTAAATACCGTCTATAATCCCAATCCTCAGGAGGGACAAACCGCTTCATTAAAGCTTGGACTGCAGAAAGCATCACCGGTATCAGACGGATTTGTATTTTTCGTGGGAGATCAGCCTTTGCTGGATGCTGCCTGCATTAACAAGCTTATTGATGCTTTTTATTTTCATAAAGATTGTATTATTGTTCCTGACTATCAAGGGCAGAAAGGAAACCCCGTCATATTTCCCTCTACGTTGAGAAAAGAACTTCTTCAGCTTGAAGGTGATACGGGGGGAAGAGAGATTATAAAACGGATGCCTGAAAAAGTGATTCAAATATATATAGATGATGATAAGCACGGTAAGGATATGGATACATGGGAAGCATATATGGAAATTGAAGGATGGGAGATTGAGAAGTCCAATGAATGATATTGTTGTTATTAGAGGTGGCGGTGATCTGGCTACCGGTATAGGACAGCGCCTGCATAATAGTGGATTTAGGATATTGGTTTTGGAAATAGAGACACCTCAGGTAATCAGGAGGACTGTGGCCTTTGCTCAGGCAGTATTTGACGGAAGTACAGTCGTTGAAGGCATAAAGGCTGTAAAAGTAACGGGAGTCGAGCAAATTAAAAGAGCGTGGGACGATGGCGTGGTTCCTGTTATGATTGATAAAAGCTGCAGCATTTTAAATCAGATGAGCCCAGATGTTGTGGTCGATGCTATTTTAGCGAAGAAAAATCTTGGTACCCATAGAGGTATGGCACCCATCACCATTGGTGTGGGGCCAGGCTTTGAAGCAGGTGTGGATGTGGATATCGTAGTTGAAACCGAACGGGGCCATGATTTGGGCAGGCTGGTTTATCGGGGATATGCAGCAAAGGATTCTGGGATTCCCGGTGAAATCATGGGATATGGAAAGGAAAGAGTGATCAAATCACCCTGTGACGGAAAGATAAGACATCTCTGCCGGATCGGTGACAGCGTCGTAAAAGGACAAGCCATCGTTATGGTTGGCCACACTGAAGTGAAGGCATCGATTGATGGTGTTTTGCGAGGACTAATTATGGAAGGTCTAGAGGTACAGGAGGGCTTAAAAATTGCCGATATTGACCCTAGAAATATTGAAGAGCACTGCTACACCATTTCAGATAAAGCCAGGGCCATTGGTGGCGGTGTTCTGGAGGCTATTTTGTATATGAAAAAGATATATTTTAAATGAATAGTGGGAATAGGGGGTCAAAATGATGAGTAGATTTGTATCAATTAGGCTTATTGGATTATGTATGATACTGATTTTTATTAACGGTCTATATTTCTTCCAATTACTGCAGAAGCTTGGCGTGGGCAGCGGAATAGCATTTTTATTGACACAACTCCTGTGCTGTATTGTAATCGTCATTGCTTTTTCCCTTCAGAGAGGAAATGAAGGGATCAAACATATCATTGAGAAGCTGATGAATTATGATTTTTCAAAGCATGATGATGGCCGGAGGAATAAAAGCGAAGTGGAACAGGCATTAGGAGAATTTACTACCAAGATAAGAGGACTTCTCGCAGAAATATATGGCGTTGCAAGAACTGTGGAGTCCAATGGCATTATGCTGAGTAGCGATGTTCAGACAATTGATGCTTCTTCCAAAGATGTGGTAAAAGCAGTGGATGAAGTTGCTCAAGGGAATAGTCATGTGGCAAACTTAATCGAGGAAATCACGATTAACACCAATGAAACTAACCATTTTGTGCAAAACATCAATCATGATATAAGTGAAATCAAGCAGTACACCGATGATACCGTTATACTGATTCAAAAGGGAAAGCATGCCATGGATATGCAAAAGCAGCGAGTGGAAAGCAATGTCCAAAATTTCCAGACCATAACGCAGGTTGTACATAATCTGGAAAATGTAGCAGGAGAGATTAATTCCATCGTAAATACCATATCGGGTATTTCCGATCAAACCAATCTATTGGCCTTGAATGCAGCTATTGAAGCGGCAAGGGCTGGGGAGGCCGGCAAAGGCTTTGCTGTTGTGGCAGATGAGATCAGAAAGCTGGCCAGTGATACCGGGCAGTCTACGGACCAAGTTAAGTCGTTGATCGAACGAGTTAAAAAGGGTGTTGAAGATATTGTACATGTGGTTACACAAGGCAGCAGTGCTGTCCATGAACAAACCCAGACCATTAAGGATACCGATGAAGCATTTAGTGCCATCAGTGGTGCGGTGGTTACCATTGATAAGCAAATAACGCAGATATTGGATAAGACAAAACAATTATCCAATGCCAGTGAAGGCATCGGCAGAGCCATTGAAAATATCGCAGCGGTATCCGAAGAAACGGCGGCAGGCGCGGAGGAGGTAACAGCGGTCATACAGAATCAGGCATCATCCATTGCATTGATGAATGAGCGAATTCTAGATTACAGTCAGAAGGTTACAAGAATCACGGATGAATTAGATCGTTTCCGATTTATTAAAATAGCGCAAACCGAGTATGATGAGCATGTTTTGCAGGTAGAAATATTTAAACAAGTCCTGCAGAAGAAACTGGGCATAGCACTGGAGGGAATCAAAGTACCAAGCATGGAACTTTTCCGCAGCGTGGCAGACGGAAAAGCAGATGCCACCGTGGCACCATGGATACCTGCTGAAGAGGCGTCTCTGAAGAAATACGCTAAGGACTTAGATGACTTGGGAGGGAATCTCTATGGCTGTAAGCGGGGATTGGTTGTACCGAATTATGTAACCATTGATCGAATTGAAGATATGGACAAGGCTGCATCAAACTTTGGAAATAAGATTTATTCTGTCCAAAGGGCAACCTCTATGGGGCTGCTTCTCCCCAAAATTATTGAAAAGTATGGTCTTGGCTTTACCGTAGAATATGGCGATGAAAAAACGATGCTGGATGTGCTTGAAAGAAAAATCAAAAATAAAGAATGGGTTGTTATTACAGGATGGCAGCCACACTGGATGTTTGGTGCACATGACTTAAAATTCTTGAAGGACAGTAAAGAGATTTTTGGTAAAGATCAGTATTGTGCAACTCTAGCCAGGAAGAATCTGAAGCAGGATATGCCGGCGTTTTATCAAATGCTGAAAGATTTTAAACTGGATATTAACGGTATTAACATTGGGCTAAATCATATCTATCAAGGAATGACCGTACAGGATGCAGCAAAGGAATATATAAGGAAATACATGGAGTGACCATAACCGCACCTTAAAAGGTGCGGTTATGATTGTCCGGTATAATGTCATTGTAGGGAACGACCCCTGTGCCGTCCCGCTATGTTGTATCATCATTTTCTCTTTGGCAAGACTTGGGGACTGGTCCACTGTCCGGTATGCTTTTTGCCGGACTGGGGCCCTGTCCCCATGTGTTGCTAAGACTTTCCCCACAGCTCAATACAATGCTCAAATTAAGGTAGAAAAAGAAAATAAAAGAAAAACAAAGAATAGTAAAGTATTGGTATAATAATATGGGATAATTGTTCATAATATGAAATATGTGCATATTACCCACGATAATTCAGCTTGCATATAAGTCAAAGATGTAATACATTATTATTGTGATTAGCACTCAACTGAAGTGAGTGCTAACAAAACGTAAAGGGGAAAAAATAATATTGAAAATATAAGGAGGGTTTCTAATGAACATTAAACCATTGGCAGACAGAGTGATCATTAAAAAATTAGAAGCTGAAGAAAAGACAAAAAGCGGTATTGTATTACCAAGCCAAGCAAAAGAACAACCACAAATGGCTGAAGTTGTTGCTGTAGGACCTGGTGGCGTGGTTGACGGAAAAGAAATTAAAATGGAAGTACAGGTTGGAGACAAAGTAATCTTCTCTAAATATGCCGGAACAGATATCAAATATGATGGCGTAGAATACACAATCTTAAGACAAAGCGATATTTTAGCAGTTGTTCAATAATCAATCATCAGAATATCGACCCGTCCATGGAAATCAAAATACTACATAAACTAGGAGGTATTCAAAATGGCAAAGGAAATTAAATTCAGTGAAGATGCTCGCCGTAAATTAGAAGCAGGTGTAAATAAATTAGCAGATACAGTAAAAGTAACATTAGGACCAAAAGGAAGAAATGTAATCCTTGATAAAAAATTTGGTTCACCGCTGATTACAAATGATGGTGTTACCATTGCTAGAGAAATCGAGTTAGAAGATGCCTATGAAAACATGGGGGCTCAATTAGTTAAGGAAGTAGCTACGAAAACAAATGATGTAGCTGGAGATGGTACAACAACTGCTACATTATTAGCACAGGCAATCATTAGAGAAGGATTAAAGAATGTTGCTGCTGGCGCAAACCCAATGATCATAAAAAAAGGTATCCAAAAAGCAGTAGATGTTTCTGTAGGAGAAATCAAAAAGATCACAAAGACCATCGAAAGTAAAGAAGCAATCGCACAAGTGGCATCTATTTCTGCAGCAGATGAAACAATCGGAAATCTGATTGCAGAAGCTATGGAAAAAGTAGGAAAAGATGGTGTTATCACTGTTGAAGAGTCCAAATCCATGGGAACAACATTAGAAGTTGTAGAAGGTATGCAGTTTGACAGAGGATATGTATCAGCGTACATGGTAACAGATACAGAAAAAATGGAAGCTGTATTAGAAAATCCATACATTCTTATCACAGATAAGAAGATTTCAAATATACAAGAATTACTTCCAGTTTTAGAACAAATCGTACAACAAGGAAGAAAACTATTAATCATTGCTGAAGACATCGAAGGTGAAGCATTAACGACACTGGTTCTAAACAAATTAAGAGGAACATTTGAGTGTGTTGCTGTAAAAGCGCCTGGATTTGGAGACAGAAGAAAAGCCATGCTTCAAGATATTGCTATCTTAACAGGTGGTCAAGTGATTTCAGAAGAACTTGGGCTAGAATTAAAAACAGCTACAGTAGATATGCTGGGACGTGCCAATACTGTTAAGGTAGACAAAGAAAACACAACCATTATTGATGGCGCTGGTGATTCAAAAGCAATCAAAGACAGAGTAAGACAACTTAAGTTACAAATCGAAGAAACAACTTCTGATTTTGATAGAGAAAAATTACAGGAAAGACTTGCGAAGCTTGCAGGTGGTGTAGCTGTTATCGAGGTTGGAGCTGCTACAGAAACTGAATTAAAAGAAAGAAAGCACAGAATCGAAGATGCATTAAATGCAACAAGAGCTGCAGTAGAAGAAGGAATTGTAGCCGGCGGCGGTACTGCATTAGTAAATGCAATTCCAGCGGTAGAAAAGCTTATTGAAACATTAGAAGGCGACGAAAAAACTGGTGCCGCAATTATCAGACGTGCATTAGAAGAGCCTGTAAGACAAATCGCTGCAAATGCAGGATTAGAAGGATCTGTTATCGTAGAAAAAGTAAGAAGCAGCGAAGCGGGCGTAGGCTTCGATGCCCTTAACGAAAAATATGTAGACATGATCGACGCTGGTATTGTTGACCCAACAAAAGTAACTCGTTCAGCACTTCAAAATGCTGCTTCTGTATCAGCAATGCTGTTAACAACTGAAGCTGCAGTAGTAGACATCAAAGAAGAAAATGCTGGCGGCGGAATGCCTCCAATGGGCGGCGGAATGCCAGGAATGATGTAATCAACCCCCTTTATAAGAGGACCGATGAAAATTGGTCCTTTTAAATTTTTTTGTAAAAGCACAGTCATAAAAAATAACAAAGTACTTTTCTATACGATGGAATTTATCTGAAAGGAAATAGGAAAAACGTGGAGAATAGGTATAGATACATGTTATATATGAATAGAGTCTGATATAACAAAGAGCATTAGTTTTGTAAGGATGTGTTGAGGGAATGGGCAAAAAAGCTCCTATCATATTATTGGTAATTCTGATATTCACTGCTTTTACTCCAGGATGTAGTAAAGACAACAAAGAAAATGTAACAGGATATACATATAGTGTAGACTCAAATGGTAAACAAGTAAAAAAAGAAAATATAACAGACTTATACTTTACTATAACGGAAAATAAGATAAAAGGTAATTTTTATATTCAAAATAGCAAGTTTGAGTTCAATGCAAAGGCTGTAAAGAAAGATGAAAAAAACAAAATAACATATTATAATGGAACAGCAAAATTTAATGATAAAGATTATTTAATAGATATTATAGATACTGAAGACAAAGGAATGTCAGGATTATTCTATAATAAAGGGAGAAATAATCCATTGGGATTTGTTATTTCTTATTAGGCATTGCAAATGACTAAAATTTTAGCTGATTTAATTTTCTGTGCTAGATATATAAAAGATATTAATTGGAAGATTTAGGAATGCGCAAGGAGGAATGAAATGGAGATAATTGATATGCTTAAAAGTAAAGGAGTTAAGGTAACTGAAATACCAAAATGGGGAACTTTTCTACGAAAGCAGTGGGAAGATAACTTTGCAAATCATCTGAGTCATAGAGAAAAGGAAGCTATTTATCTATATGATGTTGATGGTGTCTGTGGATATCTGTGGCATTTATTCAGCTATGAGAAAAGAGATTGTTTAAAGGGAGAAGAAGCTGAACAAGCATTTAATGATGAGCAAAAAAATGCTTGTTATATTTTTTACCAAGACACAGATGATGCTCTAATTCTTGAGGAGGCAGCTGCCTTTAATACAAATGACTTACTGAACGAGTCAGATGTCTATGTTGTGGATAAAGAATTTAGCTGGACCTATGTAAAAACCCATGAAGTCGGGTGGTGTGGTCCTTACTTTAGTCGAAGTGATGTGAAATTTTGAAAAGAGCCATTTGTTGACTATATGTTTTAGGAGGTGAAGCCCCATGTACAATTTGGCACAACTATTTAGGCCAATAACAGCAAAACCTGAAAACACAGAGACTTATATTGAAATACTACCTTGCGATATATTAAAGCCGTATGTCAGATGTTTTTGGGGCTCACCGCAGCCAAAACGAAAATTTTGGCAGGAAAATTTTAAATCTCATTCAACGATTATCATTCCTGATACATGTATGGATATTATATTTGAGATAGACTATCTTTCCAATGAAGTTAGTAGTGTTTTTTGTGGCATCAACGATACCTCATTCAGTGATTTTCGTTCGAATAAAACCGCTGTTGTTTCAACTTTTGGAATCCGTTTTCATTTTTGGGCAGTACATCTTTTCGCTGATATTTGTATGAGAGAAGTTCTAAATGTATTTACGGATGTGGAAGAATATTTTGGCGATTTTAAAAAAGCCCTTGAAAATATACTTATGGAAAAAACAACCATGGAAGAAAAGATACCCGAAGTTGAAAAGTACTTGATGAATCGATTGAATATCAATCGACGAACAAACGATGATGTTATGAATGCAGTATATTATATCTTAAAAGCCAAAGGCATAATATCAATAGCAGAGCTTTGTAAAAGCGTTGCGATCAGTCAAAGACAGCTGGAACGACTTTTCTTGGAGTATATCGGAGTTTCACCAAAGAAAACTGCCGACTTAGTTCGATTTCAAAACGTATGGCAGGATATGTATTATTCAAAGACGTTTGATTTTCAAGATGTTGTTTTTAAGTATAAATACAGCGACCAATCGCATTTTGTCAACGACTTTAAAAAGTATGCCGGAAGAACTCCCCTTGAGGCATTGATATATGCAAAGTAACAGAATGTCGGATTTTTACAATACAGTTTCCTAAAAATGCGTTAAACTGAATCAAAGTGAAACGATTAGAAAATAAAACCGAAAAAGGTGAAACTGAAAAGACTCAAAAGGGAGGAAATTTCAAATGATTAAAAGATTCGAATGCACCAATATCTATACAAAAGATACGGTAGGACTTATAAAATTTTATAGTGAACAGCTGGGTATTCCTATACAATTTGAGGGTTTTGGGAATTTCGATGGAGCAAAGATAGGCTTCAGCAGATCAGAACCCGGTATTGTCATTTGGGATGAAAATAAATGGGGGAAATTAAGTACAGGAAATGTTAACTTTGTTTTTTCCTGCGACAGTTTGGATAGTACATATGAACAACTTAAATCAAAGGGTGTAGAACTAGAGCCACCTGCTGTTGCCGTTTGGGGAGGTAAAGAAATCAATTTTAAAGATCCGGAAGGTAACAATATAACATTGCTAGAGCAGCAGTATTAATTATATATGGATACTACCTGCACCGCCTATACTGGCGGTTTTTTTGTTGTCCATATGAAGTTGGAAAAAGTAGAAGGCATCAGTGTTTGTGTTTATGGATAGTGGATCTCCACATTAAACACTCATTTATGCAGAGGGTTACAAATTTGGTTCATGTTGGGAAAAGTATGTGGTAAAATAAGGTATAAAATTATTTCTCCAAGATACTACAGGTTTATGCTGAGGAATTTAACAATGAGATAATTTAAGAGAGGTCAGAATAATGAAGATTGAATTTTATGATTTGAACGAAAAAGGATTTCAGTTAAAGTATGTAGTTATCTGCGCCATGTATCAGAAACAATGGATATTTGTCAGGCATAAAGATAGGGTCACATGGGAAGTGCCGGGCGGGCATATAGAAGAAAATGAATCACCGAATGAAGCTGCTGCAAGAGAACTAAAAGAAGAAACAGGAGCTGCCGAGTTTCAGCTAGTCCCGATATGTGATTATTCAGTTGAAAATTCACAAGGCATTAATTACGGTAGATTATATTTTGCTCAAGTTGAAGCATATGAAGATTTGCCTGACTATGAAATCGCTGAGATAATATTTAAAGATAAATTGCCTATAGAATTAACATATAAAGATATACAGCCATTCTTAATGCAGAAAGTAATAGAGAAGGTATTTAGCAATAAGAATTAAGTGTATTTTTTATAGAAATATAAGATATTATCAAATACAGCAGCGGGGAGATTGAAAAATGAATTTTGAATTATTAAAAAAGCCACAGCTATTTGAACCAGGTGATGAAAATATTTGGACGGACCCATATATTTCTCAAAGAATGGTAGAAGCTCACCTAAATACGGATCATGATGCAGCAAGTAGAAAAGCTTCTACGATTAGAAAAACCGTTGAATGGATCGATAGCATGCTGCCGCGAAATGCTAAAATCTTAGACCTAGGCTGTGGCCCGGGGTTATATGCTGAGCAGTTTGCTGAATTAGGCCACCATGTAATGGGGATAGATATGAATCCTTACTCGATTGACTATGCTTTAGAGAATGCTAAGAAGAAGGATCTAAAGATTAAATATATCAATGAAAGTTATTTTGAAGTCACTTTGGATGAGCAATTTGACGCAGTAATAATGATTTACTGTGATATGGGTACGCACAGCAACGAGAACCGTGACAGACTACTGCGCCAAATAAAGAAATACTTAAAACCCAATGGTAAATTAATTTTTGATGTTTTCAATGAGAAACTTATTGAAGATAAAAAGGAAAACCGTTCATGGGAATATTTCAACGAGGCAGGGTTTTGGACTGATGAACCCCACTTGGTGCTTTCTGAAACATTGCACTACAAAGAATCAAGTCTTTTCTGCTATCAATATGTAGTAATTACTCAAAATACGCAAAAGCTGTATCGGGTTTGGGAGCATTACTATAGAGAAAATGAAATAATACAATTGCTGTATAATCATGGATATGAAAAAGTAAAGATCGAGATGGGCTTGATATCGAAGAATGATTTTACATCTAATAATGTCATGTTTGTGGTGTGTGAACAATATGATAACAGTACAGTGGAAGACGGAAATATCATATCTTTGCCATAATAAAAAAGGGGGAAATGAAATTGTCTATAATAAAACAAGTAGAATATCATTTAGGCAATAAGATATTAATTATTAGGAATGTGGAGTCTCAAGATGCAGAGGAATTAATTCAATTTTTAAGAAAGATAGCTGTAGAAACAAATTTCTTATTGAGAGAGCCTGATGAATTTACACTTACGATTGAACAGCAAGAAAAATTTATTCAAGAACAGCAGGATTCAGAAGTAAACCTGTTTATTTTAGCAGAAGTTGAAGGGAAAATAGTAGGGACATGCAGTGTAAATGGAGATACTCGCAGAAGGATAAGACATACAGCCAATCTTGGAATATCTATTGAAAAGGATCATTGGGGGATAGGGATTGGTAAAAAACTAATGCAAACAGCCATTCAGTGGGCAAAAGGAAATGGCATATCAAGAATAACACTTCAAGTTGATACGGAAAACTTTAGGGCCTTAAATTTATACTTAAAATTAGGATTTGAGGTAGAAGGTACTTTGAGAAATGAGATGATTTTGAGCGATGGCAGCTATAGAAACGCTTATACAATGGCATTGTTATTGTAATAATAAGGTGCTGCTACCACAACACATGATAGCGTGTTTACGACACTTAGAAAGATATAAACCGATAAGCATTGAAAAGACACACGTTAGAAGATAGTCATAAAAACACGTTTAGTGAAATTAGCGTATAATGTGGTATAATGTAAGAAAAAGGAATGAGCATTAGAGGTGGTTGTATGCCTGTGTATTCAGAGTTAAAAGATAAGCGTGAAATGATTATGAACACAGCTTTACGTTTTGGAGTAAATAAAGTAAAGATATTTGGATCTGTTGCTCGCGGTGAGGAAACAAGTAACAGCGATATTGATTTATTAGTTAATTGTGATGAGAAATGTTCTTTATTTGATTTAATATCTTTAAAAAATGAATTGGAAGAGATATTAGGTCGAAAGGTCGATATTGTAACTGAAGAGTCTATTCACTGGTATATTCGTGATAAGGTTATACAAGAGGCGATTGAAATATGAAGATAAAATATGTATTAATTCATGATTATATGGGTGTTAACATAAAGACTGTTTGGAATGTTATTGAAAATGAATTACCAAAACTAAAAGAAGATATAAAGAAATTAACTGAGTAGAGCACTGAATTTATAAAATAAAATTCAGTGTTTTTTTTATTCAGCGTAATGGTTATGTAAAAATATGTATGCAATTGGAAGGTAATGTAAGATGTGTGTAGAAGTATTATAATACTGATAAAGTTTTGAATATTGTGGATTTCTAGTATGTTAAAAGATATACTCTGTTCAGAAATATCTACCAGATAACATTAAACATTATATTTACAAGGGAGAAAATTAAATGAATCAAAAACAAATGATTGAAGAGATAAGTAAGGTCGTTGAAGATGCGTGTAAAAGAGATTCCAATATATTTGGCTATGGCATTTGGAGCCATCATATTGTTTATGTAGTTAAGTATGCCAAACAGCTAGCAGAGAAGTTTGGTGCAGATATTGAAATAGTAGAGATTGCTGCTTTGCTTCATGATTATGCCAGTATCAAAGAAAGTAGCTTGTATGAAGAACATCATATTCACGGTGCAAATGAAGCAGAACAAATTCTTACAGAATTTGGTTATCCACCGGAGAAAATTGATAAAGTTAAGCATTGTATTTTATCGCATAGAGGTAGCGTAATATCAGAGAGGCTAACTCTTGAAGCACAGTGTGTTGCAAGTGCAGATGCAATGTCCCATATTTTCCAAGTGGCATCTCTATTACATTTCGCCTATGTTAAACGTGGTATGAGTGTTGATGAAGGGAAAGCATGGGTTTTAGGTAAAATCGAGAGAAGCTGGAAAAAGCTTTGTCCTGAAGCGAGGGGAATGATAAATGACTATTATATATATGTTAAGAGAATTCTTATTGCATAATTTATAGAGAACGAAAGACTATGTTAGAAGAAACTTTGCTGAAATCATAGCAGAAAGCGAGGGAGAAATGAAAGATTCAATACTCATCATTGGCGGATATGGAAAAGTAGGTACTGTTATTGCACGATATCTGAATGCAACGGAAAAATATCACGTCACTATAGCAGGGAGAGATGGAATCCGTGCCCTTAAAGCGGCAGAACAAATTGGTAATACCGTTTCTTCCCTTGAATTTGATATATCTGATCATCAAGAATATGAAATAAAAATAAAAAACTATGATGCAGTTGTTGTGTGCATCGATCAAAATAATACCAAACTTGTAGAGTTCTGTTTATCAAAATCCATATACTACTTTGATGTTACAGCTTCTCCAACCTTTTTTTCATCTGTCGAGCAGCTGGATAATTTTGCAAAGGCTAATAAGGCAACGGGAGTACTCAGTATGGGACTATGTCCCGGGCTTACGAATTTGATGACAAGAAAAATTATTGAAAGTGAAAGCACCATTCAAGAAGTGAATATAGGTATACTGCTAGGCCTGGGAGAAAAGCATGGTAGAGCTGCCATTGAATGGTTGATAGATAACTTAATTAACGACTATTGGATAACTTATAATACCCGGAAAATAAGAATAAAGCCGTTTCGTGATCCAGCGAAGATAAAATTTCTTCCCACTTTAGGAAAGAGAACCTGCTATAGATTAAACTTTTCAGATCAACATTCCCTGAAAAAGACCTATAAGGAAAAAGAAATAGCAACACGACTATGTTTTGACTCTCGCTTTATAACCTTAGTACTTCATTGGGCCTGCAGAATTGGAATAGTCAAAAGTTTAAAAAAAGCAAAGTATAAAGAAAAGGTTGTAGGTATCGCTGAGAAACTTCATGTTGGCAGTGATATCTTTGCCGTTAGTGTTGAAGGAAAGTGTGGAACAAAGAATTTGAATTCAATTTCAGTAGCTGGAAATAGCGAATCATATATTACGGGAAAGATAGCATTCGGTATCATAGATATAATCTTATCAAAAGAAAACCGTGAGTATGGCATATATCATACCCACGAACTAATCGAATTGGATGATATTTTACCATACATAGAAAATGACGTAAAAGTCCATATATGAAAGGAATGAATCACCATGAAACTGAAATTAGGTAACTGCTCGGTGCAGTTGAGATAATTTAATAACAGATTGTACCGAGCCAATTAGCTTGTTATCAGTCAACTGTACTGCTTTCACAGGTACAAACATATTGTGAAAGGAAGTACAGTTAGCAATGAAATACGAAAATTTAAAAAGACAATGGTTATCTGAAGAAAAACATGCTTTCAAAGGCTGGGATTTTTCCTATATTGAAAATCGTAACACAGAAGAAGCATTAATTTTCCAAAGTTAACGTTCTTTGTGTGGGTGCATTGGTGTACTTTACTAAGATTATAGAATGGGAGTTTCCGGGTTTTTCAGTTGAAAAATGCTTTGACAAGCTTTGCAAGCTGCATGACAAAATTGAACAGCATGGGTTTATCGATAGTATAGAACATAGATTTTTGATTGTGGCATATAAGTGCTAATAAAACATCAGGGGAATTATCATGGAGGAAAAAATGGAAATTTGCTTAAGGGAACTAATCGATAATGATCTTGAGAAATACCAAGAATGGATTGACGAGATAGAAGCTGATGCATATATGTCTCGCTTTTTCCCAAAAGAATTCGATGGAAAAGTAGATTCAATAAACAGTAAGTATGCGTGGTATATTATTTCTGTAAATAGATTAGTTATTGGAGCAATATGGCTGGAAAAGCAAAAGGATGAAGATGATATGGTAGTTCTAGGCATTTTGATTGGAAAAAAAGATCATTTAGGAAAAGGGATTGGTAAAAAAGCGATTGAATTAGCCATAGAAAAAGCAAGAAAAAAATTTAGCTTTAACAAAGTAATACTGAATGTGAGAATTAATAATGGTAGAGCCATTAGCTGTTATAAAAAGTGTGGTTTTCATATTGTTCAGAAAGATGAAAAGCTGAATAATAGCGGAGAATCCATAGCGTTTTATAGAATGGAACTAGATCTAAGTTCAAGCTAATATTATAGTATGGTGTATAACGTGCAGTTTTTAATATTGTTGTTTGAAAATGCAAAGGAGGAACTCACTATGAATCAGCAGAGAATTTTGAGGGATGGACATATTCATTCACCATATTGTCCTCATGGTACTAAAGATTCCTTTGAGCTTTACGTAGAAAAGGCCCTTACGTTTGGCTTGAAAGAAATAACTTTTACAGAGCATATGCCTTTACCGGGAATCTTTATGGATCCGGAATTTCTTAAATCCTGTGCGCCAACACTGGATGAAACGGAGGAATATATAAAAGAAATAGAGGGAATAAAAGAAAAATACAAAGAGGCTATAAAAATTAATATTGGATTTGAAGTAGATTATGTGGAAGGTTATGAGAAAAAAATCGAAACAGTGCTAAATAGATTCGGTAACAAGGTGGAGGATGCCATACTATCTGTACACTTTATCAAAGTAGAGGATGAATATTATTGTGTGGATGCAAGTCCTGAGGAGTTTGGAAAGTTAGCAGAAAAATTGGGTGGGATAGAGAAGGTTTATGATAGATATTATGAAACCCTATTAAAGGCTGTAAAAGCTGATCTGGGAGCTTTTAAGCCGAAACGGATAGGTCATCCTACATTGGTAAGGATTTTTAGTACGGAATATCCTTTAGAATATACGAACACGGCACTTTTGGAGGAAATTGTAAAAGAGATAAAAATAAGAAACTATGAAGTGGATTTTAATACAGCAGGGATAAGAAAACCCTATTGCAAAGAGATGTATCCATCCGGTGTTTTTGCGGCGCTGGTACAGCATTATGGCGTAAGTGTCGTCTATGGATCTGATGCCCATACGGCAGCAGATGTGGGAAGGAATTTTGTATAATGATGGAAAAATACGAATAAGGTAAAATGCGTGATTATCTGGTATCATGGCAACAACCCATATTCGAAATAGAGGCTAACTTTTGAAGGGGAAAAAGAGAGGAGGAAAGAAATTGGAAATCAAAGACAATTTCAGAATTAGAGATGCAGCTTTTGCAGATCTTCAAGCTATTGTCAGTATATACAATTCAACGATACCCAGCAGAATGGTTACTGCTGACACGGAGCCTGTGTCCGTTGAAAGCAAAGAAAAGTGGTTTTATGAGCATACTCCTGATTTCAGGCCGTTATGGGTACTGGAACATCATGATAAGATTTGTGGATGGCTTAGTTTTCAATCATTTTATGGAAGACCTGCATATAATGCTACTGCTGAAATGAGTATTTATATAGATCAGGCGTATCGCGGACAGAGACTGGGGTATTTTCTCATGCAGCATGCTATTGATACATGTCCCAGGTTGGGCATAAAAGTATTGCTGGGATTTGTATTTGGCCATAACAAACCTAGTTTGGCTTTGTGCCATAAATTTGGCTTTTGTGACTGGGGACGATTACCGGGGGTTGCAGTACTTGATGGTGTAGAACGGGATTTAATCATTGTGGGTAAAAGATTATATGAATAGGGGTGGAGCATATGAGAGAAGTATTTAAGCAAGTACCATTGTACAGATATCTAGCGTACTGCAATGAAATGGATATGGATAAGGTAGTGTTGGATTGTGGTGCAGGAGGAAACTGCCCACCGTTAAGTTTATTTTCGGAATATGGCTATACAACCTATGGCATTGACTTTGATATTCAGCAAGTAGAAAAAGCCAATGCTTATGGGAAGAGAAAAAACCAAGATTTAAACATCAAACAAGGAGATATGCGCCAATTAGAATTCGAAAATGAATCCATAAGCTATGTTTATTCATATAACTCTGTATTTCATATGACAAAAGCAGATGTTTTAAAGTCAATCAACGAAATGAAACGAGTTTTAAAACCAAATGGATTACTTTTCGTCAATTTTCTTACAACGAAAGATTTTCGGTGTGGAGAAGGTCCTCAGGTAGGAGATAATGAATACGAGCAAATGGATGATGATATTCCTGTCATACATTCGTACTTTGAAGAACATGAAGCGGATAGATTTTTTGATGATATGGAGATATTGTACAAGGAAGATAGGGTTTTGGAGAGAATATTTGAGGGAGAAAGGATCAGACAAGGTTTCATTGATTATATTGTGAAAAAGAGAGAAGTATGATGTGATTTTTCATACATGGAGAGATATAAAATGTCAATTTACATAGAAAGCAGGGGGTGAATCATGAAAGACTTAATTAGCATTAGAAACTTAACAACGGAAGAGATTCTCGGGTTGTTAGACTTTGCTAATGAGATAAAAGAGAATTATAAAAAAGGTGTAGTATATAAGCCTCTAAAGGATAAAACCGTCATAACATCCTTCCCATCAACCAGCCTCAGGACAAGGATATCCTTTGAAGCGGGGATTTTCCAATTGGGCGCCAATGCAATCAATATGGAAATTGATTTTGAAGGAAAAGAACCTCTAGAGGATAAAGTGGGATATCTAAACTGCTGGATAGATTATCTGGTTATTCGGTATCCGAAGCAAGAAATTATAGAAGCTATTGCTGAGAATGCAGACTTCTCCGTCATCAATGCCATGTCAAAGAAAAGTCATCCTTGTGAAATACTAAGCGATTTGCAAACCATAAGAGAGCGAATGGGCGACTTGGCGAACCTGAAGTTTGTTTTTGTAGGTGAAGGAGCCAATATCTCAAACACCTGGTTTGAAGCAGCTGCGAAATTGGATTTGACTTTAACACAGGTATGTCCGGCTGGATATGAAGTAAATCAGGAGTTATTTGAATATGCAAAGAGAGAATCCAAAGGAGAAGTAAAAATAACCAATGATATGGAAGAGGGCCTTAAAGCTGCAGATGTGATATTGACAGACGCATGGCCTATAAAAGATGACAAGCATGAAGCATTTAAGCACTTCTTACCTTATCAAATAGATCTGCAAAAGATAAAATTTGCCCATAAGGATTGCATTGTAAATCCATGTCCACCCTTTACCAGAGGAAATGAGATTGTAGATGAAGTTATCAAATCTAAACACTTCATCGGTTATGATGCGAAAGAAAATCTACTGCATATGCAGAAAGCGATTCTTGCTTTTCTAAACAAATAAGACTTTGAAACGGATATTTTCATGAGAATAAAGGAGTTGAATGCATTGGACGAAAGTGTCGCTTGGTTCATTGAGAAACGCGTGGAAAGAACCATCGAGAATTTGAAGAAACGAAATATAGAAGGATTTTATGTCAAAGATGAAGCTGAACTGATAAAGAAAATCCAAGAACTAATCCCGGAGAATACGATGGTTACTACTGGTGACTCACTAACACTCTTCGAAACCGGCATCATAGATTATTTAAGAAATGGAAATTTTGTTTATCTCGATAAGCATAGAGAAGGGTTAACCAGTGATGAAAAAAGGAAGATATATCAACAAAGCTTTGGGGTAGATACTTACTTGAGCAGCACCAATGCCTTGACGGAAGAAGGCGAATTATACAACATTGATGGAAATGGCAGCAGGGTTGCTGCCATGATTTATGGGCCTGAACAAGTCATCATTGTGGCTGGCATCAATAAAATCGTAAAGGATTTGGAAGAAGCAGAAAAAAGAGTAAGACAATATGCTGCCCCTATTGATGCGAAAAGGCTTGGGAAAAATACACCCTGTTCAAAAGTAGGCTACTGCGTTGATTGCAAGAGTAATGATCGAATATGCAACTACTTTACGATAATCAAAGGACAATTTAAAAAGAGGATTAAGGTAATTATCGTTGCTAAGTCTTTAGGGTACTAAAATATTTCTTGTTATTGTTGTCTCTTATGTTGTTTTCCATAAAATACGAACCAATCAATTGAAAAAAGAACACTTGTTTGGTAGGATGATAATAGAATTTCCCAATATTATGCATATATTCAACGTATATTCAAAGCTCGGAGGTACATTTTATGAAAATAACAAAGGAACAGGCAAGACGGTTTTTCCTTGCACACCAGCGACTGTGGCAGCCTCGTAGATTGGAAGGCAAAGCTGGGGTAATAGACTATATTGGAAAAGTAGGATGTATTCAATTTGATCCCTTGAATATGGTGGGGTATAATCCTGATCTTGTCCTACAGTCCCGGGTTAAAAATTATCAGCCCTCATTGCTTCAAGAACTTTTGTATTCAGATAGAAAACTGCTGGATGGTTGGGATAAGAACATGGCTATCTATGCTGTGGAAGATTGGCCTTATTTCAGCCGGTATCGGGAGGAGGCACATCGATCCTATGGTGATGCTTCCAGTCCTATCCATGAAATATTACCGGAAGTAAGAAAAACCTTGGAACAGCACGGTCCTTCATCATCCATCGACTTCAAATTTGACACGAAGGTAGATTGGGCTTGGGCACCGACAAGGATATCCCGGGCGGCTCTGGAAAGCATGTATTTCTGGGGGGAATTAATCATACATCATAAGATTGGCACCAGAAGGGTTTATGATTTTGCCAATAAGCATCTCCCGTCCCATTTATTATCCATGGCAGATCCTAATGAGACTATGGAACAGTATTATGATTGGAATGTGAAAAGGCGCATTGGGGCAGTGGGCCTGCTGTGGGGACGACCCAGCGATGCTTGGCTTGGTATCAAATGGATGAAAAGCAAGGAGCGAACGGAAGCCTTTACACGGTTGTTGAAAAACGGTGAATTGTTGACTATTGAAGTAGAAGATATTCCGCATTCTCTTTCTATACGAAAAGAAGAGATACCGCTGCTGGATGAAATAGACAAGGGCGTGGATAAAGAACCGCAAGCATCCTTTATCGCACCACTTGATAATCTATTATGGGATCGAAAGCTGATACAGGCACTCTTTGGGTTTGAATATACATGGGAAGTATATAAGCCGGTTTCTGAGCGAAAATACGGCTATTATGTGCTGCCTATTCTCTATGGTGATCGATTTGTGGGAAGGTTTGAGCCTAAGCTGGATAAAAAGACCAAAAAACTGGAGATCATCAATTGGTGGTGGGAACCGGATGTGACGATGACAGACTCATTAAAACAAGCATTGAGCAGCTGCTTAAAAGCCTTTATAGGCTATTTAGGAGCAAAGGATATACAATTGAATGCTGCATGCAGCAGAAAAAATAAATTGGGGTGGCTTTTGAGAATGATGGATTAACATATATAGACTGGAATGAAAGCAGTAAAGAATAATTGTAGGGGGATTATGCGTGGAGCAAGTTAAAAAAGAAGAAATGATTCGTAATTTTAGCTGTAGAAATATTGAGGTTTCTTTTTTTGATACGATGGAAGCGGTAAAAGAAAAGATTGTGGCGTTGATTCCCGAGGACTGTTCTGTAGGTATCGGTAACTCAAAAACGTTGAAAGCTATGAATATTTCTCAGATTTTGAAAGAACGGGGAAATATTCTCTTTGATAAGACCTTTGCCGAAAGCAAAGAGGAGAGTGCAGCATTAAAGAAAAAGGCCTTATTATCGGATTGGTATATAACAGGGTCAAACGCCATATCCATGGATGGGCACATTGTGAATATCGATCACAGCGGAAATCGTGTGGCCGCCATGATCTATGGTCCAGATCATGTAATCATCGTGGTAGGAAAAAATAAAATCTGTGGAACACTGGAGGAAGCCGTAGAAAGGACGAGAAATGTGGCAGCACCTTTAAATGCCAAGCGGGCAGGATACCTTCCTCCATGTATTGAACTGCAGCGTTGTGTAGATTGTAAAACAAAAGAAAGAGTATGTTTTAATCTTGTCGTTATTGAAGGTCAGTATGAAAAGGATAGGATGAAGCTTTTTGTCGTAAATGAAGAACAAGGGTTTTAAAGCTTGCTAGCGCTTTTCGCTAGTTTTTTTTCTGCCATTGACAAAATGTGACAGAATTTCCTTCGAAAAACGATTAAAATATACTTGATAGATCAAGTAATAGGGGTGGGAAAATGGAAAATACTCCATTGACGGTCGTTCGTTTACAAGAAGGTAAAAACGGATGCAGTAAGTTTTACTGCCATCAAGATCAAGAAAATTCTTTGGTAGTTATTTTCCCGGGAGAAAACTATACCTACGAAAGGCCTTTGTTATATTATGCGAGAAAAGCTGCATTGTACAAGGGGCATGATGTTTTGTGTTTATCCTATAAGCGAAAGATAACATGGCGAGACATGGGAAAGTACACCATTGATCTACAAGCAGATGCTTGTCTGGATACCATAAGAAAATGCTTGAATAAGTCATACAAAAACATGTATTTTATTAGTAAGAGCATAGGGACTGAATTGGCAGGTACGATTTCACGAAGGCTAGGATATGAGCACGTTAGAAACTTCTTTCTTACGCCTACCAGTGAGGCAATTAAATATATTGTTAATTCAAGCTGCATTGTAGCCGTTGGAACCCAAGACGGAATTTTTACAAAAGTTTGTATTGATCGTGTGAAGCAACATGAAAATGTACAATTGAAGTTATTCAAAGATGCGAAGCATTCTCTAGAGGTTGATCATGATTTAAATGAGAGCTTGAAGATTCTACAGCAAGTTACGAATCTATATGAAGAGTTTTTGAGAGGCTAGGCTCAGGGGCGGATAAATAAATATCATATTTCCCCATTTTACACTAAAATACAAGGAGGGCTAACATGGATTTCAAAAATGAGAAATCAAAAATCTATACGGTAGGCAGTATTCTTTTGGGAATCGGTGTACTGTTACCAAATATTTTGGTATTTGTAAAGAAATATGAGGATGTTAAACAGGCTATCATGATGACAACTATCGGACAGATCTTTTTAGCTGCATTGTTTGTACTGTTAGGAACCCGGGATCTTGTGGCAAGGAAGAGCAAACTGGGGTATTTCTTATATTTTGTTTCAGGCTTTATTCTAATAAGCCTAATATTACGTCTTAAGGTATTAGCATAAAGAGAATATATAGGTAAATGAACCTATTTACTTACCCTTCGTACATGTTTCTTTGCGGTTTTGAAAACACTATGTTCAAGAGAAACAGGAAAGAGGGATATTCATGGCTTGGCTGATTAGTTTTATTATCTCATGGATCTTATTTTTTCTTCTGATCGATTATCGGCAGTTAAGACGAAATATTCTCGGAGGCTTTCTGGTATTAGCCCTGGCTTCTTTCATCGATTGGGGAGGACAGCATCTTGAATTATATGCCTTTCATGATTTAATTATTCCATGGGCGGGATGTTCCGCGTTTTATAAGTGGGGGCCTGTCTTTACCATTGGTACTGTTTTTGCCCAATATGTACCGAAGACGAAATGGATGCAGGCACTGAATATTTTTGTAGTCTCGCTGCTATTTCTTGCACTTGAAAATTTAGTTATCCGCACAGGAACAGCCGAGTATATACACTGGCATATGCTTGCGAGCTTTACGGTGGATATATTAAGTCTTTGTTCCTTGACATGGTTTACTGTAACTTTCATACGAAAAAATAGAACAGCCTAAATAGGAGCCCCATTGATTGATGAGGCTCTTTTTATACGTAGTTTCTGTACAGATTTTTAAATGACACCTGCTGATATTCCAATTTTTAGCAATGAGTGGTACAATTAAGAGAGATAAAGGGAACATATAATTCAAGCAGGTGAAAATAATGAATGACATGAACAAACATACTGATGAGAAAAGATTCTTTAATCAAAGTGCAGCGGAATGGGCAGCCCAAATTCCACCAAGAAATTTTGAAATTGCATCTAATCTCATAGAAAGACTGGGTATAGGCACGGAACATGCTGTCCTGGATGTGGCAGCAGGGACAGGTATTCTTTTTTCTATTTTGAAAGAAAAACCTGTGCCGGATTATGTAGCCATTGATATTGCGGAAAAGATGGTGGAAGAATTTCTAAAGATCCACCCGAAAGGTGACATAAGATGCCAAGATTTTGAAGCAGATTTTGATCTTGGAAGAAAATTTGATTATGTGATTATATTTAATAGTATTCCACACCTTCATAATTTAGAGGCTGTATTTAGCAATGCCTATCATCACTTGAAAAAAGGTGGAAGCTTTGTCATTGCCCACAGCAAAACACGGACAGGTCTCAAGGAGCATCATAAAAACATCGGATATGATCCGGGAAAAGAACCGATCCCGCTTGATGCAGAGCTTCGAGAACTAAGTGCTAAGCATCATTTACAGAATGTAGAAATTCAAGATACGGACTATTTTTTCTTTAGATGCAGGAAACAGCAGTAAACAAGGAAGAAATGCAGGGCATTTCTTCCTTGTTTACTTTTAAGAATATTAATATCTAGAATATTTCATAGTTTTCTACATGATGCTCTGCCAAATTCTTAATAACCAATTCCCTTGTATCATCATCGAGCTTTTGAAGTACTAACGTAGCTTCTCCTTTTCTTTTAGACCAGTTATACTTTGAGATAATCGTGTTGGTCAAGAACCCAAGTATTGCACCACAAGCGCCGCCGTAAAAGATGATAGCTAATCCTGCAATAAAAGAGATCGTAGACAAATGAAGCAAGCTTGTATTTAAGTAAACAGCAAGGAATGTGGACAAACTACCGATGATCAAACCTGTAATGACGCCAAGTCGTATATCTTCCAGTCCCGATGAAGCGATTTGTTTTGAACGTTTGATCAAGATGCTGGATATTTCTTTATCTGGGCTAACGGATGTATTTTTTGGAATTACTAACATGTGGCCTCTAATATTAGGGTTCCCTCTCAAGTTTTTCATGCAGTGGTTTAAATCTGGCATACTTTTGAAAGTTGCGATAATATTATACACAAGATCAACTCCTTTCCAATTATGAAGTTTTAAAGACAAGCCTTCGGAGATGGAAGAAATACAAAAGTGATAATACCTGGAATAAAAATAAATATTCAGAAAATTTTGTATTTGATATTATTATACACCAAAATTAGCATTCAAACCATCATTCTATGTAAGTATACAAAAATCAAAGGAGTGGACAGCCACTCCTGATATTAATGAATTTCCGATTTCATTTGGTTATACTTGTTTTTTGCACTCTGCACATCCTGTGAATTTGCTTTCTTCACTTGATACCAGCCTCTTTGACTCATCGCATTAAAAATATCCTCTTGATTTTTAAATGTCCGCTGTTCACATTGGGTTAAAATGTTTCGAAGATTTGCGCAAGATGACTCTGTAATACCTACTGTGTATGCGGAACAAACCTGTTTTTCAGACATCAATAAATCATTCATCAATTCTTTTTCTGTGAAAGTTCGATGCTGTGTCATGCCTTATCCTCCTTCAGTTTTGAAGTTGTTTCGTATATGATCATACACGGAATCATATTACTGATGGGAATTCAGATAGTCCAACAGACTGTTAAAGTTCTGCTTGTGGTTTTGTGCAGCTTGTCGGCATACATTTTTTAATTGAGCATCCGTACAATACTCTGAATACCGATCAAGCTTTTTCGACATCATGGATTCGTAATTCAATTGATCTTCCAATACCTTTAAGTTTGGTGCATCCAGTTGAGGTTGTCCGCCGTTTTGTGTATTTCCTTGCATTACAATACCTCCTTGATTGAAAGAAATTGTGATTGACTTACAATATTTATTATGTGTTGTTTCGTTGAATCTATAGCTTGAAAAATATGATATGGAATGTAGAAAATGATAGTTAAGAATAATGTATCGTAAGATGGTGGAATAATATACCATAAAAATTGATTCATAAGAAAAGTTGTAATCGTGGAAAATATAGATAGATAGCTAGGATAATAATCCCAAGTTAGGTTTTAGCCTCATTTGGTCTAAGGAGGTATGGGGTGGAGCGACGAACCATGTATCATGAGGAGTGGGAACAAATCGAAAATGATATTCAGATGAATTGGAATAAGGTCAATCAAAATACTTCTTTACACTGGCATGATGTAAAAGAGAGCGTGAAATTTGGATGGATGATGGCAAAGCAGGCAGATGAAGTAAGGGAGAGTATTCATTAAATCATAGGAGGAGGGTGCAGTGATGAACAACTTTATGAACAGATTGTTTAATGGTATGAATGTTAGAGGCCTGGGAAAAAGAGGCAAAAGAAATACCGCATCAAAATCCGCCATTTTGAACAATATGCCTGAAAATGTACTTTATGGCGAAGATGCAGGGGCAATACCACCGGATGAATTTACGAATCAATTGGAAGATGAGTTTAAGTAGTAGAAACTCCCGTAAAGGGGGTTTTTTCTTTGCGAAATCCCGGAGAAATCGGTGTCGATCCATGTTATAATGGAAAGGTAAGGAAGAAAAGACCTGTTATCGGTTAATAAAGAATATACTGTTGGAGGTAGCGATGGAAAGAGTATTGTTTTTTGATTGCTTTTCAGGGATTAGTGGAGACATGACAATTGGAGCCCTTCTTGATCTGGGTATTGATCAGCAGGTGTTTTTGAATGAACTGAGCAAGCTAAATCTTGACGGTTATCGGATAGAGGTACGTAAGGCTGTGAAGATGGGTATTACAGGCACTGATTTTCATGTGATCTTGGAGACTGATTGTCATCATGATGAAGAGGAGCATAATCAACATCATCATCAGGAAGAACATGGTCATCATCATGAACACCACCACCATCATGAACATGATCATGTTCATCAGCACAATACCCATCACCATGAGCATGTACATAGAAATCTTCATGATGTGGAACATATTATTGATGGCAGTCAACTAAAGGATGCTGTCAAAGAGATGAGTAAAAAGATTTTCCGTTTGGTCGCAGAAGCAGAAGCCAAGATTCATGGAAAACCTATCGAAGAAGTACATTTCCACGAGGTGGGAGCGGTGGATTCCATTGTTGACATTGTAGGGACTGCCATCTGCATTGATTTGCTGGGTGTGAAAGAAATATACGGGTCGCCCTTGCATATTGGCACCGGTTTTGTCAAATGTGCCCATGGGTTATTTCCAGTGCCGGCACCTGCCACGTTAGAGATATTAAAGAACGTACCCGTTTATAATAAGGGGATTCAGACTGAGTTGGTCACACCAACAGGAGCAGCTATCGTAAAAGCTTTGGTGCAAGCATATGGTGATATTCCTCCCATGGAAATTTCTGCAGTGGGATATGGACTTGGCAGAAAGGATCTTGAAATTCCGAATCTTTTAAGGGTGTGTTTAGGAAAAAAAAAAGATAACAGCAGGGTTTTGATGCTGGAAACGAATATAGACGATATGAACCCGGAGATATACGGCTATATTATGGAAAAGGCCTTCGAGAAAGGGGCCTTGGATGTGTTTTATACACCTATTGTGATGAAGAAAAACAGACCGGCAGTGAAGCTATCCGTTTTGTGTGAAGAACAGTGTGCAGATGCTTTGGAAAAAATGCTCTTCCGCGAAACCACAACCTTCGGCATTCGAAAGTACCAGGTGGATAGAAGCACCTTGGAGCGGAAAATCATCAAAATCAAAACAAAGTATGGTGTGGTTTCAATAAAACTAGGGCTGATCGACGGGAAAATCGGGAAATATGCGCCAGAATACGAAGATTGTAAAGAAGTAGCCTTAGGTTTTGGCATACCACTTCAAAAGGTTTATGAGGATGTGATGATGGCCGTAAAGAAATATTTTGAAGCCATGGAAATGGCGAAAAACAATGCCGATGCTTTCTAAATATTCCGAATATATGATTTTTCCTCAATAGATATTGACTTTGAAATTCATATCTGATACTTTATATAGAAAATATCATGTATGCACCCTCATATATGTTCGGGGATATGGCCCGGATGTTTCTACAAGGTTACCGTAAATAACCTAACTATGAGTGGGATTATTCAATATCTATAGGATATTTCTGTCTTTATAGATCCATGTAATAATTTCACTCTGAAATTGTTATATGGATTTTTTTGTTGTAGATGGGACATAACTAGGATAGGATTTGACAGCATATACAGCAAACTTCAGAATTTGATTTATTTGCTTCATAGATTTGCAGTCTTAAAGATTTTTAAAATGGAAAGGGAGGATAAAATGGAAGGCAAATTACTGAAAGAGGGTTTAACCTTTGATGATGTATTATTAATTCCACAAAAATCAAATACACTGCCTAAGGATGTTGACGTAAAGACAAGATTGACAAAGAAAATCCGTCTTAATATACCGATCATGAGTGCCGGCATGGATACAGTTACAGAATCAAAGCTGGCTATTGCCATGGCCAGAGAGGGTGGTATTGGTATCATCCATAAGAATATGACCATTGAGAGACAGGCTTTGGAAGTAGATAAGGTTAAAAGGAGCGAACATGGTGTCATTGTCGACCCCTTCTACTTATCGCCGGACAATGTGATTGCGGATGCATTGGAGCTGATGGAAAGATATCATATTTCCGGGGTTCCCATTACAGACAAAAACATGAAGCTTGTGGGGATTCTTACCAATCGTGATATAAGATTTGAAAATGACATGAACAGAAAGATTCAGGATGCCATGACGAAGGACAATCTCGTTACGGCAAAAGAAGGAATCTCCATGGCTGAAGCAGAGAAAATCCTGAAGAGCAGAAAAATAGAAAAGCTGCCCATTGTTGATGATGAAGGATACCTAAAGGGATTGATTACCATCAAGGATATCGAAAAGGCTATCCAGTATCCGAACTCGGCCAAGGATGAAAGAGGAAGACTGCTGGTGGGAGCTGCCATCGGTATAACAGGAGATATGCTGCAAAGAACAGAAGCCTTAGTAAAAGCCGGAGTAGATGTGATTGTTATTGATACGGCCCATGGACATTCCCAAGGCGTTATTGATGCAGTACGGAGAGTGAAGGCTATCTATCCAGACCTTCAAGTGATTGCCGGTAATGTTGCAACGGGTGAAGCCACAGAAGACCTGATCCAAGCTGGGGCAGACGCAGTGAAGGTAGGCATCGGACCAGGGTCTATCTGTACCACAAGAGTGGTTGCCGGCATCGGTGTACCGCAAGTAACTGCCGTATATGACTGTGCCGCCGTGGCGAAAAAATATGATATTCCGATTATTGCTGACGGAGGCATTAAGTATTCAGGGGATATTCCTAAAGCCATTGCTGCCGGTGCTGATGTATGTATGATCGGATCCTTATTTGCAGGAACAGAAGAGAGCCCTGGTGAAATGGTGATTTATAAAGGTAGAAGCTTCAAAGTCTATAGAGGTATGGGCTCCATGGCAGCAATGGCTTGCGGCAGCAAGGACCGTTACTTCCAGGAAGACGCCAAAAAATTTGTACCGGAAGGCGTCGAAGGAAAAGTACCTTATAGAGGTCCATTAAGGGATATTGTATATCAATTGGTAGGCGGGTTAAAATCCGGTATGGGTTACTGTGGCACAGCTACCATAAAGGATTTGAAGGAAAATGGAAAATTCATAAAAATTACAGCTGCAGGTCTGCGGGAAAGCCATCCCCATGACATCACCATTACAAAAGAAGCACCAAACTACAGTGTAAATGAGTAACACAAGGGGAGGACAAATATGAATAACCAAGAATTGATCTTAATCATCGACTTTGGCGGCCAGTATAATCAGTTGATTGCCAGAAGAGTTCGGGAAGCTAACGTATACTGTGAAGTTGTACCCTATAAATATTCCATTGAAAAAATAAAGGAAAAGAACCCTATCGGAATCATTTTTACAGGAGGTCCTGCCAGTGTTTATGCAGAAGATGCACCATCCTGTGATAAAGAAATATTTGAATTAGGTATTCCTGTTCTAGGGATTTGCTATGGCGGTCAGCTAATGGCCCAGATGTTCGGCGGCAAGGTAAATCGAGCTTCTTCCAGAGAATATGGAAGAGTGGAACTGAACATTAAAGACGGTGAAGGTATCCTTTATAACATATCCAATCAAACAAAATGCTGGATGAGTCATACAGATTTTATTGAAATACCGCCTCAAGGTTTTGAAGTTACGGCTACTACGGACAACTGTCCTGTTGCTGCTATGAAAAATAGCAGTAAGAAGCTGTATGCCGTACAATTCCATCCTGAAGTAGAGCATACGGAAAAAGGACGAGAGATCATCCGAAACTTCCTGTATGAAGTATGCGGGTGTACAGGCCAGTGGAATATGCACGACTTTGCCCAGCAAACGATCAAAGAAATCAAGGAAAAGGTAGGAGATAAAAAGGTACTCTGTGCTTTATCCGGCGGTGTAGATTCTTCCGTTGCTGCAGTGCTGGTGCATAAGGCCATTGGTAACCAATTAACTTGTATCTTTGTAGATCATGGTTTGCTTCGAAAAGATGAAGGCGATCAGGTGGAGCAAATCTTTAAAGAGAAATTCCACATGAATCTTATCCGTGTCAATGCACAGGAACGCTTCTTAGGAAAGCTTAAGGGCGTATCAGACCCTGAAACGAAGCGAAAAATCATTGGGGAAGAGTTTATCCGTGTATTTGAGGAAGAAGCATCTAAGCTTGGACAAATTGATTACCTAGTGCAAGGTACCGTGTATCCTGATGTCATTGAAAGTGGTACAGACACCGCAGCTGTGATCAAGAGTCACCATAATGTAGGCGGACTTCCTGAAGATATGCAGTTCTCCTTAATCGAGCCTCTCCGTCAGCTGTTTAAGGATGAAGTAAGAAAAGTAGGAGAAGAGCTGGAAATCCCGGCAGAAATCGTATGGAGACAACCATTCCCAGGACCTGGTTTAGCCATTAGAGTGTTGGGTGAGATTACGGAAGATAAGCTTCTTATCGTTAGAGAATCCGATGCTATTCTTAGAGATGAGATTAAGAAGGCCGGATTGGAGAAGGATATATGGCAGTACTTCACTTGCCTACCCAATATCCGCAGCGTGGGCGTAATGGGAGACGAAAGAACCTACAGCCATACGGTAGCCATTCGTGCCGTAACAAGTACAGATGGAATGACTTCAGACTGGGCAAGAATCCCTTATGAAGTATTGGAGAAAGTTTCAAATCGTATTGTCAATGAAGTGGATCATGTAAATCGTATTGTTTATGACATCACTTCCAAGCCTCCTTCAACCATTGAGTGGGAGTAGAAAAAATAAACCCCGAAAGCCTTGTTTTTTTTACAAGGTTTTTGGGGTGTTTTTATACCTTTTGGCTCCATTTTGAGTACATTATAGTTTTGTATCACAGAAGAAGCAAACTTATTCGCTGTAAAAAATGTATTTGAATTCATAATATTCGTTGTAATTTTTGTTAAAATAGAGTATAATACCTTTGTGAGGTGATGGCATTGTATCGTACTGCAATTGAGCAGCTCCATAAATGGAAGCAGAAGAAAAATAAAAAGCCCCTCATTATTCGAGGAGCGCGTCAGGTCGGCAAGACTTGGCTGATGAAAGAGTTTGGACGGACCGCCTACAAGGAGACGGTCTATATTAGTTTTGACAATAACCAACAGATGAAGGATCTGTTTGCTGCTGATATGAAGATTGACCGGATTATCACAGGCTTGGAGCTTTACGCAGGCCATAAGATTGATCCGGCTAATACGCTGCTTATTTTTGACGAAATACAGGAAGTGCCAAAGGCATTAACATCCCTCAAATACTTTAATGAAAATGCCCCACAGTACCAGATCGTTTGCGCTGGCTCTTTGCTCGGTGTTGCTTTGCATCAAGGTACATCATTTCCTGTTGGTAAAGTGGAATTTCTTGACCTTTACCCATTATCCTTCATAGAGTTTATGCGGGCTATGGGCAAACAACAATTTATCGAACTGATTGAAAAGGGCGATTTCGAATTGGCAACCACTTTTAAGCAGGAGTACATCGATTTGCTTAAGTATTATTATTATGTAGGTGGTATGCCGGAAGTTGTTGCGAATTTTGCCGATAACCATGATTTTAATGAGGCGCGGGAGATACAGCAGCGTATTCTCGCGGCCTATGAACAGGATTTTTCCAAACATGCACCCAACGAGGTTGTGCCACGCATCCGTATGCTTTGGAACAGTATTCCGTCACAGCTTACGAAAGAGAACAAGAAATTTATCTACGGTCTTATCAAAGAGGGCTCAAGGGCAAAAGACTACGAAATGGCCATGCTGTGGCTAACAGATTGCGGCCTTGTTCATAAGGTGCAGCGTGCAACAGCTCCCAGCCTGCCGTTAAAGGCCTATGAAGACTTAAAGGCGTTTAAGCTATTCCTGCTGGATGTGGGGCTGCTGTCGTGCATGGTAAGGCTAAATCAAACCGTACTACTTGATGGCAACGGGCTTTTTAAAGAATTCAAAGGTGCTCTGACAGAACAATATGTTTTGCAGCAGCTAAAGACGATTAATGGTCTAGAAACTTATTACTGGACAAATGACCGTGGCGGTGCCGAAATCGACTTCCTAATCGATACCGGCACGGAGATTATACCTATTGAGGTAAAGGCCGAAACAAATTTGAAAGCAAAAAGCCTCAAAACCTACTATGAAAAATTCCGGCCGAAAATCTCAATCCGCACAGCCATGACGGAATATAAGAAAGAAGATTGGCTGCTTAACTTGCCGCTGTGGGCGATAGAGTCAATGTCAAAGCAAGATATCATTTGAGTGGGAGTAGGATGTTTATAAGAATATAACAGATGGATTAGAATGCTGCATTTGTAAGCATTCTAATCCATTATTTTTTTCATGATAAATGATTTCACGGGAAAAAGAAGATAATTGGTATTTTATGGAGAATATATATTGAGGACAATGTATGAAAATCGTGATAGCAGCATACCATGAAAGAGGGTTCAAACAAAATGAATCGCCTGCATACATTATGCAGTGTATCAAAATAGTAAAGGAGGACATATTGTGGAAGGTCAAAAAATCAAGTTCACGGAAAAACTCATAAAGAGCATATCCAGTTTTGGATTTTATCAACGAATTTTGAAGGAATCTTTAGGAAAAGCTTTTATATATTTGGTGCTTATTTCGCTGTTGTTTGGATTTGCTGGCTCAATAAAGGCTGTTTACGATATAAACTTTGGTGTAAACGCGATGATCGATGGATTTCGAGATGAAATTCCGGATTTCACTTTTCAAAATGGTGAATTAGAGGTTTATGCAGAGATGCCGATGATACTTGAGGAAGGTGAAGGGGCTATTGTGGTAATTGATACCACAGGCCAAACGGATGAAAGCATACTGGACGATTATGACAGCGGTGTATTCCTTTCTAAACATAAATTGGTATCAAAAGAAAATAGCATCCAAACAAAGGAATTTGATTTTAGTCAGATAAAAGAATTTGATTTCAATAAACAAGATGTAGAACGGTGGATACCTTTCTTAAAATGGATGAGTGTGATTGCAGTTATATTCATATTACTAGGTACCATAATCGGAAAGCTGATCAGTACATTGTTCATCAGTTTGCTGGGATTGATTGTTAATGGCATAGCAAAAGCTAGATTGGAATATGGTAATATCTATAAAATAGGGATATATGCTATTACACTGCCTACCATTATCAAGACAGTTATGGGATTGGTGTCTATTCAGATTCCTTTCTTTTTCGTTATCTACTATGGAATTGTCGTCTTCTATCTTTGGAAGGTTATGAAACTGATCCGGGAAGAAAAAGAAGCGTGGATAGAAATGGATAAAACCAAATTAGAATAGTAAAAGACTGCCTGAAAGGGTGGTCTTTCACTATTCTTCTTATGATTGAATTTATATGAATTAAGACTGGACAAATTTCATTCCTGTAGCCTTCATAGCGAGTTTTACTGCATGATAGATCAATAAGGTTACAAGGATATTGGTTACAGCTGTTGGTAGGACGATGCCAAGGAATAATGCTTTAAATGGGGCCGGCAAGCCTACAATATAAAATGCTGAGGTCAAGAATACAACCCCGCTGATGATTGTACCAATAAAAGAGATGGCACCGACAACAATGCTGTTGTTTCTGAACCTGCCAGCTCCTTTGATCATAAGGAATACACAGCCGCTGGTAATGAGTTTATCGATGATATTGGGCAGTTGTCCTCCCGGAAAGGTGGTGGTCATAGCAGTAATGATACCGCCTAATAATGCTGTGACAACAGCGTTTTTGCCATCTTGATTAATCAATAGGGCAACAAAGATGACGGAAAGTAACATATCAAATTTCATGCTTCCAATGGTACCTGGAATAACTTGGTGAAGAATTAATCCAATGGCAATCAGTAATGCCGTTAAAATATTTTTTCGTAAATTCATAATCAATCTCTCCTTTTATTGTGTTTTGTACGTGAATACTGGTGTATTTCCAATCGATTTCTTCTGAAGCTCACGGCATTCTGTCCACCTCCTCTTAAAGATATCCAACTTTAAAACTAGATTTATTACATTAGGCTCATTTCTGTACCAAGAAAATCTATAAATGTGGTTAGACGTTAGAAGTTAGATGTTAGAGGCTTTATGTCTATCTTTTGGGTTTTTAGGGATTTAAAAGCTAATAAGATCGACCCTGAAACTTCTAACCTCTAACTTCTAACCAAATAGAAGTCTAACCTTCACAAAAGAACATGTTTATAAGGAAAATCAACCTTTACTGTTCCATATCTATATATAAATAAAAAAAGCCTTTCATCCCCATATAACTATAAAGGGACGAAAGGCTTACTTCCGCGATACCACCCTGATTAGACAGGATCATCCTGTCTCACTTATCAGATACGGAGCAATAAATACTCGATATCCTGTTTCTATAACGGGAAACCCCCGGCATAGGCTACTCTCCTTCATTTCACCCTGCTTCTCCCAGGTCCATTCACCAGAATTCTAAGCATCGGACTCCCACCAACTCCGACTCGCTGAAGCTTGATTTTCTGCCTACTACTCCTGTTCAAAGAATTTTATTTTCTTGTTACTACCGATTCTAATATATATAAGCATGCAAGTCAATAAGGTAAATTATTTCCAAATGGTATAACTAAACAAAAAATCAGCCCTCCGCATCATCTTTAAGGATCTTGCTGAGGGCTGATTTTTCTTTCTTACGATCATATTCCTTTTTGCTTTTGTGTGTACCTGTGCCTGTTTTGACGATATCCAGGTGTTTACCCAGTTTGTTAGAGGAATGGATGACCAAATCGGTATACTTAATGGTACCCACGGTTTCTCTCTTCTTTTTTCGTTTTTTTGACATGCATGCTCACTCCTAAATGTTTGTTTTATGATACCTTCAATTTTTATTATAGCATATATCTATAATATGGGAACTATTGTATTTTATACCCGGATAGAGGGAACAATAAAAAAGCTTCTCAATATAGACTTTTGTGAGATTATTTGATACTTTATAAGATGAAGGGGTAAATATATAAAAAGAGAAGAGAGAGGGAGAGGGTCATGAAAAAAGCTATCGTCATATTACTTACTATTGTACTAGCCACAGGACTTGTGGCAGGATGCCAGAAAAAGCCGGAGGAAACCCCGAAACCACCTGCCGAAGACCAGCAAAATACAGATCAAAATGACCAGAACAATGAAAATGTCTTTGAAGATGTTGAAGGGGTTTATGTGGGACAGATAGATTCCAATTCCATTGAAATCATGATCGATGGTGAACCAATGGCCTTTCGTACTGAAAAAGTACAAGATGCTGCAGCGGATCTAGAGGAAAATGACAAGGTCATCATCACCTATGAAAAGAATGAGTTCGATCAGTTGATCCTGACGAAAATTGAAAAAGCCGAATAATCAAATACTGTTAGTAAGGAAGCTCTTTAGTGAGGGCTTCTTTTTTTTATTTGGAACATTTATAGTTTTTTGGATGAAACATACAGGATTTGAAAATAATATTAGCATAATAGCAGGAATCACGATGTAGGTTCCTGTTCTGTTTCGTATGTCGAACGCTGAGAGTAAAGGGTGGCGCTATGTATCGATTTTTATGGGACATGTTTTTAGGTAAGAAACCGGAAAATAGTGAGAACAGTCAACAAGAAGAGAAACTGAAGAAGTCTTTGGCAGATAACCTAACGATGTTTAGAAGCATCTTCGATAAGGATGAGACTATTCGGTATCGGGAATTTTCAATGCACAAATTCGATGATCGAAAATGCTGCATTATCTTTACTGATGGACTGGCCAACCAGGAAAGCATCAGTGAAAACATCGTACAACCCCTGATGTACAGCGCCATGGATAAGGATACAGAAGAAAGCTTCATGGACTTTCTTATGCATAAAGTCATCGTCTTTGGCAATATGAAGAAAGAAAAGGATGTAGTCAAGCTAGTAGAAGCCGTGCTATACGGGGAAAGTATCCTGCTGGTGGATGGTCTGGCGGAAGCCGTGGTGATGGATACTAAGGGATGGAATGTCCGGGCCATTGAAGAGCCACTTTCAGAAGGTGCGGTTAGGGGGCCACGGGAGGGCTTTAATGAATCCATTCTTATCAATCTATCCCTGATCAAGAGGAAAATAAAAAGTCCTGATTTGAAGTTTCAGTTCCGTGATGTAGGTACGCGAACCAGGACAAAAGTATGCGTTTGCTATATTGAAAGTCTCGTCAATGAAAAGATTCTAAAAGAAGTGCAAAAGCGTTTGGATGATATAAAGATCGACGGTATTTTAGAATCCGGCTATATTGAAGAATTTATTGAGGATTCCCCTTTATCTCCATATTCTACCGTAGGAAATACCGAGAGGCCGGACATTGTTGCAGCAAACCTGTTAGAAGGTAGGGTAGCCATCGTCGTTGATGGAACACCCTTTGTACTTACAGTGCCCTATCTGTTCATTGAATATTTTCAAGCCAATGAGGACTATTATAATGGCTATATATTTTCATCCATCAACCGGATGCTGCGGTTTTTGGGTTTTCTGCTATCTACCAGTGTACCGGCGGTTTACGTGGCTTTGGCTACCTATCATCAGGAAATGATCCCTACACCACTGCTGTTGAGTATTTATGCGGCCAGGGAAGGGATTCCTTTTCCTACCATTGTAGAGGCGCTATTGATGCTGCTGGCCTTCGAGATCCTGCGGGAAGGTGGGGTAAGACTGCCCCAGCCCATCGGTGCGGTTATCAGCTTTGTTGGTGCATTGATTTTGGGAGAGGCCGCGGTGAATGCCAAATTCGTCAGTGCCCCCATCGTTATTGTTACGGCCCTGACAGGCATCTCCAATTTCCTGCTGCCAAAGATGCTGGGCCCCCTTATTGTAACCAGAACCATCTTTTTGATTCTTTCCGCATTTCTGGGACTGTACGGTTACATCTTCGGTCTGATTGGCCTGTTTATTCATCTTATGTCCATGCGCTCCTTTGGCATTCCCTATATGCTTACCATCGGTGATATCAAGATGCAGGATATCAAAGATACAGCTGTAAGGGCACCTTGGTGGCTGATGTACTACAGGCCTAAGCTGTTTAACCACAAAAACCCTATACGGAAGAAGAAGTCTGAACTTCCCGAAAAGAGGTAATAGGATGAGAAAAACGAAGCGTACACTCTTTATCCTTCTTCTACTCATGAATATGACAATCCTTCCTGGATGCTGGAACTATAAAGAGATCAGTGATAAAGCTGTGGCCACCGGTGTTGCCATTGATTACGATAAAAGCACAGATGAAGTCATCATGAGTGTGGAAGTGGCTGTGCCGGTGCAAAAGGGAGAAAAAATGGCCATAGAACCACAGGTCTTAGAGGGGAGAGGTCATAATTTTTTTGATGCGGCCAGAAATTCCGTTACCAAAACAGGTAGAAGAGTATTCTGGAGCCATGCCAAGGTGATAATTCTGGGGAGAAGCGTAGCAGACAATCATGACAAGTTTGTGGGTGTCTTGGACTGGTTTCGACGGGATGCAGAAACACGGGACGACATTTTGATGCTCTATTCCATGGAAAAAACCGCTGAAGAGATCTTGACGGATATTAAGATTGAGACGGAGAGCATCACATCGTTTTATCTGGAAGACATGCTAAAAAATGAAGGTGCTACGTCAAAATATGCTGCCGTTAAACTATGGGAATTCACGGATCAACTGCAGACAGAGGGGATATCGGCAACGATTCCCACCGTAAGACTGGGGCATTATAAGGACAAGGTAACTGGGGAAATTTTTGGCACCGCCGTATTTCGAGGATGGCAGCAGGTGGGATGGTTGGATGGCACGGAAACCATGTACTATCTTATGGCAGCAGATAAAATGAAGGGTGGCATCCTTGTTATCGAGGCAAAGAAGGGAAAAGATGTAGAACGAATTTCCCTGGAGGTTTTTAATAACAAAGCAAAAATAAAGCCCATCTATGAGGATGGGGAACTGCGAATGAAAATTGATGTGAAAACCGTGGTGAATATTGCTGAAATCGACAGCCAAAAGGATTTTATCGAAGAGAAAAACCGAGAAACGCTGAAAAAGATTGCGGAACAGCAAATCAAGCAGCGTATTGAAGCAGTTATCCATAAAACCCAGAAAGAATACGGCACGGATATCTACGGTTTTGGCAATAAAGTGGAAATTGAGATGCCCGAGCTGTGGAAGGAAATCAAAGCTGACTGGCCGGAAATCTATTCGAAAGTGAAGACCGATGTCCACGTGGAAATCAAGATCCAGGGCAGTGCTCTGCGGTCAAAACCAATCGAGGTGAAATAATCCAATGTTTGTACTGGTGATACTGGCATACATCGTAATAGGTGCCATAGAGATCATTCCATTGATCAAAAAAAAGCAAAAGAAAGAACTGGTGGTATACTCCGTCTTATTCGGAGGCGCCTTTATACTCAGTCTGCTGCTCAGCCTGGGGGTGGAAATCCCCAGCCCGGCAAAGTACATTACAAAAATTGTGGAAGCTGTGGTGGGAAAACAGCAGTGATGATCTATAGAGTTATGCCGCGGGAATTTACAAAAAAATTTTTATTCCGAATAAAGTTTTTGTTTTATGTCTTGATACGCGTTGCACGGTACACGGTACAAAAAAAGACCTTAAAGATTGACTCTATACCGAACAACGTGTATCGCGTATCGTGAATCGAATGCTGCTAGTGACAGTTCTTAAATAGAATCACATGGCTATAAAAATAAAATTCTAAAATCGTAGAGATATAAGAAGGGGTAGGACATGAAATGGAAAGGAATGCTGTCATTGCTAATCATTGCAATACTCTCTTTGACGGGATGCTGGAACTATAAGGATGTCAATCAAATGATTATAGTGTCCGGTGCTGCCATTGACTCGGCAAAGGGTAAGCCGGGCTATCATATTACGGCAGAGGTTGTCAGACCCACAGAGGAGGTGGGGTTAAAGGGGGAGATCTATGAAAGCGACGGACAAACCATCTTTGAAGCCATTCGGGATCTGATTATAGAGGCCAGTAAAAAGCCCTCTTGGGCCCACAGCAAAGTATTGCTTATTGGTGAGGAAGCAGCGAAAAAGGGAACGACACCCTTTCTGGACATGATGTACAGGGATGCAGAAGTACGGCGGGACATGTGGCTGTTCATTGCCGAGGAAGAAACGGCAGGGGAAGTACTGCAGACAGATGTGGGAAAAATCGGTCAGGTACGGTCCTATTATATTGAAGATATCATAAAGGCAGAAGATAGCGTGACCAGGTTCCACGGTGTCAGACTGTGGGAATACATCAAGTATCAATATGCGGAGGGTGTTTCTCCCACCATGCCCCTTATCCGGGTCGTGCCGGTGGGCAAGGGGAAGATGTATCAAGTGGCTGGCACCGCCGTATTCAAGGATGACAAGCTGGTGGGGAAACTGAATGAGCGGGAGACTAGAAGCTACGCTTGGATCATTGATGAAATAGGAGGAGGTTTGATCAACGTTGATACCAATATAGATGGAGAATTTGCGGAAATAGCCCTGGAAATCTTCAACAGCAGTTCAAAAATGGAACCCTTCTATCAAGATGGAAAGCTGAGTATGAGGATAACCGTGGAAGAAATTATTGTGAACATTGCGGAGATTGACGGACATACGGATGTGATAGATAAAATGAACAGGGGAGAGTTGGAAAAAGACGCTGCAGATTTGGTGAGGCAAGATATCAAGGATGTAGTGAAAAAGGTACAAAAGGAATACGGCAGTGATATTTTTGGATTTGGCAGGGCGGTGAAACGGCATATGCCGGATATCTGGAAAGAAATTAGAGAGGATTGGGATAAGATTTTTCCCATCATGGATGTAGAGGTGGACGTAAAGGTGAAGATCCGGGGAAGTGCCCTCCACAATAAGCCCTTGAAGGCCGGGGGCGGAATTTGATGAACAGGGGGCCGTGCATTGAACAGTGAAAGGATTAGTTTTAGACAGGGCGTGTGCTTGATCTCCCTATTTATCATGGGGAGCACCTTGGTCATGGGGGTGGGGACGGCGGCAGGGAAGGATGCCTGGCTTGCCATACTGGTAGGGATACTGATGTCTTTGCCTGCGTTGTTCATCTATGGGAGACTGCTAAGTCTATTTTCCGGGAAAAATCTATATGAAATCCTAGAAGCTGTTTTTGGGAAAGTCATAGGTAAAGGGATATCCCTTTTCTATCTATGGTTTGCCTTCCATTTGGGTTCTTTGGTGCTGCGAAACTTTGGAGAGTTTGTTACGACAGTCAGTTTGCCGCAAACTCCCCGCGCTTTCCCCATGCTTGTACTAATTTTGATATGCTCGTGGGGTGTCCGGGATGGCATTGAAGTATTGGGAAAATGGGGAAAAGTATCCTTGCTGATTCTGCTGCCCCTCATTTTTATGACGATCCTTTTTATGATACCACTCTACGAAATAGATCGTTTGAGGCCTGTACTGTCAAAGGGCTTGAAGCCTGTACTGATGGCCGCCTTTTCGGATTTTACCTTTCCCTTTGCTGAAACAGTGATCTTTACTTTGGTATTAACAAGCTTTGAAAATAAAAAACAGACTTACGGTGTTTTCTTTTTGGGATTGGCCATCGGTGGTTTGACTGTCCTTTGTACCACGCTGGCTGAACTGTTGGTATTGGGAGAGCATCAGTATACCGCTCTGTACTTTCCATCCTATAGTGCTGTACGGAGACTGAATATCGGAAATTTTTTCCAAAGGGTAGAGATTATTACCGGCATTGCCTTCTTCGGAGCCGGATATATAAAGATTTCCATGTGCTTGATGGGTGCATGCAAGGGTTTCGGCAGTATATTGAACTTGGAAGATTATCGATTTCTCGTGCTGCCGATGGGACTGCTGATGCTCAATATGGCATGGCTGGTCTACGACAGTCAGATGGAAATGTTTGAGTGGGCATTTTCCACATGGAGCTATTATGCTTTCTTCTTTCAAGCTATTTTACCGGCTTTCATTTTGATTGGAGCAGAACTCAAAAAAAGGAAAATAAATGGAAAGGGGCTGCAGGTCAATGAATAGAGAATGTATCAACGACTGGGAGGGTATAGGTCTGGTGATCCTGTTTATATCAGGCGGAGCACTGGCCATGCAGACCGCTCCCCAGGCAGGTGGAGATATAGGCATTGCTATTCTGCTTGCCATCGCTGCTGCCATTCCGGTTCTGTTGGTCTATTCCAGAATTCTATCTCTCTATCCGGGAAAGGACTTGTTTGATATTTTGCAGGCGATCTTTGGGAAAACGATGGGTAAAGGGGTCAGCTTGTTTTTCATCTGGTTTGCCTTTTTTCTGGGTTCCTTGGTCATCCGTAATATGGGGGATTTCCCCGTGACCCTCTCAATCCCAGAGACTCCTATTGCCATACCCATGGGGATGATGACATTTCTTTGTGTTTGGATCGTGCGGGAAGGAATCGAAGTGATGGGCAGATGGGCAACTCTGTTTGTGCTGCTTAATGCCCCCTTGCCTACCGCTATCATTCTAATGTTGATTCCTCAAATGGATATAAATAATATCCTTCCTGTTTTTTATAACGGTATTAGACCGGTCTTAAGAGGGGCCTTTTCCGCTTTTTCCTTCCCCTTTACGGAAATCGTTGTTTTCACTATGGCCCTGCTTACCCTACCGTCAAAGAAATCCCCCTATCGTATCTATCTTATCGGTCTATTCATGGCGGGAATCATGATTGTAGGGGTTTCGGTAACAGAGATGCTGGTATTAGGAGAAGGTATATATCAGGCATCCTTTTTTCCAAATCACAGTGCTGCCAGCGAGGTACAAGTTGCCGAAATTATCCAGCGGATGGAGGTGGTGACCATTCTTGCCACCATGACGGCAGGCTTTTTGAAAATCAGTGTATGTCTCCTTTCTGTAAGCAAAGGAATTTCAAAGTTTTTTAGTTTTCCAGATTATCGATTTCTGGTGCTGCCCGTTGGATTGTTAATGTATAGTGTTGCTTTTTTTATTCAGGAGAGTGTATTGGAAAATGTTGCACTAGCTAAAGTATTTCCCTATTATACTTTTCCCTTTGCAGTGATTTTGCCCATCATAGTATGGCTCGCTGCCGAATGGAAACGGCATCAGCAGCAAAAAAGCCGTTCCTTTTAGTGGGAACGGCGTTTCCATTCTGTGAAATACTTCAAAAGATACGCACTAGGATTTATTTTATAGAAGGGATTGTTGTATATAAACTGTTTCACCATGGGAAATCCCAGCAGGCGGATAAGTCTGTCGAAATCTTTATTCTCAAAGGTGTTCATCAGTTTCCTGAATTCCTGCTTTAATGCTATATCTTCTAGGATAGGCTTCATGATGGTGTTGAAGTCTAGGGAGCAGCGGGCCATGGAGCGGGCAGCCAAAATACCGCTTTCTATGGCATTCATTGCGCCGAATCCCAAAAAGTTATCAAGCATCCCTCCGGCATTACCGATAAGATAGAGATTATCCTTCTGAATGGGATATACAGCACCTAAATTGTGTTCCACATCTCTCGTCTCCACAATCTTGTATCCTATATTCTCCTTGAATAGAAAATGCTTCCAATAAAAATCCAGCTCTGAATAGGTGATATTGTTGGCGATCAAGGCCAAGACTGCTCGATGCCTATCGTATGGAATAAAATAGGCATAACCGCATTTTGCATACTCTGTATTCACCCACATCATCATTTGATCGGGCTGAAAATTTCCTATGATGGTGGCAAGACGGGTCCATGCATTGAAGATGTTGTGGAAGACGCCAAGTTCTTTTGCCAGTTCACAGGTGCCAGTGGCCCATACAATGGCATCATATTCCCTTTTCATTTTGTCTATATCCTCAGGGGTAATATATCTATTAAAGAGAATTGTTGGTTTGAATTTACTGATGATTTGAGACTCTAATGAATTCCTTTCCATCCCTTTTTTGAAAATATAGCCCAGATGTCCATTGACCACCACTTCTTTGCTGGGGCTGATCATGGTAATTTGTCTTAACGGTCGAAGGGGTTTGACGCTGAAACCATAGTTTTTCATTAGATATTTCTTGGGGGAGGTATGAAATCGGTTATAGATTCTTAGCATGACGATGGAATAGTCCAGCTGCTCACCGATTTGGTTTCTCTTTTCATAGATGGTAGGCGTGATGCCGTGTCTAGTAAGCTCGTAGGCACAGGTCAGGCCAGACAGTCCGGCGCCAATGATTGCCACTTTCATAATAGGATACTCCTTTGACTGAAGTTTTACGCTTCAGATAGTTTGTTGTATATGCAGAGAAAAACCACAATACTAAGATAAGCTGCCAAGTATAGTAAAGAGGTTATGAATAGATTCATTTTTTCTCCATAGATAAAAAGATCCGTGGTTTTTAAGGTAATGACTTCATTGATGATATTCAAGCCTAAAAAAAGCAGCAACAAAAGTATATTTCTTTTTAGTCTGTGGGTAAGATACTGAGCAAACAGCATACTGATCATTGGAAAATACACTAAGCTGGAAAGAATGACGATGTGTACATATCCAGGATTGGATAAGGGATAATGCCACAGTTTAAAATGCAGTCCCAATGCTTCTACAGTATAATTGACCGTGGCAATAAAAAGGCCCACAGGAAGCAGCTCTTTGATTCTTTTTTTATGTAGTAAGATAAAGCATACGATGACCGTGATAAGTATACTTCCATAAAACCATATCTTTGTCCATGAAACTCTGTCCAAATATATCACCTTTTTCATGATTCTATTAATAATATTTGCAGACAATAGAGAAAATATAAATACAGACCAATTCGAATATTATCGACAAAATAAGACAAAATAGGCTGAAAGGGAAAACGAACAGGGATTAGTGAGGTGATCAAATGAAGCAGATATCTCAAAAGCATTTAATGGATACAACTTTTGCCAGGTCGATTCAGAGAGAAGAACTGTTGATGAAAAAATATGAGGATTACTATGAATTGATAGAAAATAAAGAACTAAAGGCTTTGCTGAAGGAATTTAAAAAAAATGCAAAGGATCATCTTCGTCTAATCAATGAAATGATTGCTAATATGAATCTACAGGGGTAGGTGCAGCTAATGGAAGATCTGGATATTTTAAAGGATATATTGGATTATCGTATAGCCAATCAAATGTTTTACAATGAAAGCATCATCCATATCACCAATCCTGAGGTTAGACAGATGTTTGTGCAGCTGAGGGATGACGAAACCAGGGCAGTCATGAATCTGCAGGAAAAAATTAAAAGGATGCAGACGAAGCCCAACATTATATCTAAGATTTTTCCTACCCGTCCTACTTATTAGCTCATAGAAATGAGGGGTGGCAATGGATTGGCTGATTTTTTTTATATTCAGCTGGGGTTTGTTTTTTTTGATAGGAGATTGGAAAGAACTAAAAATAAATGGCTGGTGTGGAATTTTTGCAGGTATCGTTGCTTTGATTACAGATTATCAAAGCATCCTGTGGGGGAAATATCAGATCCATAATAAGATTATTGATTTATTTGGTTCTTCACTATTTTTTACGATGGGACCTGTGTTTATTATTGGAGCCCTGCTGGCACAGTATCATCCAAAGAAAAGATGGATGATCGTCCTAAATGTTTTTGTATTAACAATACTATATTCTGCCATGGAATGGATGCTGGTACAAAGAGGGATGGTAGAATATGTGCATTGGACCCTGTGGGAGAGTATACGAATAAATGCTATTTCCATAACGATGTTCAGTTGGTTTTCCATTGTCATTTTGAATAAGGGGTTGTATCAATGAGTTTGATTACCTATATTTGTTTATCTTCATTCGTGGGATTATTAACATTGATTTGGTTTAAAATACTGGATAAATACGGGAGATGAAATCCTTGAAAGTAGCCATTATAGGAGCAGGATTGGCAGGATTGGCCTGCGCTCATGAACTGGAGAGGCACGGTGTTAAGCCCGTCATCTATGAGAAGAACAGCGTTATTGGGGAACTGCATCCCCATGTGACAGCAACGCTGGAGATCATACACAGACCCATCAAGGATGCCATTCGATATTTTAATAAAGATTTATATCTTGATATCAAGCCTCTGACCACGGTAAATTCTTTGGTTCACCATGCCCCGAGAAAAAAGACGGTGATTCATGGCAATTTCGGCTATTTTTTTCAGCGGGGAAAGGAGAGCAATGATGTAAAGAATCAGATGTTCAGTCAGTTAAAAAAGACAAAGATCGTTTTTAATACATTGGCAGACTATAAGGATCTGACTAAAAGCTTTGATTATGTAGTGATCGCCACGGGAAATTCCAACTTTGCCGAGGAATTAGGGTGCTGGCAGGATTGGGTCAGTACCTATGTTCGAGGCGGCGTTGTTCTAGGTGATTTTGACCCAAATGCCCTGCTGATGTGGATCGACAAGGATTACTGTAAGAACGGCTATGCCTATCTAACACCCTTTGATAAGGACAGGGCATCCCTAATATTAATTGCTACGGATGTAACGGAAAGTCAAATCGATTATTTTTGGCAGCAGTTTTTATATGCGGAAAACTTGAATTACAAAATCTTAGAGGAATTTAAATTAAAGCATAAAACAGGGTATGTATATCCCAGACAGCTTAAGAATATCTATTTTGCAGGGGGGGCGCTAGGGGGAATCGACCCGTTTTTAGGTTTTGGACAACTAAACGGTATTACCTCAGGGGTAATGGCCGGTCGGGCCATTGCCAAGGGATATAACTATGACCAACTAATTGAACACATTACCAAAGCCAATAATCATCTTCATGAATTCCGAAAAGCCTATGATCGCATGTCAAATAATGGATATGATGCTTTGGTGACGGCCATTGGTTTGCCGGGAATCAAGCATATAACCTATTATACGCCTCTAAATATCGTAAGTTTGAGTGGTCCATTACTAAAATGGATAAATAGAAGACAAGAAAAGAAGAAAAATCAAAAATGATATAAATCGACTATTTATGATTATTTATGCAAATTTCATAATAAATTGTTTGACAGCATTCGTCTTTTTTGATAATTTCTATAAGGATGCTTTATTATACAAGGGGGTTTATTATGAGCCAAATGGAAACACAAAATGTCAAAATTACCAATGCAGACCCATCCGCTCTCGGTTTATTTGGACTGGCCATGGTAACATTGGTAGCGTCATCCCAGAAGCTAGGAATCACACAAGGTGTAGCCTTCGTCATTCCCTGGGCAATCTTTTTAGGTTGTTTTGCACAATTATTCGCCTGTATCAATGATTCAAAAAAGGGCAATACTTTTGGAACAACAGCATTTGGCGGATATGCGTTTTTTTGGTTTGCTGTTGCTGTTTCCTGGTTGATGAAGCTGGGATTCTTTGGCGAAGCAGTAAAAGCTGATATCGATGTGCATCAGCTGGGTGTTGCATTCGTTGGCTACTTGATCTTCAGTGTCTTTATGACCATTGGATCAATGGAAACCAACAAGGTCTTATTCATTATCTTTGTTCTTATTGACTTGCTGTTCATCGGGTTGTCACTTAGTACATTCGGTATCATGGAAGGTCCTATGCACAAAATGGCAGCTTATTCCGAATTGTTGATCTCACTGGTAGGTTTTTATGGGTCAGCTGCTTGTGTGTTGAATACCCATTTTGGAAGAGAGTTCCTACCAGTAGGAAAGCCTTTTGGTATTTTCAAAAAGTAGCCTTCAGCAGCAAAATAATTTGTATTCCTTCAACATCAATCACTTTCTTTATAGGGTGATTGATGTTTTCTTTTTTGTCAAAATGAAGTATAGTACAATAATATATTATTTGTTTGCGGTTATGTAAGTTGAAAGTTGAAGGAGAATGTGCTAGTATGGTAGAATGGTGAATATAAATATATGTCTAAACGGCAGACAGGGAAGCGATAAATCTGGAAAAATCATCTATCATATGATTTTTCATTGGCTTTTCTGTTTTTAACATGCGGAAAGGAATGAGAGCGAGGATGAAATTAGATATAGAAGATCCAAAAGAAGGGATTTACGTGGGGGATTATGTTTATGATACGATAAAAAAGAATATCATTAATTTTAATATAAAGCCAGGTAATCGTATCAGTGAAAAAGAAATTTCAGAATTGTTAAAAGTAAGCAGAACACCGGCTAGAGAGGCATTTATTAAGCTGTCTAAAGAAGGTTTATTATATGTGCTGCCCCAGAGGGGAACCTATATTTCATATATTGATTTAGAAGAAGTAGAGGAAACGCGATTTATTAGAGAAAGCTTAGAAAAATCAGTAATAGCCTTGGCTGTTGAAAGCTTTCCGGAAGCATTGCTGCAAGAGCTGGAAGAGAATTTAAAGATTCAAAGGAAATATATTAAAGAAAAGGCATATGATAAATTCCTGGAGCTAGACGAAGCATTTCATAGGATGATATTCAAAGGATGCAATAAGGAAAGAGCATGGTTATTTATGGAGCAAATAAATACGCAGTATAAACGGGTCAGATTATTAAGCTTCATCGCAGATGTCAACTGGGATAAGGCTATTGACCAGCATGGAGAATTAATAGAAGCTATAAGAGAAAAAAATAAGGAAAAAGCTGAAGATGTTATTACCAAACACTTAAAAAAGTTGATCGTAGAGCAAATAGAGTTGAAACAGAGATATCCTGAATATTTTAAGTAGAAACCAACGCACTAAGTAGTTTGGGTGTAGATTTTAAATAAGGTTCTTGAAATGGTCGGAGACGAGATTTGAACCATATCGAGAACTGTATTATTATGCCTGATAGCTGTTAAATCCGTCTAAATTTTAATTTTAGTCAAAACAGGTATATTAAAATTACTTGACAACTACCATGGTAGCATGTAAGATAAAGGTGTAAATCATATCACTTTGCAAGATAAATTATGGGAGGGATAGTAGTATGAAAAAAATTGCAAGTATTTTTATGATTGCGGTGTTAACGTTATCCTTATTCGTAGGATGTGCGACGAATACTGGTAAACAAGATGCGGCAAGTGGAGGAAATGAGACGAATGACAAGCCTGTAACACTAAAACTGGCACACAATCTAAATGAACAACATACAGTGCATTTAGCTTTGGTTGAATTTGCTCGGTTAGCTGAAGAAAAATCAGCCGGAAAAATTAAAGTTGAAATTTATCCAAATGGCCAGTTAGGGTCAGAATCAGAAGTTCTAGAGCAGCTGCAAGTAGGTGCAGTGGCGATGACGAAGGTTTCTGCAGCAGCATTGACTACCTATGCAGAAGGGTATAATGCCTTTACACTGCCTTATGTGTTTGCGGATCAAGGCCATTTCTTTAAATCTATGGAATCTGATGCAGTTAAAGCTTTATATGAGTCTACCATGGACAAAGGGTTTGTTGGCTTGACTTTTTATAACTCCGGTGCTCGATCATTCTATACAGCGAAAAAACCGATCTTAACACCAGCGGACTTAAAAGGTGTAAAAATTCGTGTGATGGGCTTCCAGTCCCAAACGGATATGGTAGAAGTAATGGGAGGAACACCTGTTGGAATGCCATATGGTGAGGTTTATACTTCTTTACAATCAGGCGTTATCGATGGAGCTGAAAGTAATGAGACAGCTTTAACGAACGGTAAGCATGGAGAAGTGGCAAAGCATTTTTCTTTAGACGAGCATACGATGATTCCGGATATATTGGTAATCAGTTCAAAGGTTTGGGAAACGCTTTCGCCTGAGCAGCAAACAATCGTGAAGGAAGCAGCTGTTGAATCAACAGAATACCATAAGCCACTTTGGGACAAAGCCATAGAAGATGCAAAAAAGGAAGCCAGTGAAACGATGGGGGTAACTTTCCACGAGGTGGATAAAGAGCCTTTCCGTAAAGCTGTTGAGCCAATGCTTTCTAAATATGGAACTGAATCCCCGGAAGTGAAAAAATTATTGGATGCTTTCAAAGCATTAGAATAAATAAGTAAAAAATCCTAGCTTATGCTAGGGTTTTTACTTAATAAAGCAGACGTGGTTTATTAAAAACAAAATAGATGGAGGTAATTATGGAGCGGCTGAAAAACATCATGAATACCTTGCTAGTCTATCTGACAGCTTTCCTATTGGTTGTTATGACGGGCTTAGTATTATGGCAGGTCTTTACGCGATACATTATAGGAAATCCCAGTATTTTTACTGAAGAGCTTGTAAGATTTATTTTGATTTGGACATCATTCCTAGGTGCAGCCTATGCTTTTGGAACGAGACAGCATATGTCCCTAATTTTCTTAAAAGAAAAAATGAATGGGAAATCTAGAAGGATGCTGTGTGTTCTGCTGGACTTTGCAACGTTGGTCCTTGCCATATTGGTATTGATTCAAGGTGGATTCAAACTGGCATCCGGTGCAATGGCCATTAAGACACCTATTCTAGGTATTTCAAAAGGATTGGTCTACATGATTGGACCTATTTCCGGGATTATTATTGTCATTTATCAGATTATGAACATATGGGAAGACCTTAGCATTTCAGATGAAACGAAGCTTTAAAGGTTTCAAACAAGCATGATTGAACATCCAAAAATGAGATAAAAGGAGTAGAGAACCATGGCATTAAAGGCCTCTTTAATATTATTTATTTCTTTCTTAATACAGCTGGGCATCGGTGTGCCTATCTCTGTGGGTATAGGGATTTCCACTTTGATTACCGCCATGATGACAATCCCTTTGGATATGGCGATATTTACGGCTATGCAAAAGATGATCGGTGGAATCGATAGCTTTTCCCTATTGGCGGTTCCTCTATTTGTGCTGTCAGGAAATATCATGAACAATGGCGGCATTGCAAAAAGGCTGGTTAATTTTGCCAAGGTAATTGGAGGACGATTACCCGGTGCATTGGCCCATGCAAATGTACTTGGAAATATGTTATTTGGTGCCCTTTCCGGGTCAGCCGTTGCAGCAGCGGCTGCTATAGGAGGGACTATGGCACCGATTCAGGAAAGTGAAGGATATGATCCAGCCTATTCTGCGGCCGTAAACATTGCATCCTCCCCGACAGGGATGCTGATACCGCCCAGTGGTGTACTTATTCTGTACTCCTTAGTGGCTGGAGGCGTATCTATATCTGCTCTATTTATTGCCGGTTACTTGCCGGGGATTTTGATGGGTCTAGCTACCATGTTGATTGCTTATGTCTATGCCAAGAAAAATAATTATCCTGTTTCTCCCAAGGTATCTTTTTCAGAAGGTTTCAAAGTATTTTTAGAAGCTATTCCCAGCTTAATGCTTATTGTAATTGTTATCGGGGGAATTGTTTTTGGTGCTTTCACGGCTACGGAAGGCGCAGCTGTAGCAGTCATTTATCCTCTGATTCTATCTTTGATCTACAAAACCATAACCTGGAAAGATATGAAGGATATTCTTATCAAAACAGCTGTTACTACAGGTGTAATTATGTTCTTGGTTTCAGCATCCTCTGCAATGTCTTGGATTATGGCATATACAGGAATTCCACAAGCCATCAGTGGTGCAATTATGTCAGTTTCAGATAATCCGATTGTCATTTTATTGATTATGAATATTACATTACTTATTGTAGGTACATTTATGGATTTAACGCCTGCGGTTCTAATATTTACACCAATTTTTCTACCCATTGCTACCCAGATCGGTTTGCATCCGGTGCACTTCGGTATCATGCTGGTATTCAATTTATGTATCGGAATTATGACGCCTCCTGTAGGAAGTGTATTATTTGTTGGCTGCAGTGTATCAAAGGTATCTATTGAAAGAGTTATCAGACCGCTATTGCCATTCTTTGCAGCACTCATCGCGGTGTTGCTGCTTATTACGTATGTACCATCCATAAGCTTGTTTTTACCGAGATTATTTGGATTGATGTAGGATAAAGGAGTGTTAGCAGATGATTCGTAAAAACTATCTTTTTCAATTTGTAAAAGAAGAAAAGAATATGCTGGAGTTCAGGAATAAAGACAGAAATATGTCCGTAAGGGTATTCGTGCTGGAAGAAGACATCATAAGGGTATTGTTTGTTGAAGACAAGCTGAAGCTGGATAGAACTTGGTTGGTAGCACCGGGCATGGATGATATCGATAGGGAAGGAAGAGACAGACTGGATATTTCCCCGTTTTCTTTACCTGAATATACTTATGAAGTCACGGATGAGACCTGCACTGTCGAAACGGCTAAAATGAAAGCGGTCATTTATTTGGACGGAATGAAGTTTTCCTGGTATGCAAAGCAGGATGGTAAAGAAGTATTATTTGCAAGGGACCGGAAAACGCAAGCGTATAACTTTGAAAATTCATTAGGAAAAGGTGTATTTCACTATTTAGAAAGAAGCTTAGAAGAACAGTATTTCGGATTGGGAGAAAAGGCCGGAAATACAGATCGACATGGGAAACGGTATAGGATGATGAGTGTAGACCCTATGGGCTACGATGCTGAACTCACAGACCCTTTATACAAGCATATACCCTTTTATATGACAAGAAGAACGGATTCCAATATATTCTTTGGAATATTCTATGATAATTTATCAACATCTATTTTTGATATGGGAAATGAATTGGATAATTATCATGGATATTATCGATACTATCAAGCTGAGGATGGAGATTTGGACTATTATATGATATTCGGTCCTCAAGCGAAGCATGTAACGGAAAGGTTCTCTTGGTTAACGGGAAACACAATATTTACGCCTAAATGGAGCATTGGCTATTCCGGCTCTACCATGAGCTATACAGACGCACCCAATGCCCAGGAAAAGCTGCAGCAGTTCATTATGGATTGCGAACAGTATGATATACCCTGTGATTCCTTCCAATTGTCATCAGGATATACGTCTATTGGAAATAAGCGATATGTATTCAACTGGAACCGTGAGAAAGTACCAACCCCTAAGGAGATGACCCAAAGCTTTCATGATAGAGGGCTGAGACTTTGTGCCAATATCAAGCCTGCCTTATTAATCGACCATCCTATGTTCAAAGAACTTAAAGAAAACAACATGTTTGTTCTCAACAAGGATGCAGATGAGCCTGAAATTGCTCAATTTTGGGATGAACTGGGTGCGTATATAGATTTTACGAATGCCAATGCATATGATTGGTGGAAGGCCCAAGTAACGGAAAAGCTGTTGGCCTATGGCATTGATGCCACATGGAATGATAACAATGAATATGAAATTTGGGATAATGATGCAAGGGCAAATGGATTTGGCAAGGAAATAAACATATCTCAGATCAGGCCATTGCAGTCGCTGCTGATGATGAAGGCTTCCTATGAAGCCCAGAAAGCGTATCTGCCGGATATACGTCCCTATTTGATATCCCGCTCGGGCTGCCCGGGAATGCAGCGATATGTCCAGACCTGGTCAGGGGATAACAGGACTTGCTGGAAGACCATCAAATACAATATCAAAATGGGTATTGGCTTAAGCCTGTCAGGTGTATACAACATAGGTCATGATGTTGGAGGTTTTGCAGGTCCGGCACCTGATCCGGAATTGTTCCTTAGATGGGTACAAAATGGAATTTTTCACCCTAGATTCACCATTCACTCTTGGAATGATGATGCAACCGTGAATGAACCTTGGATGTATCCAGAATACACAGGGTATATCAGAGATCAGATCAAGTTTAGAACCAAAATAACACCATATATTTATAACTTGGTATATCGGGCCAATAAATACTATGAGCCAATGATTAGACCAACCTTTTATGAATTTGAACATGACAGTATGACCTATGAAGAAAACGATGAATTCATGTTAGGACCTGATATGCTGGTAGCCTCCGTCGTGGAAAAAGACCAGTTCCAAAGAAACGTATATTTACCTGACAACAACACGGGTTGGTATGACTATCATACAGGTTTATGGTATGCAGGCGGGCAAGAAGTAACGGTTCCGGCACCATTGGCGTATAACCCTCTTTTCATTAGAAGCGGAGCAATGATCCCCGTCAATGATGCGGAAATTACATTTGCAACAAAAGACAAGGATGAAAGAGGCTTTGAAGTATTCCCTCAAAAAGGGTGCAGTGAAGGTTTCTATGCGTTATATGAAGATGACGGTGTATCCAATGACTATCTGAAAGGCATCTATACCATTGTAACGGTGAAGATGAAAACAACGGATGAAGAGATTGATATTTGTATTGAAAAAACAGGCAAGTATGAACTGCCATATGACAAGGTAAGATTCTATCTGCCTAAGGGAGAAACAAGAAAAGTTACGATAAACGGTAAGTACGGTGAGCCCAATGATCATGAGGTTTATACCGCAAGCTTAATGTAATGTAATGTGTTGTGCTAGTTGACTCGAAAAGCAAATCTACATCAACTGGCACAACGGGATAATGTAATGATTGGGTGATGTAAAATGAAAAAATTCATGGATGAAGATTTCCTTTTAAAAAATGAAGTTGCCAAGAAGTTGTATCATGACTACGCAAAAAATATGCCTATCTATGATTATCACTGTCATTTGAGGCCGGATGAAATAAGCACCAATAAAAAGTATCGTAATATAACGGAACTGTGGCTCAGTGGTGACCATTATAAGTGGAGAGCAATGAGAGCCAATGGCATAGAGGAAAAATATATTACCGGTGATGCCGAAGATTTTGAAAAATTTATGGCATGGGCCAGGACAATACCGAAATGTATTGGAAATCCACTATATCATTGGACCCATTTAGAGCTTCAAAGATACTTTGGGATATATGAGATACTGAATGAAGATACAGCAAAGCAAATCTGGGATCGATGTAATGAACTTTTAGCAGAGGAGCATTACCGTGCAAAGGAGCTTATTAAAAGATCAAACGTAAGGCTCATTTGTACAACAGACGATCCCACGGATTGTTTGTCCTACCATAAAGAAATAAAAGAAGATCATGCCTTTAAAGTTAAGGTGCTTCCAACGTTCCGCCCTGACAAGGCACTGAAGATTGACGATGTGGAATATCTTTTATGGGTTGAAAGGTTATCAGAAGTATCGAACATAGAGATAGATGGTTATGAGGCGTATTTGAAAGCTTTAGATGGAAGAATGGAGTACTTTCACGGTAATGGGTGTAGAATATCCGACCATTCATTGGAACGAGTATTTTATAGGGAAACAAGTTCTGATGAGGTAAAGCATATCTTCAAGAAAAAATTAAGCAGAGAAGATCTGACAACAGAAGAAATCGAAAAATTTACGACGTATACCCTTTTACATTTAGGAAGAAAGTATAGTGAATACGGATGGGCCATGCAGCTGCATATCGGTGCCATGAGAAACAATAATTCAAGAATGTTTAGTAGAGTAGGCGTAGATGCAGGTTTTGATTCAATTGATGATGGCAATATCGCCTATCCCCTATCCAGAATCTTAGATGCCCTGGACCGGGATAATAAGTTGCCTAGAACGATTCTATACTGCTTAAACCCTAAGGATAATTATGTGCTGGGTACAATGATAGGGAACTTCCAAGGAGACGGTATAGCAGGTAAGATGCAGTTTGGCTCCGGCTGGTGGTTTAATGACCAAAAACATGGCATGAGAGAACAAATGAACAGTCTGGCAAACCTGGGATTGTTAAGTAGATTTGTCGGTATGTTGACGGATTCCAGAAGCTTCTTGTCTTATACAAGGCATGAGTATTTCAGGAGAATACTCTGTAATATAATAGGCCAGTGGGTAGAGGATGGAGAGTATCCTTATGACTTGGTGTTGTTAGGGAGCATCGTGCAAGATATTTGCTATAACAATGCAGTGAACTACTTTAGTATCGAAATATAAGGAGGAAAAATATATGAAGATGACCTTTCGATGGTATGGGGATAACGATCCGGTCAAACTGGAATATATAAAGCAAATCCCGGGGATGGCAGGCATTGTGTCAGCTATCTATGATATTCCGGTTGGTGAGGCATGGCCAATGGAAAAAATTCTAGACTTAAAAAATAAGATAGAACAAAAAGGTCTTGCGTTATCCGTTATAGAGAGTGTACCTGTCCATGAGGATATTAAGCTGGGAAAGCCGACAAGAGATACGTATATAGAGAACTATAAAACCACGATCCGCAGACTGGGAGAAGCGGGTGTAAAAGTTATCTGCTATAACTTCATGCCTGTATTTGACTGGACCAGATCCGATTTAGCCTATGAATTGCCCGATGGGTCCAATGCACTCATCTACGATGAAAAAACAGTGGAAAAAATGGATCCCGCACGGGGTGATTTAACACTGCCAGGTTGGGACAGCAGCTATACGAAGGATGGATTGAAAGCATTGCTTGAAGAGTATAAATCCGTTGATCCAGAAAAACTTTGGAGCAATCTGGAATATTTCCTAAAGCAAATCATACCGGTAGCGGAGGAAAGTGATGTAAAAATGGCTATTCATCCTGATGATCCGCCATGGTCTATTTTTGGACTTCCGAGAATTATTACCGACGAAGAGAATCTTGAAAGATTTTTAAAACTGGTAGATAGTCCGTACAATGGATTGACCCTTTGCAGCGGATCTTTAGGGGTAGCAAAGGATAACAATATCCCAAGGATGATAAGGAAATTTGGTAAGCGAATTCACTTTGCCCACGTGAGAAACGTGAAGATTACCGGAAGTAAATCTTTTGAAGAATCTGCACATCCTTCCCAATATGGTTCTTTGGATATGGTGGAAATCTTAAAAGCCTATCATGAGATGGGGTTTGATGGACCTATGAGACCGGATCATGGAAGAATGATCTGGGGAGAAACAGGTAAGCCTGGATATGGTCTTTATGATAGGGCACTGGGTGCCACATATCTTTACGGTATATGGGAAGCCCTTGAAAAAACAAGACGATAGGGAGGCGAAGCATATGTTACCATTTAAAGTTGACTTGACCAATAAGGTTGCAGTTGTTACTGGCGGTGGAGGCGTATTATGTAGTGTTTTTGCCGAAGCATTGGCTGAATGCGGTGCAAAGGTTGCCGTATTAGATCTGAAGCAGGAAGCTGCTGACAGGGTGGCACAGGCCATTAATGAAAAAGGCGGTGAAGCCATCGGCATAGCTGCGAATGTTCTTGAAATGGAAAAGCTGGAAGAAGCCAAAAAGATTATCAATGAGCGATTGGGACAGGTGGATATATTAATCAATGGTGCCGGTGGAAATCATCCGAAAGGAACGACGACAAAAGAATATTTGTTTAAAGAAGATTTAGATCGTAAGGAAGATGTCATTACATTTTTCGATTTAGATCCGAATGGTGTGGAATTTACGTTTAATCTGAACTTCATCGGCACCCTACTGCCTTCACAAGTTTTCGCAAAGGATATGCTAGATAAAGAAGATGCATGCATTATCAATATCTCGTCTATGAATGCCTTTATGCCTCTTACGAAGATACCTGCCTACAGTGGAGCAAAGGCAGCAGTAAGCAATTTTACACAATGGCTGGCAGTTCATATGTCCAAGGTAAGTATCAGGGTCAATGCCATTGCACCGGGCTTCTTTTTGACTGAGCAAAATAGAACGCTGCTTCTCGATGAAAACGGAAGCTTTACAGACCGGGCCCAAAAAATTATTTCTCAAACCCCTATGGAGAGATTCGGTGAAGCAGAAGAGTTGATAGGTACACTTTTGTGGTTGGTTGATTATAAAGCATCTGGATTTGTGAATGGTATTACAGTTCCGGTTGACGGTGGTTTTTCAGCTTATTCAGGTGTGTAAGGCTACGCCACGGGGACAGTTCCATCGTTTTCCCTTCGGTCCTTCGCTTCGCTCCGGAAACGCTCGAACCGTCCCCATGACTCCGCTAGGGTTAGACGTTAGAAGTGATCTCTTGTAGGGGACGGTCTCCGTGCCGTCCCGAAGGATGAAGTACCATCGTAAAGGCATAAATCTATATATGGTATTTGCTATAGAGGCCTAAGAATTCCTTAGGTCTCTATTTTTGTTTCATAGGTTGACAACGACAAAAGTACAGGTATAATTTTGAGTATAGATGGAATGTGATTGGAGGAGCCACGATGATGAAAACCTTTTTTTGGTTTCTTTATTTTATTTGGACGCTTTTTGCTACACTGCCTTCTTTGAAGAAGGTTAAAAAACTTGACAGGGAGAACAAAATTGAAGAACGAAATAAGATTACCCAGCAGACAGCCATGGCCTGGGCAGCCTCATTGGTCAGAAAAAGCGGTTCCAGTATTAAGGTTTACGGTCAGGAAAATGTTCCGAAGGACAGCAATGTACTGATTGTCAGCAACCATCAAAGTAATTTTGATATACCGGTATTAATCAGCTCTATTGACAAGCTTGTCGGCTTTATTGCTAAAAAGGAGCTGGGGAAAATTCCGATTATGAATAGCTGGATGATGTATTTACGATGCGTATTGATTAATCGTGGGAATCCCCGAGATGCACTGAAGGCAATCAATCAGGGAGCAGAATATCTGAAAGAGGGGTATTCCCAGGTGATCTTTCCGGAAGGAACAAGGAGTGCTAGTGGTATCGTAGGAGAATTTAAGCCGGGCAGCTTAAAGCTTGCCAAGAAGTCTGGTGTGACCATTTTACCTGTAGCTATCAAAGGCGCCCATAAGATCATGGAAAAGGGGAGTCTCGCCATTCACCCGGCAGAGGTGGAGGTACATATACTGCCGCCTATCTACAAAGAAGAATATATAGATCAAAAGGATACCAGTGAGCTGGCAGCACGGCTGCAGCGTATGATTGCAGAAAAAGTGAATGGTTAACTTCATAGGATATATGGTGGAAAATTGTAAATATAGCGGTATTTACAATTTTTTCTTTTGATCAGAAAATTCAAACAATTAACAATTTTTCAAATACAGATAGAAGGATTTTGCATGATTCTGTCGAAGTATGCAAAACAATGGGTGAAAGGATGCATTAAAATTCACTAATCAATGTGGTAATGAGGAGGGGCTGGTATCATGAAGAGTTTAAGAATGAAGCTTATGGTTAGTATTGGTGTACTCATAACGATTATTTTGATTTCTCAAGGTTTCATCAGTCTTCAGTTATCTAAAAATGCTCTAGAGGGTCAAGTCAAGGAACTGATTGTGTTACAAGCCGCAGACACGGCAGAGATGGTGCAAGAGATCGAGAATAATATTCAAACCACGGAAAAGGAGATGCTTGACAGTTACGATTTGAATATTAAAAACCAGGTAGAAAATGCAAAAAGCATCCTACAGCATTACTACAAACTTCAAACAACTGGGGCCCTTTCAGAGGGCGAAGCCAAAAGTAGAGCAAAGGAAACCTTAAGAAATGTACGTTACGGAGAAAACGGATACTTTTGGATCGATAGCACCGCCTATCAGCTGGTACTTCTGCCTCCAACCCCAGAAAAGGAAGGAATGGACCGAAGTACACTGCAGGATGTTAAAGGGAAAATGATGGTGAAAGAAATGGTAGATGGAGCAGTGCAAAAGGGAGAGATCTATGTAGATTATTATTTCCCTAAACCCGGTGAAACAGAGGCTTCACAAAAGAGAGGCTATGTCCAATTGTTTGAACCGTGGCAGTGGGTAATTGGTACAGGAAATTATGTGGATGATATTGAAAAGCATGTTAGCAAATACAGAACAGAACTGGAAAACGTGTTAACAAAAAAGATTGAAGAATTGAGCAAGCAGATGACCATAGCTGTCATGGATGACAGTGGTGTATTGCTGTATTATTCAAAGCCTGATTTAGTAGGCACCCGCCTGGAGTTGAAAGATACTGGGACAGGTGAAGATGTCATCGGAAAAATACTTTCAATAAAGGACGATTTTATTGATTATGCCATCACGGATCCGGAATTGCAGAAAAATGTGGAAAAAATCGGTTATGTAAAATATGACCAGGAAAATAATCGTTATATTGTTATTTCTATGGATAAGGATAAGGTATTCGCAGAAGTAACAGCCATGTCAAGATATTTGATAGGACTGTTGATTGGAGCTGTAATGATATCTCTGCTGGCAGGCTTCTTCCTGGCAGGCTCTTTCACTAGGCCAATCCTTCGATTAAAAAATATCAGTGAAAAAGTCAGCAAAGGGGATTTAACTTCTACCGTGGCAGTAAATAGTGAAGATGAAATAGGGACTTTAGGCCAAGCCTTCAATGAAATGGTTCGTAACTTGCGGACGCTGATTCAAGAATCCGGTGCTACAGCAGAGGTCGTAGAAAATGCCACACAGCTTGTTTCTGAAATGGTAATCCAGACAACCCACGCCGTTGAGCAAGTATCTGCTGCCATAGAGGAAATTGCAGCGGGTTCCACAGAGCAAGCACAGCTTACGGAAGAAGGGGTGGAAAAAGTCGGTGCCCTGGACGAAGCAGCTAAGCAAATAGAAAAGGAAACGGAGGTTATGAACCATGTTTCCCTAGAAATGGAAAAGAAGAGCGCTGAGGGAGAAAAGATTATCCTTGAATTATCCCAAAAACAAGGACTGAGTAATAACGCTATCGGGAAAATTGATAAGGCCATCAATACATTATCTCAGCAGGTAAATTCTATCAATCAGTTTACAACGGTTATCTCTCAAATATCGGAACAAACAAATCTGTTGGCACTGAATGCAGCCATAGAAGCGGCCAGAGCCGGTGAACAGGGTAGAGGTTTTGCGGTGGTGGCTGAGGAAATCAGAAAGTTGGCTGAGCAATCTACGAAAGCGGCTAAGGAGATTGAAGAGATTATCGATGCAGTTGCCATGGATACAAAACAAACGATTCAGGCAGTTCAGGAAACCATGCATATTTTCAAAGAGCAAGATGAAGCTGTGGATACGACCCAGAGGATCTTCGGTGAGTTTCGAAATCATGTGGCCAGCTCTATCGAAAAAATACAAAGTGTGTATGATAAGATGAAGGATTTGAATCGTATGAAGGAATTGGTTATGAAAAACATGAACAAAATTGCAGAAGTTACGGAACAAACGGCGGCAGCTACCCAACAGGTATCTGCATCTGTAGAGGAGCAGAATGCAACCATGCAGGAAATCAATAACCATGTGCAAGAACTGTCCCATAAAGCTTCGTCATTGAGCAAATCCATGGACAAGTTCACGCTGTAGATATTAAAGGCAGATAGAGGATTTTTCCTAAGGGGAGAGTCCTTTTTTCTGTTTTCCTTGCCTGCCGAACATATTTTCTGTATAGTAATAGTAAGAGGTGATGCAGGAATGTCCGTTATAACGAAGATTGAACAACAAAAAGAGAATCATGAAAGAGTCAACATCTATATCGATGAAGCGTTTGCCCTTGCCGCCGATATGATGCTTATTTATAAGCTGGGATTGAAAAAAGGACAGCTGATAGAAAAAGAGAAGCTGGAGTATTTGATAGAAGAGGAAATGGTAAGCAGAGCAAAAAACACAGCCCTTCATCTACTGAGTTATACCGGCAGAACGGAAAAGGAAATGCGAGACCGCCTCCAAAAAAAGGATTTTGAAGAAACCGTCATTGATAGGGTAATTTCTTTTCTAATGGAGCATCGTTTCATTGATGATGAAGCCTTGGCCAAGCGGTTGACGAAAAACAAAGCAGATGTAAAGAAATATGGACAGAACAGAATCAAGCAGGATTTATATAATAAAGGCTTCCATAAAGATGTTATCGAAAGCAGCATTGATGAGATTAACGAGGAAGATGAGTTTCACAGGGCCATGGAACTGGCTCAAAAGAAAAAGGACAGTTTGAAAGATACGGATAAACGAAAGGTATATGAGAAAATCGGACGATTCCTTGTTTATCGGGGATATACCTACGAAACCGTCCAAAAGGTACTGGATAGGATTGTGAGATAACTCCCTTACCTTAATAGGAGTTCAATAAATTTCCTTGCAGCTATCGGTATTGGTATACTGCTGTTGGTGATGATCCCCAGATCTCTGCTGGGGATTTTTTCATGTACTTGGACTAGGAAGATTTCGTTCCTTTTAAGACTTTCCTCAGCAACCTCTTGAACAACAAAGGAGATACCCAGACCAATCTTTGTAAGCTCCACCAATAGATCAATACTTCCCAGTTCAATCTCCGGTGCGATGTGCACATTGTTTTCTTTCGTATACCCATCAAAAAAAGGCCGGGTGGTGGAGTTCTTCTCCAGCAGTAGCAGGGGGTAGTTTGAAAGCTCCTGCAGCGTAATGGTTTTGTCTTTTAGAGAATGAAATCGGTCACCGGCAATAAACACATCCTGGACGGTTCGTTTGTCCTGTATTTCAATCATCTTATCATGAAAACCTTGGGGAAGATTCACGACAGCAACATCGATGCTTCCTTTTTTTAACAGTTCAATGCATACAGGGGACGTACGGTTGGTGACGTGCATCTTGATGTGAGGATATAATCGATGAAATCTTTCAAAATAGGGGAGCAAATAGTACTTACAGATGGTGTCGCTGGCACCAATACGTACTTCCCCCACCTCTAGAGAGTGAATTTCTTCGATGGTTCGTTCGCCCCTCTTGATAAAGTGAAAAGCTTGTTCGATATGCTGAAAAAGCATTTCACCTTCTTGCGTCAGCCTAACCTGTTTGGTATGTCTGTAAAAAAGCTTGCAGTTCAATTTATCTTCTAGGGCTTTAATGGATTGGCTGACAGCGGATTGGGAAATATATAGTTGATCGGCTGCCTGAGAGAAGCTGAGCTCCTTGGCAACATAATAGAATATTTTATATAGATCAAAGCTGATGTCCATTTATAATCACTCCTTATAAATAGTATTAGTATTATTCATTTTATTTATTAATTCTATTATGCTACACTGGAGTTGTAAAGGGGAAATATGTGATGAATTTTGTAATTTGATGTATAGGTATAGGTGATACTTTACTGAAGAATTTATTATAGAATCGGCTGCTAGCTGCTAGCTAAAACCCCAAAAAGTTTTGAAGAGACTTAGCGGAGTCATGGGGACGGTTCGAGCGTTTCCGAAGCGCAGCGAAGGACCGCAGGGAAAACGATGGAACTGTCCCCGTGGCGTAGCGGATGTAGTTGCTAGATAGAACAAAAACCAAAAAAGTCTCGGGTGAAAAAGACTTGACACTATATTACTCGATCTTTAAACTCGCTGATACACGATACACGATACACGATACACGATACACGATACACGATAAGTGGATACCGACAACTGCTAACCGAATATCAAAAGGAGGCAAATAACCATGGGTGATGTGAGAAGGATTTACGTGGAGAAGAAATCAGGCTTTGATGTGGAAGCCCAACATCTATGCGAAGAGTTAAGAAGGGATTTAGGCATCCAAGGCTTGGAGCATGTCAGGGTGATTAATCGGTATGATATCGAAGGAATTACGGAGGAAGTGTACGAAAAATCCCGAAACACCATTTTTTCTGAGCTAACGGTTGATACGGTATATGATGAAGAAATTAGCATCCATCCGGAAGACAAGGTATTTGCCATGGAATATTTGCCCGGGCAATATGACCAGAGGGCGGATTCAGCATCTCAATGTATTCAGATGCTGACGCAAAGTGATAGACCAACCATTGCTACAGCAAAGGTTTTTGTTCTAATAGGAAGTATAACGGAGGAAGCATTCGATAAAATAAAGAATTACTGCATTAATCCTGTGGATTCCAGAGAGGCATCCATGAAAAAGCCATCATCCTTGCATATGGAATTCCATGTGCCGGAGGATGTGAGGATCCTGGAAGGTTTCAATGAGATGGATGCAGAAGCATTGGCGGATTTCCAAAAGAACATGGGCTTTGTTATGAGTTGGGAAGATTTACAGTTCTGCCAAGGCTACTTCAGGGATACGGAAAAAAGAAACCCTACCATTACCGAAATGAAGGCCATCGATACCTATTGGTCTGATCACTGCCGCCATACTACCTTCTTCACAAAAATTGAGGAGGTAGAAATTGAGAAGGATGGCATAGGAAAAGTGATTCAAGGGGCTTATGACGAATATATAAAGGCTAGAGAATTTGTATATGGAACGATAGATAAGGATATTTGCTTGATGGACATTGCCATCATGGGAATGAAAGAATTGAGAAAGCAAGGGAAGTTGGAAGATTTAGATGTATCCGAAGAAATCAATGCCTGCAGCATTGTGGTCAATGTGGACCGAGACGGCAAGGATGAAGAATGGCTGGTTATGTTTAAGAATGAAACCCATAACCACCCCACAGAAATCGAGCCATTCGGTGGAGCTGCCACCTGCCTAGGAGGAGCTATTAGAGATCCACTATCCGGTAGATCCTATGTATATCAAGCTATGCGGGTAACCGGAAGCGGTGATCCAAGGGCCAAGATTGAAGATACGCTGCCAGGAAAGCTGCCACAGCGGAAAATCACTACCGGTGCAGCTGCAGGCTACAGCTCTTATGGAAATCAAATCGGCCTTGCCACAGGGCAGGTAGCCGAAGTATATGACGAAGATTTTATTGCTAAGAGAATGGAAGTAGGTGCTGTCATTGCTGCCGCACCAAAAGAAAATGTTGTAAGAAAAGAACCGGAAGCTGGTGATGTGGTGATACTGGTAGGAGGACGTACAGGAAGAGACGGATGTGGCGGTGCCACAGGTTCTTCAAAAGAGCTTACGGAAGAATCCATCTTAACCTGTGGCGCAGAGGTGCAAAAAGGAAATGCGCCGACGGAACGAAAGATCCAGCGCCTATTCAGAAACCCTCAAGTCAGCAGAATGATTAAAAAGTGTAACGATTTCGGAGCAGGCGGTGTATCCGTAGCCATTGGTGAGTTGACAGATGGCTTAGATATCAACTTAGATGCCGTACCGAAAAAATATGAAGGCTTGGACGGAACAGAGCTGGCTATCTCCGAATCCCAAGAGAGAATGGCTGTAGTAGTAGCCAAAGAAGATGTGGCATTATTCCAAAAGTACGCAGGAGAAGAAAATCTCGAGGCTACAGTGGTAGCAGAGGTAACCGATCATCGACGTTTAAGAATGATATGGAGAGGAAAGACTATTGTCGATATTAGCAGAGACTTTTTAAATACCAATGGTGTTAAGCAAAGGACGAAAGTATTGGTAAAAGAACCTGTTAAGAAGGAGTCATACTTTACTCAGAATAATGGGTATTCAGCGATAGATATGAAAGATGCTTGGTTAAAAAACTTACAGGATTTAAATCGATGCAGTCAAAGAGGTTTGGTAGAACGATTTGACAGTACCATCGGTGCAGGTACGGTACTTATGCCATTTGGCGGAAAGTATCAGAGAACACCTGCAGAAGGAATGGTGGCAAAAATTCCGGTATTGGAGGGAGATACAACCACCGGTACTATTATGACCTATGGTTATAATCCTCAGTTAGCCAAATGGAGCCCTTTTCACGGTGCACTGTATGCGGTGTTGGAAGCAGTGGCAAAGGTTGTTGCCATCGGTGGAGATTATAAAAAAGTACGATTAACCCTTCAGGAATACTTTGAAAGACTTGGAGCTGACAAAGAAAAATGGGGTAAGCCATTTAGCGCCCTTCTAGGAGCATATACAATTCAGAAGAAGCTGGGTATCCCGGCTATCGGCGGCAAAGACAGTATGTCAGGAACCTTTAAGGATCTGAATGTGCCGCCTACATTGGTGGCCTTTGCGGTAGATACAGTGGATGTACGGAAGGTGATTTCTTCGGAATTTAAAAAAGGCGGCAGTAAAGTCGTTTTTGTACCGGTAGAACGGGATGAAAATGAACTGCCTAATTTTGAAAAGTTGGAAAGAGCTTATTCGAAAATTACGGCGCTGAACCAGAGCGGAAAGGTATTGTCTGCCCATACCATTCGTAGCGGAGGCATTTCGGAAGCTATTAGCAAAATGTCCTTTGGCAGTAGAATCGGTATGGTATTCACAGAGAATATTGAAGTAGAAAAGTTGTTTGCACCGGACTACGGCAGCATTGTTTTAGAAATGCAAGGAGAGATTGATCTTGAGGAAGTATTTGAAGATGTCTCATTTATACTTTTAGGGCAAACACAAGAAAAACCGGAAATTACCGTGAATGGTACAGTTATTGATATAGAAGAAGCCTATAGCGTCTGGGAAAAGCCTTTGGAAAAGGTATTTCCAACGAAGACAAAGGATGACTTAGGGAAGCCGGAAGATATTTTGTTTGATAAGAGAAGTGATCGAAAACCGGCTCTGAAAATTGCAAAGCCTAGGGTTTTGATCCCGGTATTCCCGGGAACCAACTGTGAATATGATAGTGTAAGGGCATTTGAAAGGGCTGGTGCTGACGTAAATACGCTGATCATCCGAAACCTGAACACAGCAGATATCGAAGCATCCATTGAAGCCATGGTAAAAGAAATTTCTCAATCTCAAATTGTGATGGTTCCAGGGGGCTTTAGTGCAGGAGATGAGCCGGATGGGTCAGGAAAATTTATTGCCACCTTCTTCAGAAATCCAAGAATCAAAGATGCGGTTATGGAGTTGTTAAAGCAAAGAGACGGGCTAATGCTGGGAATATGCAACGGATTTCAGGCATTAATCAAGCTGGGTCTGGTGCCTTATGGTGAGATTGTGGATATGGACGTAAACTGCCCGACATTGACCTTCAACAAAATAGGCAGACATGCATCCAGAATGGTTCAGACCAGAATATCTTCCACGCTGTCTCCATGGTTTAACAATGTGAAGGCGGGGGATATTCATACCATCGCCATATCCCACGGGGAAGGAAGATTTATTGCCAACGAACAGGAAATGAAAAGAATGATTGAAAATGGCCAGATTGCAACGCAATATGTAGACTTTGATGGAAAACCAACCTACGATATTCTTCATAATCCAAATGGATCCTTCCATGCTGTGGAGGGGATTACCAGTCCTGATGGAAGAATTCTTGGAAAGATGGGACATTCGGAAAGAATTGGGGAGAATGTCAGCAAAAATGTCCCCGGTCATAAGGATCAGAAGTTGTTTGAAGCCGGCGTAGCATATTTTGGATAAAAATATACGAACTAATGATGAAATTATTTCTGTTAATGTTCGCGATATGACCATTTTATTTTATAGAATGCTGCTCGAACATTCGAAAAACCATTGACTTTATCCCTTGCCTTTGTTATCATAAAAGAGCAAGGAGATATATGAAAATAGTATATTGTTAGCTCATATAATTTCGGTAATATGGACCGAAAGTTTCTACGAGGCGACCGAGAATCGTCTGGCTATGGGTGAAAGTGTATCTAGGGTTCCGGCTGAAGGATGAAGAAGTGCCAGTATACTTCTTTTCATGTGCTAAGGCGTTTGGACCGAGTGATACAAGTATTGCATCCTTGTAATACTACACCGAGGGGACAAAAGCCCGGGCGGGGAGGTTTCACAGCGCTGAATGAGCAGTTAACCTTCCTACCCGGGCTCTTTTTCGTCATCAAAAGAATGAGAAGGTGTTCCCCATAAACAGATGAGGAGGAGAAACATGGAGAACAACACACTAGACAGGGTATTCCGTCTTAAGGAGCACAAAACCACTGTCAAAACAGAAATCATTGCAGGTATTACGACTTTTATGACGATGGCTTATATTCTTATCGTCAACCCAGGTATCCTAAGTGCTACAGGAATGGACGCAGGGGCATTGTTTACTGCAACAGCACTTTCAGCTGCATTTGCAACTTTTTGTATGGCTTTTTTAGCAAATCTACCTTTTGCTTTAGCTCCTGGGATGGGTCTTAATGCATTTTTCGCATTCTCCGTTGTAATCGGTATGGGTTACAGCTGGCAGTTTGCACTTACGGCAGTTTTAATAGAAGGTATTATCTTTATTATTCTTACCGTGTTAAATGTTAGAGAAGCGATCATCAATGGGATGCCCATGGTGATCAAAAATGCTGTTAGTGTTGGAATCGGGTTGTTTATTGCATTCATCGGATTTCAAAATGCAGGAATTATCGTTAATAATGATGCTGTTTTAGTAGGTTTGGGAAATCTGAAAGATCCAGGCGTTTTGCTGGCTATCGCTGGGATTATCATTACGGGTATCTTGTTAATTAAGAATGTTAAAGGTGGTTTGTTGATAGGGATGTTAGTGACCACTGTGATTGGGGTTGTGATTGGCAAGGCATCTATTCCAACAGCCATTGTCAGTGCACCTCCAAGTTTAAAGCCAATATTCTGGCAGTTCATACCGCTTAATGAGATCTTTACTTTTGATATGTTATTAGTAGTATTTACATTCTTATTTGTAGACTTGTTTGATACATTGGGCACATTAATTGGAGTCTCAACAAAGGCTGATATGCTGGACAGCGAAGGCAAGCTGCCGAAAGCGAAGCAAGCCCTTTTCGCTGATGCCCTTGGGACAACAGTAGGTGCCATCATGGGAACAAGTACGGTTACTACTTATGTTGAAAGCGCTTCAGGTGTTGCTGAAGGTGGAAGAACAGGTTTGACAGCATTAACAACGGGCGTATTGTTCTTAGCCGCTACAATATTTTCACCAATTTTCACGGCTGTGCCTTCACAAGCGACTGCACCTGTACTAATTCTAGTAGGTTTATTTATGATGAGTCCTATCTTAAAGATAAATTTTGATGATTTTACCGATGCAATTCCTGCATTTTTAACGATTATTATGATGCCATTAACATACAGTATCGCAGAGGGCCTTGTGTTTGGTGTAATTTCATATGTTTTACTGAAAGCTTTAACTGGAAAAGCTAAGGATGTTCATCCTATGATGTATATCATTGCTGTATTGTTTGTTTTAAAGCATATCGTATCTTAATTTGAACTTCATAGCCCGAAATAGATGCTGCTGTCTATATCGGGCTTTTTTAACCAAAGAATATAAAATATAGTCTGGTTGGACAGGCTAAACTAAGAAAACAATAGGCCAAACAATGGGAAGCGGAGCCATTGGGACGGTTTCATCGTTTTCCCTTCGGTTCTTCGCTATGCTACGGAAACGCTCGAACCGTCCCCGTGGCGTAGCGCAGGCTAATGTAGGGGTGGCGGCCTACAGCCACCCGTGACCCCAGCTAAAGAAAGAAAAAATAAGGAGGCAGATAGCATGAGCGTTGGAATTGTAATGGGCAGTGATTCAGATTATAAAGTTGTGGAAAAGGCAGAAAAGATCTTAAAAGACTTTGGCGTGGATGTAGAAGTTCGCGTGATTTCTGCCCACCGTACTCCGGATCGAGCCATGGAATTTGCAAAGACCGCAGAAGAAAAAGGAATTGAAGTGATCATTGCAGCGGCTGGTAAAGCGGCTCATCTACCAGGTGTGATGGCGGCATTTACGACTTTGCCGATCATCGGATTACCGATCAAGTCTTCAACGATGGATGGTTTAGATTCTCTTCTTTCTATCGTACAAATGCCTAAAGGGATCCCTGTTGCCACGGTTGCCATTGATGGTGCCGAGAATGCAGGCCTGCTGGCTGTTCAAATGCTGTCTGTCAAGTATCCTGTGTTAAAGGAAAAAATGAAAGCCTATCGGGTACAGATGGAAAAGGAAGTTATTGAAAAAGACGAGCAATTCTTAAAGTAATTTACGAGCAGTACCACATAGAGTTTTCAGCACAAAGTATGGAAGCATTCCTCCTTCATGTCCCTATGTTTGCAATTCCATGCTTTGTCCTTAGGGCTCTAAAGTTAGAAGTTAGAGGTTAGAGGTTAGATGCATTTGGGTAGAACTTGTAAGCATTTAACGATAAAGACCCTAGAGATAGACATGCAGACTTCTAACGTCTAACGTCTAACCCTATTTGCAACAAACTCTGGCCGTAAAGTGATTTACAGATGAAAATGAAATTTTATAATCACACATTTATTAAAGAGGAGGCTTTTATCCATGGAAAAATTAGAAATGCTGTATGAGGGAAAAGCGAAGAAGGTCTATAAGACCAGTGACCCACAAAAATATATTGTAGACTACAAAGATGATGCCACGGCATTTAATGGCGTCAAGAGAGGTACCATTGCCGATAAGGGAATCGTAAACAACAAAATGTCAGCATTGTTGTTTAAAATGCTGGAGGACAAGGGGATACCTACCCATCTGGAGAAGCTTTTGAGCGATCGTGAAACATTAGTAAAAGCCGTAAAAATTCTACCGGTAGAAGTAATTGTCCGCAATGTGGCAGCAGGATCATTATCCAAAAGATTAGGTATTGAAGAAGGCACGCCTTTAAAGAAAACTGTTTTGGAGTTCTGCTATAAAAATGACGAACTGGGAGACCCAATCATTAATGATGACCATATTGAAGTGATGGAGCTGGCGACAAAGGAGCAGCTTGATACCGTGAAGGACTATGCGCTGCGTATCAATGAGTTTTTAAAGGAATTCTTCTTGGAGAGCGGATTAAAATTAATTGACTTTAAATTGGAGTTCGGTTTATTTAACGAAGAAGTCATTCTTGCAGACGAAATTTCACCGGATACTTGCAGACTATGGGACGTGGAGACAAATAAAAAGATGGATAAGGATCGCTTCAGAAGAGATTTAGGAGATGTTGAACAAACGTATCAAGAGGTATTAAGCAGAATTCAGAAATAGGAAGCTGAAGGGGTACACATAGATATGGAGGTAGCTCATGTACAATTTCGCAGATTTAGATAAACTTAAGGAAGAGTGTGGCGTAATCGGGATTTATGCTCCAGGTATGGAGAATATTTCCCAAATGGCTTATTTTGGACTTCATGCACTGCAGCATCGTGGACAGGAAAGTGCAGGTATAGCCGTTAATACCCACGGAAAAATCAAATACTATAAAGAAATGGGCTTGGTACAGGAAGTTTTTTCAGATGATATTATTCAAAGATTGCAGGGAGATATTGCAATCGGACATGTCCGTTATTCAACAACGGGAGAAAGCTATGTAACCAATGCGCAGCCCCTTGTGGTGTTCTATAAGGGAGGCAGTATTGGCCTGGCGCATAACGGAAACCTTGTGAATGCCGGAGAAATCAGAGATGAACTAGAAGAGTCCGGCGTTATTTTCCAAACCTCCATTGACAGTGAAGTGATTGCCAACCTAATGGCCAGATATTACAGTCTTGGTATTGAAAATGCCGTAAAAGAAACAGTGAGGAAAATACGGGGAGCCTATGCCCTGGTGATTACTGCCGGAGAAAAGTTGATCGGTGTTCGTGATCCAAATGGATTAAGGCCCTTGTGTATCGGTAAAATTGATGGGGGTTACGTACTATCCTCTGAAAGCTGTGCCTTTAATGTGTTGAATGCAGAGTTTGTTCGAGATGTAGAGGCTGGAGAAATTGTTATTATTGAAAATAATGAGATCAAAAGCATTCAATATGATAAGCATGCAAGGAAAGCATTGTGCTCCTTTGAGTATGTCTATTTTGCCCGACCTGACAGCGTTTTGGATGGCAGAAGCGTCTATGTCAGCAGAATTCAAGCAGGAAAAATACTAGCCCAAGAGCATCCGGTAGAGGCTGATCTGGTGATTCCTGTTCCTGATTCCGGTACCGTAGCTGCTATCGGATATGCGGAAGAATCAAAGATTCCTTTTGGAAAGGGACTGATTAAAAACCGCTATGTGGGAAGAACCTTTATTCAACCGGATCAAAAGATGCGAGAGCTAAGTGTTCGATTGAAATTAAATGTACTAAAAGAAAACATCAACGGGAAAAGATTGGTTTTGATCGATGACTCCATCGTTAGAGGAACAACCAGCAGAAAAATCGTGGACATTTTAAAGGCAGCGGGAGCCAAGGAAGTACATGTCCGTGTCTGTTCACCTCCCGTAAAATTCTCCTGCCATTTCGGAATCGATACACCTACAAGAAAAAGTCTTGTTGGAGCTGTACATTCTGTAGAGGAGATACGGGAAATGATAGGTGCGGATAGCTTGGGTTATTTGAGTATAGATGGTTTGATGAAATCTATTGGTAAGGAAACAGGAGGGTTATGCGGAGCGTGCTTCAATGGAGACTATCCTATCGAAGTTCCTGCCGTGGGCAATAAATTCTTATTTGAGAAGATCTAGAGGTGAAAAGGATGGAAAATAAGTCTATGACTTATCGGGAAGCCGGGGTTGATGTTCATGAAGGTGCCCGTGCAGTAGAATTAATGAAGCAGCATGTAAAAAGAACCTTTACAAAAAATGTACTTTGTGACCTAGGCGGTTTTGGTGGCTTATTCGAATTGGATCTAACAGGCATGGAAAAGCCGGTTTTGGTATCGGGAACAGATGGCGTAGGAACAAAACTGAAAATTGCATTTCTTACGGACAAGCACGATACAGTAGGACAAGACTGTGTAGCCATGTGCGTTAATGATATACTCTGCCAAGGAGCAAAGCCCTTATTCTTCCTAGACTATGTGGCAACCGGAAAACTTCAGCCGGAAAAAGTGGCTGATATCGTGAAAGGTATTTCCGATGGCTGTGTAAAGGCACAATGTGCTTTGATTGGCGGTGAGACTGCTGAGATGCCTGGCTTTTACAGTGATGGAGAATATGACATGGCAGGATTTGCAGTAGGTATCGTAGATAAGAATAAGATCATTGACGGATCTAGGATCAAAGAAGGGGATGTGCTGATCGGTCTGCCTTCCAGTGGGATACACAGTAACGGCTATTCTTTGGTGAGAAGACTTTTCTTTGACAGATTAGGGTACAGCACAGACCAAACAATTGAAGCTTTAGGATGTACCCTGGGAGAAGCACTGCTTGAGCCCACAAGAATCTACGTGGACGTTTGTACGAAAGTGATGGAGAAGTTTGACGTAAAGGGCATGGTGCATATTACAGGCGGCGGATTTTACGAAAATATCCCGCGGATTATCCCGGAAGGATTAGGTGTAGACATCTTCTTGGAAAGCTGGGAAGTGCTTCCTATTTTCAAGCTCATGCAGGAATTGGGCAATATTGAAACAGATGAAATGTTTACAACCTTTAATATGGGCATTGGTATGATCATGGTGGTAGAGGAAAAGGATGGACAGGAGATGATGGAATATCTTGAATCTATCCATGAAAAAGCTTATCTTATCGGCCGTGTGTCAAAGGGACAATCCGGGGTGAAGCTATGTCAAAAATAAGAATTGCTGTCTTTGTCTCCGGCGGAGGTACCAATTTACAGTCATTGATTGATTCTATAGAAGCCGGGTGGATACCCGGTTCTATAGAACTTGTTTTATCCAGCAAAGAGAATGTATACGCCCTAGAGAGAGCCAAAAAACATGGCATAGAAGGCGTCTATATAGGAAAGAAAAACTACCCGAACATAGAAGAGAGAAATCATAAAATCTTGGACTTATTGAAAGAAAGGGAAATTGATTGTATTGTCCTTGCCGGATATATGAGTATCATAGGCAGGGAGATCGTAGGAGCTTATCAAAATCGAATCATCAATATCCATCCATCGTTGATCCCGAGTTTTTGCGGCCATGGCTATTATGGCGAAAGCGTGCATCAGGCTGTGCTGGAATATGGGGCAAAAATTACAGGGGCAACGGTTCATTTCGTAGATGAAGGAATGGACACAGGGCCCGTAATTTTGCAAAAATCGGTGGAGGTTCAGGATGACGATACGGTTGAGACTCTGGCAAAGCGGGTACTGGCAGTGGAGCATGAACTGCTGCCCAGAGCTGTGAAGCTGTTTGCAGAGAATCGATTAAAAATTGAAGGTCGGAGAGTGCGTATAGATATGTAGCAGTAAAGCTATATGATTGTCTATACATTTTCACGTATGAAGGATAGACTGCCATATGGTTAGGAGTTAAAAGTTAGATGTTCTAGGGTCAGGCTTATAAGCATTTAATGATAAAGACCGAAGAGATAGACCGAAAACTTCTAACCTCTAACGTCTAACGTCTAACCCTTACGTGGCGCAGCGGATGTAACGCACTTAGTATGGCGTATATTGATAGAATATAGGGAGGGTAACATAGAATGAAACGTGCATTACTTAGTGTTTCGGATAAGACAGGTATTGTAGAACTGGGACGGAAGCTGGAAGAGCTGGGGTTTGAAATTATATCTACCGGTGGGACAGCCAGACGGTTGAAGGATAATGGTGTCAAGGTTATTGGTGTATCAGAGATAACAGGATTTCCAGAGTGTCTTGATGGTAGGGTGAAGACCCTGCATCCTGCTATTCATGGGGGCTTATTGGCAAGAAGAGATAATCCCCAGCATATGAAGCAAATCGAAGACCTATACGTGAAACCTATTGATTTGGTTGTGATCAATTTATATCCTTTCAAGGAAACCATAGCAAAAGAGGACGTTACTTTTGATGAGGCCATTGAAAATATTGATATCGGCGGACCTACCATGCTTCGTTCAGCAGCAAAGAACTTTAAGGATGTAGCTGTGGTGGTAGATCCTAGGGATTATGAAAAAGTATTGACAGAGTTAGCAGCCCAGGGCGATGTATCCTACGATACAAAATATAGACTGGCTTTAAAGGTCTTTGAACATACAGCAAACTATGATGCCATGATTTCTACCTATTTACGGGAACAGATTAACGGAGAACTCCCAGAAGTGCTGACACTGACTTATGAAAAGGTTCAAGACCTCCGATATGGTGAAAATCCACATCAGAAGGCATGGTTTTATAGAGAAATGGGAAAACAAAAGGGTGCTTTGGTGAATGCTGAGCAGCTTCATGGCAAAGAACTCTCTTTTAATAATATCAATGATGCCAATGGCGCTTTAGAATTACTAAAGGAATTTAATGAGCCAACGATTGTTGCCGTAAAACATGCAAATCCTTGCGGTGTTGGCAGTGGCTTTGATATCCTAGAAGCTTATCAAAAGGCCTATGCATGTGATCCGGTTTCCATCTTTGGCGGCATCGTAGCTGCAAACAGACCCATTGACGGAAAAACAGCAGCAGCAATGAATAAGATTTTCTTGGAAATCGTCATCGCACCGGATTTTGAAGACGAAGCATTAGAAATACTAAGGTCTAAGAAGAATATTCGATTGTTGAAATTGAAGGACATAGGAGTGAAGCAGCCATTAAATGCAATAGATATTAAGAAAGTAAATGGCGGTATTCTGGTACAGGAAGTGGATCATACGCTGCTGATTGAAGAAAATATCAAGGTTGTTACCCAAAGAATTCCTACCAAACAGGAAATGGAAGATATGTTTTTTGCATGGAAGGCAGTAAAACATGTAAAATCCAATGGCATTGTCATTGCCAAAGACCAGCAGACTATTGGTATTGGCCCGGGACAGGTAAATCGTATTTGGGCAGTGGAAAATGCCATCAAACAAGCGAATATAGATGTGAAGGGAAGTGTACTGGCTTCTGACGCGTTCTTTCCCTTCCCTGACTGTGTAGAAGCGGCGGCAAAGGCAGGAATTACAGCGATCATTCAGCCTGGTGGCTCCGTGAACGATGAAGCATCCATCGAAATGGCGAACAAGTATGGTATCACCATGCTGTTTACAGGCATGAGACATTTTAAGCATTAATTATATAGATTACCAACGGCAGGATTTATTTTATAGTATAAGCCATGATTTCTTAGCAGATTTATCTTCATCGGGCTACTGGCTGCTAGCTACTAGCTTATGGCAAAAACAAAGAAGAATCCAAAAGAAAACACAAACTTGTATTGATATCTTGTTTATGCCCTAAAGTATGACCCAAATACGGCTAACCGCTAACGGCTAACCACGAAAACAGATGGCTACAAGACGGGAAGCAATGGGGTTGTAAGAATTTAATAGTAGAGTCGGATATATTAAAAGAGGAGGGTATTTCCTTGAAGATACTGGTAATTGGAAGTGGTGGAAGGGAGCATACCATCATATGGAAGCTGAAGCAAAGCCCAAGGGTAAGTAAAATATACTGTGCTCCGGGAAATGCCGGAATTGGACAAATGGCAGAATTGGTCGATATACCTGTTGAGGATATTGATGGATTATGTCAATTTGCCAAAAATGAAAAAATCGATCTAACTGTAGTGGGACCTGAAGTGCCATTGGTGCTGGGTGTCGTAGATCGTTTTGAAAAAGAAGGACTAAAGGTTTTCGGACCAAACAAAAAATGTGCCCAGCTCGAAGGGAGCAAGGCCTTTGCTAAAGATTTTATGATCAAATATGATATTCCTACGGCTAAGTATGTTGAACTGACTAGTGTTGATGAAGCAAAAAAATCTGTTGGAATCTACGGTTATCCCATGGTTATTAAGGCAGACGGATTGGCAGCCGGCAAGGGTGTTGTGATCGCACAAAACGAGGAGGAAGCTGTTGATGCCCTGGATGAAATGATGCTGGAAAAGAAATTTGGAGATGCCGGCGATAAAGTGGTCATAGAAGAATTTTTATCCGGTATTGAAACCTCTATTCTATGCTTTGTTGATGGACAATCCATCATACCCATGGTAAGTGCCCAAGATTACAAGAAAATCTATGATAATGATGAAGGGCCTAACACCGGAGGCATGGGGACCTACTCTCCAAGCTATGTTTATGACGAAGCGCTGCAGAAGCAAGTGAAGGATCAGATACTGACACCGATCATTGAAGGCTTTCAAAAAGAAGGATTGGACTTTAAGGGAATTCTTTTTATCGGCCTTATGCTGACGGACCAAGGAGCAAAGGTATTAGAGTTTAATACAAGATTTGGAGACCCGGAGACCCAAGTGATACTTACAAGATTGGAAACGGATCTGGTTGATATTATGGAGAGCATTCTGGAAGGTAAATTAAAATCCCAAGAGATCCGATGGAGCAATAGAAAAACAGTATGCGTTGTCATCGCTGCAGGTGGTTATCCGGAAGGCTACGAAAAGGGAAATATCATTACTGGATTGGACCAGATCGAGGAAAATGTGGTTGTATTCCATGCAGGAACCAAAACCAAAGATGGAAGTATTGTAACCAACGGCGGAAGAGTGCTGGGTGTGACCGCTTGGGCTGATACTGCCGAGGAAGCAAGAATAAAGGCATATGAAAACGTAAAGAAGATCACCTTTAAGGATATGTATTACCGAAAGGATATCGGAAAACTGGTAAATAGATAAATCCTATTGGCAAGAAAGCATAGACTGTTTTTTCTGATAAGTGATCATGGATGGTCAACTTTGACTTAATATTCACATATACTACAGGACAGAGATATATTTAAAGTTTCTGTCCTGTGTTATTAAAAAACATATTATAATTTTATGAGAATTAGAATTGATATAGATGAGACTGTAAAATATTTTGTGGGCGGACGATATAAGAAGCTCCTTTCTGGTAAGAATTAGAAAATAATACCAAACCAGAGAGGAGTTTTTCTATGTCAACTTTACCAAAGGAAGTTATCAGATCCAT
>JBMOKU010000022.1:0-112327 GCA_049324315.1 Bacillota bacterium | reverse complement strand
AGATATGTATGCCATTTATAATTACCGTTGTTGTCTATCATTGTAAGTGCAAAGCCGTCAGGGTTCGTATCAATCCCTATAATTTTATTATGTCCTGTATAGACTTCTTTTGGTTTGTCATATTCAAGTGTAATATGACAATAATACTTATCGTTTTTTCTAATTAGTTCTACTTGATATGCCCTGCCGCTTTTTAGATATTCAAGGAATAGACTCTTATAATCGATGCCGTTAATCTTACCTGCTTTATAACTTAATTTTCTGGGTAGATATATTGGCACTTGTATTTTTACAGCCCTGTTTGTAGATGTTTTTTCAAGGGTAGATATTTCTAGAAAGCTGTTTCCTTGTTCATCTAAAATGACTCTTAGATTAGGATTTCCGCTTTTTGTTTTATCTCCTCTTGAATATACTCTATTGCTTCTCGCTGCTTGCCATTCTTCCTTTGTGATTAACCCCTTGCATCTTTTAATGAATAGTCCTTTTGTTCCAAAGGTTACAGGTGGAATTGTGTTTGTGTCAATGAATTTTTTATAGTACTGTTGTTTTCTTTTACGCTTATCTAGTTTGCTCAGTAAGGCTTTTCTTTTTCTTTCAGATAGTTTTTCATTTTCCTTCATTATCCCATATGTAAGAGTTTTGATAGAACACCAGTTAATCGACAAAAATATCATGTTTTATACGAACATTATCATTTTTAGTAAATATTACATTTTGTTACGGTTTTTAGCAACAGTTGCTACCTCCTTTAATAATGAATTTGATATTTTTAGCTATTATATCATAATTAATATAATTCGTGGAAATAGTTATACACAAGGGGTGATCAATTGGACTTTCTTTTAGTGAAAAACAGGAAAGGGATAGGTTCGGCATCTTGCATTTTGTGTGGACAACCAGACAGACGAGGACCTGTTCCTATATCAATCTCTGTCTTTAGTAGTAAAAGATATTTAATAAGCCTCGATTTAACATGTTTTAATGGTATAATATGGTAAAATATTATAAGCTGTAATGGTGAATAATTGTGAGTGTTCATTATATCTTTTGTTTTTTTCATTCATTATAGACTGTGACTGAATCAATAAAGACTTATTACAAAGGAGTAAGGATATGAGGAATTATATAGGCGGTTTAAGGAAATTGATTGGAGCAAGACCAATCATTATGTGTGGAGCAAATACTATTCTATTCAAAAGGAGATTAATATGGATAAAATTATTTTAACCAAAGAAAAAGAAACTTTACTAATTCCACTCTATGGTAAAGCAAAGGAAAATGAAAAAAAAGAACCTATAATTATGGATAAAAAAGCTGTTGAGGTTGTTAACCAAATTGATTACAATTTTCAATCATTGAAAATTCCTGAAAAGACAAATGTAATGATGTGTATAAGAGCAAAACTAATTGATAACTTCGTTAAAGATTTTCTTGCAAAAAGCAATGAAAGTGCTGCTTTACATTTAGGGTGCGGCCTTGATAGCAGGTTTAATAGAATTGAAAATAGCAACGTTGACTGGTACGATGTAGATTTTAAAGAAGTTATTGATATTCGTAGATATTTTTACAAAGAAACAGATAATTACCATTTAGTTGCATCTTCTGTTACGGAACCTGAATGGATAGAAAAAATTCCAAGAGATAAAAAAGAGTACATCGTTATAGCCGAAGGGCTGTTTATGTACTTGAAGGAAGATGAAATTAAAATGTTAATAAGTCGTCTTAAAGAGAGGGTCGGTAGTTATACCTTAATTTTTGACGCCTTCAGTGTTTATACTGCAAAAAAGGTAAAAAATCATCCATCGATAAAGAAAACAGGTGCAATAATTCAGTGGGGTATTGATAATCCAGAAGAGCTTACAAAATGGGGAATGTCAATTCAATTAATTGGAGAAAAGTATTTTACATCAAATGAAGAGATTAAGCGTCTAGATACTACTACAAGGATTATGTTTGAAATAGCAAATTTATTTTCAATTGCTAAAACAGCTCAAAGGTTATTAATTTATAGAGTTGGTTAAACATTTCAGTGACATGGTCCAGATCATATGCAAATAATCTAATAGAGATAACGAAAGGCATGACAAAAAAGAGATCATGTCTTTTTTATTAAAATAATTCTATGATCGACAAAACAAGCCATATTTCGTCAAAGGAAAAGTGTTGTGGAAAAGAGAATACCGTGGACTAGAGAATAAGCATGTAGTCGATTTAAGTGTTATATAAAAAGACAGAAACGGGGACACCGTAGTTATACCACATTGTACTCTAGTAAATCATTACGGAGCATATAAATCCTGTTCAAGGAGGTGATTACCATTTCCAGCGTAAAGATTACTGTTATTAAAAAATCATTTGATGAGGAGTTAGCCGATACATATTTAACGGATGGTGTGAGCGCGGGCGCTTGCCCTATATTTGAGGTCGGGGATCAATATATCATTGGCGACAAATTTGAAGCACCATCTGGATTTTGCACATGGGCGTGGCAAGATATTTTCTATGTTGTGCATACACTGCGCAACGGAGGTTCCTTTGATCCGTGGATTAATCGAAAAGGTACACAAGTCGTTTGCTGTTCAGATGCCATTCGCCCAGTCTGTTTTCTGATTGAGCGCATTGGATAGAAATGGATAATTCACTACTTTAGCTTCGAATCGTTTTACCTGTACTTGTAATTATTTCAAGTATTTTCACACCCCAAATTACTAATCGGAGGTTTTTATATGGTTAAATCAAAAGAATGGGATTGGGAAAAAGGTTCAGAAGACAGCATATGGTTTAGGCCATCAGAAGATGTCTATTATTACATGCATATTTGGAAAGAAAGCGGCTTTAAAAAGCTTTTAGACCTTGGCTGTGGATTAGGTCGCAATGCCATATTTTTTGCTGGACATGCATTCGAAGTGGAGGCCATTGATCTTTCGCAAAAAGGGCTAGATTTTCTGAAAGAAAGTGCTGAGAGGCAAAACTTAAAAATAGATATTAGACGAGGCGATATGAATGATTTACCCTATGAACCCAATTATTTTGATTGCTTGTTAGCATATCATGTCATATCTCACACTGATTCAGAAGGAATAAAAAATATACTCAGTGAAATGAAAAGAGTACTTAAACCGGGTGGAGAATTCTATATAACCTTATGCTCAAAGGAAAGTCCAAGTTTTAAAAGCGGTAAACATCCAAAGATAGATGAAAATACGATACTCAAGACAGAAGGTCCAGAGGTAGATGTACCACATTATTATTCGGATTTGGATAATGTAAGAAGAATACTTAGTGATTTTCAAATAAAGAGTATAAGGCATATTCAAGATATTTTTGAAGATACATATAGCTGGCATTATTTTGTTTATGGATGCAAGATGAACGAATAAAATGCTTCATGGTCAAACAAAGGGGAAGCGTTAATTGCCTTGGGGTTTGTATGGATAACCAAACCGATGATATGCCTGTTTTTTGATTGAGTGAAGGGAGCATTTCTGAAAGAAGGGATGATATCATGGTAAATATTCTTGCAGTTGCAGGACCAAATTCAAAATATAAGTTACCTGATGCTGATCCAGCTGGGTTCTGGGCAGGCTTATGGCATGGTCTGATAGCACCAATTACATTTATGATAAGTATTTTTAACCCCAATGTGGGCATTTATGAGACGAATAATATAGGACGTCTATATGATTTTGGTTTCATACTTGGCGTTTCAAGTTCGTTTGGTAGTAGTGGTTCAAGAGCAGGCAGATAACTGTTCCCACTAAGGAAACCACGGAGACAGGTTAGCTGTTTTGTTAAGGCAAACATATTTAGTATGTAATGAAACGTGAGGTTATTAGATTGAGGCAAAATAGCATGAAGCCGATTGTAAGATCAAAGATCAGGATTCTTATAGGTAAAATGTATTATACATTTGCAAGGTACTTACAGTGGTATTTCAGTGGTAAGAAGTATGCGAAAAGCGTCAGTAGGACTTTATTTTCATATATTAGTTTTTCCCATAGTACGCCACTATATAGAAGATTAAAAGATGTTGATATGTGGATGCAGCAAAATAAAGTCACGAATCTTAAAATTGCTCTAAAGAAGTTAGATGGGATTGTTATAAATCCAGGAGAGACATTTTCCTATTGGAAGCTAATTGGAAAGCCTAGCAGGGGACAAGGATATAAAGAAGGCATGGTCCTATTCTATGGAGGTTTTGGCCCCGGTGTTGGTGGAGGATTATGTCAGTTATCAAATATGATATATTGGTTGACCTTGCATACCCCATTGACCGTAACGGAAAGATATAGGCATAGTTATGATGTGTTTCCTGATGCAAAGCGAATACAGCCTTTTGGGAGTGGCGCAACATGCGTATATAATTATAGAGATTTGCAAATCTATAATGGGACTAACAAGCCATATCAGCTGCATTTATGTTTGACCGATGAAGACTTAAATGGGGAATGGAGAACCGTAGAAAAAGAATTATTCAGATATGAGATATATGAAAAAGAACACTGGATAACCCATGAATTCTGGGGCGGATACATAAGACATAATATTTTGCATCGAAAGGTATATCTACAAACAGAAGCAGTAGCAGATGAATATATCACAGAAAACCATGCTGTCATGATGTATCAGCCGTTCTTAGCAGAGAAAGCAGTAGACTAAAATTGGAATATACATAGAAGACAGGCTAGTTGTCTTGGGTTCTGCTAGATGACAAAACAGAAGATGTGCCTGTCCCTATGTTTGTGTTTTACGAAAGCCAGCTTATGGATTACTGCACCAAGCGATTGATGATTTACAGTCACTTTCTTTTAAAATAGAACTATCCGATGCAGATATTTTGTATGGTCCTGTCAACATTTCCAACCATGATGTCTAGTTTTACAGCAGATGGATAAATCTTTTTATTGAGTAAAATCTTAAGTGCTTCATAGGGGAGATTAATACCTGACATACATGAATAATGGATACCTCCGGACATTCTTGTGTTAACTTCCAGTAAATTGGGCTCTCCATTCTTGTATTTGACTTGAATGTTATAAATGTATGGAATTTTGTAATGATAACTTATTTCTTGAGCAATCTTAAGTAATTCAGCATTATGCTCTAAATATCTGTTGTACTTGTCTATCTTTTTCCTAGGAATAGCCATGATAAGATTTCCATTTTCGTCTGCAAGACAATCTATGCTATATTCATATCCGTCCAGGTATTCCATAAGCATAATATTTTTAAAACTGCCCTGCTCTGGTAATAAGTCCAATAGCTGCTTAAGATTTACGCTATGTGAAGGCGAGCTATTTAAAATATCTTCTATCGTATAAGGAGATTCGTTAATCACTCTAAAACCGACGCCTCCAACGCCATTAGTAGGTTTAAAGCATACTTTACCCTTTGTTTTGATTTTATCGTATGCTTTCATGAATTCTTCTTTTGTAGTGACGTTATAATAGTCTGGGATTCTAAGGATGTTTTTGGGTTTAATATGATCATAAAAGGATACTTTATCGTTTATTAATCTAAGTAATTCAGTATTTTTCCATACAAGAACTTTTGTACCAAATTTGTTAAACATATCAACATATTCTGCAATTAATGATGATTTGTGATTTGGTATTAGTACATCAATTTTATTTTCCCTGCAAAAATTTAAACAATAATCGATATACTCTTCATCTGAGAGATCAGGTTCAATAAATGCAATATCTGCGTTTTGGAGGCTTGTTGAATATCTATTTGGATGAGATACAATAAAATGAAACCTTGTTCCGTCTTGATTATTCCTCAATAAATCAATAATATTATAGGCTGTACTGAACCAACGATTGAACCAAACTTTTATTGCAGGCATTTATGCAGGAACCTCCCTATTCATGTAAGATAACGTCAAAATTTGACTGACTGAAGAAAGTGTAACACAAAATAAGCAACAATAATAGAAGAATTAGAGACCAAGATTAACAAATTTTTGTAATATCTTGAGAGCAGTTTTTATAATATAAAATTGAGTATTTTAGCGGAAAGTACCTGATGACTAATATTAAAATATAAATACTAAATTTCAATATAATAAAGTTGAAAGGAAGATGCATGATGATTAATCAGATCAGAACACGAAGAAGTATAAGAAAGTATATTAACAAACCGGTAGAGGAAGAGAAAATCATTCAATTGATTGAAAGTGCAAGGCTTGCCCCCTCCGGCAGCAATACACAACCTTGGCATTTCATTGTTGTTAAATCGGAATCAACGAAACAAAAATTAGCTGAAGTATCTCATGATCAAAGCTGGATGCTCACAGCCCCCGTATTTATTGTATGCGTTGCAGACATACGTTCAAGAATAAAAGAGGACGTAGAAATATTTCTGAACGAAAATAGCCCTGAGCTGGAGCTTAAACAGATCATTCGAGATACATCTATTGCAATAGAACATGTTGTTCTTGAAGCGGAGAGTCTGGGTTTAGGTACCTGCTGGGTCGCATGGTTTACACAAGAGGAAATCAGACCGATTCTAAATATACCCCAAGACAAGTATGTCGTTAGTATTATCACGCTAGGTTATACAAACGAAGAAGTAAAAGCACGTCCACGAAAGAAACTGGAAGAAATAATACATTATGAAAAGTGGTAGAGATAGACCGCAAGGGAGAGGAAACTAAGATGAATTACATCATTATAACAGGAGCGTCACGAGGTCTTGGAGAGGCATTTGCTCAAAATTTCATGAAATCTGGAAACCATATTTTCTGTATTGCTCGAACGAAGAATATAGAACTAATCAATCTGGCGAAGGAGATGAATGTTGGTCTTGATTATTTGGCGTATGATTTGACTCAAGCGAATCAAGTCCATTTTATGATGAAAGAGATTTCTTCGAAGATCAATATGAATGAAGCCCAATCACTTCTTCTTATTAATAACGCAGGAACTGTCACACCTATAACGACAATCGAAAAGTGTAAAAGTGAAGAAATTATCCATAATGTTACATTAAATCTAGTTACACCCATGATACTCGTATCAGAATTCATTAAGCATTTTGGTCAATGGAAGATTGAAAAAAGAATTATTAACATTTCTTCAGGTGCGGGAAAGAAACCATATTTTGGTTGGAGCTGCTATTGTACTTCAAAGGCTGGCTTGGATATGTTTACGAAGTGCGTGGCTGTGGAACAAGAAACGAAAGAATATCCAGTCAAAATCATATCAGTTGCACCAGGTGTCATTGACACAAATATGCAAAAAGAAATCCGGTCAACGGCACCGGAAGATTTTATGCAAGTAGAAAGATTTATTGAAATGAAAGAAAAAGGACGATTATTTGCTCCTGAATATGTGGCCAATAAGATCATAAATGTAGTTTTTAATGAAAGTATAGAAAATGGGGCAGTCATTGACATTGGAGATTATATTTGATGGATTAGTATTTTGATCATCGTGCACATTTAACACAGGGAAAGACATGGAAGGAGTAGAGTTATCTATATGGACTACTATGATATTACATCCATGCAAAATGAACTTGACCGAATTGAGCACAAGCTAAGAATAATGAACTGTATTTTATATTCAGCAATATCGATTATGACTTGCTTTATTATATTTATAATTTACCGTTTAGTAAGGCAATCACTTATGCCTGTAGAGACAGTAAATGCAAAGTTGGTGTCAAAATGGATAGAAACCTATGGAACATTTACGAGGGGGACGGGGGCGAATCAAAGTCAGCGGTGTGTATTAGAATTTCAATTCGATGATGGAGAGATAAAAAGATTCTATGTCTCACCGATTGAATGGGCGGTTATCTTAGAAGAGAATATAGGCGAGCTGTCATTTAGGGGAAATAAGTATGTGGGGTTTTATATTCTACAAGTAAGTGAAAAAGAATAGCAAAATTATCATATACTAGTGAACTCGTTTGCTTTAGAAACGAGTTCACTCAACAGTGGTTTGCATTTTTTCCAGACATTGAATCATTTGGACAAGTATCCGATTCACAGGGGTTTCCACACCATATTGTTTTCCAAGCTTCAGCATGACGCCGCCCAGCATGTCTACTTCGGTTTTTCTTCCAGATTCTATATCCTGAAGCATGGATGTTTTGCTTTCTGGACCAAGGGTAGCGAGAACCTTTTGAAACCCTTGAATATCTGATTTCTGTAAATTGACATCCATCTTATTGGCTAGGGATATAACCTCCAACATTGCTGCTTCCATTAATTCAATGGCTTCGGGGATTTCCTGAAAAGCCCGATAGGGAGCTCTTAGTATGGCTGATGGTTGATTAATACCCACATTCACCATAAACTTCCACCACAAGGCACGCAGCATATCTGTAGGAATCGTATAAGGAATACCGGAAGCTTCGAAGAGTTCTTTTACTGCTTGAACGCGAGGTGAGCGTTGTGTATTATCCCTTTCGCCAAAATGGATTTCTCCAATCGTACTGTACTTGATCTCAGTTCCCTTCCTGACAGCATCAATCCCAACGCAGGTGGCATACAAAAGCTTTTCCATCCCATATCTTTGACCAATAATTTCTTCGCTATCAATTCCGTTCAGCAAAGATAAGATTGTTGTATCAGGTCCCACGTGATTACGGATATCTTCGATCCCTTGCAGCAGTTGAGGGTATTTCACACCAATGAGTACCAAATCAGCGGGTTTAGCTGCTTCCTCCGGAAGGACATATTGAAAATGATACGTTTTGCCATTGATTCTACAAGGTGTTTCTCTATAGCGATTCAGTCGTTCTTCATTAACGATGACTTGAATGGCCTTTGGGTTCCAATCATGGATTTTTGCGGCATAAGATGCTCCGACAGCACCAAGACCAGCTATAGCTACGTTCTGTATTTTTCTCACTATATTTCCTCCTTTTTCATTTTATGGTAATATTGTTCCTAACAGTATTATATATTCTTTTTAATAATATTCCAATGGAGGGATATGATGATAGAAGGAATTAGTCATATAACTTTTATCGTAAAAAACTTAGAAAGGGCATCAACATTTTTCAAGTCGATCTTTGATGCAGAAGAGGTATATTCAAGTGAGGACAAGTTTTTTTCGCTATCCAAGGAAAAGTTTTTTCTGATTGGCGGGCAGTGGATTGCCATCATGGAAGGTGACTCGCTTTCTGACCGTACCTACAATCATATTGCATTTAAGATACGAGATGAAGACTTTGCTGTCTATGAATCAAGAGTGCGTTCATTAGGCGTGGACTCTAAGCCACCAAGACCGAGGAATGAAGGGGAAGGAAGATCATTGTACTTTTATGATTTTGACAATCATTTATTTGAACTGCATACAAGCACGCTTTCAGAAAGATTAGAGCGGTATACACGGTGATATTCTCCGTATCCTACGAATCTAAGGAGGAAAACAAAAGTATGCTGATAAATGTACAACAGAGGGTTTGATATTATATATATTTGGAGGGGGATGAATATGCAGACACCGCATATCACGATTGATGTAAAGAAGATAGAACATAATGCCCGTACAATAACAACTTTATGTAAGAAGCATGGGATTTCCGTGGCGGGAGTTACGAAAGGTACATTAGGGATGCCGGAAGTGGCACGGGCAATGATTCGCGGAGGTGTTACGTGGATTGGGGAATCTCGTTTAGACAATATCGCAGGATTAAGGGAAAGCAATATTAATGTCCCATTTCTATTAATGCGATCTCCACATAAATCAGAGATTGAAAGAGTTATCACACTTGCAGATATAAGCTTAAATACAGAATACGAAATAATAGAAGCCATTTCCCAAGCTAGCTTGGAAAAAGGAATGGTGCATAAGATTATCATCATGGTTGATCTTGGCGATCTGCGAGAAGGCATCTGGCCTGATGAACTGCTTCCACTAGTCAAAGAGGTAATGAAAATGAAAGGAGTCCGGATTGTCGGTCTGGGCACCAACTTAACGGATTTGAATGGAACGATCCCAACATATGAAAACAATCAACAACTAGTAGAACTGGCGGAAGAAGTTGAAGAAAAATGTAATATAAAGCTTCAATATCTATCAGCTGGCAATTCAAGTTCGTTAAAGCTGTTAGCCTCTGGAAAGATACCTGACAGGATCAATCATTTCAGAATTGGTGAAGGAATACTTCTTGGAAGGGAAACGATTCATAGAGAAATATGGCCCGACACTTATCAGGATGCTTTTGTTTTATCAGCAGAAATTATTGAAAAGAAATATAAACCATCAGTACCTATCGGGGAAATTGGTCAGGATGCCTTTGGCAATATCCCAACAGTGGAGGATAAGGGAATGATGGTAAGAGGTATTTTAAATATAGGCCGTCAGGATATGAATGTGGATGGGGTAACGCCACAAAATACAGACTTGGAAATACTGGGAGCTACAAGTGATCATCTGATCATTGATGCTACAAGAACTTCGAATCTAAGGATTGGAGATATCGTATCCTTTGATTTGAACTATGCTTCATTACTTGCAGCCATGACTTCTCCTTTTGTGAAGAAGATTATTGTGTAATAATGGTAACAGAATAACTGCTGTTTTAAAAAATAGAACTATTAATTTTGACGTCTTGGGAGATATATGTGGCACCGAGACGTTTTTTTCTTAACGGGATTCATCTTTCGGTCGACAAAATAAGCTATATTTCACCAAAGGAAAAACACCAAAAAAAAGAGAATATTGTTGATGAGAGGTCCAACCAGTGCATATAGATGTAAGTGGAAATTGTAGGAGCATGAAAGTATAAACACATCAGGAGGTGGGATGTTGCTGATTATCAAAAAAAATTTATCGATTACACGGAATATCATGTTCTTAATCAATCTAATCATCATCCTATTTATGTCCTCCATTATTTTTTATACAACAGAATTAATCTGTGAAAATGATATGGCTAGAAGTTTCATAGAGAAAGTAAAATACATCCCTATGGTACCTTGGAAAGTGCCTGTAATAGCGATGACATTTTTTATTATATTACTAATAAATGTACTGATTAGAGATCGATTGTTACGTAGAACTTCAAGAAAAGTGTTTTTCTATCTGTTCAGCTTCTTAGATATACTCATCTGCATCGCAATTACATACAGTGTGAATATGAGCTATAAGGGTATATTACTTCTGGCTATTGCAAATATCATCATATATATCGATGATAAGAAAAAAAGGACACTATTTATCATCATGGCAATCTTTTCTTATATTGTCTTCGACTATGATATTTTGTCCATAAAGATTAAAATGTTTTCCATCAATGAATATGTCAAATACTATACGGCTTCTCAAAGATTCTATATTTTTGGAATTAGAAACGTGATGAATTCACTGAATGAGATGAGCTTCATCCTGTTTATGATTTTTGTCATCCAAAGTGAAATTGATGAAAATCAAAAAATAAAGGAGTTATATGAAAAACTTTTCCAGACAGCTGAGGAATTAAAAGTCGCCAATATCCAGCTGCAGGAGTACGCGGATAAGTCGGAAAAAATGGCAAAGATTCGCGAAAGAAACCGTTTGGCCAGAGAAATACATGATACGTTAGGACACGCCCTGACCGGAATAGCTACTGGATTGGAGGCTTGTATGGAATTGTTTAATATAGATATAGAAAGGACCAAAATCCAGCTGCTCAAAATCAAAGATTTAGCAAAACAAGGGCTGGTAGATGTAAGAAGGTCCATGAACGAACTGCGCCCGGATACCCTTGAGAGATTTTCATTAATTCCTGCAGTTCAAAAACTTGCAGATGATATTAGTGGATGTACACACACGAAAGTAAGCGTTCAAATCATAGGAGATGTACCAAAGCTTGGTTCAGATGAAGAAGGGATCATTTACAGGATTGTTCAAGAAGGAATTACCAATGCTGTGAGACATGGGAAGGCAAAGAATATTTGTATGATGCTGCATTTTAATTACAGCAATTTATATCTGGATATCATTGATGACGGAATCGGATGTCATACTGTAAAAGATGGTTTTGGTTTAAAGCACATCAAGGAACGGGTAGGAATGTTAAAGGGAACGGTACAGTTTGAAACAGGTATAGGTAAAGGGTTTACTGCTCATGTAAAAATTCCTATAAGGGGGACGAATCCATGATACGTGTTATGATCGCTGAAGATCAGGAACTTATACGTCAAAGCCTTGAAATCATCCTTAGTAATAAGCCCGATATTGATTTGATAGCCATTGCTGAGGATGGCAAACAAACGCTGGAACTTGCAAAAAAATATTCTCCTGATATCATACTCATGGATATACGTATGCCTCATGTTGATGGAAACCAGTGCATTAAGATACTAAAAGAGAACAGTCCAAAGATAAAAATTATTGTGTTAACGACTTTTGATGACGATGAGTATGTATTTGAAGCCATAAAAAATGGAGCAAGTGGATACTTGCTAAAAGGTATTTCATCAAAGGAATTGGTAGAAGCCATTCGAACGGTAGCAAGTGGAGGAGCTTTATTGAATCCTAATGTTGCTGTCAAGGTATGCCAGTTCTTTTCGCAGATGGCGCACTCAGACTACCGAATAAGGGTGAATGAAAAAGCGTACGAAAATCTGAGCAAGATAGAATTAAAGATTATAAAATTGATTGGCATAGGCATGTCTAATAAAGAAATAAGGGATAGGCTTAAATATAGTGAAGGTACCGTAAGAAATTATATAAGCAGTATACTAAATAAGCTGGAATTTAGAGATAGAACGCAGATTGCAATCTTCGCCGTACAGTCCGGGTTGCTTTTAAAAAAACTTGATGATTAGGGGACGTCTATGAAAATAATAACAATTGAAAAATCACATAGGCATGTACTTTTTTTCAGCTTTGTGATGTTGATGCTTGTATCAATGACTGTCTATGGTATATATCAAGTATTCTATAAGCCCATCGTGCTGGAAATCGGAATATTTGCAGGTAGTATGTATGATGTACCCAACTGGCAAAGCTATAAAGCATTTGATGATGAAATTAAAAAATTTGAGAACATACATCCCGGCGTTAAAATTACGTATAGAAGCGGGACACTGAAGGAAGATTACTCGGAGTGGCTGGCCCAAAAGATTATCAAAGGAAAAGAGCCGGACGTTTTTTGTGTACTGCCCGGAGATTTCAATACCTTTGCTTACATAGGGATTATGAATGAACTAGATGAATTCATACAAAACGATAGAGGTTTTGATATTGACAACATGTATATCAATGCAATAAAGTCCGGACAATTTAATCATCATCAGTATGCCTTGCCTAGAGAAGTAGATCCGCAGCTCATGTTTGTGAATAAAACAATATTGAAAAAAGAAGGAATACAAATACCGAAGGGAAATTGGACATGGGATGACTTTTATCATGTATGTGAACAGGTAACCAAGGATTTAGATGGAGATGGAAAACTAGACCAATTTGGGAGTACAGGTTTTAGCTGGCAGCATGCCGTGTATACTAACGGACGACAACTATTTGATGCTAATGGAGAACAGGCAAAATTTAACCAACCTGAGGTCTTGGAAGCCGTTGATTTTGTACGAAGGTTAAATCGATTAAATCAAAACTTTATCGTAACTCAAGAAGATTTTGATAACGGTAAAGTGGCATTTAGCCCATTTCCCTTTTCGGCATATCGGGCATATAAATCATATCCATACAGAATTATAAGGTATGCCCGATTTGATTGGGAATGTGTAAAACTTCCTAAGGGACCCCATGGTAAAAATGCGTCTGCTTTGAATAGTATGCTATTTGCAATGAGTTCCAGGTCAAAGCACAAAAAGGAGGCTTGGGCGTTTATTCAATATCTGACCAATAATTATGACAGTCAAGTTAATGTTTTCCGCTATTCCCATGGTGTACCGGTATTAAGAAATGTTACGGAATCAAAAGAAGCCGATAAAGAGTTATCGAAATATAATCCCGAGGAAGAAATATCTGTGGATAAAAGGATTCTGAGTGAGGTAATTGAGCAATCCACAGTGACACCTAAGTTCCACAAATATGAGGAAGCTATGAACATGTCAGATAAAGAGATCTACCAAATGATTAATGGTGATAGGAATATAGAGGATACCTTGAGACAGCTTGATCAAAAATTAAATAAATTCTTACAAGAATAATACATTTGTCATTCAAGAGATGACAAATGTAATTTTATTTATGTGACGATTAGCATCTGATTTTAATGTGAAAACGTTTTACAATATATCTGTAATGATTCACTACAAAAAAATTTGCTAAAGGGGGAGTAAAATGTTTACAAGAAGTAGGTTTTTTATGTTAATCATGGTGGTTGTATTGATGATATCTATGATAGCGGGATGTACAACACAGCAGCCACCGGCGGAACAACCGACGGAATCATCAAATGTTGAACAGCCTAAGGAACTGAAATTCGGAGCAACGTATATGACCCTAAACAATCCATTCTTTGTAGAGTTAAATGACGGTATCAAGAAAGTTGTGGAAAGTAAAGGCGGAAAGCTGATTGCCCTTGACCCCCAATTGGATATCAACAAGCAAATTGCACAAGTTGAAGACCTAATCGCACAAAAGGTTGATCTTATCTTCTTAAATCCGGTTGATTGGAAAGGTATAAAACCGGCATTAGAGGCGGCACAAAAGGCCAATATACCTATCATTGTTGTAGATGCTCCTGTATTTGATGATAATCTTGTAGAAAGTACAGTGGCATCTGATAACTGGAATGCGGGAGTACTTTGTGCACAACACCTGATTAAAGCTATGGGTGAAACCGGTAATGTAGTTATTCTAGAACACCCTACAGCAAAATCAGCCATTGATAGAACAAAAAGCTTCGAAGAAGAAATTGCTAAATATCCAGGGATAAAGGTTGTTGCAAAACAAACATCCGATGGGCAATTGGAGAAAGCAATGCCTGTAATGGAGAATATTTTGCAAGCTAATAAAGACATAGATGCGGTTATGTGTTTAAATGATCCTACTGCTTTGGGCGCGATTGCTGCATTAGAGAGTGCAAATCGTATGGACGGCGTTTTGGTATATGGTGTTGACGGATCAGGGGATGCAAAGACAATGATCAAAGAAGGCAAGTTGACTGCAACTGCAGCGCAGTTCCCGGGAGACATCGGGAGTATGGCTGCTGAAGCGGCATTCAAGAAGTTAAATGGTGAAACTATTGATCATGAAATCAAAGTTCCTGTGGAACTCATTGATAAGACAAACATTGACAAGTACGAATAATGTAGGAATTCATAAAAAGGTTTTGCCCAGCAATCTTGCTGGGCAGAACTTTACATATATAGAGAGAACTATGATCAAATAATTTACAATTATTATATTTTTAAACGGGCATATGTGGAGGTAGGCGATGGAGGAAACCATTTTAAGAATGAAAAATATACATAAAAAATTTCCGGGAGTATATGCACTTAAGGATGTTCATTTTGAATTAAAGACCGGAGAGGTTCATGCTTTGCTAGGAGAAAATGGTGCGGGAAAATCAACGCTGATGAAAATTCTAGGCGGTATTTACCAAACGGATGAAGGCGAAATCTGGATCAAGGGAAATCGGTGTGAATTGACCGATGTAAAAGCTTCACAATCCAAAGGGATCAGTATTATCCATCAAGAACTATGTCTCGTTCCGTATATGACAGTGGCAGAAAATATTTTTTTGGGCAGAGAGTTATTATCAAAGAGAACAAGATTGGTGACATTCAGAGAAATGAATATACAGGCTCAGCAAATACTCGATTCTATCGGTTTAGATATAAGGGCTTCGGAGGTTGTGTCTAATTTGAGTGTGGCGCAGCAGCAAATGGTTGAGATAGCAAAAGCTTTATCTGTAGACGCGGACATTATCGTAATGGATGAACCGACAGCATCATTGACGGAGAAAGAAGTAGAAGTGCTTTTTCAAACAATACAAAATTTAAAAGAAAAGAACAAATCCATCATTTATATATCTCATCGAATGGAAGAACTGTTCAAGATTGCAGACAGAATAACCATACTGCGTGATGGTACCTATATAGATACTAAAAAAACCACAGAAACATCTCGAAATGAATTAATCAGTATGATGGTGGGAAGAGAATTGAAGGATTTATACAGAAAGGAAGATCATCAGTCAGGCGATGTGATTTTACAAGTTCACAATATTTGCAAAGGCAGCATGCTAAAGAATATAAGCTTCAGCTTGAGAAAAGGAGAGATACTGGGCCTTTCAGGAATTGTAGGGGCTGGGCGCACAGAACTGGCAAGGGTGATATTTGGAATAGACAGATTTGAGGCTGGAGAAATATTTATTGACGGAAACAAAGTAAGCATCCAAAGTTCCGAAGATGCTATTAAAAATGGTATCGCCCTTGTACCTGAAAGCCGCAAGGACGAAGGTTTATTCTTGATCAGAAGTGTGGCATATAATACTTCGATTACTGTACTTGAGAAATTTATGCGGTATATGAAAGTGGATGCAGAAAAAGAACACAATATCGTACAAAAGTATATTGAAAGTCTTTCCATAAAGACGCCTGATCATGAACAGTGTGTTGAAAATCTCAGCGGAGGAAATCAGCAGAAGATTGTCATTGCAAAGTGGCTGGCCACACAACCTAGGGTATTGATCCTTGATGAACCGACCCGGGGTGTTGATGTGGGCGCCAAGGCAGAAATATATTCCATTATCAGCATGCTTGCAAAACAAGGGGTAGCCATTATCATGATTTCTTCAGAACTGCCGGAAGTAATCAATATGAGTGATCGTGTACTTGTCATGCACGAGGGCAAGATCATGGCGGAATTGGAAAGAGAACAGATAAGTCAGGAAACGATTATGCACTATGCTACAGGAGGTATGGAAAATGCAGTCTAGTATGGCAAAAAAGCGTGAGAGAAATGCTTTCAACAGTCGTTTGATAGATAACGTTGCTAAATATTTCAAAGAGAACTTGGGTATTTTAGCAGGTTTTGCCCTAATGTGCGGGGTGCTCAGCGTATTGTCACCGGCATTCATGACAAAAGATAATATACTAAATATTTTGAGACAGATAACGACGAATGCCAATCTTGCATTTGGTATGACATTGGTTATCATTATTTGCGGGATTGACCTTTCCATAGGTTCTATATTGGCCCTGTCAGGAACATTGGCTGCAGGTTTGATAACGAATAATCATTTGCCGGTACCGGCTGCGGTTCTAATCGGTATTATTGTAGGTACATCTGTCGGGTTCTTTAACGGTGTGACGATTTCTACCACAGGAATACCGCCATTTATTGTTACATTGGCAACAATGCAAATCGCAAGGGGAATGGCATATGTTTATACAAATGGAATGCCCGTACGTACACTGAATGCTTCATTTAATTCCATAGGCAACGGATACTTAGGCCCCATTCCCTTGCCGGTAATTTACACGACCATCATTTTTATTTTAATGAGTATACTTTTAAATAAAACACAATTTGGAAGGCATCTATATGCTGTTGGTGGAAATAAAAATGCGGCAAAGTTCTCCGGTATTAGCATAAAGAAGATTGAAATAGCAACTTTTACGCTATCCGGCTTACTTGCAGCAATCAGCGGTGTCGTGATTTGTGCAAGAATGTATTCCGGACAGCCCACTGTAGGGCAAGGGTTTGAAATGGATGCCATTGCAGCTGCAGTCTTGGGTGGAACAAGTTTCTCAGGGGGAATCGGTAAATTAGGAGGCACATTGATCGGTGTTTTTGTCATTGGCGTACTCAACAACGGTTTAAATTTATTGAATGTCAATTCATTTTGGCAGTTGATTGCAAAGGGAACCGTGATTCTTCTTGCTGTCTATGTAGATATGATGAAAAAGAAGAAAAAATAGTTATATAGATAACACTAAGCATAGTACAGCCGGTCACAAAGTAGCGGAGCCATGGGGACGGTTCGAGCGTTTCCGCAGCGCAGCGAAGGACCGAAGGGAAAACGATGGAACTGTCCCCGTGGCGTAGCGGATGAAATGCACTTAGTGTGACTTATATAGAAAAGAACAAACAAGCCCCTCATTATTTTGATAATCCCTTTCCTAGAAGAGATTGAATGGATTTCATACAGCTTAGGGATTATCTATAGCAAGACTTGGGGACTGGTCCACTGTCCGGTGTGTTTTTTACCGGACTGGGGCCCTGTCCCCATGTATTGCCTTACTAATCACGATATATAATGAAAGGATGATGAAGGGATGTATGATGTGGTTGCTTTAGGAGAACTATTAATTGACTTTACTCCTTCGGGATATTCAGACAATGGAAATTTGCTTTTTGAAAGAAATCCGGGAGGAGCACCGGCAAATGTACTGGCTGCACTGGCAAAGCTGGATAGAAAAACTGCGTTTATCGGGAAAGCTGGGAATGATCAGTTTGGCAATTTTCTATTGGATGTCTTGAAAGAGGCACAAATCGATACAAGTGGTATGGTTTTGTCTGATGAAGCGAATACAACACTGGCCTTTGTCCATTTAAAAGAAAATGGAGACAGAAGCTTCAGTTTTTATAGAAAACCGGGGGCAGATATGCTGTTAAGGGAAGAAGAAGTGGATATTCAGCTTATTCGTAATGCAAAACTATTTCACTTCGGGTCCCTCTCTATGACGGATGAACCGGCAAAAACAGCTACGCTTAGGGCTGTAGAATGGGCGAAGGAGCAAGGGAAACTCATATCCTATGATCCCAACCTAAGACCTCCTTTATGGGATGATATGAATCATGCGAAGGAGACCATGCTGCATGTCATGGAATATGTAGATATATTAAAAATTTCAGAGGATGAGCTTGCTTTCCTGGCAGATACAGAGGATATTGAAAAAGGAAGTCTATTGCTGCACGAATGGTATGAAATCCCGTTAATTTTGGTGACCTTAGGGGAGAACGGTTCTTTCTATAGAAGAGGGACTGATCACGGAAGGGTGAATGGTTTTGAAGTAAATGCAGTTGATACCACAGGCGCTGGGGATGCTTTCTTAGCCGGTGTCATAAACAAAGTGCTGGAAGCAAACAAAAACATTCAGGAGTTCTCCTGTGATGAATTAAAGGAATTATTGATTTCTGGAAATGCACTAGGAGCGTTGGCTGCCATAAAAAAGGGTGGAATTCCGGCGATGCCGTCTAAAGCTGAAATTAACGAAATGATTGCACAAGTTTGCACTGCGTAAGAAAGAATTCTATCAAAAGAAACTATTTCAACGTCTTGGGCGATTTACGGGTGGCACAAAGACGTTTTTTCTCTCTGTTGATTTTTATCCTAAATAGATCTAAATATCTACGCTTCCAGAAAAGGATGTATTTTCTTTTGTAGGGGACGGTCTCAGTGCCGTCCCGCAAAACGAAATACCCTTTTGAAGACGTAAACCTATAATTAGTTACAATTCAGTTACAAATATTGACAGAAATACATATTTCATAATATTATGAAAAAGTAAGGTTTACAATTTTTTATACAACAGGTGAAAGGAGTGTTTAAAATGACAGCAGCAATTAATGTAGAGGTGGTTAATTTATAATTGAATATCGGACCAAAAGGGAAGGTGCAGGAAGGATTTCTCATTGCTGCTTTATTTCTTGTGGTCAATTTACGTCAGTAACCGTCACCTGATAATGTTAATAGAAATACATGATTGCAGGCTGCACGATTCGTTATCGTGTTTTTTTATTGCCCAATTTCCTGTAGGGAGATCATGAGAATTTTCAAGAACATGCCGTGGTTACTTTCCACGGCTTTTTTGTGCACTTTTTAGATTAAAGACATGGAAGGAGACAACATAAATATTATATGAATAATATAACAATTATTTCGTCTGAAAAAAATTGGCTTGAGCAAAGCGCTGTAGATCAGCTTAAACAGGTGGCTTTATTACCTGGTGTAACAAAAGCAGTGGGTCTGCCAGACCTTCACCCCGGTAAAACTCCTGTTGGTGCAGTATTTGTTACAGAAGGTGTGATTTATCCACATTTAGTAGGCAATGATATTGGCTGTGGAATCGGTTTGTTTATGACCGATATGGAAAAGAGAAAAATTAAAATAGATAGATTGGTGAAAAGGATAGAAGATATCAAAAGCTTAAAGGAAATACAGTTACCGGAGGATATACTTAACAGTCTGGGTCCGTCACCAATGGGAACAGGGCTAGGAACAATAGGAGGCGGAAATCATTTTGCAGAGCTGCAGGAAGTTGAAACAATATTTGATGCAGAGCAGTTCCACCATCTCGGATTGGATAAGAATCAGATAATGATGGTGATACACAGCGGATCAAGAGGGTACGGTGAGGCCATTCTTGATGAGAGCATAAAGATGCATCAAGCTCAAGATTGGCTGTGCCTAGCTTCTGAAGGGGCCAAAGAATACCTATCAAAACATGATGATGCAGTCAAATGGGCTGCTATCAACAGAGCGTTAATTGCATATCGGATTCTAAAAGCCTTTGGAGTAAATACGGACATCGCTAAGTTAATAGATTGTGTCCACAACAGTATAACGTTAAAAGAATCGGATAACAGAATACTGTTCATTCACAGGAAGGGGGCAGCGCCTGCTGACAAAGGTGCTGTGGTTGTTCCAGGTTCAAGGGGCTCCCTAACATACATTGTTATGCCAACGGGTGATACTGAAATTTCAGGATATTCATTGGCCCATGGGGCGGGTAGAAAGTGGGAACGCCGTATGTGTAAAGCCAGACTTGAAAATAAGTATACGAAGGAAACCATTAAATATACCAAGTTTAAGGGTAGAGTTATTTGTAATGATAAAAATTTACTTTATGAAGAAGCGCCGGAGGCATACAAGAATATCGATACGGTCATACAGAGTCTTGTGGACTTTGGATTAGTGAATGTTATAGCAACCCTAAAACCCATATTAACGTATAAAGCATAGGAGGGTATATGTGGATTCAACTAAGTTCTGGAAAAGGTCCTGATGAATGTGAATTGGCAGTAAGTCTTTTCTTAAAGTCGTTCCAAAGCGAATGTGGTAATAACGGGATAAATATAAAGGTTATTGATGTTGTACCTGGAAGCATTTCGGGCAATCTTAAATCGGTCCTTTTGTCTTTAGAAGGTGAATCATTAGAAAAGCATTTCAAGAATATAAATGGAACAATTCTTTGGATATGTAAAAGTCCTTATAGACCTAACCATAAGAGAAAGAATTGGTTTATTAATATTGAAGGATTCAGTACTTCGGAAAAACAAAACTACTCTGAAAAGGATGTAAGATTTGAAGCCATGAGAAGTTCGGGACCGGGTGGACAGAATGTGAACAAGGTAGAAACTGCAGTCAGAGCAATCCATCTCCCAACAAGCTTGGCGGTAACAGCAAGAGAGGAAAGATCACAATACATGAATAAAAAGCTTGCGCTTGCCCGTTTGTCAAATCTTATTGAAGCAAGAAATGAAGCAGATACTAATAATCACAAAAAATCAATGTGGGAGCAGCACAATACGCTTATTAGAGGAAATCCTATAAGAGTTTACGAAGGAGAAAAATTTAAGTTGAGGACTTAAAGAGATGGCATCAGCTTAATGGGGATGATGATCAATAAAGATACAATAGGTGCAATGAAAAGGTGTGACGGGGCAGGTTGTCATACCTTTTCATACAAATTTCTGCAATCGACAAAATAAGCCATCATTCAACAAAGGAAAATAAAGGAAAAAAAGAGAATCTTGTAATGTGAGGGAATAAGCAACTTGTAATGGGGGCGAAGGAGCATGGATAAGGTGCTTATTGTAGTTATTTGGATGTTGAGTGAATTTTTCATAGCATATTATCAAAAAGCTAAAGATTTAACATTATCTAAAAAGCAAAAGCTAATGTATTCTGCAGCTGCAGCATTGATAGGCACAATGATTGCGGCCTCTTCAGATATTGCTAGTATTCTAAGAGATTAGTTTTGTAACGGTATATGCTATTAAGTCAGTTATTACTAGAAAAACATGATTACATGTGACTGAGAATAATTAATATGAAGTGTTTAGAAAAGGAGCGTAGATCATGTATAAGACAAGAAATGTAGGTATACTGGTCTTTAATGATGTGGAGGTTATGGACTTTTGCGGGCCATTTGAAGTATTTTCGGTTGCCAACAGAACGAGTTCTAATCAACCGTTTCAAGTCTTTACTATTGCTGAAAAAGAAGGACCTGTCTGTGCGAGAAATAAGCTAAGCATAAATCCACAATATACAATACACAATTGTCTAAAGCTTGATATACTAATTGTCCCAGGAGGACAAGGTACTCGGAACGAGATGAATAACGAAATAATATTGAATTGGATAAAGTCAATAAATCCTGATTTGGAACTACTGTTAACTGTTTGTACTGGGGCGCTGATTATTGCTAAATGCGGCTTGTTGGACGGTTTGACTGCTACTACCCATCACTTATCATTAGATTTGTTGAAAGAAATCGCACTTGATACCAACATAGTGTCAGGTGAAAGATATATCGATAATGGAAAGATTATTCTGTCTGGAGGTATATCTGCCGGCATTGATATGTCCCTTTATGTTGTAGAAAAGCTTTTAGGCAAGGAATCAGCAGCCAAAACGACGGATATCATGGAATATGGTTGGTAGTAGATGATATTGAGTTTATGTATATCTGATCGTACAAAAAACTAAATGAGGTTTTATGCGTATTATAGTAATGAAGAAGACATAAAAGATGTTTTTAGAGAAAGAACTTGTGAAAGGTAGTAAGCTCATGGAAAAGAAGTTCTGGAAGTTAGAGATAGCATCATTAGATATACATAGGATAGCTGTTTTAAGTTTTTTCGTTTTAGTATCTGATGTCTTTGTTGTCTCCATCATTTACCCAGAGAATCCCTTAATTATCATGACAGTTTTCGATGTCTTGATGACTTCTATTCTCGGTATCTTTGGTGTGATCATAGCGAATTATGTCAATATAGCTGTTTTTGATGCAGGCAAGGAAGCGAAAGAAGATCATAGGCTGCTGCAGCAGCTATTCCTATTAGGACTAGTTATTACAGCTGTGAATACATATATATGGTTAATATCCTATGAGGAAGTAATTCAGTATGTTTATTGGGTGAAGATGCTTACTCCCTTAAAGGCTATCTTTCTTTCATTAAGAGCGGCTATAATTGAGGAAGTGATATTTAGGGTATTTCTATTTTCACTACTATTGGGAACAGCGAAGAGAATCTTAAAAAATAATGAGCGAACTATTGCTATATTCAGTTCATTAATTACATCCGTCTTATTTGCTTTTATGCTTCATGGGGGGACGAACATTTCTTTTGCTGTCGGTGTGGTGTTATCATATGTATTCTATAAACGAGGGTTAGTCCCCGTGATGCTTATACATTTTGTTGGAGATGTTATTCCTTTGGTGATAGTATCGCTGAGGATTCATTCATTTTAAGTGTAGACGGTAAAGTTTTTGCAGCAATTAATGATTACGAAGTACAAAAGATTTAGGAGTTGATGAAATGAAATATTGTATGTTTACATCATTAGATATAGTAAGTTGCGAACAGAAGCTCAACGATGCTTTAATCAATGACTTTCTTTACTCTTTGAGCGGAGGAATGGGATATGTTGGGCGTTTAGACTCTTATAAAAAGCATTTCTGGGTGATTAATAGAATTGACATATATTCAACAAATAGGGGATATAAATTTTTTTCTACCCGAAAGTTCCACGGAGAACTCCACGAAGATGGAAATGAGACGAGAATTGTAGGAGAGTTCAAGGTATTAAATGGTCTTAAAATATTTTGGAGTATTTGGTATATAATATTGACATTTATCTTTGCTCTATGCGTTATCAACGTTCTTTACGATGCAACGATCTATGAAAGCTTTGACTTGTGTGGGATTGGAGCGATTATAGCTGTCGTTTTATTGGGTTTGGTAGGATGGCTGATTATAAAATTCAATATTCATAAAAGCAAGAAGGTGGAAGACGATACCATACAATTTCTTAAGGAGCTGCTTGAAGTGAATAAAGTGGAATGTAACGAATACTTCTAAATTAGAAATATTTATGAAAAAGAGGGTTCCTATAATGGAATAAGGAGAGAAAAGCAATGCAAGCGTATACATTAACTCTTTTAACCGAAGATATGGCAAAAGAAATTTGTACATGGAGATATGATGGGGAATATGCAATATATAATTTTTGTGATTGGGATATTGTGGTGCAGAATGGCTGGGACTTGGCGATAAAAGAAAAGAGAGAAAAAGAATTTGTGGGTATTTTATCAGCCGGCGAGCTAATGGGATTTGGGAGAATCTGCGAAAGTGCTGGAAAGACCATTCTAGGAGTGGGCTTAAAGCCTTCGTGGTGTGGAAAAGGTCATGGTAAAGAAGTGATGAACCTGCTAGTACAGAAAGCAAAAACGAGATATCCAGAAAACATAGTGACATTGGAAGTAAGATACTTCAATGATAGAGCGAGAAAATGCTATGAAAATGTGGGATTTAAGGTAAAGAATCAATATTTAAAAGATACTTTTATAGGAGAAAGTGTGTTCTACTATATGGAGTATGTGGAGGAGTAAGGTGTGACAGATTAATTGTCACACCTTTTGTATTTATTAAAGTTCATGTACTTCTTTTAACGTTAACATGAGGATATCTGTCTATAAGATGTGTAAAATGCAAATTTTGTTAAAGGTAATAAGCAATCATTTCCTTAAGGATTTGTATTTCCTCGAAAAGTTGGTATAATGTATGGTGGCTATTTTGCCATGGTATTATATTATAGAGGACAAACATATCTATACGCGGAGGACGATATGTATAAATTTAAAAAGTATTTTCTGTTAATAGCATCTGTGGCACTGTTTGGAGAGATATATTTTTATCCTTTCAACACTAGCTTACGAATATCCGCAGGAATTATTGCACTAAACCTGGTTATACTCATTTTAGACGATGTTTCTGTGTACACGGCCAGTATTTTATCTGGGATTACCATTTTCCTGTTGCGCAGTATTATGGGTACACTCTTGGCCTATTCTTCAATTGCAGAAGTAGTCCAATACAATTTTCCTTCGGGTATTTACTATTTCATTTATGGATTTTTTGTATTTACACTCGGGATAAGAAAATATCGGGAAAAGTTTGTGACAGCAATTTTTCTCTTGGCAGCAGCGGATTCCATCAGCAATATCGTTGAAGCACTGATCCGTGACAAGACAATTACCCTTCCAATGATCCAAGTCTTCATTTTAGTAGGCCTGGCCAGGAGCACCATCGCTTATTTTGTTTATCTCCTTTATAAAAAACAAGAGTTGTTTGTCCTAAGCCGAGAGCATCAAAAACGATACAGCCAATTAAATATTCTTATTTCTGATATTCAGGCAGAAATGTTCTATCTTAAAAAATCTATGGGTGATATAGAAAAGGTCATGAGTAAAAGCTACAAATTATATGAAACGTATAAAGAGAATCGGGAGCTGCAGGAAGATACCCTAGAAATTGCCCGGGAGGTTCATGAAATCAAAAAAGATTATTATCGTGTTTTAAGTGGTTTTGATGGTTTTCTTAAAAATTTCGAAAAACAGGGGGCCATGTCTCTTTCGGATATGGTGGATATTATTCAAGAAAACACCCATCGCTATCTGACAGAGCGAGAGAAGCATGTCTCAATACAGTTTCGATTTTCAGATGATTTCCCACTAAAAAAGTATTATAATCTATTTACGATTTTGAACAATTTAATTATCAATGCTATAGATGCCAATGCTAGCGGAGGGATGATAGACGTATCAGAATATAGCGATCAGGATAATATTTTTTTTCGAGTGTCGGATAGAGGAGAAGGAATTTGTGAAGATATTCTCCCCTACATTTTTAATCCAGGTTTTACGACGAAATATGATGAAAATACGGGAAAACCATCTACAGGGATTGGCCTTTCCCACGTAAAGAACATTGTGGATGAGTTGCAGGGGAATATTTCCGCAGCATCAGACGCAGAAACAGGCACGACTTTTAGGATAGCCATACCAAAAAAATCTCTAATGGAGTGAGGCTTTATGTCAAATACTTTTTTTATCATCGATGATGACATCAATATAAGAAAAATGCTTAGTCATCTCATTTCAAAACACAGCCTGGGAAAGGTGGTTGGCGAGCTGGCGGGAGGAGAGCATGCAGTAGAGGAAATCCTTTTCTATAATCCGGACATTGTTCTTATTGATTTACTGCTGCCTGTAAAAGATGGCATTCAAATTATTGAAGCTTCTAAAGAAAATGGATACCAAGGCAAATTCATTATGATTTCTCAAGTAGAAGATGCGGGTATGATTTCAAAGGCTTATGAGCATGGTATTGTGTTCTTTATCAACAAGCCCATCAATATGATTGAAGCGATTAATGTAATCAAAGGAGTATGCCGCAATATTGAACTGGAACGTTCCGTAGCACTAATTCAGAATGCAGTTTCTCTTATAAAACCAGAGCAGCAGTCTCCGGGCAAACGTAGTGCAAATGATGACATATCTCAGATTTTTACAGATATCGGTATCATTGGTGAGTCAGGCAGTGAGGATCTGATCAAGCTTATCCGTAAAATCACAGCGTATAAGAAGAAATCCACTTCGCTACAATATCAGCTTCAGGATTTCTATAGACAGATAGCTGAAGAGGAGGAAACGCTGCAGGATAATCCAATTCATGCAAAGACGATTGAACAGCGGATCAGAAGAACCATACTTAAAGCATTAGAGAATATTGCGGCTTTAGGACATGACGATTATTATAATACGAAGTTTGTAGAATACAGTACCAGTTTATTTGATTTTAAACAAGTAAAGCAAGAGATTCGCTATATTGAAAATCCCAATGAAGAAAAAGGCAAGATTAATATTCGAAAGTTTGTTGAAGGTGTTATCGCAAAATTGAATTTTTAGAAAAACGCAGGAAATTCTTCAATGACTGCCTAATATTGAATTTTAAAAATCTTATTGTGGCATCTTGTAGAACCATGTAGTATGATGTAGTGCCTCCATATAATGAGTATGAAGTAATCATTCATTATATTTTGGAGGTGTTTTTATGATTTTACAACTGGATATGATTCAAACCATTGCATTGGCAGTTGTCGTTCTGTTCTTGGGGCAAACCTTAAGAAAGAGGGTAAGCTTACTTGAAAAGTACTGTATCCCCGCACCAGTAATCGGAGGACTTATTTTTGCGGTACTTGCCTTAGTATTGAAGCAAACGGGTATGATGTCTTTCGAAATGGATACAACACTGCAAAAAGTATTGATGACCGCTTTCTTTACAACGGTTGGTTTTACAGCAAGCTTTAAGCTGTTGAGAAAAGGTGGCGTACAGGTATTCGTTTTCCTGGGCTTAGCTGTCGTTTTAGTTGCATTACAGAATATTCTTGGCGTAAGCTTGGCAAAGGTTTTCAACTTAAATCCGTTAATCGGATTGGCTACCGGTTCTGTTCCGATGACAGGTGGTCACGGTACTTCCGGTGCGTTTGCACCATTATTTGAAAAAGCAGGCGCTAATGGTGCTACTACAGTTGCCATGGCTGCTGCTACTTTTGGATTGATCATGGGAAGTATGATTGGCGGACCTATCGGAAAACGTTTAATTGAGAAACATAATTTAACGTTGAACAAAACACAAATGTCTACTGGTTCAACGGAAGCTGCTGTAACCTTAGAGGATTCAGAAAAACAACTGATCCCAAACAACTTTGCCGTGGCTGCTTCTCAAATCATTTTAGCCATGGGACTAGGTACAGTGATTTCATTGCTTCTGCAAAATACCGGACTAACTTTCCCGCCGTATATAGGCGCTATGTTTGCAGCTGCCATCCTAAGGAATATTTCGGACAGCACAAAGTCATATAAAGTCTGTATGGATGAAATAGATATTTTGGGGAATATTTCATTATCCCTATTCTTATCGATGGCTTTAATGGGATTAAAGCTTTGGGAACTGGCTGATTTAGCGGTGCCAATGCTTGTAATGCTAGTGGCACAAACAACTTTAATGGGATTATTTGCTTACTACATTACTTTTAACCTAATGGGGAAAGACTATGAAGCGGCTGTTATTGCTGGAGGACACTGTGGTTTTGGTATGGGTGCCACACCAAATGCCATTGCCAATATGGAAACGATCTCCGGAAAATTTGGACCTGCTCCTGCAGCCTTCTTCATCCTTCCTCTGGTAGGAAGCTTATTTATCGACTTCTTTAATGCAGGTATTATCACGACATTTATGAATTTCTTGAAATAAAAATATAAATTCTTTTAAAAATGCAAATGCATCTAATGAGGGCGCATTTGCATTTTTTTGTTATAACAATTATCATATGAAAATTTAACCACATATATTATAATGGTATAAGGAAAATCATACATATAAAAGTTTTTGTTAGTGTTCTTGAAAGGAGATAGGGAATGAATACAAAAGAGATTATGACCTTAGTTCTGGATATGGCAGGATTGGAAGAAATACCCCATGATTCAGGCATTACGGTGGAAGGTGAAAATATAAAGAAAATACTCTTTGGTATTGATATGGAAACCCAGGAAATTATGCTTGGAAAGCAATTAGGCGTAGACCTAGTCATGAGCCATCATCCCCATGGGGGAGCGCCTCAAATTGATCTTTATCGTGTAATGGAAAGGCAAATCGACAAGATGGTGGAGTTTGGTGTTCCCATCAATAAAGCACAAAAGGCATTGAAAAAAAGGATGGGGAAAGTTGAACGGGGTGCCCATTTAGGCAATTACGACCGATCAGCATCTGCGGCAAAGCTTTTAAATATGCCATATATGAATATCCATCTTCCCATGGATATTATTGCAGAGAATTTTATTCAGTCTTATATGGATAATGTACTGGCGGGCAGGCCAAAGGCTACATTAAAGGATGTCATAAATGCTTTGATGGAAATCTACGAGTATCAGCATACACCTGCGGGACCCGTGATAAGAGTTGGCAGCGAAAGGGATTACTGCGGCAGGGTGGCTGTACTCATGGCTGGCGGAACTAACGGAGGACCAGATGTTTTTAAAGCATATTTTGAAGCCGGGATAGGTACCATTATCTGCATGCATTTGCCGGAGGATGTAAAGGAAGAGGTAGAAAAGCAAAACATAGGCAATGTCATCGTAGCCGGTCATATGGCCAGTGATTCTATCGGCATCAATATTGTAATTAAGGAAATGGAAAAGCGGGGTCTGGAAATAATAAAAATGGCAGGAATTATTGAATAAGTTTAAAACAGAACGCAGAGAACGGTGGAAAATTGCCGTTCTCTTTTTCTCTTGAAAAATAAGTATAGGATTTTTTATAAATGGAATAATATAGAAAGTTGGAAATATACTGAGAAAGGAGATGACATCTGGTCCAGACGAACGGGCTTTATCAGATAAGTCAGGTATAAAAATAAGATTGTTAAGAATTTGTTAAATTTTTGTATAAATAAAAAGAAAAGTAAAAAGGAATTTCACAAAAAATATAGAATATTACAACTAATAGTTGTCTAAAAATTTAGAAAAATACTTGGCGAGGGGGAACCTATTATGAAAGGTTATCAAAGTGACAAAATAAGGAACGTAGCACTGGTGGGACACGGTGGCTGTGGAAAGACTATTTTGACAGAGGCAATGCTTTTTACAACAAAGGTGACCAATCGAATCGGAAAAGTTGAGGACGGAAATACAGTATCAGATTTTGACAAAGAAGAAATTGCCAGACGACAATCGATCAGTACTTCTTTGATTCCTATTGAATGGAAAAACGATAAATTTAATATACTGGATACACCGGGATATTTTGATTTTGTCGGAGAGGTAAGTGGAGCATTGAGGGTAGCTGGCGGCGCAGTACTTGTCATTGATGGATCTTCTGGTATCGAAGTTGGAACGGAAAAGGTTTGGAAATATGCCCATGAGAGAAATATGCCTACATTAATTTTTATCAACAAAATGGATAAGGAAAACGTTAACTTTGACAAGTTGATTAACGATTTGAGAGAAAAGTTCGGAAAGAAAGTAGCGCCATTTGCTATTCCAGTAGGGGATGCAAACAACTTTAAAGGTTTTGTCAACGTGGTAGACTTAAAGGCAAGAGTATATAACGGGAAAGAATGTGAAGACGCGCCAGTTCCAGATCATATGATGGAGAGCATTGCTCCGATCCGTGAAATGTTGATCGAATCTGTTGCAGAAAGTGATGAAGAATTATTGGATAAATATTTTAACGGTGAAGAGTTTACCATAGATGAAATCCACGATGGATTGCGTAAAGGAGTACTAAGCGGAAGCGTTGTCCCAGTACTAATTGGTTCTGCAGTCAATAATATTGGTATTCATACACTGATGGATATGATTCATGATTATATGCCTACACCAAAGGATATGAAGCCATATGAAGGCGTAGATCCTAACAGTGGAAAAGAGGTAGTACGTAAGATCGAGACGACTGAACCTTTTTCAGCATTAGTGTTTAAGACGGTCGTTGACCCATATGTAGGTAAGATATCCTTAATGAAAGTATGCTCCGGTACCCTTCATGCAGATATGGAAGTATATAATCCGGAAAAGGATGAGGTGGAAAAAATAGGAAACCTATTCCTTCTACGAGGAAAAAATCAAGTCCCTGTTGAGAAAGTAGAAGCTGGAGATATCGCCGCAGTAGCAAAGCTGCAATATGCCGGTACTGGCGATACATTATGTGATAAGAGTCATCCGGTTCAATATCATAAGATTTCCTTCCCGGAACCAACGCTATTCATGGCCGTGGAACCTAAAGCAAAGGGTGATGAAGAGAAAATCGGTACAGGATTAAATAGACTGACAGAAGAGGACCCTACCTTTGTGGTTATAAGAAATGCAGAAACAAAGCAAACCTTGGTAGGTGGTCAAGGCGATATCCATATCAATGTTATAACAAATAAGCTTAAAAATAAATTTGGCGTAGATGTCCAATTGACAGAACAGAGAGTACCTTTCAGAGAAACAATTAAAGGAAAATCTGATGTGCAAGGAAAGCACAAGAAGCAATCTGGAGGACATGGGCAGTACGGAGATGTCAAGATGCGGTTTGAACCATGCCAAGAGGAATTCGTATTTACAGAAGAAATCTTCGGAGGCTCTGTACCAAGACAATATATTCCTGCCGTTGAAAAGGGAATTAGAGAATGTTTGCCAGATGGTGTTTTAGCGGGATATCCTGTTGTAAATATCAAAGCTACATTATACGACGGGTCCTATCATGACGTTGACTCATCAGAAATGGCATTTAAGATTGCAGCGTCCCTTGCCTTCAAAAAAGGTGTTGAAATGGCAAAACCGGTTATGCTGGAGCCGATCATGCATGTTGAAATCGTTGTACCGGAGGAATACATGGGGGATATCATGGGAGACATGAATAAGCGCCGTGGTAGAATTTTGGGCATGGAACCTCAAGATGACGGAACACAGAGAGTTGTGGCAGAAGCACCACAGGTAGAATTACTAAAATATGCTTCGGATCTTCGCTCCATAACACAGGCAAGAGGAAGCTTTACCATGAAATTTGAACGCTATGATGAAATGCCACAGCATCTAAGTCAAAAAGTTGTCGAAGCTGCCAAAAAAGAATAGATAAGATAGCCTAGAGAGGAAGTATGACCACGCTTCCTCTTTTTTTACGTAAAACTTATAGAATAATATTGATGCCATTACAAACACTAAATAAAGACATAACAGAGGAGGGAGAAAATGACTGAGTATTTTATTAACTGCGAAAACCAGCTGCATGTCAGCGACAACGTTAAGCTGCTGGATATTATAAAAGAGGTAGGAAATGATGACCAACTGATCATCACAATGGATGGCAACGATGCAGCACAGTCCGATTATATAACAGACTTTTTAAGAAAGAACGGATTTGATGTTATGCCAAAGGGAGGGCATGATGACAACAGTTATCATCTGATCGCCTATAAGAAGAAATGATACGTAAGCCAATCCAATGATTGGCTTTCACTTTTCGTGGTAAAAATAATGTAAGGAATTTCTTTTTTTGTATTTTTATAAAAAAAGGATTGAAAGTCAGAAAAAAATTATATACAATAATATTAAGGTCAAAGAAAGTCAAAAGTGGGATGGAGGTATCTATGTCAAAGATAAGTGATATCATCGAACTATTTATTAAAGAGCTTCTAGATGAGGCAAACCATATAGCTGTTGAAATTCAGAGAAATGAGCTGGCAAATTACTTCAATTGTGCGCCATCCCAAATCAACTATGTATTAATGACAAGATTCACAGCAGATAAGGGATATCTTGTGGAGAGCCGCAGGGGTGGTGGCGGTTATATCAAAATCATTGAAGTCAATATGGATAAAAACACCTTTATTCGGAATATCATCAGAGAGATCGGGGATAGCATCAGTAAAATGCAGGCATTCTCCATTGTAGATAAATTGGTGGAGAAGAGCTTTATTTCGGAAAGAGAAGGCCGGATTATCCAAGTAGCCTTAGACGATAGAAGTATAACCGTACCTATTAATATAAAAGATCAAGTGAGGGCCAATATGTTGAAGAATATTTTAACGGTTCTATTTATTGGTAACGGGAGGGGATAGCCATGCTATGTGAAAACTGCAACAAGAGACCGGCAACGGTACATTTGACCAAGATACTCAATGATAAAAAATCAGAGATTCACCTATGCGAGCAGTGTGCCAAGCAAAACGAATCAACGGCTTTTGATTCATCCTTTACGATCAACAACTTTCTAACGGGTTTGCTTGATTCTATTCAAGACTCACCGATAAAAGTGGATTATATTAAAACCACCAAATGTGATCAGTGCGGTATGACCTATGGAAAGTTTAAACAATTGGGACGCTTAGGCTGTGCCCAGTGCTACAGTGCATTTGAAGATAAGCTTCTCAATCTGATAAAAAGAGTGCAAGGCAGCGAAGTTCATACCGGAAAGATTCCAAAACGAGAGGGAGGAACGATTCGGGTTCAAAAAGAGATTAAACAGTTAAAAGGCCAATTGGACCAATGTATACGAAATGAAGAATTTGAAAAAGCAGCTGTGCTTAGGGATAAAATCAGAGAGATAGAAAGTCAATTAAACGTTGGAAAATAAAGGGGTGAGATCATGACGATGTGGATTAATGAATTAGGGCCAGACGGAGATATTATTATCAGCAGTAGGATTAGGATTGCCAGGAATATAGAGGCATACCCCTTCCCAATCGCCTTGACGAAGGCGAAAAGCAAAGAAGTAATCAAGAAGGTCAGTGATACCATTATAGAAGGGAATTCCATACTCAAAAAAGATTTTGAATTATATACGCTGGAAGATACATCTCCCTTAGAAAGACAGGTAATGGTGGAGAAGCACCTAATCAGTCCTAATCTGGTGGAGAAAGCTGACAAATCGGCAGCACTGGTTAATAAGGATGAATCAGTCAGTATCATGATCAACGAGGAAGATCATATCAGAATACAGTGTCTTTTACCTGGTTTACAGCTTAGTAAGGCATGGGACACGGCAGATAAGATTGATGATGTGATCGAAGAAAACATAAAGTATGCCTTTGATGAGCAGCTGGGATATCTGACATCTTGCCCTACCAATGTTGGAACAGGTATAAGGGCATCGGTTATGATTCATTTGCCTGCCCTTACCATGACAGGTTATATCAACCGAATTCTGCAAGCAGCCAATCAGATTGGTCTGGCTGTAAGAGGGCTGTATGGGGAAGGAACTGAATTTGCCGGAGATGTATTCCAGATTTCCAATCAGCTGACCCTAGGCAGAACGGAACAGGAAACCATCAGCAATCTTAAGGATGTGACGAAGCAAATTATTCAAAAGGAAAGAGATGCAAGAAGTACGTTGATGGCAAACAACCGGCTGCAGGTAGAAGATAAAATATTCCGTTCCTATGGTATTCTGACAAATGCAAGAATGCTGACCTCTCAGGAATGCATGAAACTGCTGTCAGATGTAAGATTAGGTATAGATTTAAAGATCATAGACAATATCACCATTGATAAGATTAATCAAGCGATGGTCATGTCACAGCCAGCCAATCTTCAGAAATTAGCAGATAAGGCCCTTAGTGCCAATGAAAGAGATGTCCGTAGAGCTAGTCTTGTTAGAGAAAAACTAGGAAATACTAAGTAAGATAACGGAGGTGTTTGCGATGGCGATGTATGGAAGATTTACTGAACGTGCACAGCGGGCAATTCTTCTTGCGCAAGAAGAAGCGCAATCCTTACGGCATAATTATGTAGGGACAGAACATTTGCTGCTGGGATTATTAAATGAAGGGGAAGGTATTGCAGCAAAGGTTTTAACCAATATGGGTATTCAAGCAGATGGGTTAAAGCAAAAAATAAAAGAAATTGTTGGTGAAGGCAGTGATACAGAAAATGAGTTATTAGGATTTACACCGAGAACAAAAAGGATTTTTGAATTGAGTTTTGCCGAGGCAAGGAGATTGGGCCACAGCTATATTGGTACTGAGCATTTACTCCTTGGATTGATTCGAGAAGGAGAGGGTATTGCAGCAAAGATATTAATTGATAGCGGCGTAAATCTTGAAAAGGCTAGGGACGAAGTAATGAAGCTGCTGGGAAACCCACTGCCAAAGAACGGAGAGGAAAAGCCATACGAATCAAAGGCAAAGAATACACCAACCCTTAATGAGTATGGAAGAGACCTGACGGAAATGGCTGGAGAGGGAAAACTGGATCCTGTTATTGGAAGAGAGAAGGAGATTGAAAGGGTCGTTCAGATATTAAGTCGTAGAACAAAAAATAACCCTTGCCTTATTGGTGAGCCTGGTGTTGGTAAAACAGCCATCGCAGAAGGCTTGGCCCAGAGAATTGTGGAAGGCAACATCCCTGAATTATTGAGAAATAAACGTGTAGTCACGTTAGATCTAGCATCTATGGTTGCCGGAGCCAAGTATAGAGGTGAATTCGAGGATCGTTTGAAAAAGGTGATGGAAGAGCTGCGGAAGGCTGGAGATGTTATCCTGTTTATTGATGAAATGCATACAATTATCGGAGCGGGTGCAGCAGAAGGTGCAATCGATGCGTCCAATATATTGAAGCCGGCACTAGCCCGTGGAGAGCTTCAAGCCATCGGTGCCACAACCATGGATGAATATCGAAAGCACGTGGAAAAGGACTCTGCCCTTGAAAGAAGATTCCAGCCTATCATGGTGGAAGAGCCTACCATAGAAGAGACGGTACAAATACTTTTGGGATTAAGGGATAAGTATGAAGCCCATCATAAAGTAAAGATAACAGACGAAGCGCTACAGGCAGCAGCAGAACTATCCCATCGATATATTACAGACAGATTCTTGCCGGATAAAGCAGTAGACCTGGTAGATGAAGCTGCATCGAAGGTGCGGCTGCAGATTGTGACACAGCCTCCGGCGCTGAAGGATCTGGAAGAAAGGATCGAGGAGCTGGCCAAGGAGAAAGAAGAGGCCATCAGTGCCCAGGACTATGAGAAAGCTGCACGGGTTAGAGATACTGAGAAAAAACTTCGTGAAGAACTGGAGCGACAAAAAGAAGAATGGAAGGTCAACAATACCAGCCAAGCAACTGTAGGTGAAGAAGAAATTGCACAGATTGTATCGGGCTGGACGGGGATTCCTGTTAGCAAGCTGGCTCAAGAGGAATCAGAGAGGCTGTTAAACATTGAAAAGATTCTTCATGAAAGGGTAATCGGACAGGAGGAAGCGGTCAAAGCAGTATCGAAGGCTATTCGCAGGGCGCGGGTAGGTCTGAAAGATCCAAAACGCCCAATCGGTTCTTTTGTATTCCTAGGGCCCACAGGTGTTGGAAAGACAGAACTGTCAAAGGCGTTGGCTGAGGCCTTGTTTGGTGATGAAGATGCGATGATCCGTATTGATATGTCTGAATATATGGAGAAACATACGGTATCACGATTGGTTGGGTCTCCTCCAGGATATGTAGGTTTTGATGAGGGTGGACAGCTTACGGAAAAGGTAAGAAGAAAACCCTATTCTGTTATTCTATTCGACGAGATCGAAAAGGCCCATCCTGATGTATTTAATATACTGCTACAAATCATGGATGATGGTAGGCTGACAGATGCCAAGGGTAGAACCGTAGACTTTAAAAACACTGTGGTGATTATGACTTCTAACGTAGGCGCACATACCATCAAAAAGCAGAAGACCCTGGGATTTGCTGTAGGCACAGAGGATAATAAGAAAGATGAATATGAAAAGATGAAAGAAAATGTTATGGGTGAGCTGCGACGAAACTTTAGGCCTGAGTTTCTAAATAGAATTGATGAAATCATCGTGTTCCATTCTTTAGAGCAGGAGCATATTAATCAAATTGTTGACTTGATGATTCATGATCTTGCAAAACGATTGAAACAGATGAATATTCGTTTAGAAGTTTCCGATAAAGCGAAGAAAGTCCTTGGAGAAAAGGGATTTGATCAGGAATATGGTGCCCGACCATTGAAACGAGCCATTACGAGGATAGTAGAAGATGAATTGTCTGAAGAAATGTTAAGGGGAAAAATCAGTAGAGATGATGAAGTTCTTGTGGATGCAGATAATGGCGAGATTGTATTCAGAAAGAAAACAACGGTATAGACGGACAGCAGCCTGATAAAGGCTGCTGTTGTTATGTATAGATTGTATTAACAGAGGAAAAAAAGTGAAACAGGAGGAATACTTTCAAAGGTTTCTTCCGTATATTAAATATAGAGAGTTTCATGAACAATTGAGAAGGAGAATAAGATAAGATGAAAAAAGAGATAGTAGAGTGGTTACAGTCTATTGCTATTGCACTTGTCATAGCTTTTGTCATTACTTCTTTTGTGACACCGTTGGAGGTCTACAGCATATCCATGAATCCTACCTTAGTAGAGCATGATTTCTTGGTGTTGTTGAAAACGAAGAATGTAAGAAAAGGTGACATTATTTCTTTTGGCACAGATATGCCTTTATCATCAGAGGAATTGGAGAGCCTAGGATTCCTTCAAAGACTCAAAGGTGTTCGCACAAAAAATCTCATAAAAAGAGTAATCGGCGTTGAGGGAGACCATATATCCATCAAAAACGGAAATGTATATGTGAATGACCAGCAGTTAGTAGAAGAATATTTATTAGAAGATTATACCTTCGGAGACATCAACATTGACAAGATACCGGAAGACAAAGTCTTTGTTATGGGAGATAACCGTAACCACAGCATGGACAGCCGGGATATTGGTTTGATCGATAAAGAACAGATACAAGGAAAAGTGGTATTAAGGGTACTGCCCTTGGGAAAGATAGGAAGAGTAGAATAAAAGTGGCATAGCATGGTAAACAGTATATCCTATAGATATGCTGTTTTGTTTTTCCAAAGGCGAAAAATAAATTCATAAAAGCAGCAGGTATTTAAAAAAATATATGGAAGTCTTTCGGTAGATTCCGCCAGATCAGGGGGGCTTATTATGGGTGTATTCGCAAAAGTATATATACTCGGTATGTTTATTGTAGGATACGTCATTTTTATAGAATTTTTCAGGTATAAAAAAGAGATAAGACCCTTTCTGAAATATGGCATGATCATAGGCGGTTTTGTGATTGCTTTAGATATTTTTGTAGCAGGATATTGTCTGGGGATTGATGGGGAGATACCATTCACACATTTATTGCTATTAAGCTTTATAACATTTTGCAAGGTGATTGTATTTGCTTGTGTGGGACTATTTTGCTGTACGGACTTAAATCTCAAAGGATTTCCCATTATCCGCGGCATCGCTTCAGGCGATTCTGTGAAGAAAATGATTACGAAGAAGTATTTATATACATCTTTAGGAATGGCAGCTTTCACCATTGGTTTTTCCATGCTGTTGTTTGCGGTGACATCACCTAGACTAGGGCCAGGATTTGGTGAAATTGTTACAATGAAAAGAGATATTTACCAAATAGATGCAAAGGTATCAGGACTGGCTGCGTTGATGCTTATAGAAATTGCCTTCTGCGAGGAGATCATCTATCGCTTGGGGGTACAAAACTATATTGCTAAGCTTTTCGAATTCAATGTTCAGAAGACCTACTGGATTTCCATCTTATTCACTGCAATTCTATGGACTTTTGGCCATGCCAATACCTTGGATCCCCAATGGGTGAAAGTGATGCAGATTTTTCCTTTGGGGATTGGACTGGGGGTATTGTTTCAGAAATATGGTGTAGAAAGCTGCATACTGGTGCATGCTGTATTTAACATAGCCATGATGTTTTTCGGGCAGACTTTTATATCATAAGGTACACCACGATGGTGTACCTTTTGCATAAGATAGTTTATTGTGCTGTAATGATGACATTTTTAGCCCCATCCCAATTATAGGCATCAGGGACGATGGTGGTGGTCATTTTTGTCTTACAAGTAACCCGGAATGTTGCGAACTGGATAAATTCAATACAGGGTGGATTGCTGGAAAACATCAGCCTTTCAGGAATATCATTGAAATCTTCACGAATAAACTGGATAACTGCTCCTACCGGGACAGTATATTGGGTTTTGTCGATGACTACGGTATTTTCATTGGGTATACTATAGGAGATAACGAGAGCATCTGGATACTGGGGCATATGATAAGGTTCTAGTACAAATTGATCATTGATCTTTTTCCAGACCTTGAATTGATTGCCGGATCCCTGAATCAATTGATTGTCTTGAAAGAATACGGTACCGGAGAAAATATTTTCTTGAGAGATGTACTCAACAATCTGCCCGTCTTCTTCACCTAAAACGGTATAAGAGATAAATCCGCCAGAACCGGCAGGCTCGCTGTAGAGTACCAACACTTTTTGATTGACTGCATTCCAGTACTGATTATAGAACTTAATACCTGTATAACCGGTATATAATTTTGCATAGATACACAGCCAGGTACCAAAGGCTTTGCTATATCGTATGATGTTTACGAGGGTTTGATACTTATTTCTATCTTCGTACAATAAAAGATAATCAGGGGACGGTGTGTCTTGCAATGAAACGGGGAAACGGTAAAAACGATAAGAATCGTTGCGATAATGATTCATAAAGGGGCCTCCTTTACTTTCAAAAAATAGAAGTAAGATATAATATTATATGAAAGGGTAGTAAAAATATTGTTTGTCACAGAAAAACCAGTGCAAAAGAGGTTGTATACAGTATATATTTATGTTATGATTTTATCTATAGTGCTTGATATAAGAACAAATGTTGCTGAAATACGAACAAAAGGAGGAGTGGCATGTCTCAAAAGAAATTTTTAATTATTGATACAGAAATTCTTCCGGATATTTATGAAAAAGTCTTGGAAGCCAAGGAACTGCTTCGGATTGGTAAGGTAAAGGGTATTACAGAAGCTACGCAGTGGGTAGGTATCAGCAGGAGTACTTTTTATAAATATAAAGACTATATTTTTTCTCCCTCTGATGATTCAACGGGTCAAAAGGTGATTATCACTTTCCTGTTAAATCATGTGCCGGGGGTCTTATCAAATTTGCTGAACAAGCTTGCCTATTATGGTGTTAATATTCTAACTATCAATCAAGACATTCCCATACATGACATTGCCAATGTCAGTGTTACCCTGGATATATCCGGAATGGTGGTTACCATCGATCAATTGTTGGAAGAATTAAAGAGTTTAAAGGGTGTTGCTAAGGTGGAATTAATTGCTATTGAATAGGTATGGATATATGACTATAAAATTGAAATATCTGCGTTGTTTTTTTAGAAACGAAAAGGTAGAAATACAACGGGTTAGACGTTAGAGGTATGCATGTCGGGCTTTATGGTCTACATGATTTAAATGCTTTTTAGATAGACCCGAAAGCGTCTAACGTCTAACTTCTAACCGAATAGCAGTGTAGATATTACTATTACAGATCAATATTCATTTAGAAATAAAATCATCAAAAAATTAAGAGAAAAGGCGGGGATTATGAAATGAGATGGCAAGGTTTAATTCATCAATATAAAGGTTATTTACCGGTTACGGAAAAAACCAAAGCAATAACGCTGTGCGAAGGAAATACACCACTGATTCGTGCAGAAAATCTTGAAAAGGAAATGCCTGGTCTTGAAATTTACTTAAAGTATGAAGGCTTGAATCCTACGGGTTCCTTTAAAGATCGCGGCATGACCATGGCAGTCACAAAGGCTGTAGAAGAAGGGGCAAAAGCGATCATATGTGCTTCCACCGGTAACACATCGGCATCTGCAGCAGCTTTTGCTGCAAAGGCAGGGATTCGCTGTATCGTTATTATACCAAGCAAAAAAATTGCCATGGGTAAGCTGGCACAAGCCATTGCATATGGCGCAGAAATCATAGCCATTGATGGGAATTTTGATGATGCACTGAACATGGTGAAAGAAATATCTGAAAACCATCCGATTACTTTGGTGAATTCTATTAATCCCTATCGTATTGAAGGGCAAAAGACAGGAGCCTTTGAAATATGCGAACAGCTTGGGCAGGCACCGGATTATCTATCCATACCGGTAGGGAATGCCGGAAATATTACAGCCTATTGGAAAGGCTTTAAAGAATTTAAAGGCCATGAAAAAATAGATCAACTACCAAAGCTCCTAGGCTTTCAGGCATCGGGAGCAGCGCCTATTGTAGAAAACCGTGTTTTCGAAAATCCAGAAACGCTGGCTACGGCTATTCGAATTGGCAATCCGGCCAGTTGGGATAAAGCAGTGGCGGCACTGAATGAATCTCAAGGCATGATCAATAAAATAACAGATGAGGAGATCATGGAAGCATACCGTATGATCGCAAGCAAAGAAGGGATATTTGCCGAGCCTGCTTCCTGTATATCCGTAGCTGGAATATACAAGCTTTATAATGAAGGCAAATTAGAAAAAGGTAAGAAGGTTGTTTGCATCTTGACCGGAAATGGACTGAAAGACCCGGATATAGCTGTTGAAATGGGTGGTGATATCAAAGAGCTGAAGGCTGAATTATCAACGATAGAACAGGAAATTATCCGATAAATTTTTGGAGGGACATATGTTTAGAGTGAGAGTGCCGGCTACAACGGCAAACCTGGGGCCAGGCTTCGATGCATTGGGCATGGCACTGCGATTATACAATGAGATACAAGTAGAAGAAATTAAAGGAGACTTAGAAATAAGAGGCTGCGAAGGTATTCCATTGGAGGAGAACTTGATTTATCAGGGGATGAAAAGGGTATACCAACAGTTAGATGCTCCCATAAGAGACTGCAGGATTACATTGACTGCATCCAATATTCCTATGAGTAGAGGGTTGGGAAGCAGCGCCGCCTGTATAGCAGCAGGAATCGGTATAGCCAATCGGTTGACGGGAAAGGCACTGTGTGTTGATGATATGATACGGATCGGTACAGAAATAGAGGGGCATCCTGACAATATCGTACCTGCGGTAGTGGGTGGTCTAACTGTATCTGTTCATCAAGGACAGGTAACCTATTCTAAAGTGAAGATTCCTGAAAACCTAACCTTTGCTGTACTGATTCCGGAATTTGTATTATCAACCAGCGAAGCAAGAAGGGTACTTCCTGTTCAATATTCAAAGGCGGATTGTGTATTTAACCTTTCAAGGGCTGCGATGCTTATTTCTGCTCTCCATAACGGTGAATTAGAAAAGCTGAGGATTGCCACGGAAGACAGAATTCACCAACCATACAGAGGTAAATTGATTCCTCAAATGGAAGATATTTTTCAGCAAGCAAGGAAGCTGGGTTCATTGGCTGAGGTAATCAGCGGATCAGGCTCTACGCTTCTTATCATGATCGATAAGGATAACACAGACTTTAAAACAGGAATGGACAGCTTTTTGGAGACCATCAATGGCGGCTGGCGCGTAAGCGTCTTGGAAGCAGATCAAGATGGAATGCAAGTTGTCTGATGAGAACACCGGGTTTCTGAAAAACAGTAACTCGGTGTTTTGTTTTAGGCAAAAGGTTTCCTGGATTTAGAGAAAACTACTCAAAAATAAAACTACAATACGAAAAAATTTTTTAAAATTGTTGACAGGGGAAATGATATGAATGTATAATCAAGGATAAAATACTTATGCATAAAATTTAGTTATTTGATGTGACAAGCAGCAAAAAAATAATAAGATTAGAATATATATACATCAAATATGATTAAATATTCAGTGACAATCATCCTCCACATTGATTAAAATAATGCAAGGATTAAATGGATGATCTGCATAAGGGAAACGGGATTTCTTGAATCGTTTGATGGCAAGGGTATGCTTTTGTATCAGAAAAAATCCAATGGAGAGGTGTAACATGACTAGGAAATTCAAAAAAGTTTTGGTTGCAAACAGAGGGGAAATTGCAATAAGAATCATTCGTGCATGCCATGAGTTGGGGATTAGAACAGTTGCTGTTTATTCAAAAGAGGATAAATATGCTTTGTTTCGAACGAAGGCGGATGAATCATACTTAATCGGTGAGAAAAAGAGCCCTATTGAGGCGTATCTAGGTATTGATGAAATCATTAAATTGGCATTAAAGAAAGGCGTCGATGCCATCCATCCCGGTTATGGATTCTTATCTGAGAATCCTGAGTTTTCAAGGAAATGTGAAGAAGCTGGTCTGGTGTTTATTGGACCCAAAAGCCATATGATGGAAAGTCTTGGGGACAAAATTCAATCGAAGGTTTTAGCAAAGCGTGTAGGTGTACCAACGCTGCCAGGGATTGATCAGCCAATCTCCAGTGATGAAGAAGCACTTTCCTTTGCAAAATCTTGTGGTTATCCTGTTATGTTGAAAGCTGCTGCAGGCGGCGGTGGAAGAGGGATGCGGATTGTTTATCGGGAAGAAGACTTGCTGTCAGAACTTTACAGTGCCAAGAATGAGGCGAAAAAAGCTTTTGGAATCGACGATGTTTTTATTGAAAAATATCTGGAAAAACCAAAACACATAGAGGTTCAAATATTGGGTGATACCCATGGTAATATTGTTCATTTGTTTGAAAGAGACTGTTCTATTCAAAGAAGACACCAAAAAATTGTTGAATTTGCACCGGCTATTGCCATGGAGGATGAATTGAGAAAGAAAATTTGTCAGGACGCCATAAAACTGGCAAAAGCCGTTGAGTATCAAAGTGCCGGTACTGCGGAATTCTTGGTGGACCGTGACGGGAATCATTATTTTATTGAAATGAATCCTAGGATACAGGTTGAGCATACAGTAACAGAAATGATCACAGGTATTGATATCGTCCAAAGTCAAATTCTGGTCGCTCAAGGTTATCCCTTGGATTCAAAAGAAGTGGGAATCCCTTCGCAGGAAGATATTCGATGCAGCGGTTTTTCGATACAGTGTAGAATTACGACAGAAGATCCTGCGAACAATTTCGCGCCGGATACGGGAAAATTGGATGTTTATAGAACAGGTTCCGGCTTTGGTATACGATTGGATGGCGGCAATGGGTATACTGGTTCTGTCATTACGCCTTACTATGATAGTTTGTTGGTTAAGGTTATATCTTGGTCAAGAACATTTGAAGATGCTGCCAGTAAAGCCATACGTTCCATCAAGGAATTGGCTGTAAAGGGTGTCAAAACAAATGATGCTTTCCTGATTAACGTACTAAATCATCCAAGATTCTTAAAGGGTGAATGCGATACCGGTTTTATTGAGGACACACCGGAACTTTTCGATATCCGGGTAAAGCGAGATAAGGAAACCAAGGTATTGAAGTATATCGGAGAAAAAATTGTTAATGAGATCAAGGGGACAAAAAAGGACTATGATGTGGCTATGGTCCCGCATATTGATCCTGAAGAAATCCAACGACTCAAGGGAACGAAGCAGTTGTTTGACGAAAAGGGTGTACAGGGCGTTGTAGACTGGGTTAAGGATCAAAAGAAGCTGTTGTTGACAGACACGACGTATCGTGATGCTCATCAATCTTTGGTTGCTACCAGGGTTAGAACAAAGGATATGGTAAAGATAGCTGATGCAACGGCTCTATATGGCAAGGATTTGTTTTCTCTTGAAATGTGGGGAGGAGCCACTTATGATGTGGCATACAGATTTTTAAAGGAGTCTCCTTGGAGAAGATTGCAGGCGTTGAGAGCGAAGATACCGAACGTTCTATTTCAAATGCTGTTACGAGGCTCCAATGGTGTTGGATATACAAACTATCCTGATAATGTGATCCGGGAATTTGTTCGTGAAGCTGGTAACCAAGGGATTGATATTTTTAGAATATTTGATTCGTTGAACTGGTTGAAGGGGATGGAAGTTGCCGTTGATGAAGTATTAAAAACAGGGAAGATTGCAGAAGTCTGTGTCTGCTATACGGGGGATATCTTGGATTGTAGAAAAGACAAATACTCCCTCAAATATTATGTAGAGACAGCAAAGGAAATAGAAAAGATGGGAGCCCATATTCTTGCCATCAAAGATATGGCCGGACTGTTGAAACCGTATGCTGCTAAAAAACTTATTAAAGCATTGAAAGAAGAAATATCTATACCGATTCACCTTCATACCCATGATACCAGTGGAAATGGTATTGCTACCCTGATGATGGCTGCGGAAGCTGGAGTGGATATCGTGGACACGGCCTTCAACGCAATGTCCGGGTTAACCAGTCAACCGGCGCTTAACTCTATTGTTGCAGCCCTGTGGAATACGGAAAGAGATACTGGGATTGAACTGAAAAACATTCAGAAGATATCTGACTATTGGACGGATGTAAGAAAGGTTTATGAGCCTTTTGAATCCGGTTTGAAGTTTGGCTCGGCAGAAATCTATCGCTATGAGATTCCTGGAGGACAGTATTCCAATTTGAAGCCTCAAGTCGAAAGCTTTGGGATGGGACATTTGTTCAATGAAGTAAAGGAAATGTATCGCGATGTTAATGAACTGTTAGGAGATATTGTTAAGGTGACGCCTTCCTCTAAAGTTGTAGGAGATATGGCTATCTTCATGGTTAAGAATGGATTAACAAAAGAAAATATCGTAGAGAAAGGAAAAAAACTAGCATTCCCTGATTCGGCAGTATCGTATTTTAAAGGGATGATGGGGCAGCCTGTAGGAGGATTTCCGAAAGATCTGCAAGAGCTTGTGCTAAAGGGTGAAAAACCTATAACCTGCAGACCTGGAGAAATCCTAGAGCCCATGGATTTTGAAAAGATCTCAGAGAAATTAAAAGACGAGTTAGTGACTGATCCTAATATTCGAAATGTTCTCAGTTATGCTTTATATCCCAAGGTGTATGAAGATTATTTAAAGTCTCTGGATGTGTATGGTGAATTGAGTAATCTGGAAAGTCATGTGTTCTTCTATGGCCTTCAAGAAGGAGAAACTAGTGAAATTGAGCTGGAGGAAGGGAAAGTCCTTATCGTCAAATTGGTTGAAGTGGGGAAAATGGATAAAGAAGGCTATCGACCTGTTATTTTTGAGGTCAATGGAAATAGAAGAGAAATCGATATTTATGACAAAGCATATGGAGAAAAACTAAGCAAGACTACGACGATTATGGCAGATCCTTATAACAAAAAGGAAATTGGTGCATCCATTCCTGGTACGGTAGTGAAGATCCAAGTTAAGGAAGGCGATGCCGTAACGGAGAAACAAAGTCTCATTGTTATAGAGGCCATGAAGATGGAAACGAACATCCTTGCGCCGATATCTGGTACTGTTGACCGAATTTTAGTAGAAGAAGGACAGCAGGTAAAGACAGGACAGCTCCTAGCTAAGATTAAATAAACTGAAGCAGCTCGAAAGGGCTGCTTTTGCTCTTGTTAAGGCAATAGCTTGCGCAAAGCTTCTGTGGGTAACATCATTGTAGGGGAGAACATTGTTCGCCCGCTTTGTTCGATTTCTTTAGTTGTGGTAAAATGAAAGAAAAAGATGAAAATAATTTAAGATATTGGCTAATACTCATGATGAAGATATACGCTTCTAGAACAGAATATATTATCTTTTGTAGGGGACGCCGCCCTCGGCGTACCGCAACGGTTATATAATATTTAAAAGGTGTAAATCTATAAGGAGGATGACATGGCGAAAAAAACAAAAACCGTTTACGTGTGCCAGGAGTGTGGTAATGAGAGTCCAAAATGGCTGGGACAGTGTGTGTGCGGAAAATGGAATACCATGGTGGAAGAATATCAAAAACCTGAAGTGTATAAAAAGTCACCGACAATTGTCAGTTCCGGAAAGCCGCAGCCTATTATTGACATTCAATCCGGTATTTATCATAGGATGGATACTCGGATTGGAGAGCTAAACAGGGTTTTGGGAGGTGGATTGGTAAAAGGTTCCCTTACTTTGATCTCCGGCGAACCGGGGATAGGGAAATCCACCCTTATTTTGCAGGCAGGAAGCTCTATTGCAGATCATTACGGGGTTGTTCTATATGTTTCGGGAGAAGAATCGGAAGAGCAGATTAAAATGAGGGCAGAAAGACTAAAGGCTTTATCTGGTCGATTAATGGTTGTGTCGGAAACGAATGTGGATGTTATTGAAGGCTATATTAATGAATTAAATCCTGCATTTGTTATCATTGACTCTATACAGACCTTATATAAGCCGGATTTAGCCTCGGCGCCCGGCAGTGTTTCTCAGGTCAGGGAGTGTGCCAATAATGTGATGCGTGTTGCCAAAACAAAGGGGATTCCTGTTTTTATTGTGGCCCATGTTACCAAAACCGGTGAATTGGCTGGCCCTAGAATATTGGAACATCTTGTGGATACGGTACTGCATTTTTATGGAGATAGGAGTCAAGAATTTCGCGTGGTGCGGGCGCTAAAAAACCGATTTGGCACCACTAGTGAAATTGGCGTTTTTGAAATGCGGGAGGAAGGGCTGTTGGAAGTCGGGAATCCCTCTGCTATTTTCTTGGAAGGTATTACGAATGATACAGAGGGTGCCATTGTGATTTGCAGTTTGGAGGGTACAAGGCCTTTGCTGGTAGAGATACAAGCTTTGGTTGCTCCCACCAGTTTCGGATATGCCCGCAGAACTTCCATTGGTGTAGATAGTAATCGTTTAAATTTAATTTTAGGTGTTTTAGAAAAAAAGGTTGGTGTGCCTTTGGCAAACCAAGATGTTTATGTCAATGTGGTGGGAGGTTTGAAACTGGAGGGGACATCTTCGGATTTGGGGGTGGCGCTAGCCATATTTTCAAGTGTAAGAGGAATACCGATCAGCACCACGTCGATGATTGCCATCGGTGAAATCAGTTTAACGGGGGAATTAAGGACTGTATCCAATACGGAAAAAATGATACGGGAAGCAGCGAAGATGGGATTTACAAAATGTGTATTGCCTGAAAAAAGTTTGAAAAAGCTGCAGGTGAATGAACCAATTCAATTGATTGGAGCCAATTCTTTGCGGGATGCCATAGAAGTGGTTTTTTCAAATAAGTAGAGACATAGGTATAAAGTAGGAAAAAATGAAAAACTGGTTTTGTCGTAAAAAAATAGGGTATTTATTCTCAAAAATCAAAAATATAGGACTTTTATTGGATGATATTGGTATAATATAATATGTAGTGCGTGAATACGAGGCTGGGAGGGCAACTGCATTGTTGAGGGATGATAAAATGAAAGAAGAAGGTATCTTGGAATCCATTCGATTGCTAGCTCCGGGTACTCCCTTGCGTGAAGGATTGGAAAACATTCTTCGTGCAAAAACGGGGGGGCTGATTGTCATCGGAGATACCGATGATGTAATGAGTTTGGTTGATGGTGGATTCTATCTAAATATAGATTTTTCAACAGCATATATTTATGAGCTGGCAAAAATGGATGGGGCCATTATCCTGAGTTCTGATGGAAAGAAAATATTATATGCGAATACACAGTTGATTCCTGATCCGTCCATTCCGTCTTCGGAAACGGGCATTAGGCATCGTACTGCAGAACGGGTAGCAAGACAAACTGGTTTAATGGTGGTTTCAATTTCTCAAAGGAGAAATATTATTACCATATACAAAGGTTATTCGAAGTATATCCTGCAGGATACCAATAAAGTACTGACAAAAGCAAATCAAGCTATACAAACGCTGGAAAAATATAAACATGTTTTGGACCAGGCTATGACGAATCTCAGCGTCCTTGAATTTGAAGATGTTGTGACGGTTCACGATGTTGTATCGGTTTTACAGAGGACGGAGATGGTGATGCGGATCGTTTCTGAGATAGACAAGTTTATCATTGAATTGGGTAATGAGGGCCGATTGGTGAATATGCAGTTAGAAGAATTGTTGGCAAATGTTAGAGAAGATGGACGTCACGTGATTGAGGATTATAAAGTGCCTGGGGCGGCCCTTGACTATGCTGCGATAAATAGACAGATGAAGAATCTCTCTTCGGAAGAACTTCTGGACTTATCCAATTTCGGAAAACTGTTAGGTTATAGCGGTGGAGTTAATGCTCTGCTTGATACCCCCGTATCTCCTAAGGGATATCGAATACTTAGTAAGATCCCTAGGTTACCTATGTCAATTATTCAAAATGTTGTAGATCACTTTAAAGATTTCCAAAGAATATTGAAAGCTTCCATTGAAGAACTAGATGATGTTGAAGGAATTGGTGAAATCAGGGCAAGGACAATAAAGGAAGGATTGCGTAGAGTTCAGGAACAGGTAATGATGGATCGACATATACGGTAAAGGACAAATGAAAACACCAATGGCTCCATTGGTGTTTGTCTCTCTTTGTATATAGATTTACGTTTCTAAAACAGAATACATTTTCTTTTGTAGGGAACGGCCCCTGTGCCGTTCCGAAAAAATAATTTCGCTTTAAAAGTGCAAAACCATATAAAATATTTTCTCAACTAATATAAACTAAATTTCCCTAAGGTCTCGATTTGCTTTAATTGCTGTTTTAATATTTGGTCTACATCCAGTTTCATCGTATTAGCTACAGCTACCAGGTAAAACAAATGGTTGCCCAACTCTTTCTCGATTTTGTCTTTGCAGATATCGCATAATTCGCCGGATACCTGGTGAGTGATGAATTGATGCAAATCCTCGTAGGAAGCATCCTCTGGTACGGGTTGCTTCTCTCCGTATATTTTGATGCATCCACAGCTTGTGGCGGACTTAACAACGGCGCGGTTGACTTTTCCGCAGCTTTCTTGGAGCTTTGTAATTGTATCCAATATACTTTTGTGTCGAATTAAAACCTCTGATGCTGCTTTTTGAAATTTATTGCAATTCATATCGCTCATAGAATTAACCACCTCAGTAGTGTTTATTTGCATGGACAAGTTTATTTTACCACAGGAAAGTCAAAAATAAAAGTAGGTATGAAGAACGAGAAAATGTTCAAAATCTAGATTGACAACACTTGGGGTCGTGTGATAAAATATTAATTTTCTTGACAATATAATATCTTCTGTGTATACTGAATATAGGGTAATGTACAATTCGGGAGGGTTTGCGAATGTTTAATATTGGTGATAAAGTCGTATATCCTATGCATGGGGCAGGTATTATTGAAGCCATTGAGGAAAAAGAGATACTAGGTAAGAAACGGAAGTATTACATTATGAAAATGCCCCTGGGTGATATGAAGGTGATGATCCCCTTAGAAAGCGTTGAAGACATAGGACTTCGAGAAATCATCTCCCTTGAAGAAGTTGATCAGGTGATTGCAGTATTGACAAATGATATGACGAAAATGCCTCATAACTGGAACCGGCGTTATAGGGCGAATATGGATAAAATCAAAAGTGGAGACATCTATGAAGTCGCTTCGGTTGTAAGAAATCTGATGCTCAGAGAGAAAGAAAAAGGACTTTCTACCGGAGAAAGAAAAATGCTCAGCAACGCAAAACAAATACTCATCAGTGAACTTGTTTTGGCGAAGGGCATGATAGAAAAAGAAGCAGAAGCATTAATAAACGAGACTATCATCCAATAAGTTGCTTGTAACGGTGGAGCGTCGTGTCGACGCTTCACTTTTTATGATGAATTGTAGGAAAATATACTCAAATCTTGAATATTTATCTATAGTAAGGGGTATAGAAGATAAAGGCGGTTGAAATATCATGGCAAATAGTTATAAAATGAAATATAGATGGATATACTTCATGGATAGGAGGTGAAAATTGGATGTTTAATAGGATTATCAGAGGTGTGTTTTTTTTAGTTGGTGCTTCTGCCGGATATGGCCTTTCTGTGTTGCTTATGAAGCTTCTGGAAATGCAAAAGTTTTTTACTATATCCCAGATAACACCCATAACCGAGCTAGTCATTACCAGTGCCAGCGCACTGATTGGTGGAATCATATTTTTTATTTTAACTCCATGGTTGATGGAGAGAGGATTAGCTTCGGCCAACTGGATTGAAGGAGAATTACAAAAGATTCCGACTACCGATATTGTCGTGGGTTCTGCTGGATTGATCATTGGTTTACTAATTGCCTATCTCATTAGCCAATTACTAATGGTAATACCGATTCCTTTTATAGGAACGATTCTTTCCATACTGCTTTATATATTTCTTGGCTACTTAGGGGTAAGTCTTTCAACGAAAAAGCGAGATGACTTAGCGAATTTGACAACTTTGTTTCGAAAGACGGGTACACCAAAGGAAAAAGGCCCTGGGAAAAAGGAGTATAAAAGTTCTCCTAAAATATTAGATACCAGTGTTATTATTGATGGAAGAATTGCAGATATCACACAAACGGGCTTTGTAGAAGGCCCAATCATCATACCGGAATTTGTCCTTGAAGAACTTCGGCATATTGCAGATTCATCAGATAGTTTAAAGCGCAACAGAGGACGAAGAGGTCTGGATATTCTGAACAGAATACAGAAGGAATTAAAAGTGGAAGTTGAGATTGTTGATAAGGATTTTGAAGATGTGGCAGAAGTTGATATTAAGCTGTTGAAGCTGGCCCAGTTTATGGGAGGTAAGGTTGTCACCAACGACTACAATCTTAATAAAGTTGCAGAACTTCAAGGTGTGCCTGTATTGAACATTAATGAACTTGCCAATGCTGTAAAGCCGGTGGTACTGCCTGGGGAAGAAATGGTTGTGCAAGTCATCAAAGAAGGTAAAGAATCAGGACAAGGTGTTGCATACTTAGACGATGGAACCATGATTGTCGTAGAAGGTGGAAGAAAACATATTGGTGAAACAATGGGTGTTTTGGTAACCAGTGTGTTACAGACTGCTGCTGGAAGGATGATATTTGCAAAGCCTAAATCCTTAGCTGATAAAACGGCATAATTCATTAATTTTAATCCATAAAGCCCGGTGAAAAAACACCGGGTTTTATTATTGCACATATGCTATACTATATGTGATAAAGACCTACGCTTCTAGAAAAGAGTGTATTTTCTCTCGTAGGGGACGGTCTCCGTGCCGTCCCGCAAAACTAAATACCATTTTAAAGGCGTAATCTATATTGGTTGTAAAATGTAGAGGTGAAGGACTTGGAAGAAAAGGGAAAAGTTGCGGCTGTTGTCGTTGCAGCAGGACAAGGTAAACGCATGGGATCGAATGTCAATAAACAATACATAAAGTTATTGGACAAGCCTGTACTTGTACATACGCTGCAAGTGTTTGAAAAATCAAACCGAATCCATGAAATTGTTCTTGTGGTTCAAGAAAGCGAAAGGGCATACTGTCAGAAAGAGATTGTAGAGGCGTGGAAGCTTAAAAAAGTTAGTCAGGTGGTTTCCGGTGGCAGGGAAAGACAAGAATCCGTATGGAAGGGCGTTGACGCCGTTAGCAGTGATTGTGATATTGTTGTGGTCCATGATGGCGCCAGGCCGTTTGTTACAGTTCGAAATATTGAGGATAGCATTGTGACGGCTGAACTTTATGGGGCTGTTGGGGTTGGGGTGCCAGTGAAGGACACGATCAAGATGGTGGATACCAATCAAATGATCAAGCAAACCCCTGATCGGAAAGAACTATGGGCGATCCATACACCCCAGACCTTTGATCGTATTCTGTTGAAGAAGGCACATCAAAAAGCTGCTCAAGAAGGCTTTATCGGAACCGACGATACGGTTCTTGTAGAACGGTTAGGTATTTCTGTGAAAATGATCGAAGGCAGCTATGAGAATATTAAAATAACAACACCAGAAGATTTGTATTTTGGAGAAGCGATCTTAAGAAAGAGGATGGAGATGGGGGAGTAAATATGCGCGTTGGAATCGGCTATGATGTACATAGACTGGTAGAAGGTAGAAAGCTTATTATGGGTGGTGTTGAGATCCCTTATGAAAAGGGACTTCTAGGTCACTCGGACGCAGACGTTCTGCTTCATGCTATCAAGGATGCTTTGCTTGGAGCTGCTGCTCTTGGAGATATTGGGAAACATTTTCCCGATACGGATGAAAGATATCGAGGCATATCGAGTATAAAACTTCTTGCGGAAGTAAATAATTTGCTTATAAGCAGAGGTTTCCACGTAAACAATGTGGATGCGACGATTATAGCACAGAAACCGAAGATGGCGCCTTATATTGAAATGATGAGACGAAACATCGCTGAGACATTAGGCGTAGACATAGATGCTGTCAATGTGAAAGCAACGACCACGGAAGGGCTAGGTTTCACTGGAACGGGGGAAGGAATTGCTGCGCAAGCTATTGCTTCCATTAAAAAAACAGACATTTGCGTATAACTTGGTTAGTGTTGACAAATTCTGTATTATTGGTTAATATATATGTAAATTTACTTGAAGAGGCTGAGAACGGGAATAGTAAGAATGTACGGGCTTTTAGAGAGTGGAGTCCATGGCTGAAAGACTCCATAAGCAGTTGCTTTCTGAACCGACCCTGGAGCTTAAGACTGAAGGAAATAGTAAGTCTTTACGGGGCCAGACCGTTATATCTGGATAAAGGGAATCCTTGTGGGATTAACTAGAGTGGTACCGCGGAAAGCTTAGCCTTTCGTCTCTAATTTTATTTGAGACGGAAGGTTTTTTAGTTGACAGATTAAAATCATGAAAAGCGTGATCGATGAAAGGAGAAGTTTTATGGCAAAAAAAGAGAATGAAAAACAGTTTGTGCAAGATATTACGCCTATGGAGGTTGATTTTCCTCAATGGTATACAGATGTAATCTTGAAAACGGATTTAGTAGACTACAGCCCTGTCAGAGGGTTTATGGTAATTAAGCCTTACGGCTATGCCATTTGGGAAAACATCCAAAAATACATGGATAAACGATTTAAGGACACTGGTCATAAAAACATGTATTTCCCGCTGCTTATTCCAGAGAGTCTTCTGAAAAAAGAAGCTGAGCACGTGGAAGGATTTGCGCCGGAAGTAGCCTGGGTAACCCATGGTGGAAAGGAAGAACTGCAGGAGAGACTTTGTGTACGTCCTACTTCAGAAACTATTATTTGTTCCATGTATGCAAAATGGCTGAAATCCTATAGAGAGCTGCCTTATTTATTTAATCAATGGTGCAGCGTTGTGCGATGGGAAAAGGCAACGAGACCATTCTTAAGAACTTCTGAGTTTCTATGGCAAGAAGGACATACACTGCATGAAACCTACGATGAAGCGCAGCAGGAAACTCTTCAAATGTTGAATATTTATAAAGAGACGGCTGAACAGCTGATGGCAATGCCTGTTGTTACGGGAAGAAAAAGCGATAAAGAGAAGTTTGCGGGGGCTTATGCAACCTATACGATGGAAGCCTTGATGCATGACGGGAAAGCGTTGCAAGCCGGAACATCCCATAATCTGGGACAGCATTTTACCAGTGCATTCGAGATTACATTCTTAGGTCGAAATGGGGAAATTCAGAATCCATATCATACTTCCTGGGGTGTTTCGACGAGACTGATCGGTGGTATCATTATGGTTCATGGAGACAATAGAGGTTTGGTTCTTCCTCCAAGAGTTGCACCTACACAAGTGGTGATCATTCCGATTGCACAGCACAAGCCTGGCGTATTGGATAAAGTATATGCGTTGAAGAAGGAATTAGGCGATGATATTCGAATTGAAATTGATGATAATGAAAACTACTCACCAGGCTGGAAGTTTAACGAGTGGGAAATGAAAGGGGTTCCAATTCGTATTGAGATAGGACCAAGAGATATCGAGAATAATCAAGTGATGATCTTTAGAAGAGATACGCTTGAGAAAAAGGCAGTTCCGATGGATAGGCTAAGAGAAACTGTATTGCAATTATTAGATGACATTCATGATGGACTTCTTGAAAAAGCAAGAAAACATAGGGACGAAAAAACCTTCTATGTTAAAGACTTTGAAAGCTTTAAAAAGAGAATGGAAGAAGACCCGGGCTTTGCCAAGGGAATGTGGTGTGGAAACAGAGAATGTGAGGACAATATCAAGGCAGAAACGGGAGCAACCATTCGATGTATTCCTTTTGAACAAGAAGATTTGGGTGACAAGTGTCACTTCTGTGGCAAGGAAGCAAAACATATGGTATATGTAGCGAAGGCGTATTAAAGATCTACGCTTCCAAAACAGAATGTATTATCTTTTGTAGGGGACGATCTCCGTGCCGTCCCGCAGGACTAAATAACCATTTTGAAGGCGTAAATGTATAAAGCATAGAAGGGGCGGTTACTTATTAGCCGCCCTTCTTTTTGTAGAAGGTTAAATCCCTTGATAACAAAAATAAATTGGGATATAATAAACTAATAGTGAAACAAAGGAAGTTTGTTAGGAGGAAGGAATACATGACAGTAAGAGTAAGGTTTGCTCCCAGCCCCACTGGGTTTGTACATATTGGGAGTTTAAGGACTGCTTTGTATAACTACCTATATGCTAAAAAGCATGGGGGTAAATATATTGTAAGGATTGAGGACACGGACCAAACAAGATTTGTAGAAGGTGCCATAGAGAATATGATCCAATCTTTAGCGTGGGCAGGCGTTGTTCATGATGAAGGTGCTGTCATAAACCAAGATCAATTGATTCAAAAAGGCGAATATGGACCTTATATACAATCAGAAAGGCTGGATATTTATCAAAGGTATATTCAAGAGCTTCTAGAGAAAGGCTATGCCTATTATTGCTTCTGCTCGAGGGAAAGATTGGAAGAGGTAAGAGAAGCCCAGAAGGCCGCTGGATTGGACCCAAAATATGATGGTCACTGCAGAGATATTTCTTTAGATGAGGCAAGAGAGCGGATAGAAAAGGGAGAATCATACGTCATTCGGATGAAGCTTCCTAGAAATAAAGATATCCAGTTTTTTGACGTAGTTAGAGGAAATGTGGTTGTCAATACAAATGACATAGATGATCAAGTGCTGATGAAATCTGACGGGTTTCCTACCTATCACTTTGCTGTTGTCGTGGATGATCATCTGATGGGTATTACTCAGGTTATTCGAGGTGAAGAATGGCTAATCTCTACGCCAAAGCATGTATTTTTATATGAATGCTTTGGCTGGGAAGCACCGCAGTTTGTCCATTTACCTAATATATTGAATCGAGAAAAAAAGAAACTCAGCAAGCGTCACGGTGATGTGGCGGTAGAAGACTTTAAAAGAAAGGGTTATCTGCCAGAGGGCTTGGTTAACTATATCGCACTGGTGGGATGGAGTCCGGAGGATGATCAAGAGATATTCTCCATGGAAGAACTGATTGAGAAATTCTCTTTGGAGAGGGTTTCAAAAAGCGGCGGTGTATTTGATACTGACAAGTTGAATTGGATTAATGCTCATTATATCAAGCAAAGCAGTGTAGAACGAATTACTGACCTGGCGATACCTCATTTAGTCAATTCAGGATATATTACCGAGCAAGAAGCAGCAGAGAAATATGATTGGTTAAAGGATATGGTAACAGTTTTAAAAGACAGATTATCCTACGTGGGTGAAATTGTAGACATGGTGGATATCTTCTTTAAAACGGAAATACAGCCGGAAGACGAGGAAGCCGAAGCAATTTTAAAGTTGGAGCATCTTCCACAGCTGATGGATGTCTTTACAGAAAAAGTAAAGGGTGCAGACATCATTGATGAAGAATTTGGAGGCAAAGTATTTAAGGAAATTCAGAAAGAAACGGGAATCAAGGGAAAAAATCTCTTTATGCCAATACGGGTCCTATTGACAGGCGCAGTCCATGGACCAGATTTACCGTTAATTATTAAAATTTTAGGAAAACAAAATATACTTTCTCGCATAGAATATGTAAAAGAGAATTTGATAGGGTAGTATCGACATTGATTAGGAGAGTAAGTTTAAACAGGCAGACAGAGAAAAGCTATCAGAGGCTGAGAGTAGCTTGTGTTATGTTTATACCGAAATGCACCTATGAGTCGTTGTCTGAATAGTGTTGACGATTTTACGTTTGTCAGCACGAGAGTAGGCGCAACCGGAAAGCCCCGTTATCGGCTGAAGAGCTGAGGCTATATTGCCTAAGCAGAGTGGAACCGCGGATAAACTTCGTCTCTGTATTGTTACAGATACGAAGTTTTTTATTTGTAAGGTTAAAGTAGAATGACGCGGCATTGAAGAACCGGAGCGGCATGGAAACCGCCCCCTACATTGATTGATGGGTGTGACCATGTAGGGGCAGGTTTCCACGCCTGCCCGTTCGAGGGTTTCCATGCCCGCCCGTTATATGTTTAAGATTGTGGAGGTGTGATAAGGTATGAGTAAGTTCTTGGAAGAAATCAAAGAGGATATTGAGGCTGTTTTAGAAAGGGACCCAGCTGCGAAGAGCAAGTTGGAAGTTCTCCTGTGCTACCCGGGCGTGCATGCCATCATTTCTCATAGAGTAGCACATAAGCTTCATCGAAAAGGCTTTGTTGTACTGGCAAGGGTTATTTCGCAAATCAGTCGGTTTTTTACCGGTATTGAAATTCACCCGGGAGCCAAAATTGGAAAACGCTTGTTTATTGACCATGGTATGGGGGTAGTCATCGGTGAAACGGCTGAAGTTGGGAATGATGTTACCATCTATCAAGGGGCAACCTTAGGAGGAACCGGTAAAGAAAGTGGAAAGAGACATCCGACAATTGGAAATAATGTTGTTATCAGCAGTGGTGCGAAAATACTAGGCCCCTTTAAAGTGGGCGATAATTCGAAAATTGGCTCCGGCTCTGTGGTGCTTCGGGAAGTCCCGGAAAATTGTACGGTTGTTGGTGTGCCAGGGCATATAGTTATCAAAGATAATGTGAAGCTTCGCAATATTCATAAACCGGATGTAGACTTAGACCAAGTAAGGCTGCCAGACCCTATTGCTGAAGAGATAGAATGCTTAAGAAAACGAATTGTTGAATTGGAAAAAGAGATGATGGGTTTTAAAAATGCAAAGGAGGAAAAAAATCATGAAACTGTATAATACGCTAACTAGAACAAAGGAAGAATTTGTACCTATAACTTCAGGAGAAATCAAAATGTATGTTTGCGGGCCTACGGTATATAATTACTTTCATATCGGTAATGCCAGACCTTTTGTTGTCTTTGATGCCATGAGAAAATATTTCGAGTATCGAGGTTATAAAGTAACCTATGTACAAAATTTTACGGATATTGATGACAAAATCATCGTTAAGGCTAATGAAGAGGGGATATCAGCAAGTGAAGTCAGTGAAAAGTATATTGAAGAGTACTATAAAGATGCGGGTGCTTTGGGTATAAAAAAAGCAGATATTCATCCTAAGGTTACAGAAAATGTGAAGGAGATCATTGATTTTATACAGGATCTTATTGGCAAGGGATATGCTTATGTGGTCAATGGAGATGTTTATTATGATACCATGAGATTTGAGGAATATGGAAAACTATCAAAACAGAGCTTGGAAGATCTGGAAGCTGGAGCGAGAATCGAAGTAAACGAAGTGAAGAAGAATCCCATGGATTTTGCCCTGTGGAAAGCAAAAAAAGAAGGAGAGCCTGGATGGGAAAGTCCATGGGGAGAAGGAAGACCAGGCTGGCACATTGAATGCTCTGTCATGTCAACAAAATATTTAGGTGAAACCATTGATATCCACGGGGGAGGGCAAGACTTGATCTTTCCTCACCATGAAAATGAGATTGCCCAAAGTGAGGCATGCACGGGAAGACCGTTTGCAAAATACTGGGTACACAACGGTTATATTACCATTGATAACGAAAAAATGTCAAAATCAAAGGGAAACTTCTTTACGGTAAGAGATATACTGAAAGAGTTCGATCCAGAAGTGGTAAGGTTCTTTTTACTGTCGGCTCAATACCGCAATCCAGTTAACTTTAGCAGAGAATTGATGCAGCAGTCAGCAAACGGGTTGGAAAGATTGTATAACACAAAAAATAATTTGGAGCATATGATTAAGAACCTTCCGGATCAGGAGATGACAGAGGAAGAAGCGGTACTGTATCAAGGATTTGAAGGCTATAGAGAAAAATTTATTGAGGCTATGGATGACGATTTTAATACAGCTGATGGGATAGCAGCCATTTTTGAGTTGGTGAAAGAATTGAATTCAAAGGTAAAGGATGGGGTGTCCAAGGCTCTTGTAGAGAAAAGCCATAGTTTACTGACGGAACTTTCCGGGGTACTGGGGCTCTTGGTAAAGAAAATGGATGACAGTCTCGATGAAGAAATAGACCAGCTGATTCAAGAACGTCAAAGAGCTCGAAAAGAAAAGAATTTTGCGCTGGCAGACAAAATACGAGATGACTTGAAGGCAAGAGGTGTTATTCTTGAGGATACGCCTCAAGGGGTCAAGTGGTCTTTTAAGAATAATTAGTGTAGCATAGGGTAAGGTGGTAACGCCTAACCCTATTTTACCTTTTGTTTTGTGAGCTGCTTGAGTATCAATTTCTTTTGTGATAATATGCTAATAGTATTTTATGCATAATGAACCATAAATAACAAATTCTATCAAGAAAGAAAATATATCACGGATAATGATAGATGTACGCTTCTAGAACGGAATGTATTATCTTTTGCAGAGACGCCGTCCTCAGCGTACCGCAAGGATTATATAGTGTTTAAAGGCGTAATTCTATAGAGAAGGCAGGTTTACGAATGAATATGGATTTTTTACAAGTGTTAGGTGTGCCTAGAAAAAGTGAAGAAGAAATTCAATTTACTTCCCCGTTGGTCTATGCTTATCTGGGAGATGCCATTTATGAAGTATATGTACGAACGTATATTACCTGCAGGTATGGTGGATCCGTAAATGATCTTCATAAAATAGCCACCAGGTTTGTGAAGGCTTCTGCCCAGGCTCGGATTGTCCGGGGATTAGAAAATGAATTGAGTACTGAAGAGTGGAATCTACTCAAGCGAGGAAGAAATCAAAAGTCCGGCTCTGTGCCTAAAAATGCGAACATTAGCGATTATAAGTATGCCACGGGTTTTGAGGCACTGATTGGATATCTGTATTTGATGGGTCAAAGTGAGAGAATGGAACAGATCATCTTACGGGCTATTGATATTATTGAGAAATCTGAAGAATGACGTGAGAAAAAATGCGAGGTGTTACGGTGAAGACAAAAGAAAAAATGTGGGTAGTACTGACCCTTGTACTATTTATTGTACTAATATCTAAGTCGCTGTTTTTTGATGAGGTAAAGAATGTAAGTGGAGATGAAGCGAAGTTTAAAGCTTTTGTCATGAAAGCAGTGGAAGATAGATACGGTGGTTTTATGCTGGAGAAGAATCTGGTTTCCTATAGAGTGGTGTCTATTGAACAAACAAGTACAGAAGGAGAATCTGTCATCGAATACTATGATCCTGAAAAGGGTATGGATGTACGGGAAGAGATCCCGGGTGTCTATAAGGCAAAGGTTAGAGGGTATTTTCTGCACATTATTCCCTACAAAGAATTTGGTGTCATGAGCAGCACTGAAGAGGATAGAAGTTAGACGTAGGGACGAACAGTGTTCGTCCGCTGCAGAGGCAAGTCGTGGGTACGATTCTAGCATTTCCTGTAAGGGCGGGTTTCCATGCCCGCCCGCCGAAACTAGCAACCAGCAACTAGCAACTATAGTTAATGAATTAAATTTCTAAGTTGATAATTAAAAAAGAATACGATGATACGAAGATGAGAAAACAAGGGGGGCAAACGATGAAAGTAGAGCTCATTGCACATACACCGAATCCTGAGAAGATTGTCGCTGCTGCAGCGAAAATCTGTTACTCTCCGGTAGGTGTTGAAGAAATCATGAAAGACTTGACAGCTGAGAAAATTGAAAAGTTTTTGGACATGCTGGTAGGTATGGGACATGAATCTCCGATTGAACATGTTTCTTTTACTTTTGCTGTAGAGGGTGTGAGTAGAGTTTTGACACACCAACTGGTAAGGCATAGAATCGCTTCTTATTCCCAACAATCTCAAAGATATGTAAAATTAGATCAATTTGATTATATAATTCCACCTAGTATCCAGGCGGTACCGGAGGCGAAAGAAAGATTTATACGATGTATGGAAGAGGATCAAAAGAACTACAATGAATTGGTACAAATTCTTCAGGAAAAGCATTATGCGAGACTGCGGGGAGAAGGCAAAACGGAAAAACAGGCGAAAAGCATATCTGAAAAAATGGCCATTGAAGATGCCAGATATGTTTTTCCGAATGCTTGTGAAACAAAAATTGTTTTTACCATGAATGCCCGTACCTTGATGAATTTCTTTCACCATCGCTGCTGTGAAAGGGCTCAGTGGGAAATACGTGAGTTGGCTGTGGGGATGCTGAGGGAGGTTAGACAGGTGGCCCCTACGCTGTTTAAATATGCAGGTCCAAACTGCCTGCAAAAGAGCTGTCCGGAAGGCGCTATGAGCTGCGGAAAAATGACAGAGGTACGGGAGAAGTTTCGTAATATTTAATGAGATATAATTAAGGTGTTATTGGGGAAAAATACAGAGAAGTCAGTTAATCTAAGAGGTGAAGATATATGAATAATTCTGATCGGATTGAAGGAAGAAATCCGGTACTAGAGGCATTAAAATCAGAAAGAGAGATAGACAAAATCCTGATTGCTAAAGGGGCGGAGCAAGGATCCATCAACAAAATTGCTGCTATAGCAAAGGACCGAGGAATACCCGTGCAGTACGTAGAAAGACAAAAACTGGATAAAATGTCGGAATCCAGAGCTCATCAAGGAATTATTGCTTATGTGGCAGCTTATGACTATGTTTCGGTTGAGGACATTTTGGAAAATGCTTCTCGTAAAGGGGAAGCGCCCTTTGTTATTATTTTAGATGAGATTATGGATCCTCATAATTTAGGTTCCATCATTAGAACTGCCGATGCGGCCGGTGCCCATGGTATTATTATACCTAAGAGAAGGGCGGTGGGATTAACGGCCACAGTAGCAAAAAGTTCTGCTGGAGCACTGGAATATGTACCGGTTGCAAAGGTATCCAATTTGGTACAAGTAATTGAACTGTTGAAACAGAAGGGACTTTGGATTGTGGGTGCAGATATGGATGGAGAAAAAACCTTCTACGACAGTGATTTAACAGGAAAGATTGCATTGGTTATTGGTAGTGAAGGACAGGGTGTAGGAAGACTGATTAAAGAAAAGTGCGATTTTGTCGTCAATCTGCCTATGAAGGGGAAAGTAGGTTCGTTGAATGCATCGGTAGCTGCTTCTATACTGATGTACGAAGTAGTTAAGCAAAGAGCACGGGGGAAATAGGGTGATCATTTTTGAGAAATTATTTGCTGGTTGACGGGTATAATGTAATCAATGGATGGTCTGATCTGAAAGAAATTGCGAAGGAAAGTTTAGAGGAAGCAAGAGAAAAACTAATAGAAATACTGGTGAATTATCGTTCTTTTACAGGTGAAACGGTGGTGGTTGTTTTTGATGCACACCTGGTGAAGAGTACAAATCTTAAACATATTCAGACAAAGGGAGTCGATGTTGTGTTTACCAAAGAGCATCAGACGGCTGACTCCTATATTGAGAAAAGGGTTGAAGAACTGACGAAAGATCGTAGAAACAGAGTTAGAGTTGCCACATCGGACTGGGCCGAACAACAGGTTGTATTGGGGAGTGGAGCAACACGGATTTCTGTCAGAGAATTAAAAATAGAAGTGGAAAAAATCGGAAATGATATCACGAAAAAGACAGAGACCATGAAGAAAAACCGTTCTACCCTTGAAGAGCGAATTGATGGAAGCGTGGCTGAGATTCTTGAAAAATGGAGACGAAATAAGTGAATCAACTTGACGATATCAAAGGAATTACGATATAATTGAAATACAGTTTTTGTGTTTTACATACAATGTGTTGTTGTTTCAACAAAAGAAAATTGCCGGAGGCGATGCTGGTGGCTTTGGAAGCACAAAAAGAGATATTTCATACGTATGAAGCAATGGTAGACGAGGAAGTTGTTGAAAATGCCAGAAGTGGTGACGCAAAAGCTCAGGAATACCTTATAAAAAAGTATAAGAACTTTGTTAGGGCAAAGGCGCGGTCTTATTTTCTGATCGGTGCGGATAGGGAAGATATTATCCAAGAAGGAATGATCGGACTTTTTAAGGCGATTCGTGACTTTAAACCGAACAAGCTGTCATCTTTTAGAGTTTTTGCAGAACTATGTATTACTAGGCAGATCATCACGGCAATCAAAACGGCAACAAGACAAAAGCATATACCCCTTAATTCCTATGTTTCCTTAAACAAGCCTATCTATGATGAGGAATCAGACAGAACACTGCTGGATGTGTTATCCGGTGCCAAAATTTCTGATCCGGAAGAATTGATTATTTCCAGAGAAGAGTTAGGAAATATTGAATCAAAAATGGGGGAAATCTTAAGTGATCTAGAGTGGAAAGTGCTTATGTTCTATCTTCAGGGTAAATCGTATCAGGAGATTGCTGTTGATTTGGAGAGACATGTGAAATCCATCGATAATGCACTACAAAGAGTAAAGAGAAAATTAGAAAGATATTTGGAAGTAAGAAGTAGTTAAAATTGGAACTTTAATTTTTATGAAAATTGTTGACTTCCCTTTCACATAGTAGTAAAATATTTAACAGTGAGTGCCCATGTGGCTCAGTAGGTCAGAGCGTCGCCTTGGTAAGGCGGAGATCGGCAGTTCGAATCTGCTCATGGGCTCCATTATAATGTTTATACATATCGATACACACGGATAAGTTTACTTAATGATGATCATGCAGCGTTTGCATAAATCCATACTATTATCAAATCAAGGAGGAGAAAATAATGGCAAAAGCTAAATTTGAGAGAAATAAGCCACACGTTAACATTGGAACAATAGGACACGTTGACCACGGTAAAACAACATTAACAGCAGCGATCACAATCACACTACACAAAAGATACGGATTAGGATCAGCAGTAGCATTTGACCAAATCGATAAAGCACCAGAAGAAAAAGAAAGAGGAATCACAATCTCAACAGCACACGTTGAGTATGAGACGCCAAACAGACACTATGCGCACGTAGACTGCCCAGGCCATGCTGACTATGTAAAGAACATGATTACAGGAGCAGCACAGATGGACGGAGCGATCCTAGTATGTGCAGCAACAGACGGACCAATGCCACAAACAAGAGAGCACATCCTGTTATCAAGACAGGTAGGGGTACCATACATCGTAGTATTCCTAAACAAATGTGACATGGTAGATGATGAAGAATTACTAGAATTAGTAGAAATGGAAGTAAGAGAATTACTTAACGAATATGAATTCCCAGGAGATGACACACCAATCATCAAAGGATCAGCATTACAAGCATTAAACGATCCAATGGGATCATGGGGAGACAAGATCGTAGAATTATTCGAAGCAGTAGACAGCTACATTCCAGAGCCACAAAGAGAAGTTGACAAGCCATTCCTAATGCCAGTAGAGGACGTATTCTCTATCACAGGTAGAGGAACAGTAGCAACAGGAAGAGTAGAAAGAGGAACAGTAAAAGTACAAGACGAAGTAGAAATCGTAGGATTAACAGAAGCACCAAGAAAAGTAGTCGTAACAGGGGTAGAAATGTTCAGAAAGCTTCTTGACCAAGCACAAGCTGGAGATAACATCGGAGCATTATTAAGAGGTGTACAAAGAGACGAGATCGAAAGAGGTCAAGTATTAGCGAAGCCGGGATCAATCAAGCCACATACAAAATTCCAAGCACAAATCTACGTATTAAAGAAAGAAGAAGGCGGAAGACATACACCATTCTTCCAAGGATACAGACCACAGTTCTACTTTAGAACAACAGACGTAACAGGATCAATCACATTACCAGAAGGAATGGAAATGTGTATGCCTGGAGACAACATCACAATGACAATCGAATTAATCACACCAATCGCCATCGAAGAAGGATTAAGATTTGCGATCCGTGAAGGTGGAAGAACAGTTGGTGCTGGTGCTGTTGCTACAATCATTGAGTAATTTGTCCATAATAAATGAATAGTATATATGGGACTAGGTTTGCATACCAAGCCTAGTCCTTTAAAATATTGTACACATGGAATATTCTACTAATCAATTATCGCAGTTGCCTCGGTTGGAATTGCCATATTCTTGTTTTGTTCCGTATCAAAGCGCTTTGCCGTGGAGAAACAATGTATACCAAATAAATACTTTTCGAGTCGTATCATAGTTATAGAAAATATTGGTTATACTATTAGGGGTTTCTAATCTGGAAGATGCTTATAAAACACAGGCGACAGTAGATATAGCTTGAAGCGGTTGGCACAAGAGTATAGCAAAAACAATATTGACATCAATGGTAAATTGTGATAGGTTTATTAAGTGATGGGTATTATAATGAGATATCTGCGTCGATTTGCGAGATAATTGAGATATACAGCGGGCTTTAGGAGGTGTAAAGATGAGAGTAAAAATTACCCTTGCATGTACAGAATGCAAACAAAGAAACTATCACACAATGAAAAACAAGAAAAATGATCCTGACAGACTTGAAATGAAAAAATACTGTAAGTTTTGCAGAACCCATACAAGTCACAAAGAAACAAAGTAATCTACTGTTGGATGATGTGTTTGCGTAATTAAACGTATAATAAGGATGTGAATTGGTATATGTCAACACAAACGAATACGAATAACCTGGGAAAGACTGCTGAGTGGGGAAAGTTTTTCAAAGGCGTAAGGGCAGAGTTGAAAAAGGTAAACTGGCCTAACAGGAAGGATTTAACTTCATATACGGTTTTAGTGCTTGTCTCATGCACGCTTGCTGCAATCGGACTATGGTTGGCAGATACGATATTTGGGAAGGCTCTTCAACTCATTATTAAATAGTGAAGGAGGGAAGAGTATCCTATACAGTAGTCTATAGGGATATTCTAAGAAATGTCTGAAAAAGCTAGATGGTATGTTGTCCACACCTATTCTGGGCATGAGAACAAAGTGAAAGCAAACATAGAAAAAATTGTAGAAAATAGAGGCATGGAAGAAGTAATCCATGAAGTCGCTGTACCAACAGAAGAAAAGATTGAAGTTAAGAATGGTAAGAAGAAGGTAAAACAGAAGAAAATCTTCCCTGGCTATGTTCTTGTCAAAATGATCATGAATGATGAATCGTGGTACGTGGTCAGAAACACAAGGGGTGTAACCGGATTTGTAGGACCCGGATCTAAACCTATACCACTGAGTGATGAAGAAATTAAAAATATGGGAATTGCTGAACCGGTTCCAGAAATTGACTTGGTGGTTGGAGATACGATTAAAGTTACCTCAGGACCTTTTGAAAGCTTTATGGGGACAGTGAAGGGAATCAATTTAGAAAAGCATACATTGAAGGTTCTTATTTCTATGTTTGGTAGAGAAACTCCTGTAGAGCTGGATTTCACTCAAGTAGAAAAACTTTAGCCGTGTTTAAAAGCTGCAATGCTTTAATATAAAGTTTTACTGGATAACAGAAATATCATTAACGAAATGAGGAGGTGTAACTATGGCAAAAAAAGTTACAGGCTTAGTAAAATTACAAATTCCTGCAGGAAAAGCTACTCCAGCACCACCAGTAGGTCCGGCACTTGGACAACAGGGTGTTAATATAATGCAATTCTGCAAAGAGTTCAACGCAAGGACAGCAGAACAAGCGGGGTTAATCATACCAGTAGTAATTACTGTTTACCAAGACAGATCCTTTACTTTCATTACGAAAACGCCACCAGCGGCTGTTTTGTTAAAGAAAGCTGCGAAAATTGAAAGCGGCTCAAGCACACCAAACAAAACGAAGGTTGCAAAGGTATCTATTGATAAAGTGAAGGAAATTGCTGAATTAAAAATGCCTGACTTAAATGCTGGTAGCTTAGAAACAGCAATCAGTATGATCAAAGGTACTGCAAGAAGTATGGGTATTGTAGTAGAAGAATAATGTTTGTTAGCAAATCGCGTGGGAGGTATTCTCAAACCGCTATAACCACAAGGAGGTAAACGAAATGCCAAAAAGAGGAAAAAAATATGTAGAAAGCGCAAAGCTTATTGATAAAGCGCAATTATACGAGCCAAACGAAGCGTTTAATTTAGTCATTCAAGTAGCGAAAGCTAAGTTTGATGAAACTGTAGAAGCCCATATTAAACTGGGTGTTGACTCTAGACATGCAGACCAACAGGTAAGAGGTGCAATTGTACTGCCTCATGGTACAGGTAAAACTAGAAAAGTACTTGTATTTGCAAAGGGAGATAAGGCTAAGGAAGCTGAAGCTGCCGGTGCAGACTATGTTGGAGCAGAAGATATGGTTGAAAAGATTCAAAAAGAAAACTGGTTTGACTTCGATGTTGTTGTTGCTACACCAGACATGATGGGTTTAGTTGGAAGACTTGGTCGCGTTCTTGGACCTAAAGGGTTAATGCCTAACCCAAAATCTGGAACAGTTACTTTTGACGTTGAGAAAGCTGTAAAAGAGATTAAAGCAGGTAAAGTTGAATACAGATTGGATAAAACAAACATTATCCACGTTCCAATTGGAAAAGTATCCTTTGGTAATGAAAAGCTAGCAGATAACTTCCATGCTTTAATGGAAGCGGTTGTTAAAGCGAAGCCAGCAGCAGCAAAGGGACAATACTTAAGAAGCGTTGTTGTTACCAGCACAATGGGACCTGGTGTTAAAATAAATCCAGTTAAAGTTATGGCATAAAGCAATAATATTTGTTGACAGATTAGAATAATGATGGTATAATTCAATCTGTTGCAGAAAAAATGAATATAAACCGTAGACAGTAGGTGTCCAATGGACTTAAATTTGCCTGCCGAGGTAATTATCTATAGATTCTTAAGAAATTATAGAACCTCTCTATGTCTACGGTAGAGAGGTTTTGTTTGCTCATAGCAAAACCGAAGAGGAGTTTCCATGAAGTAGAGGAGGTGGACACCCAAATGTCAAACAACTTAGAGATAAAAAAGCAGGCCGTTGAAGAAATCAAAGAAAAATTTAGCAAGGCACAATCAGCCATTGTTGTAGACTACCGCGGCTTAAATGTTGAAGAAGTAACAGAACTAAGAAGCAAAATGAGAGCAGCTGGTGTAGATTACAAAGTATACAAGAATACATTGACAAGACTTGCTGCTAAGGAAACAGGCTATGAAGCTTTGCTTGGCGATTTAACTGGGCCGAATGCCATTGCTTTTGGATATGATGATCCAGTAACACCTGCAAAAGTCTTAAATGACTTTGCTAAGGATCATAAAAAACTAGAATTAAAAGCTGGGGTTGTAGAGGGCGCATATTGCGACTTAGAAAAAGTTAAGGCTATTGCTGAAATCCCATCAAGAGAAGTATTGCTTGCTAAGTTTCTTGGAAGCATCAAGTCACCTGTATCCAACTTGGCTTACTTACTTCAAGCAATCGTTGATAAAAAAGAGGGCGGCGCTGAAGCTTAATCATTATTTAATAATTTCGGAGGTGTATTGAAAATGACAAAAGAGCAAATTATTGAAGCTATAAAGGGTATGACAGTTTTAGAGTTAAATGAATTAGTAAAAGCATGTGAAGAAGAGTTTGGTGTTTCTGCAGCAGCTCCTGTTATGGTTGCTGGTGCTGGAGCAGCAGCAGCTCCTGCAGCTGAAGAGAAAACAGAATTTGATGTTGTATTAGCAAGTGCTGGCGCTGAAAAAATTAAAGTTATCAAAGTTGTAAGAGAACTAACAGGCCTTGGATTAAAAGAAGCTAAGGATCTTGTAGACGGCGCGCCTAAGACATTAAAAGAAGGCATATCAAAAGCAGAAGCAGACGACATCAAAGCAAAACTTTCAGAAGTTGGCGCTACAGTAGAAGTAAAATAATTCAACTGAAACTAAAATCAAAAAGGCACTCTGGAAATATCCAGAGTACCTTTTTATTTGCCAAAACAAAAAAATACCAATACGATGAGATTGGTAAATAAAGGACAAACAAATAACCACATACAAAGTATATTATAACATAAAAACCAACGCTTGACAAGGAAAGACGTTTATGATAGCATTATATAATGCCATACAAGTCAATATTTTCAGGAAGTGGTATAAATTCCATGTCTCATGGAAATACTAAACGGAGTAATGCTTATTTGGCCAGAATGAAATTCTGGAAAATATAAGGGTAATACAGTGATTTGTCGATGTAGAAGCTGGTGTCAAATCATGTCGGTTTCTTTAATATAGATACAAATGATTATAATTTCCTATGGGTTATAAAAAACCATTTTGGTTTTGATGATACATTGGCTTCTTATTATTACTACAAGGGGTGAAGAAAATGCCACATCCTATTCAGTTCGGGAAAACAACAAGGATGAGCTATTCAAAGATTGAAGAAGTTGTTGATCTACCGAATTTAATTGAAATCCAAAGCAAGTCCTATGAATGGTTTTTAAAGGAGGGTTTACGAGAGGTTTTTGAGGATATTTCGCCTATCCAAGATTATACTGGCAACCTGATTCTTGAATTCATAGACTACTCCATTGATGGAGAACCCAAATATGAAGTAGAAGAGTGTAAAGAGAGAGATGCAACCTATGCTGCACCGCTTAAAGTAAAGGTAAGACTTATTAATAAGGAAACAGGCGAAGTAAAAGAGCAGGAAGTATTTATGGGGGATTTCCCTTTAATGACAGATAAGGGAACCTTTATTATCAATGGAGCAGAGAGAGTTATCGTTAGTCAGTTGGTACGTTCTCCTGGTCCTTATTATGCTGTTCAAATTGATAAAACAGGAAAAAGACTGTTTTCAACAACTGTTATTCCAAACAGAGGTGCTTGGTTGGAATATGAAACAGATTCCAATGATGTGATTTCTGTAAGGGTGGATAGAACAAGAAAGCAGCCTGCCACGGCACTCTTAAGGGCCCTTGGCTATGGTACAGATACGGAAATCATACAACTGCTTGGTGAAGACGAAAGATTGATGAATACCTTAGATAAGGATAATACCAAATCTCAAGAAGAGGGATTGTTAGAGATATACAAGAAATTAAGACCTGGTGAACCACCAACGGTTGAAAGCGCCAGATCCCTTCTGGATTCTCTGTTTTTTGATCCCAAAAGATATGATTTAGCTAAGGTAGGTAGATATAAATATAATAAAAAATTGGGCATTGTAAACAGAATTAGCGGCTTTAAAGCTGCAGAAAATGTTATAAATCCTCATACAGGTGAAATATTCGTAGAGGAAGGTTATAAAATAGACAGAGATACAGCTATCGCCATCGAGAATTCAGGAATCAAAGCCGTTAATATTATTGGTGAAGATGGAAAAGTTGTAAAAGTAATTGGAAATAATTTCGTAGATATTAAGGAATACATATCTTTCAACATAGATGATATAAACCTGGAAGAACGCGTGTATTTCCCAGTACTAAAAGAGATATTAGATCTTTATAAAGATGAGAACCAGATAAAAGAGGCTTTAAAAGAAAGAAGCCGAGAACTGTCACCTAAAAATATCATTATTGATGATATCGTGGCGTCCGTCAGCTATGTATTGAACTTGGCCCATGGTGTTGGAGAAGTTGATGATATTGACCACTTAGGAAACAGAAGACTGCGTTCCGTTGGAGAATTATTACAAAATCAATTTAGAATCGGTCTGTCAAGGATGGAGAGAGTTGTTAAAGAAAGAATGACCATCCAAGACATCGATGTCATTACACCGCAAGCGCTAATCAATATTCGACCAGTGGCTGCGGCCATTAAAGAGTTCTTTGGAAGCAGCCAGTTGTCCCAGTTCATGGATCAGACAAATCCGTTGGCTGAATTAACACATAAGAGAAGATTATCAGCCTTGGGACCAGGTGGTTTATCAAGGGAACGAGCAGGTTTCGAGGTTCGAGACGTGCATCATTCCCACTATGGACGGATGTGTCCTATAGAGACCCCTGAAGGTCCAAACATTGGTCTGATCGGTTCTTTAAGTTCCTATGCACGGATTAACGATTATGGTTTTATAGAGGCTCCTTATCGGAAGGTTGACAAAAAACGAGGCGTCGTAACAGAGAGAATTGATTACTTAACGGCGGACGAGGAAGATAAGTTCATTATTGCACAGGCCAACGAACCGTTGGATGAAGAAGGCAGATTTGTTAATCGAAGGGTTACTGCCAGAACATTAAACGGTGGTATTGATGTTGTCCCTAAAGAAGAAGCAGACTATATGGACGTTTCTCCAAAACAGGTGGTATCTGTGGCTACAGCCATGATTCCTTTCTTAGAAAATGATGACGCCAATAGAGCCTTGATGGGTGCAAACATGCAGCGTCAAGCTGTTCCGCTGCTTCAAACGGATGCGCCTATTATTGGTACAGGTATGGAGTTCGTTTCAGCTAAGGATTCAGGAGCTGTTGTCCTAGCAAAAAATGCGGGCATCGTAGAGAGAGTTTCTGCTGACGAGATTATTATTAGAAGAGATTCTGACGGTGGAAAAGATAAATATAAGCTTTTAAAATTTAAACGTTCCAATCAAGGAACATGTATCAACCAGAGACCGATTGTCAATAAAGGTGAACATGTTGGAAAAGGAGATACCATTGCAGATGGACCTTCAACCGATATGGGCGAAATTGCATTAGGTCGAAACCTGCTGATCGGTTTTATGACGTGGGAAGGCTATAACTACGAGGATGCTATTCTGTTAAATGAAAGGCTCGTTATGGAAGATGCCCTTACTTCCATTCATATTGAGGAATATGAAGCGGAAGCCAGAGATACGAAGTTGGGACCTGAAGAAATTACAAGAGATATACCAAATGTAGGTGAGGAAGCATTAAGAGACCTGGATGATCGAGGCATTATTCGTATCGGTGCAGAAGTTAAGTCAGGAGATATATTGGTTGGTAAAGTGACGCCAAAGGGTGAAACAGAACTGACAGCGGAAGAAAGGCTATTGCGTGCCATCTTCGGCGAAAAAGCAAGAGAAGTAAGGGATACATCTCTTCGAGTGCCTCATGGTGAGTCCGGGATCATTGTGGATGTAAAGGTATTTACACGGGAAAACGGTGATGAACTGCCACCAGGTGTGAATGTACTGGTAAGGTGTTATATAGCCAAGAAAAGAAAAATCAATGTTGGCGACAAGATGGCAGGTCGCCATGGTAATAAAGGGGTTATCTCAAGGGTGCTTCCTGAAGAAGATATGCCTTTCTTGGAAGATGGTACACCATTGCAGGTAGTGCTCAATCCATTGGGGGTTCCATCCCGTATGAATATCGGACAGGTACTTGAGGTACACTTGGGCCTTGCAGCTAAGAAGATGGGTTGGGAAGTAGCTACGCCGGTATTTGACGGAGCCAACGAGCATAATATCAGAGAAGTATTGGCTCAGTGTGGTTATCCGGAAGATGGCAAGTTAACATTGCATGATGGTAGAACCGGGCTACCTTTTGATAATCGAGTAACCGTAGGCTATCTGTATATGCTAAAACTGCATCATTTGGTTGATGATAAAATTCACGCCAGAAGTACGGGGCCTTACTCATTGGTTACACAGCAGCCTTTGGGCGGTAAAGCACAGTTTGGAGGTCAGCGTTTTGGTGAGATGGAGGTTTGGGCATTAGAGGCATATGGTGCTGCCCATACACTGCAGGAAATCTTGACGGTGAAATCCGACGATGTGGTAGGTCGTGTTAAAACATATGAATCCATTGTTAAGGGCGAGAATATTCCTGAACCAGGTGTACCGGAGTCCTTCAAAGTATTAATTAAAGAACTTCAAAGTTTGGCATTGGATGTCAAAGTATTGACAGAAGAAGATGCTGAAATTGAAATCAAAGAATCTGTGGAAGATGATATAAGTGACTTAAATGTTATCCTTGAAGGCGATGATTACAATACTTATGAAGAAGAGTATACATCGGAAAATGAAAAGGATGATACGGAACAAGGCGACGACTATGAAGAAGAATTCACCAATGAAGAAGATTATATCGTCGAATCAGATTACAGTGATTATGAAGAGTATGATGACGATCTATAGAATGAACGCCAGAAGGAATATCTTTTAAATCAAAAGGAAGGGAGAGAAAGCCCTTGTTTGAACTGAATAATTTTGAGTCAATCAAAATCAGCTTAGCTTCACCGGAAAAAATCCGAAGCTGGTCTAAAGGGGAAGTAAAAAAGCCCGAAACTATTAACTATAGAACCTTAAAGCCTGAAAAAGAGGGGCTGTTTTGTGAAAAGATTTTTGGCCCCACAAAGGACTGGGAATGCCACTGTGGTAAATACAAACGCGTTCGATATAAAGGTGTTGTTTGTGACCGCTGTGGTGTTGAAGTTACAAAATCCAAGGTTAGACGGGAGCGGATGGGGCATATCGAATTAGCCGCTCCAGTATCACATATTTGGTATTTCAAAGGCATCCCCAGCAGGATGGGATTGCTTTTAGATATGTCTCCCCGTTCACTGGAAAAAGTTTTATACTTTGCATCTTATATCGTTACAGATACAGGAGAGACATCTCTGAGCTATAAGCAAATGCTCAGTGAGAAGGAATATCGAGAGTATCGAGATAAATATGGCAGTGCATTTAAGGCATCTATGGGTGCAGAAGCTATTAAAGAAATCCTAAGAAAGATCGATTTAGAAAAATTGACAAAGGATTTGCGATTAAAGCTTAGAGATAGTTCGGGACAAAAACGTATTCGTACCATCCGTAGATTGGAAGTAGTAGAAGCCTTTAGAAAGTCAGGAAACAAACCGGAGTGGATGATTTTGGATGTTATTCCGGTAATTCCTCCAGACTTAAGACCTATGGTACAGCTAGATGGTGGTCGTTTCGCTACTTCTGACTTAAATGACTTATACAGAAGAGTGATTAATAGAAACAATCGATTAAAGCGTCTTCTGGATTTAGGGGCACCTGATATCATTGTGCGCAATGAAAAGAGGATGCTTCAAGAAGCAGTGGATGCGTTGATTGATAACGGAAGAAGGGGAAGACCTGTTACCGGACCAGGCAATAGGCCGCTAAAATCTTTATCAGATATGTTAAAGGGAAAGCAAGGCCGCTTCAGACAGAATCTTCTTGGAAAGCGTGTTGACTATTCAGGACGTTCGGTTATCGTTGTTGGACCAGAACTAAAGTTTTATCAATGTGGTTTGCCGAAAAAGATGGCTTTGGAATTATTCAAACCTTTTGTTATGAAAAAGCTTGTCAATGATGGCTATGCCCATAACATCAAGAGTGCGAAGCGGATGGTTGAAAGAGTAAGAGGAGAAGTGTGGGATGTATTGGAGGAAGTTATTAAAGAGCATCCTGTACTATTAAACCGTGCTCCGACCCTTCATAGACTAGGCATTCAGGCTTTCGAACCAATACTGGTAGAAGGCAAGGCCATTAAGCTTCATCCCCTTGTTTGTACAGCGTATAATGCGGACTTTGACGGAGACCAAATGGCTGTTCACGTTCCACTTTCCGTGGAAGCGCAAGCTGAAGCAAGATTTTTAATGCTATCCGTTAATAATATCCTTGCACCAAAGGATGGATCACCGATTACAACACCAACACAGGATATGGTCCTAGGCAGCTATTATTTGACAGTAGAAGAATCAGGCGTACAGGGTGAAGGTATGATTTTCAGAGACTATCAGGAAATGCTGATGGCCTATGAAAGCAAAACCGTTAATCTACATGCTAGGGTTAAAGTCCGCAGGAAGCTTCATAAGGATGACCCGGGCAAATTGGTTGAGAGTACGGTAGGAAGATTTATATTTAATGAAAAGATTCCGCAGGATATGGGATTTGTTGATAGAGAAAAAGATGCGTATGCACTAGAGGTAGATTTCCTTTGTGACAAGAAGTCTTTGGGTAAGATCATAGATAAGTGTTTTAGAGTCCATGGAAATACTGTAACGGCGTTAATGTTGGATCATATCAAACAGATGGGTTTCCACTATTCAACAGTAGGTGCTATTACTATCAGTGTATCTGATATGGAGATACCTAAGGAGAAAGAGCAGCTTCTTTCAGAAGCTGATGAGAGAGTTGATAAATATGAAAAGGCTTATCGAAGAGGCTTGATTTCCGACGAAGAAAGATATGAGAAGGTTATCCAAACATGGCAGGAAACAACAGAAAAAGTTACGGATGCCTTGATGAAAAGTCTTGATAAGTTAAACAACGTATTTATCATGGCGCATTCCGGTGCGAGGGGTAGTAAGAACCAGATCCGGCAGTTAGGTGGAATGCGGGGCTTGATGGCCAATGCATCCGGACATACGATGGAAATGCCAATCAAAGCAAATTTCCGGGAAGGTTTGTCTGTATTGGAATTCTTCTTATCCACCCATGGTGCTAGAAAAGGTCTTGCTGATACAGCTCTGCGTACGGCTGACTCCGGTTATTTGACGAGGAGATTGGTTGACGTCAGTCAGGATGTTATCGTACGTGAAATTGACTGTGGAACCAATGAAGGAATTTATGTTGAAGACTTTAGAGACGGCAACGAAATCATTGAAGGCTTATACGACAGAATTGTGGGTAGATATCCATTTGAGGATGTTATCCACCCTGAAACAGGTGAGATCATCGTTGAAGCCGGTAAGCCGATCACAGAAAAAATTGCAGATAAAATCATAGATGCCGGGATTAAGCGGATAAAAATGAGAACAGTGCTTCATTGCAGAACAAAACATGGTGTTTGTGGCGTATGTTATGGAAGAAACCTTGCAACTGGAGAAGCCGTAAATGTTGGAGAAGCCGTAGGTATTATTGCCGCACAGTCCATCGGTGAGCCAGGTACCCAGCTTACCATGCGTACCTTCCATACCGGTGGTGTTGCAGGAGCGGATATTACCCAAGGTCTTCCAAGGGTTGAAGAAATATTTGAAGCCCGTAAACCGAAAGGTTTGGCAATCATCTCCGAAATCGATGGTGTTGTCACCATCAATGAAACGAAGAAAAAGCGTGAAGTGGTGATAACAGCAGACGATGGAGAAAGTAGAACCTATTCCATACCGTATGGCTCACGAATCAAGGTGAAAAATGGTGAGAAAATTGAAGCTGGGGATGAGATTACAGAAGGTTCTATTAATCCCCATGATATGTTACGCATTAAAGGCGTCAGCGGCGTTCAGCAGTATATGGTAAAAGAAGTACAGCGGGTTTACAGAATGCAAGGTGTTGATATTAATGACAAGCATATCGAAGTTATTGTTAGACAGATGATTGCGAAAGTTAAGATAGAGGATGCTGGGGACACGGATATGCTGCCTGGCGGGCTGGTTAACATTTACGAATTTGAGGAAGAAAATAGAAAGATCGAAGAAACCGGTGGAAGACCTGCCATGGGCAAGCGTGTACTCTTAGGAATCACAAAGGCATCCTTGGCTACAGAGTCCTTCCTTTCTGCGGCATCTTTCCAAGAGACTACGAGGGTACTTACGGAGGCTGCAATTAAAGGAAAAGAGGATCACTTAATCGGACTGAAGGAAAATGTCATCATCGGAAAGTTGATTCCTGCCGGTACAGGTATGCGAAGATACAAAGACATTGCTATTGAACATGATCTGCAAGAAGAGGTCAATACGTTCAAATAGTTATTGACAGTAGATAGTGTAAGTGCTAAAATAGTTAAGTGTGTAAATTGACTGGATAGTGGACTTTTTAGATACATTGAAAGATTATGTGGTAACACATAATCTTTCAGGTGTTTATTAAAGGAGGAAACTATATGTTAGAAGAATTGAAGAATCAAAACAAATTGATTGTAGGAACAAAACAAGGAATTAAAGCCGTAAAAGAAGGCAAAGCTCAAACGCTGTTTATTGCCAAAGATGCTGAAAGGCACGTAACGACAAGCATTGAGGATGCGGCGAAAGAGCAGCAGACCCAGATTGTTTACGTGGAATCCATGAAAAAGCTTGGGAAGGCATGCGGCATTGAAGTTGCTGCTGCTACGGCAGTTATTTTGAAGTGAGAATTATAGCATAGGTTTTGATAGGAATTATTATTCCTATAATAATATAATTACCATTTTGGAAGGAGGTGCACAGAATGCCTACAATTAGCCAGTTAGTACGTAAAGGGAGAGAAAAGGTAGAGTACAAATCTACAGCCCCAGCTTTACAAAAAGGGTTTAACTCCATCCACAGAAGAGCTACTGATATCAGCGCTCCTCAAAAAAGAGGTGTATGTACATCAGTAAAGACTGTAACTCCTAAGAAGCCTAACTCAGCGCTTAGAAAAGTTGCAAGGGTAAGATTGACAAATGGTATAGAAGTAACTGCATATATACCAGGTGTTGGACACAACCTACAAGAGCACAGCGTTGTTTTAATCAGAGGAGGAAGGGTAAAAGACTTACCTGGGGTTAGATACCACATTGTAAGAGGTACCCTTGATACTGCAGGTGTTAAAAACAGAATGCAGGCAAGATCTAAGTACGGTGCGAAGAGACCTAAGAAATAGTAACGTCGAGCGGAGATGCATCCACCTTCCCGGAAGGTGGATTTTATATAAAGCATTGAAGACGCACGACGGCAATCGCTAAGGTTGTCGAGTACCGATGAGAGAAATTCGTGTTTAAGGAGGGAAGAAAAGTGCCAAGAAAAGGACATGTACCAAAAAGAGAAGTATTACCAGATCCATTACATGGAAGCAAAGTTGTAACGAAGCTTATCAACAACATTATGTTAGATGGTAAGAGAGGTACAGCACAAAAAATTGTTTACGATGCATTTGACATCATAAAAGAAAAAACAGGTCAAGAACCATTAGAGGTATTTGAAAAGGCATTAAACAACATTATGCCTGTTCTAGAAGTTAGGGCAAGACGTGTTGGTGGTGCAAACTATCAGGTTCCAGTAGAGGTTAGACCTGAAAGAAGACAGACCCTTGGTCTAAGATGGTTGGTGAATTATACTCGTAAAAGAGGCGAAAAGACCATGGATGAGAGATTAGCCAAGGAACTTATGGATGCAGCAAACAATACGGGTGCATCTGTTAAGAAAAGAGAAGACACACATAAAATGGCTGAAGCAAACAAAGCATTTGCTCACTATAGATGGTAATCGCATCAACACTAGAGAATTACCACATATTTGTTTAATATTTCATGATTTGGGAACAATATTTTCTGTAGCAATTCCTACGAAAGAAAGGAGGAAGAAATGTGCCTAGACAGTTTTCATTAGAAAAAACCCGTAATATCGGTATAATGGCACACATCGATGCGGGTAAGACAACGACAACAGAAAGAATCTTATTCTACACTGGTAGAACACATAAAATCGGGGAAGTACATGAAGGTGCTGCTACGATGGACTGGATGGAACAGGAGCAGGAAAGAGGTATTACCATTACTTCTGCTGCTACAACAGCGCAATGGAATGATCATAGAATCAACATCATTGACACACCGGGGCACGTGGACTTTACCGTAGAGGTAGAAAGATCTTTACGTGTGCTTGATGGTTCTGTAGCGGTTTTCTGCGCTAAAGGTGGTGTTGAACCACAGTCTGAAACAGTATGGCGTCAAGCAGACAAATACGGCGTTCCAAGAATGGCGTATGTAAATAAAATGGACATCATCGGTGCTGACTTTTACCGTGTCGTAGATATGATGAAGGACAGATTGAAAGCGAATGCTGTTCCGATTCAACTGCCAATCGGTGCTGAAGATGTTTTCACAGGAATCATTGACCTTGTTGAGATGAATGCAAGGATATATAAAGATGATCTTGGTAAAGAAATTGAAATTACTGAGATCCCTGCAGAACTAAAAGATAAAGCGGATGAGTTTAGACTTGCTTTGGTAGAAGCAGTTGCTGAGTCTGATGAAGAATTGATGATGAAGTATCTAGAAGGTGAAGAGCTGACGATTGAAGAGATCAAAACAGGTATTAGAAAGCAGACGATTGCTAATGCTATGGTACCAATTGTATGTGGATCTTCCTATAAGAATAAAGGTGTACAGCTTATGCTGGATGCAGTTGTTGCTTATATGCCATCACCATTAGATATTCCAGCAATTAAAGGGGTATTACCTGATTCAGAAGAAGAGTCAGAAAGAAGAGCAGATGACAAAGAGCCTTTCTCTGCGTTGGCTTTTAAGATCATGGCTGACCCTTACGTTGGAAAATTAGCATTCTTCAGAGTTTATTCAGGTGTTCTACAATCCGGTTCCTATGTTTACAACTCAACAAAGGGTAAGAAAGAAAGAATTGGAAGAATTCTTCAGATGCATGCTAACCATAGAGAAGAAATCACGGAAGTATATGCAGGAGACATTGCTGCTGCTGTAGGGTTAAAGGATACAACGACTGGAGATACATTATGTGATCAAAATAGTCCAATTATCCTTGAATCTATGGAATTCCCAGAGCCAGTTATTGAAATTGCCATTGAGCCAAAGACAAAAGCTGGGCAGGAAAAAATGGGCATTGCGCTGCAAAAGCTTGCTGAAGAGGACCCAACCTTTAAGACGTGGACGAACCAAGAAACTGGGCAAACAATCATCGCCGGAATGGGCGAGCTTCATCTTGAAATTATCGTAGACAGAATGTTAAGAGAATTTAAAGTGGAAGCAAATGTTGGTAAACCGCAGGTTGCATATAAAGAAACAATCTCCAGTACAGCTGATGTGGATATGAAATATGCACGTCAATCCGGTGGACGTGGACAATATGGACACGTTAAGATCAGGGTATTTCCTCAGGAACCAGGTGCTGGTTATGAGTTTGTAAACGCTATTGTAGGTGGTGTTATTCCTAAGGAATACATTCAGCACGTTGATGCCGGTATTCGAGGCGCCATGGAGAATGGTGTTCTTGCAGGTTATCAAGTTGTGGATGTAAAAGTTGAACTATATGATGGTTCCTACCACGAAGTTGACTCCTCTGAAATGGCATTTAAAATTGCTGGATCTATGGCATTCAAGGATGCTATGAAGAAGGCAAAACCAGTTCTTTTAGAACCATACTTTAAAATCGAAGTTACTGTTCCGGAAGAATACATGGGTGATGTCATCGGAGATATCAACTCCAGACGTGGAAGAATTGAAGGTATGGAGGCAAGATCTGGAGCTCAGGTAATAAGAGGTTTTGTTCCACTTTCTGAGATGTTCGGATATGCTACGGACCTTCGTTCCAGAACACAGGGTAGAGGAACCTACACAATGCAGTTTGACCACTTTGAGCAAACGCCAAACAGCATTGCTGAAAAAATTATTGCAGGTAAGTAAGAGGATTTTTAATATCTTTGACTTAAGATTTGCAAAGTAAAAGGAGGAGAAAATAATGGCAAAAGCTAAATTTGAGAGAAATAAGCCACACGTTAACATTGGAACAATAGGACACGTTGACCACGGTAAAACAACATTAACAGCAGCGATCACAATCACACTACACAAAAGATACGGATTAGGATCAGCAGTAGCATTTGACCAAATCGATAAAGCACCAGAAGAAAAAGAAAGAGGAATCACAATCTCAACAGCACACGTTGAGTATGAGACGCCAAACAGACACTATGCGCACGTAGACTGCCCAGGCCATGCTGACTATGTAAAGAACATGATTACAGGAGCAGCACAGATGGACGGAGCGATCCTAGTATGTGCAGCAACAGACGGACCAATGCCACAAACAAGAGAGCACATCCTGTTATCAAGACAGGTAGGGGTACCATACATCGTAGTATTCCTAAACAAATGTGACATGGTAGATGATGAAGAATTACTAGAATTAGTAGAAATGGAAGTAAGAGAATTACTTAACGAATATGAATTCCCAGGAGATGACACACCAATCATCAAAGGATCAGCATTACAAGCATTAAACGATCCAATGGGATCATGGGGAGACAAGATCGTAGAATTATTCGAAGCAGTAGACAGCTACATTCCAGAGCCACAAAGAGAAGTTGACAAGCCATTCCTAATGCCAGTAGAGGACGTATTCTCTATCACAGGTAGAGGAACAGTAGCAACAGGAAGAGTAGAAAGAGGAACAGTAAAAGTACAAGACGAAGTAGAAATCGTAGGATTAACAGAAGCACCAAGAAAAGTAGTCGTAACAGGGGTAGAAATGTTCAGAAAGCTTCTTGACCAAGCACAAGCTGGAGATAACATCGGAGCATTATTAAGAGGTGTACAAAGAGACGAGATCGAAAGAGGTCAAGTATTAGCGAAGCCGGGATCAATCAAGCCACATACAAAATTCCAAGCACAAATCTACGTATTAAAGAAAGAAGAAGGCGGAAGACATACACCATTCTTCCAAGGATACAGACCACAGTTCTACTTTAGAACAACAGACGTAACAGGATCAATCACATTACCAGAAGGAATGGAAATGTGTATGCCTGGAGACAACATCACAATGACAATCGAATTAATCACACCAATCGCCATCGAAGAAGGATTAAGATTTGCGATCCGTGAAGGTGGAAGAACAGTTGGTGCTGGTGCTGTTGCTACAATCATTGAGTAATTGATTAACCAAACCATATATAGCCGAGCTGCATAGCTCGGCTATATAATAATATTTGATATCTTTCAACAAAGTGATTTGTGAAACATATGAAGACAAATAAATTTTAAAAAACACGGAAAAAGGACTTGATAAGTCTTTTGGAATAGGTTATACTATTATAGTGTGTTTGCAAGGACTGCGATGACGTGGAAGGTTGCTAAACGTTGATTTAGGTGAATTTCCACGGAGAATGTCCGTTCAAGAATCGGGCGACAGGATACCTGTATCTTTCCGGGATTTCAAAAAATATATGTAAACACCCGGGAGAGTGTACAGAGATTCCAGTCGTACGTGAAAAATGATTGCGTGCGATGAAAAGGAGGGAAATATTAATGGCAAATATGAAAGGCAAACAAAAAATCAGAATCAGATTAAAGGCGTTTGATCACAAAATTTTAGATCAATCATCAGAAAAAATCGTTGAGACTGCAAAAAGAACAGGTGCAGAAGTTTCAGGACCGGTTCCATTGCCGACTGAAAAGCAAATTGTGACGATTTTGAGAGCTGTTCACAAGTACAAGGATGCAAGAGAACAATTTGAAATGAGAACACACAAAAGATTAATTGACATCCTTAACCCAACGCCAAAAACAGTTGATGCTCTAATGAGATTAGATTTACCAGCTGGCGTTGATATCGAAATTAAACTTTAAAAAAAGAAAAATACTAAGAAACAGGTTTATATATAGGATAACCCCTATACCATTCTTAGTATGATTGCATGAACTATGTAATCCGCTGTAAGAAAATTAGGAGGTGTAAAGATGAAAGGTATTTTAGGAAGAAAATTGGGAATGACGCAAATCTTCACTGAAGCAGGCGCCGTTATTCCTGTAACAGTGATTGAAGCCGGCCCAGTTGTAGTAACACAAATCAAAACCATGGAGAATGATGGTTACAGTGCTATACAAGTTGGGTTCGAAGACACGAAGGAACACAGACTAAACAAGCCTGAAAAGGGTCACTTAAATAAAGCTGGCGTAAGTGCAAAGAAGTTTTTACAGGAGTTCAGGGTAGAAAATGCTGCATTATACAAAATCGGACAGGAAATCAAAGTTGACATCTTTGCAGAAGGTTCAAAAATTGATGTTACAGGTATTTCAAAAGGAAAAGGAACACAAGGTACGATTAAGAGACATAATGCATCAAGAGGACCTATGACTCACGGTTCTAAAAGTCATAGATTAGGTGGTTCTTTAGGAGCTGGCACAAGCCCGGGAAGAGTATTCAAAGGACAGCCAATGTTTGGAAGAATGGGTAATGAGCAAATCACAGTACAAAACTTAGAAGTTGCTAAGATTGATGCGAATAGAAATCTTTTATTAATAAAAGGTGCAATTCCAGGACCTAAGGGCGGATTAGTTACAATTAAAGAAACAGTTAAAAATGGCAAATAGTCATTTTGCCACAGAAGGGAGGAAGTAAAATGCCAAAGGTTGCTTTAATGAATGTTTCAGGTCAACAAGTGGGAGAAATTGAATTAAACGATAATATTTTCGGTGCGGAAATCAATACAAGCGTTATGCACGAAGTTGTTAAGAATTACCTTGCCAACCAAAGACAAGGTACACAATCTGCAAAAACAAGAGCAGAGGTAAGAGGTGGCGGTAGAAAGCCGTGGAGACAAAAAGGTACAGGTAGAGCACGTCAGGGAAGTATCAGATCTCCACAATGGGTTGGCGGTGGCGTTGTATTCGCTCCAAAACCAAGGGATTATCGATACACATTACCTAAGAAAGTAAGAAGACTTGCTATGAAGTCTGCTTTAAGCTCAAGAGTTGCAAATGAAAACATCATCGTAATAGATGAATTAAACATGACAGCGCCAAAGACAAAGGATATGACAAACATCCTTAAAAATCTTAGCGTAGAGAAAAAAGCACTGCTTGTAATCGGTGAGAACAATACAAACATTGTGAAATCAGCTAGAAACATACCCGGCGTAACAACTACGTTAGTAACAACACTGAATGTTTACGACATCTTAAATCATGATAAGCTGATTATCACGAAAGACGCTGTACACATGGTAGAGGAGGTGTACGCATAATGATGACACCATATGATATCGTTAAGAAACCAATCATCAGTGAAAGAAGTATGGATGATATGGCGGATAAAAAATATACCTTTAAGGTAGACAAAAGAGCGAACAAAACAGAAATCAAAAAAGCTGTTGAAAAGATTTTTGGCGTAAAAGTTGATAAAGTCAATACCATTAACGTTACTGGAAAAGTAAAAAGAATGGGCGCGAACGTAGGAAAGAGAGCAGACTGGAAAAAAGCCATCGTTACATTGACTGCTGACAGCAAAGAAATCGAGTTTTTCGAAGGTATGAATGGCTAATAACTTGATATAGAAGGAGGGAAATCACGATGGGTATCAAGAAGTTTAAACCAACTTCTCCAGCTGTAAGACAAATGACTGTGTCTACTTTTGAAGAGATTACGAAAACCGAACCGGAAAAGTCTCTTTTAGTGTCATTAAAGAAAACTGCTGGTAGAAATGCTCACGGCAAAATAACAATTCGTCACAGAGGCGGCGGACAAAAGCGAAAATATAGAATCATTGACTTCAAAAGAAATAAAGATGGTATACCTGCAAAGGTTGCTACGATCGAATATGATCCTAACAGAACGGCTAATATTGCTCTGTTAGTTTATGCAGATGGAGAAAAGAGATACATTATTGCACCAAACAAACTTAGTGTAGGTGATACAGTAATTTCTGGTCCAGAAGCAGATATCAAAGTTGGAAATGCACTTCCTTTAAGTGCAATACCAGTAGGTACAGTAATCCATAACATCGAATTAAAGCCAGGAAAGGGCGGACAGCTTGCAAGATCAGCTGGTAATGCGGCTCAATTAATGGCTAAAGAAGGCAAGTACGCACAAGTAAGACTGCCATCCGGAGAAGTAAGATTGGTTGCTATCAACTGTAAAGCGACAATCGGACAGGTAGGTAACCTTGACCATGAGAACATTACGATTGGTAAAGCTGGACGTAAAAGACATATGGGTATTAGACCTACAGTAAGAGGTTCTGTTATGAACCCGAACGATCACCCACATGGTGGTGGAGAAGGAAGATCACCAATAGGTAGACCGTCTCCAGTAACTCCTTGGGGTAAACCAGCTCTTGGATATAAGACTAGAAAGAAAAATAAAGCTTCTGATAAGTTTATTATTAAGAAAAGAAATGTTAAGTAGTAGAGGAAAAGAGGTCACGGCAAATATAAATACCTTGGCCTCATAACCCTCAGTGAGGATTGAAGACACCGAAGGGAGGAAAAAAGCGGTATGAGTAGATCATTAAAAAAAGGTCCTTTTATAGAACCTAAATTACTGAAAAGAATAGAAGAAATGAATGATAAAAACGAAAAGAAAGTCCTTAAGACTTGGTCACGAGCATCTACAATTTTCCCACAAATGATTGGGCATACAATTGCCGTTCATGATGGCAAGAAGCATGTTCCTGTTTATGTTACAGAGGATATGGTAGGACATAAGCTAGGTGAATTTGCACCAACAAGAAGCTACAGAGGTCACGCCGATACAGAGAGATCATCAAAGGTTAAGAAATAAGATTGTTCCGGAAGGAGGTCACAGAAGTGGAAGCTAAAGCGATTGCTAAATATGTAAGAATATCTCCAAGAAAATTAAAGCCAATTACTGATATTGTAAGAGGAAAAAATGTTGAGGAAGCATTGGCGATATTAAAGTTTGTACCTAGAGTAGGTGCACCTGTCATTGCGAAAGTTATTGAATCAGCAAAAGCGAATGCTGAGAATAACCACAGCATGGATACAGATAAATTATACGTTGCAGAAGTATATGCAAACCAAGGACCTACATTAAAAAGATGGAGAGCAGCATCTAAGGGTCAAGGTGTTAAGATATTAAAAAGAACAAGTCATGTAGGAGTTGTACTAAAAGAAAGAGCGTAAGAAGGAGGGAAAAGAATGGGTCAAAAAGTAAATCCACACGGTTTAAGGGTCGGTATCATCAAAGACTGGGATTCTAAGTGGTATGCAAGAAAAGGTGAATACGCTGACTTTTTAATCGAAGATGATAAAATCCGTAAATTCGTTAAAAATAAATTATTCACTTCAGGTGTATCTAAGATTTTAATTGAAAGAGCTGCTAACAACAAAGTTAAAATCAATGTATTTACAGCAAAGCCGGGAATGGTTATCGGAAAAGGCGGTCAGGGTGTTGACCAATTAAAAGCTGAACTTGAAAAATTAACAGGTAAAGAAACTCTTCTTAACGTTACAGAAATTAAAGTTGCTGAAATGGAGTCTCAGTTGGTTGCAGAAAACGTAGCTTTTTCTTTAGAGCGCAGGGTTTCATTCAGAAGAGCTATGAAGCAAGCAATTCAAAGATCTATGAAGGCGGGAGCAAAAGGAATTAAGATTGCCGTATCCGGAAGACTTGGTGGAGCCGAAATGGCAAGAACTGAAAAGTACAGTGAAGGTAACGTTCCACTTCATACATTGAGAGCGGATATTGATTATGGTTTCGCCGAAGCGAATACAACCTATGGAAAGATCGGCATAAAGGTATGGCTTTACAAAGGTGAGATTCTTCCAGAAGCCAGCGAAAAGGTAAAAGAATTAAGAAGAGCTTTAAGAGCCGAGAAACCAGAAGAAAAACAAAACAAAGGCAACAGAGACAATAGAGGCAATAGAGATAACAGAGGATTCAGAGATAATAAAGACAATAGAGGATACCGAGATAATAGAGGTAATCAAGGAAATAGAGAGTTTAGACCAAGAACAAATCGTGAAGAGAACCAAGATAAGTAGTATTTGATCAAGGGAAGGAGGAAACAGACGATGTTAATGCCGAAAAGAGTAAAGCGTCGTAGAGTGCACAGAGGCAGAATGAAGGGTACAGCCCAAAAAGGTAACTCCATTACTTACGGAGAATTTGGTTTGATGGCTATGGAGCCAGCGTGGATCACATCAAATCAGATTGAAGCTGCCAGAATTGCCATGACTAGATATATAAAAAGAGGGGGAAAAGTTTGGATCAAAATTTTCCCACACAAGCCAGTTACACAAAAACCAGCAGAAACTCGTATGGGTGCCGGTAAAGGTTCACCAGAGTACTGGGTAGCTGTTGTTAAACCAGGAAGAGTGATGTTTGAATTAGCAGGTGTTCCAGAAGAAAAAGCAAGAGAAGCCATGAGACTTGCTATGCATAAGTTGCCAATCAAATGTAAATTCATTACACGTGAAGAGATGGGTGCAAAGGATGGTGAAGCTAATGAAAGCTAATAAGCTTCGAGATATGACTGTAGTGGAATTAAATACGAAATTAGCAGAATTAAAAGCTGAACTGTTCAACTTAAGATTTCAATTAGCTACTGGCCAACTTGAAAATCCAATGAGGGTGAAAAGTGTTAGAAAAGATATAGCACGTGTTCAAACCACCATTAGAGAAAAAGAGTTAACAAATAAAGCGTAAATTCAGATAGGGAAGGAGGCCATTACCCATGGAAAGAGCGAGAAGAAAGACGAGAGTGGGTCGTGTTGTAAGCGATAAAATGGATAAGACAATCGTTGTTTCTGTAGAAGATTTTGTACGTCACCCGCTGTACGGAAAAGCAGTGAAAAGAACGAAAAAATTTAAGGCACATGATGAGTTAAATCAATGCCAAATTGGTGATAAAGTTAGAATTATGGAGACAAGACCGTTAAGCAAGGATAAGCGATGGAGATTAGTCAATATCGTGGAGAAAGCGAAGTAATTGTATAACTGAAAGGAGGTACTACTATGATTCAAACAGAATCACGCTTAAGAGTTGCTGATAATTCAGGTGCAAAAGAATTATTATGTATTCGTGTACTAGGCGGATCCAAGAGAAAGTATGCGAATATTGGAGATATTATTGTTTGTTCAGTTAAAGATGCAACACCTGGCGGTGTTGTTAAAAAGGGTCAAGTTGTTAAGGCAGTTGTTGTAAGAACAAAGTCAGGAGCAAGACGTATTGACGGAAGCTATATTAAATTTGATGAAAATGCAGCTGTAATCATCAAAGAAGATAAGAACCCTGTGGGAACGCGTATCTTCGGACCGGTTGCAAGAGAATTAAGAGAAAGAAACTTCATGAAAATACTGTCATTGGCTCCAGAAGTACTATAGTTCGAGGAGGTGTCATGAATGCACGTTAAAAAAGGCGATACAGTTGTTGTAATTTCCGGAAAAGATAAAGGGAAAAAAGGAAGAATACTTGTTGCGATGCCTAAAGAAAATAGAGTAATCGTAGAAGGCGTAAACATGCTGACAAAGCATCAAAAGCCAAGTGCAAAGGTTCAGCAAGGTGGTATTGTTCATCAAGAAGGACCGATCCACGTATCCAATGTAATGCTTTGGGATGCAAAGGCAAAGGCTCCAACAAGGGTTGGATATAAAGTATTGGAGAACGGAAAGAAAGTAAGAGTTTCTAGAAAGACTGGAGAAACTATCGAATAAAATCCGGTTGAAAGGAGGTATACGTTGTGACAGCAAGATTAAAAGAAGTATACAAAAGTGAAATAAGCAAATCATTAATGGAAAAGTTTCAATATAAAAGTGTAATGGAAATACCAAGACTTGAAAAAATTGTCCTGAACATGGGATTAGGTGATGCGAAGGATAATACAAAAGCTTTAGAAGCAGCAGTAGCGGAGTTAGCGATTATAGCAGGGCAAAAACCTATTGTTACTAGAGCAAAGAAGTCTGTTGCAAACTTTAAAGTTCGTGCAGGAATGCCTGTAGGTGCGAAAGTAACATTAAGAGGCGAAAGAATGTTCGAATTTTTAGATAGACTATTAAATGTTGCCCTACCAAGGGTTAGGGACTTCAGAGGTGTGGATGTTAACTCCTTCGATGGAAGAGGTAACTATGCACTAGGTATAAAAGAGCAATTAATATTCCCTGAGATTGAGTACGATAAAGTTGAAAAGGTTCGTGGAATGGACATCATATTTGTTACAACTGCAAAAACAGATGAGGAAGCTCGTGAGTTGTTAAAATTGTTAGGTATGCCATTCACAAAGTAATGAGGAGGGAAAATAGTGGCTAGAAAAGCTCTTAAAATTAAGCAAGCTAGAAAACAAAAATTTTCAACAAGAGAGTACAATAGATGCAGAATTTGCGGAAGACCACATGCTTATCTTAGAAAATTCGGTGTGTGCCGTATTTGTTTTAGAGAATTAGCATACAAAGGCCAAATACCAGGCGTTAAGAAGGCAAGTTGGTAGAAACATAAGGAAGGAGGTATTATTACCATGACAATGACAGATCCTATTGCAGATATGCTTACACGCATTAGAAATGCAAATACAGTGAAACACGATACTGTTGATGTTCCTGCTTCAAATATGAAAAAGGCGATTGCTGAGATATTAATGAACGAAGGCTTTATCAAAGGCTTTGATGTAATTGAGGACGGTAAGCAAGGAATTATCAGAATGCAGTTGAAATATGGAAACAACAATGAAAAAATCATTAGCGGTATCAAGAAAATCTCAAAACCAGGTTTGAGAGTATACGCGAAGAGGGATGATGTACCAAAGGTACTAGGTGGTTTAGGAGTCGCTATCCTTTCTACATCCAACGGGATTATTACTGACAAAGAAGCTAGAAGACTAGGAGTTGGCGGAGAAGTAATCTGCTACGTATGGTAATAGATAGTTTAAGGCATAGGAGGTGCAGAAATGTCAAGAATAGGTAAGCAGCCGATTACGGTTCCTCAAGGCGTAGAAGTTATTGTAGATAGCAAAAACTTCGTGACAGTAAAAGGGCCTAAGGGACAGTTAACGGAGCAAATCAACAAAGATATTAAGATTACAGTTGAAAATGGTGTATTAACGGTTGAAAGACCTACAAATAACAAAATTCACAGAGCGCTTCATGGTTTGAGCCGTTCTTTGATCAATAATATGGTTGTTGGCGTAACACAAGGATATGAAAAGAAGCTACAAATTGTTGGGGTTGGATATCGTGCAGCGAAGCAAGGGAACAAACTCAACCTAACATTAGGCTTCTCTCATCCAGTTGAAATGATTGATCCAGAGGGTATTACGACAGAAGTACCTACACAAAATGAGATCATCGTTAAAGGCATCAGCAAGCAGTTGGTAGGTAACTATGCAGCTAAGATCAGAGAGTGGAGAGAGCCGGAGCCATATAAAGGCAAAGGTATTAAATATGCTGATGAAGTTATCAGACGTAAGGAAGGTAAAACAGGTAAGAAGTAGGAAAGGAGTGAAATGAAGTGATTCAAAAGGAGAGTAAAAACAGCAAAAGAAAAGTAAGACACGTAAGAGTACGTAGAAAAGTCGTTGGAACTCCTGAGCGTCCAAGATTAAGTATATACAGAAGCTTAACAAATATGTACGCACAAATCATTGACGATACGACAGGACATACGCTCGTTTCTGCTTCTACTTTAGACCAAGAAGTTAAAGGTGGAGTAAATGGAACAGGCAATAAAGAAGCAGCTAAAGCAGTTGGCTTGGCGATTGGAAAGAAAGCCGTAGAAAAAGGTATCAGTCAAGTTGTATTTGACAGAGGCGGATATATTTATCATGGCAGAGTAAAAGAATTAGCAGAAGGTGCAAGAGAAGCAGGACTACAATTCTAACAGAAGGAGGGAAATAAATGCGACGTGAACGTATAGATGCTAACAAACTGGACTTGAAAGAGACAGTTGTAAACATAGGACGTGTAACAAAGGTTGTAAAAGGTGGTAGAACCTTTAGATTTAGTGCTTTAGTAGTTGTTGGTGATGAGAACGGACATGTTGGAATCGGAACAGGTAAAGCAATGGAGATTCCAGATGCTATCCGTAAAGGAATTCAGGATGCAAAGAAAAACCTAATCCACGTACCACGGGTTGGAACGACAATTCCACATCCAATACAAGGTCATTTTGGAGCAGGTAATGTATTGATCATGCCAGCTAAGGAAGGTACAGGAGTTATTGCCGGCGGTCCTGTTCGTGCGGTGTTAGAGCTTGCAGGAATTAAGGATGTTAGGGCAAAATCCTTAGGTACAAATAACTCACGTAATATGGTTAATGCAACAATGGAAGGTTTAAGACAGCTTAAGACTGTTGAAGAAGTAGCAAGATTAAGAGGAAAATCTGTAGAGGAACTACTAGGTTAGGGGGGAAATGCCTTGGCTAACAAATTAAAAATCACGCAAGTAAAGAGTACAATCGGAATAAAGCCTCAACATAAATTGACAATGAAAGCATTAGGACTTAAGAAGATCAGACAAGTTGTAGAAATGCCAGACAACCCACAGACAAGAGGAATGGTTCATCAAGTGAGACATCTGGTGGCAGTTGAAGAAATATAGTTTAAGGAGGTGTAGCCATGAGATTACATGAGTTAAGACCGGCAGAGGGTTCTGTTAAAGATAGAAAAAGACTTGGTAGAGGTACCGGATCTGGACAAGGTAAAACCGGTGGTAAAGGCCACAAAGGTCAAAATGCTAGAAGCGGCGGCGGTGTAAGACCTGGATTTGAAGGTGGACAGATGCCGATTTACAGAAGATTGCCAAAGAGAGGGTTTAACAATCCTTTTAAGAAAGAATGGACAATCGTGAATATTGATACCCTCAATGTTTTTGAAGATGGTACAATGGTAACGCCTGAACTTCTTTTAGAGACAGGAATTATCAAAAAAGTTGTTGATGGTGTTAAGATTCTAGGTGATGGTGAATTACAGAAGAAATTATCCATACAAGCCCATAAATTCAGCCAATCAGCTATTGAGAAAATCGAAGCTGCTGGAGGAAAGGCAGAGGTGATCTAACGTGTTATCTACCCTAAGAAATGCTTGGAAAATTCCTGATTTGAGAAAAAGAATGTTATTTACGCTTTTGATGCTGATTATATTTAGATTAGGATCCACCATACCTGTGCCAGGAATCAATAAGGCAGCTTTGGCAAGTATTTTCAGTCAGACTGAAAATAACCTATTCAGCTTTTTCAACATGATTTCCGGTGGAGCGTTTGGACAGTTCACAATCTTTGCATTGAGTATATCACCTTACATTACAGCATCAATCATTCTTCAACTTTTAACAATAGCTATACCAAGCCTCGAAGCCTTAGCCCGAGAAGGAGAAGAGGGTAGAAAGAAGATAGCTCAGTTTACAAGATATGGTACTGTCGTATTAGCGATTATCCAAGCGATTGGTGTAAGTGTAGGCTTATTTAGAAGTGCACTGATCAGCACCGATATTTGGACAGTATCTGTTGTTGTTTTAACGTTAACAGCAGGAACAGCATTCTTAATGTGGCTAGGTGAACAGATTACTGAAAATGGGATTGGAAATGGTATATCCTTGATTATCTTCGGGGGTATCATATCAAGAATACCAGTAGGCGTAGCACAGACTTTTCAAAAGTTTAACATCGGAGAAATTAATATTATCTCGCTAATTATCTTCGCTGTTTTAGCTGTAGTTATTATAGCAGGCGTTGTAGCCATTCAACAAGGACAAAGAAAAATACCTGTGCAGTATGCGAAGAGAGTTGTTGGAAGAAAAATGTACGGTGGACACAGTACACACATTCCACTAAAGGTGAATCAAGCAGGGGTTATTCCTGTAATCTTTGCAATCTCACTTTTACAGTTCCCACTGACATTGACATATTTCTTCCAAGGCGGCGCGTTCTCAGCTTGGGTTCAGAAATGGTTGTCTCCAGGAGGTAATCCTGGTGTCTGGATATATTCAATTTTGGATATGCTGCTGATTATATTCTTCACGTACTTCTATACAGCGGTTACCTTTAATCCATCAGAAGTGGCAGAGAATATGAAAAAGCATGGCGGTTTCATTCCTGGAATCAGACCTGGAAAGCCAACTGCAGAATACCTTGAAAGAGTGTTAAACAGAATCACATTGGCAGGAGCATTATTCCTTGCATTGATCGCGGTTATGCCAACCATTATCATGAGATTTACCAGTATTCAAATGGCGTTTGGCGGTACATCCCTACTAATCGCTGTTGGGGTTGCCCTTGAAACGATGAAGCAAATTGAAGCACAAATGATGATGAGACACTATCAAGGATTCTTAAATAAATAGGGGTAAGGGGGATATCCCCCGCTGCCTATGAATATAAAAACTGGGAGATGGTATCATGAGATTGATCTTATTAGGCCCTCCAGGAGCAGGTAAAGGTACACAGGCTTCAGGAATCGTAGAAAGATATCATATACCCCATATTTCAACGGGGGATATTTTCAGAAAAAACATCAAAGAGGGAACTGAACTTGGTAAGAAAGCAAAGGAATACATGGACAAAGGTCTTTTGGTTCCGGATGAACTGGTTGTTGCAATTGTGGAAGATCGATTAAGCCAACAAGATTGCCAAGAAGGATTCCTTTTGGACGGGTTCCCTAGAACAGTGAATCAAGCAGAAGCCCTTGATCGGGTATTAGAGCATATGAATATGGCTTTAGATAAAGTAATCAATATATCCGTTGATAAAAATGTACTGGTCGAAAGAGCTGTCGGCAGAAGAATCTGTAAAGACTGTGGAGCGACTTATCATGTGAAGTTTAATCCTCCTACAAGAGAGGCTGTCTGTGATAAATGTGGTGGTACTTTATATCAACGGGCTGATGATAATGAAGAGACAGTTTCTACGAGAATCGAAGTTTATCTAAATGAAACGCAGCCACTCATCGCGTACTATACAAATAAGGGAATCATTGCAACAATAGATGGAGAACAAGACATCGATAAAGTCTTTGAAGATGTGGTTGCTGCTTTAGGGGCGTAGAAAAATGATCATCATAAAATCAAACAAGGAAATTGAATACATGCGGGAAGCAGGGAAAATTGTAGCCCATGTCCATGAAGTGCTAAAGGAAGTTATTCGACCTGGTATCACGACAAAGGAATTGGACGAAATCGCGGAAAGAGAGATTGTGAAGCATGGAGCAATACCGGCTTTTAAAGGCTATCACGGATTTCCTGCAAGCATATGTGCATCAGTAAACGAAGAAGTAGTCCACGGAATACCTGGGTTAAAAACCTTAAAAGATGGCGATATTATTAGTATCGATATTGGGACGATCTACAATGGTTATTATGGAGATGCTGCGAAAACCCATGGCGTAGGAACGGTGGACGACGAAGCTTTACGTCTTATCGAAGTAACACGACAGAGTTTTTATGAAGGTCTCAAGTTTTGCAGAGAAGGCAGCAGATTATCAGACATCTCTCATGCCGTACAATCCTATGTGGAGGCAAATGGGTTTTCTGTGGTAAGGGACTTTGTAGGACATGGGATTGGACAGAATATGCATGAGGACCCTCAGATACCGAACTTTGGCCCTCCGGGAAAAGGTCCAAGGCTGCGAGAAGGTATGGTCTTGGCCATCGAGCCGATGGTTAACATAGGGACATATAAAGTAAGGACTTTGTTGGATAACTGGACAGTAGTCACGTTGGATAACAAGAAGTCAGCCCACTATGAGCATACTGTTGCAATTACCAAAGGAGATCCCATTATTCTAACCAGCCATTTGTAGCAGGTAAAGAGGTGAATCAGGTGGATACTACCAACGAATTAGTCATAGGTCAAGTGGTTAAATCGAAAGCTGGCAGAGACAGAGGAAGAGTTTTTGTCGTCGTAGATATTGTCGATGAACAATATGTGTTACTGGTAGACGGTGACTTGAGAAAGGTTGATAAACCTAAGAAAAAGAAAGTCAAACACTTGACAAAATACAACATGATAAGCGATGAGATAAAAAATAGGCTTGAGAATGACGAGAAGGTAAACAATCTACTTCTGAGGCGTGAACTGGAAAAACTGGGACTGAGTTAACCCAGGAAATAGGAGGTTTGATTTCCTAATGGCAAAAAGTGATGTGATTGAGGTTCAGGGCACTGTCGTAGAAGCTCTGCCGAATGCCATGTTTAAAGTAAAACTGGACAATGGACATGAGATATTAGCACATATTTCCGGAAAACTGCGGATGAATTTTATTAGAATATTACCAGGTGATAAGGTAACATTAGAGCTATCACCCTACGACTTAACAAGAGGCAGAATAACCTGGCGTGGTAAGTGATTAAGGAGGGATAACAGTGAAGGTTAGACCATCAGTTAAACCGATATGTGAAAAATGCAAGATAATCAAGAGAAAAGGTAGAGTTATGGTTATCTGCGAAAACCCAAAGCATAAACAAAAACAAGGTTAGGCTAGCTTATGCTTAAATACAGCTAGTATTTTGTCATGTTAGATATTGTATTCTTAGCTTTTGAATATTAGCCTATAAGCGAGCGGCTGAGTTTAATGATAGCATCTTATCATTAAATAGCTTATAGCTGATATGAAAATATATCATTTTAGAGCAGCATAAGAAGGTTTCTTGTATGAGCACACATTTAGGAGGTGTAAAATTAAATGGCAAGAATTGCAGGCGTTGACTTACCAAGAGAGAAGAGAGTAGAGATTGGATTAACATACATCTTCGGTATTGGTAGAAAAACTTCAAATATGATATTAGAAAAATCCGGAATCAATCCTGATACAAGAGTTAGAGATCTTACAGAAGACGAAGTAGGTAAGTTAAGACAAATCATTGATGGTGACTACACAGTAGAAGGTGATTTAAGAAGAGAAATCGCTTTAAACATCAAGAGATTAAAAGAGATTGGATGCTACAGAGGTATCCGTCACAGAAAAGGTCTTCCAGTAAGGGGACAAAGAACGAAAACAAATGCGAGAACAAGAAAAGGTCCAAGAAAGACTGTAGGACGTAAGAAGAAGAAATAGTTAAAGGAGGGTGAATGCGTTGGTAGCAAAAAAAGCTGTTAAAAAAGTTCGTAAAAGAAGACGCGAACGTAAAAATATAGAACGTGGGCAAGCACATATCCAATCTACGTTTAATAATACAATCGTTACCCTTACAGATCTTCAAGGTAACGCAATTTCATGGGCCAGTGCAGGCGGACTAGGATTTAAAGGTTCAAGAAAATCTACGCCATTCGCTGCGCAGATGGCTGCTGAGGCAGCTGCTAAAACTGCAATGGAGCATGGATTAAAAACGATTGAAGTATATGTAAAGGGACCGGGTTCAGGCCGTGAAGCTGCAATCCGTTCATTACAAGCTGCAGGTCTTGAAATCAATTTGATCAAAGACGTAACACCAATTCCACACAATGGCTGCAGACCGCCAAAACGTAGAAGAGTATAATGGAGATTAGGAGGTGCAAGAATAATGGCTAGATATACAGGACCTTCCTGCAGACTTTGTCGTAGAGAAGGACAGAAGTTATATTTAAAAGGCGAAAGATGCTATTCAGATAAATGTGCAGTATCAAGAAGAGGCTATGCGCCTGGACAGCATGGACAAGGCAGAAAAAAATTGTCTAACTATGGATTACAGTTAAGAGAAAAGCAAAAAGCAAAGAGATTCTATGGTCTTCTTGAAACACAGTTTAGAAAGTATTTTGATATGGCTGAGCATCAGCCAGGAATTACTGGGGATAATTTATTAAGAATCTTGGAAACAAGATTAGATAATGTTGTATATAGAATGGGTTTGGCAGCTTCTAGAAAAGAAGCAAGACAATTGGTTACCCATGGACACTTTACACTTAACGGAAAGAAAGTAGATATTCCATCCTATATCATTTCTGTTGGTGATGTGATTAAAGTGAAAGAAAAAAGCATCAGTTCAGCAAAATTTAAGGAAGCTGCAGAAGCGGCTCCAAACGTACCAAACTGGGTACAAGTAGATTTTGAAAAACTAGAGGGAAAAGTGGTAGCACTGCCTACTAGAGAAGATATAGACATTCCACTAGCAGAACACTTAATCGTAGAGTTATACTCAAGATAATCTGCAAACAATTAGAATCAGTTACCCTCGTAGTGTATAGATATAAAACTTATAAGGAGGGTCTAGTAATATGATAGAAATAGAAAAGCCGAAGATTGAATGCGTAGAAATGAGTCCGGATAATACGTACGGTAAGTTTGTCGTTGAGCCTTTGGAAAGAGGTTATGGTATTACACTTGGAAACAGTCTACGAAGGATATTAATATCATCTTTACCTGGTGTAGCTGTACAGTGGATAAAGATTGATGGTGTACTCCATGAGTTTTCAACAGTTCCTGGAGTTAAAGAAGATGTTACAGAGATTATCCTAAACCTGAAGTCCCTGTCAGCCAAAATGTACGCTGATGGACAAAAGGTGGTACGTATTGATGCACGGGGGCCAGGAAAAGTAACTGCTGGAGATATCATCGCCGACGCGGATGTAGAGATATTAAATCCTGATCTATACATTGCTACCCTCGAAGAAGATGCAAAGCTGGTTATGGAGTTATCTCTTTCCAGGGGAAGAGGTTATGTTGCTGCTGAGAACAATAAAACAGATAACATGCCTATCGGTGTGATTCCCGTAGATTCCATCTATACTCCAGTGAATAAAGTGAGCTACTATGTGGAGAATACCAGGGTAGGTCAGGTTACAGACTATGACAAACTTACATTGGAACTATGGACAAATGGAAGTATCAAGCCAGATGAGGCTGCTTCTTTAGGGGCTAAGATTATGAATGAACACTTAAATCTGTTCATTACCCTTACGGAACATATTGATAATGTAGAAATCATGGTAGAAAAAGAAGAAGACAAGAAGGAAAAAGTTCTTGAGATGACCATTGAAGAACTTGATCTATCTGTAAGATCATATAATTGTTTGAAGAGAGCAGGGATCAATACAGTAGAAGAGCTTACTGATAAGTCAGAAGAAGATATGATGAAGGTAAGAAATCTCGGTAAGAAATCCCTTGAAGAAGTACAACAAAAGCTAGAAGAACTTGGCTTAGGCTTGAAACCTAGTGAAGATTAGTATAGGTTTAAAGGAGGGAAGGACATGGCAGGACATCGAAAACTTGGCCGTACAACAGACCACAGAAATGCAATGTTAAGAAACCTTGTAACAAGTCTGTTAAGAGAAGGCCGCATCGAGACTACTGAGACAAGAGCAAAAGAGACGCGTAAGTTGGCGGAAAAAATGATCACTCTTGCAAAAAGAGGAGATCTTCATGCAAGACGTCAAGTGTTAGCATATGTATTTGATGAAACAGTAGTAAAGAATTTATTTGATGAAGTTGCTCCTAAATATCAAGGAAGAAATGGTGGATATACAAGAATGATGAAGCTGGGACCTCGTAGAGGAGACGCAGCAGAAATGGTTATTCTGGAGCTTGTGTAATAGATATTGGGATTAAGTACACTACTTAATCCCTTTTATTTTTTCACGGGGCTGTCGCATAAGGTATAAAACGGGTCGGCACGGAGACCAACCCCTACAATTGCAATATGTAGGGGCGGGTTTCCATGCCCGCCCGCTTGTGCGACAGCCCCGTGTGAAAATAAAATAATCAATGTGTTGGTATTCAGCCCATAAAGAGGTATAATATATTCGTATGAAATCATAAAAGTTGCGGGGATGAAAATAAATGGAAAATATTATTGAAATTATTGACTTGGTTTATGAATATAAGAACGATCAGGATGAAGGAGTCCAAGCCCTTCAAAAAGTGTCACTGCAAGTAAAAAAGGGGGAGTTCCTTGCAGTGATCGGTCATAATGGTTCAGGAAAATCTACTATGGCCAAACATATGAATGCTTTACTGCTCCCCAGTGGAGGAAAGGTTTATGTCATGGGAATGGATACTTTAAAAGAAGAGAATCTGTGGCCGGTTAGACAGACTGCCGGTATGGTCTTCCAGAATCCTGACAATCAAATTGTAGCTACCATCGTAGAAGAAGATGTGGCATTTGGGCCGGAGAACCTAGGAATAGAACCAAGGGAGATTCGAAAGAGAGTGGATGAAGCCCTAGAATCTGTAGGGATGAATGATTATCGTAAACGGGGGCCCCATCTCCTGTCAGGAGGGCAAAAACAAAGGATTGCCATTGCCGGAGTTATTGCCATGAAGCCTAAATGCATCATTTTGGATGAGCCTACGGCCATGTTGGATCCCTCAGGAAGAAAAGAAGTCATGGAAACCATACAACGGTTAAATCGAGAAGAAAATATTACCATTGTTCACATTACACACTTTATGGATGAAGCAGTCAATGCAGATCGGGTGATTGTCATGGAGGATGGAAAAGTCGTCCTGGAGGGGAAGCCTCGAGAGGTATTTTCCCAGGTTGAGAAGTTAAAAGAGCTTGGGCTGGATGTTCCCCAGGTGACTGAACTTGCCTATCAATTAAAACAAGAAGGCTTGCAAATTCCTGTAGAAACATTAACGATAGATGAGATGGTGAGGTACTTATGTCAATTATCATAGAAAATCTAACACACATATATAATCCCGGCAGTCCTTTTGAAACCACCGCATTGAATAATGTCAGTTTTTCTATTCAAGAAGGAGAGTTTGTTGGTTTAATCGGTCACACAGGGTCTGGGAAATCTACGCTTACCCAGCATTTAAACGGTCTTTTGAAGGCATCTTCAGGAAAGATCATTGTTAATGACTTTGAGATTACGAAAAAGGATGCCAAGCTCAAAGAGATCAGACAAAGAGTGGGCCTGGTGTTTCAATATCCGGAGCATCAGTTGTTTGAAGAGACAGTTTATAAAGATGTGGCCTTTGGGCCTACGAACCTTGGTCTGACGGAGGAAGAAGTCGACAAGCGGGTGAGGGATGCCATTGAATTAGTGGGACTGCCTTATGAAGAAGTAAAGGACAGATCACCCTTCGAATTAAGCGGTGGGCAAAGAAGGCGGGTAGCCATTGCCGGCGTCGTTGCCATGAAACCTGAAGTCTTAATATTGGATGAACCCACAGCGGGTCTTGACCCAAGGGCACGGGATGAAATACTGGCACAAATTAAAAGATTGCATGAACGATACAAAATGACTGTTATTTTGGTATCCCATAGTATGGAAGATATAGCAAGATTGGTGGATCGGATTATTGTGATGCATCGTGGTTCTGTGGCTTTAATGGGTACACCGAGGGAAGTTTTTCAGCATGTGGAGCTCTTGGAGAATATCGGATTGGGTGTTCCTCAGATTACCTATTTAATGAAAAGACTGAAGGAATTGGGAAAGCCCATACGAGATGATGTACTAACGGTTGAAGAAGCCAAAAGAGAAATACTGAACTGGATAAGGGGAAGATAGCATGCTTAGAGATATAACCATAGGACAGTACTATCCTGTCGACTCCGTGATTCACAAAGTTGACCCAAGGGTTAAGATATTGGCAACCTTTGTTTTTATTGCTGCACTGTTTATCGTGAAGAATTTCATTGCTTACAGCTACGTATTTGTTTTTTTAGCAGCGGCAATCATATTGTCAAAGGTTCCTATATCCTATATGCTTCGTGGGTTAAAGCCATTATTTATGATTATTATCCTTACGGTGACAATCAACATATTTATGACGAAGGGAGAGGTCATTTACCCACTTGGACCTTTAGAAATTACAAAAGAAGGTGTCTATCAAGCTGCTTTCATGGCGATACGACTCATCCTATTGATTGTTGGAACCTCATTGTTAACCCTTACAACTTCACCGATACAATTAACAGACGGTATTGAGAAATTATTAAATCCATTCAAGAAAATAGGTGTACCAGCCCACGAATTGGCTATGATGATGACCATTGCCCTTCGATTTATCCCAACACTCCTGGAGGAGACAGATAAAATTATGAAGGCACAGATGGCCCGTGGTGCGGATTTTGAAAGCGGGAATATTGTCAATCGGGCCAAAAGCCTAGTCCCATTATTGGTGCCTCTGTTTATCAGTGCCTTCCGTAGAGCCGATGAATTGGCTATGGCCATGGAAGCCCGGTGCTATAGGGGTGGAGAAAATAGAACAAGGATGAAGGAACTATCCCTTCATGGAAGAGACTTTGTGGCATCTGCTGTTACTGTAATGGTATTGGTGGCCGTTATTGTAGATCGGATTGTGAAATGATGGGTTGATGGAATAGATCGTAAAAGGGTTAGATGTTAGAAGTTAGACGTTAAAGGCGAAAAGCAAAAGAAAAGGCTATACAATATGCGGCAATGATTTTGCAATAAGGGCAGGCCAATGTCCTGCCCCTACAGAAAACAAGGTTTTGTAGGGGCGACACATCGGGTCGCCCTATTTAGGATAAAAGAAGGTGAAATCATGCAGAATGTAAAACTGCTGATTGAGTATGATGGTACAAGGTTTTGCGGTTGGCAGCGGCAGGAGAATGGCAGGACTGTTCAAGAAGAGATAGAAAAAGCATTATCGAAGGTTATGAAAAAAGAAATAAGAATAAACGGGTCTGGGCGGACGGATGCCGGTGTCCATGCCCTTGGACAGGTGGCCAGCTTTCAAGGGGATTTTTCCATACCTGTGGATCGAATTTCCTTAGCGTTAAATGCTTTACTGCCGGAGGATATTTCTATTCATGATGCTGTGGCAGTTGGAGAAGACTTTCATGCCAGGTATAGTGCCAAGGGAAAAAGATATATTTATCAAATATACAATCATCCTTACCGAAGTGCTTTGTATCGAAATTATGCCTATTTTGTCCCACAAGTCCTTGATATAGAAGCTATGGAAAGAGCAGCTGCATACTTTTTGGGAGAGCATGACTTTAGAGGCTTTATGGCTTCAGGAAGTAGTGTAAAAGATACAGTCAGAACCATATATTCGCTGGATGTATATCAAATGGACAAAATGATTAAGCTAGAGATATCTGGTAATGGCTTTTTATATAACATGGTAAGAATCATTGCAGGAACCTTGACAGAAGTCGGTAAAGGAAAAATTGATGCGGAGCAGGTTCCTCATATCATACATTCCTGCTCACGAAAGCAAGCGGGACCCACGGCACCACCTCAAGGGTTATATCTGGCAGAGGTATACTATTGATATGTAGATATACACTTTTAGAACAGAATGTATTTTCTTTTGTAGGGAGCGGCCCCTGTGCCGTTCCGTGAAGATTAATTACACTTTAGAAGCGTAAGCCTATAGAGCGAGAAACAGTCTTCTTAGAATAGAAATACTTAGGCAAAAATCAGAAATATTCCTTGACACACACGGCTCCATGTATTACAATATGTTAGAGTGTGCATATTAAAAAATCCACTAGCCCCGGGTTTTTTAAGATAGATACGCATGAGTAGATTAATGAGAATCGCAGAGATAGGAGGTAAACACATGAAATCTTTCGTTGCAAAGCCGCTTGAAGTGGAAAGAAAGTGGTATGTTATTGATGCTGATGGAAAGACCTTAGGTCGTTTAGCAACAGAAGTTGCAGCTATTTTAAGAGGTAAGAAAAAGCCAATATATACACCTCATGTTGATACAGGTGATTATGTAATTATCGTGAATGCAGAGAAAATTGCTGTAACAGGTAAGAAAATGGATCAAAAGTTATACAGACATCATACTGGTCACCCAGGTGGATTAAAAGAGGTTACATTAAGACAATTAATGGATAAGCATCCTGAAAGAGCAATTGCCCATGCGGTAAAGGGTATGCTTCCAAAGAACAGCTTAGGAAGACAAATGTTTAAAAAATTAAAAGTCAACGTTGGTCCAGAGCATAATCATCAAGCTCAAAAGCCAGAAGTATTAGATATATAATATCGTCGGGAAGGGAGGAAACCGAATGGCTCGCGTACAATATTACGGAACAGGAAGAAGAAAAACTTCTATTGCAAGAGTTAGATTAGTTCCTGGAGAAGGAAAAATCACAATAAATGGTAGAGATATCGACAATTACTGTGACTATGAGACTCTAAAAAGAGATATTAGAATGCCTCTTGTACTTACAGAAACAGAAGGTAGATTCGATGTTATCGCAAAGGTAGAAGGCGGCGGATTTACTGGTCAATCAGGTGCATTAAGACATGGTATCTCAAGAGCGTTATTAAAAGCAGACGGAGAGCTTAGATCAATCCTTAAGAAAGCAGGTTTCTTAACAAGAGACCCAAGAATGAAGGAAAGAAAGAAGTACGGCTTAAAGAAAGCAAGACGTGCTCCACAGTTCTCAAAGAGATAATATTTTGCTTACACAAAACCACTTTATCGCCAAAGGCGACAAAGTGGTTTTTTATTTAATGACTACAGCTTAATAAACTGAGCGATGAGTGTATCGAGGCGTTGGCTGCATTGAAGAACTTCAGGTGTTAGGAGATCATAATTATATGACCTCATAAGAAAAACTAATTCTTTATTTACCTCTTCAATCCTTGTCTTTAGTTGATTTTTCGACATTCCTTTTCCTCCTCTCAAAAAATGACAAAAAACTCAAAAAGCCCCTTTGGGGAGTTGAAGTTCTTTGTTTAAATATGTCTAAAAATGACATGTTTGTAAAAAAATGTATTTTATATATTTATTATAAACGATAGTCGCCTAAAAATCAATACTGAAATAAGAATTTAAAAAAGTATTTTATAAATACGGAGAAAACAGTAAAATGAATATAAGACAAAATATGAATCATGAGAGGAGAAAAAAGAATGGACCAATATACAGTTTTTAAGCAAATCAGCCTTCCAAGGCTTAATAATTTGCAGCCAGGTTTGGAATCTACCTGCTTGAAGTTAATGGAAGAGGCAGGCGAATTGGCCCAGGCTATAGGGAAATTTAGAGGATTAAACGGAGAAAAAGTTGATCTGGATGATAAAGAGGTTATCGACCGTATCAGTAACGAACTGCTGGATGTGGCTCAAGTAGCTGTATCGATGATGTTTGTTTTAGAAGATACGTACGGAATCAATATTAAAGAAAAGGTGGACGAGCATATTGAGAAACTGGTCAGAAAAGGATATATAAAGATAGACTAGCTATGTGTTATAAAATAAATAGATTTGGCATACTATGTGGTAATGACTTATGATGGGTGAATAAAATGAAAAGAAAATGCTTATGGCTCCTATGTATAGCTTATATCATTCTACATGTAACTGGCTGCAGCGGTAAATCCGATGGCCTCAACGATGAAATTCTTGCTTTTATTGAAAGGCAGGAAGAATTTGTTAAGGAAAAAGACATGAACGGATATATTGACACAATCACGACGGATAGTCCTGAGTATGTGGCTGAGAAAAAAAGCTGGATGAGGGATATTGTTAAACATGATATATCCGAGTATCAACTGAAGGCGGAAAAAATCCAGTTCGTCAGTGATGATCAAGCCCATGTGGTGGTCTCTCAGACATATCAATATAATGGAGAAAAATATAAAACCAAGTATCCCCTTGTGCTTCGAAAGGTAAATGGCATGTGGAAGGATTCTGATATGCTGTTTGAGGAAATGGAGACGGAGCATTTCTTGATCAAGTATTTCGAACCATCTGAGAAGTATGCCGTGATGATAAGAGATGTCTGTGAGACAGCGTATGAGGACATAACAGAAAGATATGGAGACAAGATCTACGATAAAACAGTCATAAAAGTATACAATGATAAAGAATTACTTAGACAGTCTGTCAAGCTTTCTTTTGCGTGGCAGTTTGCCGGATGGTATGAATATCCGGAATCCATTAAAACCACGGAATACCCAAATAAGAGAGATTATATGGAAATCTTAGAGCATGAATTGATACATAAAATAACCATACAGCAATCGAATAATAATATGCCCTATTGGTTTACGGAAGGTGTAGCTGTATATTTTGCAAATTTCCCAAATCAGCCTGATCTGTTTAGTTCTAGGGAATATTATAAAGAGGTCTATGGTGAAGAAGCCATGGATATCCTGAAATTAGAAGCGACAAATCTTGAAAAGCTTGAGAACGACGATGAAATATCAAATTACTATGACAGCAGCGGTATGGTGGTAAAATTTCTTGTTGATACCTATGGTATGAAAGGGATTAAAGAAATCATTGGTGCGTTAGGTCAATATGAATACATTGAAGGAACAGGTGCTGAAGTAGACCCCATATCCCAAAAAAGATTCCATGAAGTTGTGAAAAAAGTGCTGGGAAAAGACATACAACAGTTAAATAAAGAATGGATAGAGTATTTATATCATAATGTATCAAAAGCAGCAGAGGAGACCCCTCTGTTTTTTCTTTCTCTGTTCATATATCGCGGGTTTTTGAAATATGAATAAATAGAAAAACCTATTTTGAATTAAAAAATGAGAAGGGGACTTGATACATGAGGAGACATAAAAAAAAGAGAGAGCGAACCATGGTTATTATTATTGTGCTCATAGGGATTGTTTTGTTAAATATTTGGTATCATAAAACTGTAGGTACGTTTCTACTGCCAACGATGAATAAAGTTATTGTTATTGATGCAGGTCATGGCGGCATTGATGGTGGTGCGGTAGGAAGAAACGGTGTCTTAGAAAGCCATATTAACTTAGAGATCGCGCTAAAGCTCAGACGTCTTCTGGAGGAGAGCGGAGCCATGGTCATTCTCTCAAGGGACGAAGATATGGGGCTTTATTCGGACCAGGGAACCATTCGAAACAAGAAAAATGAGGATTTAAGAAATAGAAAGACACTCATAGAAGAAAGCCATGCCGATATATTTGTCAGTATTCATCTAAATAGCTTTCCTCAAGCACAATACTATGGTGCTCAGACTTTTTATCCAAGAAATTGTGAAAAAAGCAAAAAATTAGCTGAACATATACAGGAAGAACTGATTCGCGTATTGAATAATGGAAACACAAGAGAGTCAAAGGTGAAGAGCGATGTATATTTAATGAAAAATACTACGATTCCTACTGTTTTGGTAGAATGCGGCTTCTTATCAAACGCCAACGAGGAAAAGATGCTTCAAGACTCTACTTATCAGGAAAAAGTGGCTTGGAGTATATATATTGGGATTATTCGATATTTTCAAGGGGAAAATGAATAATTACAGACGAGGAGGTATTTACATGGGAAGAATACTGGGCGCTTATCTGATGCCCCATCCACCGATTATACTGCCGGAAATCGGGAAAGGTGAGGAAAGAAAGGTTCAGAAGACGGAAGAAAGCATGCAAAAGATCGCCAAAGAGATTAAAGAAAAGAGTCCTCAGCTGATTATCATCGTCACACCACATGGTCCTTTATTCAGCGATGCGATTGCTATACTATACAAATCCGTATTAAAAGGTGATCTAGGAAGATTTGATTGTAAAGAGATAAAATTTATAAAAGACAGCGATATAGAGCTTGTAAATGACATCTCCCGCAGAGCCGGTGAAAAAGGAATCATGTGCGCTCTTGTTGATGAGGACATGGCCAAACAATATAAAATTTCTTCGAAGCTTGATCATGGGGCCATGGTACCTTTATATTTTATTGAAAAAGAATATCGTGAATATAAACTTATTCATATCACCTATGGTCTGCTTGCCCGGGAAGATCTGTATCAATTTGGAAAGATCATTCAGGATGCTATAGAAAATCATTCGGAAAATGCAGTAATTATAGCAAGTGGAGACTTGTCTCACCGACTGACAGCGGGAGCACCAGCCGGGTATAGTTCTAAGGGGAAAGAATTTGATGGGCTGCTGCTTCAATTATTAGAACATGGAGATATTGAGGGGATACTGGCCCTTGATCATACCTTTGCAGAGGAAGCAGGGGAATGTGGACTTCGTTCGATTGATGTCATGCTGGGTGCTTGTGACGGTTATGACATAAAATCTCATGTTTTATCCTATGAAGGTCCATTTGGTGTCGGTTATGGTGTTGTAAAAATTGACATGGAAAATAAAAATTTTAGAAAGAGCAGTGTCGAAAAATTATACCAGAATCGAGCCCATCGTATTCGACAAATAAGAGGGAATGAAGACCAATATGTTGCATTGGCGCGAAGAGCACTGGAGAGTTATGTAGAATCCGGTGAAGTTGTTATGGAAGGAAATGGAATTATCAAGGAGCTAAAAGAGCAAAAAGCCGGTGTATTTGTTTCCATAAAGAAACATGGGCAGCTAAGGGGATGTATAGGGACGATTCATCCCACAGAATCCTGTGTTATGAAAGAAATCATACGCAACGCTATACAGGCTGGTACACAAGATCCACGTTTTTTCCCTGTGGAAGAGGATGAGCTGGAGGAGCTGACCTATTCCGTGGATGTTTTAAAGGAGCCTGAGCCCATTCAATCCATCGATGAACTCGATGAAAAAAGGTATGGTGTTATTGTCACCAGCGGCAGGAGATCGGGACTGCTGCTCCCAAATCTGGAAAATGTCAATTCCGTGGAAGAACAGGTGATGATTGCAAAACAAAAAGCAGGCATAAAAGAGGGAGAGGCTTTTAAGCTGCAGCGTTTTGAAGTCATAAGGCACAAATAGATTGTTAGGCCTGTGGATAATGTGTGAATAATCTACAAGAGTAAGCCGTAGAAGCCAGATATACCAATGGTCGAACGGACGATGAGTTATCCACAAACTCATACACAGGTTACCTCCACGGGGAAAACTTTTTATGTGGACAAATCTCATAAAAGAATATAGAATGAAGGAAAATACACTTATAAACAGACGTATTTTATTAACAGAACTTTATCCACATTTACATAAAATTAACAAAAAGACGAAAAATGTAAATAAGGGGGTTCATATGGAAGGATCAAGAGAAGCTTGCTGTTATGAAAAATTGGAGAATGATGTAGTATTATGCAGACTGTGCCCCCACCACTGCAGGATCGCAGATGGGGAAGTAGGAAGATGCAAAGCAAGAAAAAACGAGAAAGGAAAATTGTTTACGCTTAATTACGGAAAAGTAACATCTTATTATGTTGACCCCATTGAAAAAAAGCCTTTGTATCACTTTTTCCCCGGAAAAAGGATTTTTTCAGTGGGCAGCTTTGGATGTAATTTACAATGCAGTTTTTGCCAAAACTGGGAGATATCACAAAAAAGTGTGAAAGGCATATCCACGACAGCCCAAAATCTTGTGGATATCGGGAAAAATGAAAAGGATAATATAGGCATTGCATATACCTACAATGAGCCTTCAATTTGGTATGAATTTGTCTATGATACGGCAAAGCTAGCCCGTGAGGCAGGGCTTAAAAACGTTTTGGTAACCAACGGATACATCGAAAAAGAGCCCTTAAGACAGCTGCTTCCCTATATTGACGGGATGAATATTGATTTGAAGGGCTTTAATAAGAATTTTTATCATGAAATCTGCGGCGGCCAACTGGAAATTGTAAAAGATACTATCATCGAATCTATAAAAGCTTGTCATGTTGAAATTACTACCCTGGTGATTGATCATTCCGTGGAAGAAATCGAAGAAATCGCAAAATGGATTGGAACTCAGGATAAAGATATACCACTACATTTAAGCAGATATTTTCCGTCCTATAAAATGGAGCATCCACCTACGGCAATAGAAAAACTCCATGAAGCAAGAGTGAAAGCACAAAAGCATCTCCAATATGTATATTTAGGAAATTTATTGGACATCGACAAAAATACCTATTGTCCTACGTGTCATGCAGTACTGGTTGAGAGAAATGTATCGACAGTAATCAGGAACTTCGACAAAGGTGTATGCACAAACTGCGGTGAAAAGATACCTATTATTGGCGAATAGAAGGCTGCTTTGAATTCAAGAAGCTATCTCGATTTTTCCTGCGTATATATTCTCTGAAGCAAAGATACTTCTCATCGGCTGTTTGCAGCTTATGCATCAGATTATTTAATAAAATGGTTGAATCCTCAATATTATATTTCAGTCGAAGGATCGCATCATGATTTGTCTGATTAATGAGGGAGTTTTTCATCACAGAGATTTGTTCTTTAATGGTTTCAACTGTTTTTGCAGCGTATAGAAGCTCTTGTTTCAAATGCTCATCGGTATTATCCTCACCTAAGTTGTTGATTAGGTGCAGAATTGTTCCTTCATGGGTTTCATATATTTGTCTATCCATCTGAGACCTCCATTTTCTATATATATTTATATATATGATGATGTCCCTCTATTTATTATATATACGTAACTTTTCCATGGATTTGGGTCAAATGAACTAGAGGAAATCTGACAAAATAGTAGAAGTATTTACATAATATGAGTTTATTCTGTTAAAACATTTGACAAAAAAGGAATAAAATGGTATAAAGAGAATAGACACTTATTTAGAACATTTCCCTCCTCCTCCTTTAATATAAAAAACGGGTGCTGGCAAGATTGTCAGTACCCGTTTTTTTTTCAATATTTAAGACAATGATTATCTATTTCGGTTTCCTAAGGAATTTTTTTGAATTATAATAAGGGTAGAAGAAAAAAGGAGGTCATAAAATGGAGAAATGGATAGACTTAAGAAGCGATACGGTAACCATGCCAACGCAAAAAATGCGAGATGCCATGTATCAAGCAGTTGTTGGAGATGATGTGTATGGTGATGACCCGACAGTAAAAGAGCTGGAGGCCTTTGCAGCTGAGTTGGTTGGAAAAGAAGATGCTTTATTTGTTCCAAGCGGTACTTTTGGAAATCAACTGGCATTGTTGACCCATTGCAAGCGTGGTGACGAAGTGATTTTAGGAGACGACTGTCATATCGTAATGCACGAGGTTGGTGCAGCATCGGTTATTGCCGGTGTTCAACTAAGAACATTAACCAGCTGCCAGGGGATGCTGAACCCAGAAGAAGTAGAAAGCAAAATCAGAGGAGTAGATATCCACTATCCGGAAACAGGATTGATTTGCCTGGAGAATGCCCATTCAAACGGGCGGGTGATTCCCTTGGAAAATATGGAAAGAATTTACGAGATTGCTCAGAACCATAGGGTTCCGTTACATATAGACGGTGCAAGAATTTTTAATGCGTCAACGGCATTGGATGTCGATGTAAAAGAAATTACAAAATATTGTGATTCTGTTATGTTCTGTCTGTCGAAAGGATTATGCGGGCCGGTAGGGTCTATCCTGGCAGGCAGTAAAGAATTTATCGATCAGGCAAGGAAGGGAAGAAAACTCATGGGAGGTGGACTGCGGCAGGCCGGTTTTCTAGCCGCAGCAGGTCTGATAGCGCTGAAAGAAATGGTCGGAAGACTAGAGGACGACCATGCCCATGCAAAACGCCTGGGAGAGGAATTATCGAAAATCCCGGGAGTGAAAGTCTTTCTTGATGATATTCATATCAATATGGTCTTTTTTGACATGAAAGAAACAGGTTATGATTCTAATAACCTGGTGGATGAATTCTTAAAGAGAAAAATTAAGATCAATCCTGCTGAGGACGGCGTGATGCGTTTTGTAACAAATTATTGGGTAACTGAAGAAGATGTGGATTATGTAGTTAGTACAATGAAAATGCTGCTTGCATAATCAATACAAAAACGGCTTTTAAAAATCTGCTTTATCATAGAGCTATGCCTATGGTAAGCAGATTTTTTTTATGCTTTTATAAAATAAACGGAGCTGCTTTTTAACCAAAACAGCGATTACTTGTCTCCATGAAGCACATACTTTAAAAATAGTAGATTTTTCAATGTGTAAAAGCATGATAAAAACAGAAAATAATAATGATTTCGTTATTTTAAGGTATAGCAAAAAGATGAGTGAATATATTCTATAGGAAGAAGCCAATGAAATCAGAAAGGAAGTTTTCATGAAAAATAAGCTGCTACAATATGGTGTCATTCTATTTATTTTATTACTGCCAGTAAAAGTTTATGGTGCAGATGATAGCCTCAATAATTTAATATACATTGTGGTGAACGAGGACTTAATCCGATTTGAAAATGCCTACCCTGTTGTACTGGATGGTATTACCTATGTGCCCATTCGTACGATTGCCGATGTCATGGGCATATCCTTATTTTGGGATGATCAAAAACGGGAAGTCTATTTGATGAAAAACGATCAGACGATGATATTGGATATTGCCTCGAAATCCTTACACACCAGTGAAGGGAATGTTATCGTAGATTGCCTGTTTGTGGATAATGGAAGATTAATGGGGCCGTATAAATATATCGCCAACTATTTTGGGTATGAAGTCAGCTACCTTACAGAAGGACCTATAGTTAGAGCAAAAAATATTTCAGCAGTACTGAGCGACCAAGACTTAATGCAAACAATTAAGCAAGAGATTCCAAAGGAGAAAGAGAGAATCAAAAAAGAAATTGAAAGAAGGAAGTTTGAAGAAGCGAAAGCGCAAGGAAAACTGAAATTGGTCTACATAACATTTGATGACGGACCAACGATGTATACCGAGCAAATCTTAAATATCTTGAATCAGTACAACAGCAAAGCTACATTCTTTTTTCTTTCTAATAAAATGAAGGAAAATGAAAGGGCAGTGAAGCGAGTCATTGATGATGGAAATTCTGTGGGCTTACATGGTGTGACCCATGATATCAAAAAAATGTATAAATCACCCAGCACATTGGTTTCAGAAATGGAAGAGTGTAATAGTACACTGGAGAGTATCGTAGGAACTAGAACAAACCTGATTCGTGTTCCTTATGGTAGTAAGCCTTATATGCTGCCTAAATTTCGCACGGCTGTTACGAAAGCAGGATATAAGCTTTGGGATTGGAATGTAGATAGCCGTGACAGTTTGGCAAAGGGTATAACTCCGGAAAAAATCATCGAAAATGTAAAAGAGCAGGTTAAGAATCAGAAAACGCCAGTTATCCTCCTGCACGAACGGTGGTGCACCGTAGAAGCACTGCCTGAAATACTAAAATATCTTGAAGAGAATGAATATATTATATTACCTATTGATTATGAGCAAAATCCCATGAATTTTTGGGAGGGTATCCATTCAAAATAAATAAAAAGGTATGCAATGGAAGAAAAATTCTATATACGGTGCATATCTTTTTTATTGAAATATATTTAATCCACTTTCAGAAAATATAAAGAATGGATAGAGTTTGTCTACTGTAATAGGGGGATAACCTCTTCGCATATAATGAAATATGCGAGGGAGGGATATCTTTGAAGAAGTGGTTATTGTGGATCATTCTATGCATTATTCTTGTGTCGATACTTCTATATGTAGGAAAATTTTTCACTTACTCAGGGCATAAGGCCCGTCTCTTCATCCCTAGCCAGGGCTCTTATTATGCCGAATATATTCTATGGGAAGAACAAAAGATGAAAGAGAATCCTGACTACAAAAACCTCGCAATCTATATTGATATCAATTCGAAGCTGTTGGAATTGATTAACTTAGATAATAACGAAGTAGTAAAGCGATACACCATTGCCTCCGGCAAATCCGACACTCCTTCGCCGATAGGAAGTTGGACAATTATTAGCAAGTCCAAGTGGGGAGAAGGCTTTGGTACACGCTGGATGGGGTTGAATGTGCCTTGGGGGAGATATGGGATCCATGGCACCAACAGACCGGGTTCCATTGGTATGGCGGCATCTCATGGATGCATTCGTATGAGAAATCGAGATGTTGAAGAATTGTTTCAAATCGTGAAGGTGGGGACACCGGTGAACATTTGGGGTGGTGTTTTTGGACCCTTTGGCAATGGCTTTCGTGTGCTAACACCGGGAGATAGAGGATCAGATGTATATGAGGTACAGAAGGTATTGAAGAGAGAAGGATATTATGCTGGTTATGTGGATGGAATCTATGGTGAAGGAATGAAGGCAAGCATTATCAAATTCAGGAAGGATAAGAGTCTTCCTATGACCCATGATATTGACTGGGGTTTTTATAAGGCACTGGGGATTGATTTATTTGAGTAGAAGTTGCTTTTACTCTTAAAATGTACAAACAGTCTAAAAAGTTTCTGATGATGTTGATAAAGGAACACGGATCACTGACCTATAGTTAAGCTCAAACAAAAATCAAAACTACCCGCTGACGTTTTTTTCTTTCGATGAGGTAATAAATTTTCATTATAAATAATATTCCAAATTATAGAAGTAGAAAAAGACTGTTAAAATGCTCTGGTAAATACAATATTTGGTAGATCTGCTAACACAATAGTCCTTTGATCATCAATCTTTTAGTAAGCTATTTCGATAGGTATTCAAACTGTTTCAGTAAGAATTCTTCGTTTAAATTAAGGCTATCAGCCATGTCATAAATATTACCAGATGTTTTTTATCAGAAAAAATGATGTCATTAAGAACATGATGAAGCTCTGAGTCCATTTGAGGGCAAGGGCTTCTTTTTTTATTTGTCATTAAGCGATCGTGATAGCTGTAATACTTTGTAGTGGTATCACCGATGACTGTAAAGTGGTGGTGAGGTTCTTCTGCTAGGATGCAGGTAATCAGTTGAGTATCAGAGATGATCAATTTATTGTCCCCGAGGAGCACAAACTGCATAGAATATTTAACAATGAAAAAGTGCATTTATATTGATCGGAATGTCGATATTTGCGGTCGAAATATTGTAGTAGCAAGGATTTTTATGAAGGAATCCACAGGATTTTTGTTGAAAAATAATAAGTAGTTCCTTGTTAATATAAGGTAGCAGCGTTAAACTATTGTAAATCGTGTTTAGAGGAAAAAATAACTGGCGTACGAAGAGTCTACTAAGACTTTATATCTAAATAACTATAAATTATTTGGAGGT
>JBMOKU010000021.1:0-15814 GCA_049324315.1 Bacillota bacterium | reverse complement strand
AATTGCTAACAGCTATAAAGAAATTTCAAACCTATGTTAATGCGCATAAAGCAGAGGTTAAACAACGGGTATATGGTAGATATTACTACAAATAATAATTATTTAGTTTTACAATTCCAGATCTATAACATACAATTCTAGGATTTGTCTCTACCTACACATTGCAGCAATTAAATAGATTAAGAGCATAAAAATGCACGGTTAGTATTCCCGCACACCCATGTCTTTTGTTATTCAATTAATCGGTTCACATTGGTTCAGTATCCTGTCTCTATATGCCCATGCCTTCCATGGTTTGTTTCTGTTCATTGTCCATGCCTTCTTCTTAAGATTCACCAATCACCTTGAAATGATCTTCACCGGGAACAATGCCCAGTGGTCTTCCGTTATCCCACTTCATGTGTAGCGTGCCCGCATCATCAACTCCTTCGATGACGCCTTGCACCCCCGGTTCAATTGGAGCATATGGATCATCCATATGAATCAACTCAATTCTCGTTCCTATCGGATACTGCTCTTTGATTTTTTCAACTTCCTTTTGAGATAAAAATCCTTTCATTTCAATTCCTCCGTTTCTTTTTAATAGCACAAAAAAGAGCTACACATCCTACAACTTTCAATTCTTGTAGAAAGGTAACTCTTATCAGCGTTTTACTTGAAGTACTGCCGCTCCAAATCCTATTTTTGTTGTGTATGTCTGGAACACCATCTATGGAAAACATAGCCCTCTGAGCTACAATTTCCTAACGCACCAATGCGGCTTTCATCAACGAGGGGATGGTTACTCAAATAATCAACGGCACAACGAATATCTCCAACACGTGAAGCGGGATCTTCCTTACTTTCCACTTGGTAAGATGCATCAAAGGCCAATGCAATAAAGCCCTGCTGACAGAGCTCAAGTGCATATAAATCTGCAGTTTGCTCTTTTACTCCACCAAATGGATGACTAATTACTACTGCTGGATACTTTTTATTTTCATCGATATTATCGGGAAGATAAAGATGCCAAGTCAAAGTTATTTCATTATTTGAGAAAGATACTGTCTTCTTCATATAAACTTCTCCTTTGATACAGGTGATGTCAAACCAATTCTCTCATAATACCGTAACGTATCTGGAGAGATATCATTCAAATCATCTATTTGGAAATTTTCACTTACTGTATACTTATTTTATTCAACCAATTCTTGATATTTTTTTCTGCTGCATTCATACGAGAGCCATGGATAGCCAGACCATTAAGAATCGTTGCTTTTGGACATAGTTTTGCAATATCTTTTTCGCTGTGTCCTAACCCGCTTCCTTCATGAGTACAAAACGGAATAATTGTTTTTCCCGAAAAATCATATTCTTCCAAGAACGTAAACACTGGCATCGGCATCGTTCCCCACCAGTTGGGGTAGCCTAAAAATATCACATCGTAAGAATTCATGTTGTCTGTATGATTCGTAAGTTCAGGTCTGGCATTGGCACGCAGTTCATCTTGTGCCACTTCTGTGGTTTTTGTATAATCCTTGGGATAAGGTTTAACTGCTTCTATATGAAACATATCACTTCCAGTCATTTCTTGAATCATATTTGCCACTACTTTTGTATTACCAATTGGCAAATTTACAATCCTTCCGCTTACATAATTATCTCCCTTACGTGAAAAATAGGCTATCAAACATTTTTTATCTTTTAAATTCATAATTTCTTGTTCCTCACTTTCTATATTTTAATAATCGTTTTTCACTCTTCCTATTCTGTTTCCAGCAATTTCAATCCACTTATTGGGAAAATCACGCTATTATTCAAATCAAATGCCTCACTCATTTTTTGCTCTCCTTTTCTCTTTATTTATAGACTTATCCGCATGATATATTTCTGATAATATGTATAGCCTATCACTTGGAGTTCGCTCCAAGTCAATACCTTTTTTCTTTTTTGCCAAAGATTGGTTGTTAAACTCATGTAATTCACTAATTGTCAAATATTTCGGTATTGCGACATTCATGTATGGGAAAAAGTAAACAAACCTTTGCTCCGAATCATTTTTTTCTGATTCCTCCTATTTTTAAGTTAAAATCCAACCAATTTTCGAGGATAAAAAAAGCCATTTGCTTTCAAAGAATTTAGAAAACAAGCGGCTTTTATGACTTTCTCTAATCAATTGTTTGAAGGAGTATTTAAACTGATTTTACTTTAATTCTCCCTTTTAATAAGCGTAGTCTTTTACTTTTTTAAAGTATCCTCATAATTCTTTAATATATGAACTTGAAGATAATATCAATTACCTTTTTACCTACCGAACTAATCATTTGATCTATTTAGTTCTTTTTCTTTTTCAACTACTACCTCATATCTTGCAATTTTATAATTCAGACGTTCCAGCGTTTTATTCATATCTTCTATTCTTGTTATGAGCTGGTTACGCTGCTCGATTAAGAGTTCTTTTCTTGCCTCAACGGTTTCATCACCCTGCTGAAACAGCCCAACATACTCAATCAATACTTCAATCGGAAGACCTGCGCTCCGCATACATTTGATAAATTCGACCCACCTGCAGTCTTCTTCAGTAAAATCTCTGATTCCGCTTTTATTGCGGTTCACACGAGGAATCAGTCCGATACGTTCATAATAGCGGAGTGTATCCTGTGAAATATCGAATTTTTCACTTGCTTCTGCAATCATCATGTGGTTTCACCTCCTGATATCCGATATTATAACACTTAGAGCTAACTCAAAGTCAATTGCTTTTTAATAGGAGTAATCAAGTCTGCATATAATTGATAATTTTCTTCATCAAAGCAAACAAATATAACTTTTTCAATACTTGCATTTTGATTTAAAAAATCTGTCACTGCCTTTATTGCTATCTTAACAGCTCTTTCTTTGGGAAATTTATATATCCCTGTGCTTATGTTTGGAAATGCAATTGTCTTAATGTCATTTGCTTCTGCTAATTTTAAACTATTTATATAGCAATCAGATAAAAGTTTATCCTCATCATTATTTCCGCCATTCCACACAGGACCAACTGTATGGATAACATAATTTGATTTTAGTAAACCACCTGTTGTAATAACCGCTTCTCCTGTTTTACATCCGCCTTGTTTATCTCTGATAGCTATACATTCTTCAAGTATTTGCTTTCCACCTGCTTTATGAATAGCACCGTCTACTCCACCGCCACCAAGCAAACTGTTATTAGCTGCGTTTACGATGGCGTCTGTATCAAGCTTTGTTATATCTCCTTTTATAAGACAAATTCTATCTTTTTCTAATTTATCCATTCGCTAAATCCTCCATTATAGATTTATGCCGTTAAAGTGGCATATAATTTTTATGGGTCGACGAGGGCGTCGATCCCTACGAAAGAGAATACATTCTATTTCTAAGGGCGCAGCCCTATATAAGATTTTTTTTACAAATTAATTGACGATAAATTTTAGAAAATATAGTAATATTTTCAGTCAAGAATCATATACATGTTTTTGTATTCATTTTTAAGGGGGGCTAAATATGTATAGAAAAAGATATCCGCTTCTATCTTTGATAAGCGCTTTATTGCTGTTTATCATTTATAATATTGCATCTTTACAATAAAAATGGGTAGGATTCGCTCCTACCCATTTCTAGCTATTCTAAATTTAATTTATATAGCAGCGTTATAATCATTACTTAGAAAATTCACTTTTCACTATTATTCCTTTATTTTAATTTTTCACATATCTCTGAAGCTGCAGCAGAAATCTCTATTAATGCTTTTAATCTCAGCTGCTTATCAAGGAGGAAAGCTTTCTTAACAGCTTCTCCATCCATAGACAAAAAATATTTCTGTGGGAGCTTGTTTAAAACAGTACATATTATATCGTCATTACAATTCTCGCACTTGCATACCTCAAAATTTTTTTTGTACTCTTCCAAAACTTCTTTAACTAATATTTCTGTATAATTTTCAATCAATATATTCCCCCCATTTCGCCTTTTGTTTTGTCTATAAAAATTTCTCCTACGTTTAATTGATATAAAATTATTATATCGGTAAGTATCTCACTATACAATAGACAAAATATTTAGTCGATTTTTTAGAATTGCAGCGTATTCTGCTTTTCTAATACGATAAGTACAAAGCATATTTATTTTTTATATGCAAATAATAACATTGAAACTTAATTTCCTACAATAAAGAAGGAGGTATTAAGATTTATGAATAAAATAGTTGGTACGACTCCAAGCTTGCAAGATTCCAAGGCTGTAGGTCCAGGTGAAATTCAAAAAGTTAGACAAAGCTGGGGTCCGGTTACTGGACAAAAAGTTTCAGGTACTTTTACAACAGGCAATATTCCAACTTTAAAAAATTCTCAATCAATTAATCAACAGGAAATTCAAAGCGTTAGACAAAAAATTCAACAAAGCGGAAATCAAACCTGGGGAAAAACTTGGTAATCCACAAGGAGTAAGCAGCAATTGTCTGTTTACTCCTAATATTTTGTGCTATATTATCATTTCTATTAGTTTAAAACTCTATTTCATTATGATCTTTGTCAACAAAAAAGCATTGTGTTTTAACACCGAAAAGTTTTTCTAATAAAATGGCTAATTCATCTACAGCCTTCATGACATTCTCTTTATTATCAGATAAAAATCCGTCAATAGGGAAAAAGATATTTTTGCTGTCTGCAGTAATCTTCCCTCTTTCACTTTGACGCCAGACCCATCTTCGTGTTCTTATTTGCTTATTATCAGCATAAACCAATTCTCCTGCATCAACTTCTTCAATGTCTTCACTTCCTAAGGGAATGAAAGTATCACCCGATTTGGCAAATCGAACTGCTATTTCCTCCTCTAGAGCATCCATATCATGGGCACCCATAGGAAAAATGTATTTTAGAGAAAGTGCATTTACTAAATCTACGACAGGATTGACTGATGGCAGATCATTCCCATTAAGCACTCTTTTTGCCATGGCTTCGATTGAACTGGTAAATTTATTCGGATTTATACCCAATTCCTTAAATGCTTCTCTATAAGGAACAATATGCTTAAATTCTTTCAAATTCTGACCGGCAACTCTTTCTCTTATGGATTTCATTTCCTCTTTTAGCATTTTGCTAATTTCAATGCTGCTTTGCGTGTTATCGATACCATATCCTACAACAACGCCAAAACATACATTTGGAATCCTTTCAAACAATTCTGGAGATACTTTGAATTTCATCGAACCATCACCTTTCTATGAATTCTGTTATACTTCATTATGTACATAAAACAACAGATTCTTACCTTGTTTATAGAAATCATTAGACTATGAAAACAAGATAAGAATCCCATTGTTTTGCTATTACTATTTTTTGTTTAATATACTGTGCAATTTTACTAAAAACTTTTCTGTCTGTTCAATGGTCCCTGTACTTACCCTGATCCAATCGTTCCACTGCCATAAATACCCAGGTCTTATAATTATTCCGTTTTGCATTAATTTTTCAAATACGATTTTCGAGTCCATACCTACATTAACAAACATGAAATTCGCATTGGATGGAATATACTCTAATTGCATTTTGTTGAAGTAATCTTCCATCATTGCTAAAGACTCATAGTTTAATTTTACTGTTTTTTCAATATGTTCTTTATCACTCAAAGCTCCTATGGCTGCTGCTTGCGCCAAATTATTTACATTAAAAACATTTTTAACCTTACCTAGCTGTGTAATGATTTCCTTAGATGAAAACGCATATCCTACTCTAACGCCTGCAATGCCGGCAACTTTAGAAAATGTTCTCAAGATAATGGTAGTGGGTCTGTTTTTTAGAATACCAATGGTTTCAGGATAATCATTGTTTGCTTTGGCATAATCAAAATAAGCTTCATCAAATACGATGACAATATCCGCAGGCACTTTTTCTACAAATTCTTCAATCTCATTTTTTGTCATAATGTTACCCGTTGGATTATTGGGATTACATACGTAAATTAGTTTTGTTTTTGCATTGATTTTATTAACAAATCCATTAAGATCGTGTTTGTAATTTACTAGCGGCAGTTTTACAGGAACGCCTCCCATGTGGGCAACACTTGTGGCATATAATCCAAATGAAGTCTCAGCCATGATCGCTTCATCACCTTCATTAATAAAGGTTTGTGCAATCATTTGTAAGATTTGCTCACCACCACTTCCTACAATGATATTTTCCATATCTAAACCGTATTCTTGAGACAATCCATTTCTCAAGGCCGTTGATGCGGCATCCGGATAGATATGTATATTTTCCAGTTCATTTCTCATAGCCTCCACAGCTTTTGGTGAAGGTCCCAAAGGATTTTCATTGGATGCCAATTTTTCAATTTGTTCGATTCCATATTCTTTCTTTACTTCTTCAATTGGCTTTCCAGGAACATAAGGTCTTAACGTAGCTAATTCCTTTCTGAATAAGTCTTTTGACATATCTTCATTCCCCCTTAATTTATATTATCAGTTTTAGCCTAAATCATATTCATGGGCTGTTTCCTCACCTTTTAGAACTCTCAATGCTCCCATGACTAATGATTCCAACTCGTTCTCCCCGGGAACGATAACAACGGGAGCAATAAATTTCACTCTTTTTTCTATCCATTCTGTCATCATCTTTGAATATGCAATGCCACCGGTGATAATAATTCTATCCACATTTCCTTCTACCACAGTCGCCAGGTCTCCAATTCCTTTTGCCACTTGGTAGGCCATGGCTTCATAAACCAGCTTTGCATATTCATCTCCATTTTTTATTTTTTCTTCCACCTCAATGGCATTGTTTGTCCCCAAATAGGATACAAGACCACCTTTTCCTCTTAGTTTCTTTTGCATTACAGCTTTATCATTTTTATAACACATATCAATAAGTCCCTTACCCGGAACCCTGCCTGCTCTTTCTGGTGAGAATGGGCCCTCATCATCGGATAAGATATCAACCATTCTACCATACTTATGGACACTCACAGATATTCCGCCACCTAAGTGTGCAATGACGAAATTACATTCTTTGTATTCTCTACCTAAGCCTTTTGCTACTTTGATAGCCACAGACCGCATGTTAAGTGCATGGGAAAAGCTGCTTCTTTCAATTTCTTTCATACCTGAAATCCTAGCAATATCTTCTAATTCATCGACAGCTACTGAATCATAGATAAAAGCGGGAATATCTTGAAAGCTTGCAATTTCGTAGGCTATGATCGCTCCTAAATTCGATGCATGTTCAATGACAGGCCGATGTTTCAATCTATTTACCATTGCTTCATTTACTATATATGCTCCTGATTTGACAGGTGGAAGCAATCCACCTCTACCCACAATAGCGGATAACTCTTTAACATTAAAATGTATCTCTTCGAGAAAACCGATAATCGCTTTATATCTCATACCGTATTGTTCGGCAATACTCGTATAAATTCCTACCTCTTCACTGGAATGTTCAATATTTTTTTTACATATTTCCTTTGTTCCTTCATATATAGCAATCTTTGTAGATGTTGAACCCGGATTAATTGCTAATACTTTATATTCCATTGATTTCTCACCTCATGCTAATGAAAATGCTTTATAAGCAGTTCCATTCTTCTTTTAGTAAAGACCTAAACTTTTTATTCGAATGCATTTATCCCAGCATTCAATGCCTGAATGTTTATGTCTGCAAATTTCTCTTTAACAGTTTTTCTAATTACATCTTCCCAATTGATATTTGTAAGCTTCATTGCTTTAACCAATGCTCCCAATAACACAATATTCATGGTTTTTGCATTACCTAAGTCATCTGCAATTCTCGCAGCATCAATTACTTTGGTATCTACAATTCTATGAATTGTTTCAATAACACCCTCAGGATAATCCTTTTTACCCATAAGTATAGGAACAGAAGGGATTTTGTGATTATTGATGATTACTTTTCCTTCCGGTTTTAAATGATCTAACCACCTTAATGCTTCCATGATTTCAAAAGATACCAAAATATCTGCTTGGCCTTCGCCAATAAGCGGCGAAAACACCTCATCCCCATACCTCACCTGGGTTGTTACACTTCCACCTCTTTGTGCCATGCCATGAACCTCTGACATTTTAACATCATAACCAGCTTCAACCAAACCGGTTGATAATATTTTACTGGCTAGAATCGTTCCTTGTCCACCTACTCCTACTAACAGAATATTTTTTATCTCTGCCATTCTATTCAACCACCTTTTCAATTGCTTTTACAGGACAAACCTGCAAACAGACCTTACAACCAACACATTGAACTTCATCAATCGTAACCTTCTTCATGGTTTTATTGAATTGAAGGGCTGGGCATCCTGTTTTAATACATACCTTACACCCAATACACTTTTCTGGGTCCACGCGACATAATCCCATATACTCTCCAAATTCTTCTTTGTCTTGCTGAGAATGCTTTTTAAGTACGCATGGCCATCTTGTAATAATGACCGACGGTTCATCGCATTCCATCGCCCAATCCAGTGCTTCTTTTACTTCTTGCAGGACTAAAGGATTGATTGTTTTGACTTTATCTACACCTAAAGCACGTACGATGGGTTCAATTTCTACAACCTTTGTTGGCATCCCTTGAAGTGTAAAACCGGTTCCAGGGTTTTCTTGATGTCCGGTCATACCTGTAATCCTATTGTCAAGGATACATGTTACCAAATTACTTCTGTTATATACAGCGTCCAAAAGACTATTCATACCTGTATGGAAAAACGTCGAATCGCCAATAACAGCAACCGCTCTGGTGTTTTCATTAAATCGATTGAATACTTTCTGTGCCCCATGTCCCATACTGATGCTTGCACCCATGCAAATGCAAGTATCTTTTGCATACAATGGTTCCATGCCTCCTAAACCATAACAGCCGATATCTCCGGTTATCATAATATTCTTTTGCTTAACAAGTTCATAGAAAAAGCCTCTATGAGGACATCCTGCACATAGAACGGGAGGTCTTTCTGCTACCGGTGATTTATCATATTCAATCACAACATCTGCTTCATCCAGTAAGACTTTCTTTAGAATGCTCGGATTTAACTCTCCCACCCTTGGTATTTTCTCTTTTCCAATACAAGAGATTCCTGCTGCTTTCATTTGCTCTTCTATAAACGGTTCAAGCTCTTCAATGACATAAAGAATATCGACTTGTTTTGCAAACTCTCTAATTTTGTCTATAGGGAGAGGATATGTAAAGCCCAGCTTAAGATAAGAAGCTTGCTTATCAAATACCTCCTTTGCATACTGGTAGGCAATCCCAGAAGAAACGATGCCGATCCTTTTATCATTCCACTCAATGTAGTTCAATTCTGTTTGATTCGAAAAAGCTTCCAGTTTCAGCAGCTTTTCTTCTAAGGCCACATGCAGTTTTCGTGCGACTGAAGGAACTGCATCATACTTTTGAAGGTTTTTTATATAGGGCTTCTTGCCAACCTCTTCCCGCTGACCGGATTGTACTAACGTTTTACTATGACATACCCTTGTGGTCATTCGCATAAGCACCAAGGCATCATAGTTTTCGCTGATTTCCATTGCGGCCTTAACCATGTCCTTTGCTTCTTGGCTGTTACTAGGTTCTAACATAGGTATCTTTGCGAACTTGGCGTAATATCTGTTGTCTTGTTCGTTTTGGGAAGAGTGCATTCCAGGATCATCCGCTGTGATTAAAACAATCCCGCCATTAACACCCGTATACCCAAAGGTAAATAATGGATCGGCAGCCACATTAACGCCTACATGCTTCATCGCAGCAAGGGCTCTAGCCCCCGCAATAGAAGCTCCAATGGCGGATTCCAGTGCAACTTTTTCATTGGGCGCCCATTCTGCAATAATCTCTTGCTTATATTCTCCTATGTTTTCTAGGATTTCAGTACTTGGTGTTCCAGGATATGCGGAAGCATAGCTTATACCTGCTTCGTACGCACCTAAGGAAACTGCTTCATTCCCCGTAAGTAATTTTTTCATCGACTTTCCTCCCTTGTCTCCTAAAAATCAATATAATGTTACAAAATTTTAGGTAGCAAGTATCATGCCAATCAATTCATTGGTGCATGCCATCTACATATAGAAAAAATCCTTCATTATCCATAACTTTTAAACCATTGTAACGATTAAAGGGATTAATGGTATTTTCGGTACTTCCCATTAATCCCTTTAACGAATATGTTTCTTATATCTACACCCCATATTTTGCATAATCCAGAATCTGTTGATGAACAATAGGTTTATAATTTGGATGGAGGTAATCAGACGGATTGGAGGATGAACATAATTTACAGGAATACTGTTTATTCACAACATGCCAGTAAGCTATTATGCTCTGCGGAAATCTTTAGCACCTCTTTGTATAAAAGGCTTTCAATTTCTTACCCCGAGCTTTATCAAATTGAAAGAAATCATTTATTGCCCTCTTGGGATTTTTTGATGACCATCGCTGGTGTTGGGCTAGCATTTATTCAAATAAGCAATTCTGTACCAGAACATCATCGTGACAAATTGTGCTGCGCCATTGAAGAAAAAATGCATACAGCATATAAAGATTTCTATAGTGTCTTATTAGATTTTGTAGTTAATGTAAGACATATGATGGATGATAAGGGCGCTGATGTTTGTTACGCATTGGGATATTGGATTATAAATCGGTTAGAATTATATAACATTACATCCAATAGCTTGATTCCTATAGAATTTTCTAAAGAATTATCCTCTGCCATTGGATATTCTTTATTGAATACATTTAAACATTGGTGGCTATCTAATGACGCATTCTATTAATCTTTTGTTGTGATTAACATTTAAAAATGCCATCTTTGCATGATGGCATTATATCGCTTACCCACGTATTTTATACTGCTGGGAAACGGACATAGTGCTTAGTGAGGATAATATATTTCTTCCAACTTCAGTAATAATCGTTCCTCCTCTGCCCTGGAAGATGTCTACCAAGCCTAGCTCTTCCAAATCAATCAAAATATTTCTTATTTCCTGTTCACTTATAAAAATCCCCTTTTCTCTTGCCAACTGAAAGATACTTCTTCTTCCTAGCCTCTGATTAAGATATCTTCCCACCTCAAGCTGTTCAAGGACGAATAAGTATTTGTTAAACTTCTTTCCTGTATTCTTGAAGAATTCTTCAACTGTCTTATCTTCAGTTTTATTGAAGCTATCTTCCAAATGACCTTCATATTCAAAGGGCAAATCCTTACGATCTATTTCTTCTTTTCCAAGATTGACAATGTATTCTACATAGTTTCTTAATTCTCTTACGTTACCTTTCCAATGATGTTTCAGAAATGCTTTCTTCGCATCCTTTGTTAGGTTGAAATCAGCATGAAACTCCTTTTTAAATTCATCAATAAGTGGTAAAATATCGTCTAACCTTGATCGTAAAGGCGGTATTGTTAAAGGCAGCACATTTAATCGATAATATAAGTCTTCTCTAAACTCCCCTTTATGGATCATTTCTTTCAAATTACGATTACTGGCTGAAATCAGGCGAATATCAACATTGATAAGTCTATCTCCGCCTATTCTCATTACTTCTCTTTCTTGTATGACTCTAAGAATTCTATTTTGCAGGTTTGCTGGCATTTCCCCTATTTCATCCAGAAAAAGTGTTCCTCTATGTGCTAATTCAAAAAGCCCTGGCTTTCCGCCTCTTCTAGCGCCAGTAAATGCACCTTCCTCATATCCGAAAAGCTCGCTTTCCAATAGACTTTCGGGCAGCGCACCACAATTTACGGCAACAAACTGAAAATCCCTCCTATTGGAACTCTGATGTATTGCTTGGGCAAACATTTCTTTTCCGGTTCCGCTTTCACCTGTTATCAATATGGATGAGTTGGAGTTTGCCATTCTTTTAGCAATCTCTTTGCATTTATTAATTTCCTCACTTTTTCCCACAATATCACTGAGACGATATTTTGCTTTATGCCCCTTTCCGATTAATTGGGCCCTCAACTTATGCTGCTTTCTTTCTGCTTCACTAAACTCTTTTATAATGGCAGCTGCTCCATATAGTTTTCCAGAGTGAATAATCGGGTCAACAGATACTACAATATCATTTCCATTAATCTTTATTAATTTTTCTTTTATCGGGTGACAACTGTCCAATACATTTTGGAATGGAATCATTGAAAGCAATTTTATACCATCTTGCCCGTTTACCTCTTCCGTTTTTAATCCTAAAATTCTTTTTGCATTATCATTGTAAGAGAAAACTTGGCCATAGCTGTTAATACCAATAACACCATCGTCAATAACTTGCAATAATATATCCAACTGACTTTCAAATCTGTTGATCTTACCTAGAATTTCAGCCAATCCGATATCAGCAGTTACCATCTCCTTGTAACTCTTCCTAATATTCTGCCGATTTAAAATATGATCAAGGTTTAGCCGTATACCGATATCAATAATTGTACTAATATCAAGGAGGCTGCTGCCTATGTTTATCAGTTCTTTTGATGTATAAGGCCCGTGTATGGTGTAGCCTAAAACAATAATGGCTTTTTCCTTAAAATCATCAACGCATTCTGGTGAGCAAGGAATTAGGTTGATATGCTTTACACCAATTTGATACAATACAGAAATCATTTGCTTAGACATTTCAAGACTCTCATCAAGAAGAGCTACCTCTGTTCCGGAAGGAATACTCATGATCTTATCCATTCCTGATTTAGATATGGTCCTATTTCCAAAGACAATGTGACTGTCTTTTTTTATTTTTTTCTTAATGATTTCAAAAACATCATAAGATATCAGCAACACGATGTCTGCGGTAATCTCTTCAAGATTCTCCGCACTCTGAATACAGTGCTTCTCTATGATGAGATTATCCATAAACAAACTTTTCATTTGTTCACAATACATATTTACAGTATCTAAGCTGTAACTTACAATTGCTAGTTTTTTCATCTTAGCTGCTCCTTCTCCCTTATGATACGGATGGCTGTTTATCATCTATACAATATGTAAAATTCAATCATTGTCACTAATAATTATATATCATTTACAGTGTAATTTTGAATATTTAATTCTTTAAAGATTATCCATGCTCATAATTTCCGATGTGTTATAATAAAAAGTGTAGGCTTATACCTTTATCCATGCATAAAACGATATGCACCATGATTTGATTTTTTCTTACAATTTTTACAGGAGCTGATGAAAATGTCAAAGAAAGTTTTAAGAATCCACAACAAATCCGACAAGCCTGATAATCTTGTTCAAAAAGAAAACCAAATCATCGAAAAATGTCTAGAAATCGAGGCATCCCTTCCCTTATTTATGAGAGATTTCTTCCTTTACTTAAAAAATGGTGTTTCATTATCGACGCGACTTGCTTATTTGCAGGATATTCAATTTTTCTGCCGCTATCTTATTGCTGAAACGAACATTAGTGAGGCCAATGATCCGAGAGATATTACCATAGAGGAATTTAATAGAATTCGGGCACGAGATATTAATTGGTTTTTAGGAGATTATTGTACTAGATATATGATTGAGAAAGATCAGTCTGTTACTGTTATGGAAAACCATAATCGTGCTTTGGCAAGGAAAAAATCATCATTGTCTGTGTTATTCAAGAACCTGTACCGGGATGAATTAATAAAGGAAAATATTACAGAGGGCTTTAATCCCATTCACCTTCCTAAACCACAGCCCGATGCAATCAAACGATTGGAAATCGACGAGGTTGCTAAAATGCTAGATACCATCGAAACTGGTGAAGGATTGACTGAAAAAGAGCTGGCCTACTGGGAAAAAACAAAGCGAAGGGACAAAGCCATTATCATGCTATTTATTACATATGGACTAAGGCTAAAAGAGATACAGCAGTTAAACATCAGTTCTTTTCACTTCAATCGAGGAGACTTTAGGGTGTACCGTAAAAGAAGCAAAGAAGTCGATATGCCCCTTAATAAATCAGTGGAAAAAGTTTTGCGGGAATATATTGAATTGGAAAGACCAGCTGAAGAAAGCATTTTGCCTGAACATAAAGATGCTTTGTTTCTATCATTACAAAAAACAAGGATGACAGAAAAAGCTATTCGGCAGCTTGTGAAAAAGTATACCTCCATCGCTATGGGTACAACAAAGGAAAACGGATATAGTCCCCATAAGCTTAGGGCAACTGCTGCTACTTCACTCATTCAATACGGTTTTTCCATATACGATGTTCAAAATTTGCTTGATCACGATAATGTTACCACAACCCAGCTTTATGCAGCCCATAAGAAAAACGTTAAACGAGAGATTGTTAATAATTTTGAGTGGTTAGAAGAATATGACGAAAAAAAGTAGCTTACATGATTAAGCTACTTTTTTGGCGCTATCTAATGGGAATTTTTATGACTTGGCCCGGATAAATATCATATGTACGCATATCATTGGCAATACCTATTTCATAAATCGTCTTTCGAATATCCTCACCTTCAGGTGTATACTTTTGTGCCAACTTCCAAATTGTATCCCCTTCTTTAATATGCATTTCTACAAATCTTTGCTCAATCCCACCTTCAGCTACAGTAAAATGAAAAACAGCATTTATCGAGAAAAATAACATTAATAATATCAGTGTTAGTGTGGAAACAAATCTGAATTTATTTACGATACGAAGTTTATTCTTTTTCATATCCTCATCCTCCAAACATACGTTCTTTTTCTCATTATAACAGAACGCTTGTTCTGTGTAAACTGTTTTTTCGAACGGATGTTTGCTATTCGTGAAAAATTATGCTATAATTAGGTAAAACTAATGCGAGGTGCTATTCATGATTTATGATATATCTGAACAACAACAAAAAATACTTGAATATATAAGGCAAGAAGTATCAACAAAAGGATATCCCCCTTCTGTCCGTGAAATCTGTGAAGCTGTTGGCTTAAAATCCACTTCAACCGTACACGGTCATCTTGCAAAACTGGAGAAAAACGGTTATATAAGAAGAGATCCTACAAAGCCTCGGGCGATTGAATTATTGGATAGTAATGGTGACAACATATTTAGTCGCAAAGAGATCATAGAAGTACCCATCGTTGGTAAAGTTACTGCTGGGCAGCCGATATTAGCTGTTGAAAACGTAGAAGATACATTCCCTGTTCCTGCTGACTTTGTTAAGGAAAATAGTGATTATTTTATGTTGAAGGTTCGCGGAGAAAGTATGATCAATGCCGGTATACTTGATGGGGATTATGTACTTATTAAACAGCAGAATACTGCCACGAATGGGTCAATCGTTGTAGCTTTATTAGAAGATGAAGCAACAGTCAAACGATTTTATAAGGAAAATCAGCGTATCCGTTTACAGCCTGAAAACATTTCTATGGAGCCTATATATGCTACAGATGTTAAAATCCTTGGACTCGTTAAAGGTGTCTTTAGAAAAATATAACACTTAGGTTTGGAGGGCAACTCTGAATATGCAGAATCAAGAAATGAAATGTCCGAAGTGCAATGCCTCTTTAAAAGACTCTTTTCGCAAATCCTATGCCTCTTTACTTGAAGGTTATATTTTCTGTGATAGATGTAATACTCGTTTAAATATTAAACGGAAAGATACTTCACCCGAAAAAAAACGCCATGGTTCCGATTCTTATGAGGAAATGCTCTATGTCAATGCACTTAGAACGCTCATGAAAAAAGAAAAATAACACAAGCATACGATAAATATTTTATGTTAACCTATGAGACTGTAAAATATTTTGTGGGCGGACGATATAAGAAGCTCCTTTCTGGTAAGAATTAGAAAATAATACCAAACCAGAGAGGAGTTTTTCTATGTCAACTTTACCAAAGGAAGTTATCAGATC
>JBMOKU010000020.1:0-15921 GCA_049324315.1 Bacillota bacterium | reverse complement strand
AAATCAGCTCCTAATCAGAAAGTATAGAAAATATCTATCAATCTGATTGTGAAGCCGATTTGGATTTGTCAAGTATTTTTGCAAAAAACACAGGTTTTTATTCTGTTATCTTAAGTTGACGACATTGTACGTACCCTCTATTCTACACTGATACAACTTCCTAAGATATAAATTTCATTAGATAGGAGAGGATAGATTGGATAAATTAGGTGATTTTTTTATGATTTATGATTATTGAATTATGTACTAATTCCATTATATTGATTCAACTGTCATAAGTGGTTACAAAATAATAACACTCCCATTATATTCTTCCATATGGTATGGATTAATGGGTGTATTTATGATGGAAATGTGTAATAAATAGAAGTAGCTGATAGATAATAAATAGGCTTTGGAGGTGTTTTAATATGGTAAAAGAACCTAAAGATATAAAGGTAATCGTTGGCATGTCAGGAGGAGTAGATTCTTCCGTAGCGGCTTTGCTTTTGAAACAACAGGGCTATGATGTAACCGGAATCTTCATGAAAAACTGGGAGGAGAAGGACGAATTCGGAAACTGCACGGCAGAGAAGGACTATGAGGATGTTCGAAAGGTATGTGATCAGATAGGTATCCCTTATTATACCGTTAATTTTGTAAAGGAATATTGGGACAAGGTATTTACGTATTTTTTAGAGGAATATAGAAAAGGGCGAACGCCAAATCCTGATGTGATGTGCAACAAAGAAATCAAGTTCAAGGCCTTTTTAGAATATGCCATGAAACTGGGAGCGGACTATCTTGCCACAGGGCACTATGCACAGGTGCGATACACGAAGGATATGTTTCAGTTGATTCGAGGCGTAGATAAGGGTAAAGATCAGACGTATTTCTTATGTATGTTGGGACAATACCAGCTTTCAAAGACGCTGTTCCCCATAGGACACCTGAATAAGCCTCAAGTAAGGGAAATTGCACTGGCTGCAGGCTTGGAGACTGCCAAAAAGAAAGACAGTACAGGTATATGCTTTATCGGAGAGCGGGATTTCGATGAATTTTTAAATAACTACTTACCGGCTCAAGATGGAGAAATCAGGACCATAGACGGAGAATTAAAGGGAAGACATAAAGGGCTTATGCATTATACCCTGGGACAAAGGAAAGGACTGGGCATTGGCGGGGAAGGTACGGGGGAGCCTTGGTTTGTGGCTGATAAGGATTTGAAGAAAAACATCCTTTATGTGGTGCAGGGAGAAGAGAATCCATTGTTATTTAGTCGCGGTCTTGATGCCACAGATCTGAATTGGGTCAGTGGGAATGTACCTACAGCGACACTGCATTGTACGGCAAAATTTAGATATCGTCAGCCGGATCAAGGCGTTGTGGTCAGCTTCGGACAGCATGGAACCTGCAGGGTTTTATTTGACAAACCACAAAAGGCAGTAACACCAGGCCAGGCAGTGGTATTTTATGATGGTGAGGCATGTTTGGGAGGGGCAATCATTGATAAGGTGTATCGTAATTAGCAAACCTTTGACACAGTAAGCACTCCAGTGTTAAGATGAAAGAAAAACAGTTGTCTTGTAACTGTCTGACTGGAGTGTTTGCTTTGGCGTATAAGAAAATTCAGGAATTTGCTGTGGGTGAAACTGTCGAAGGATTTTTTCTCATAAAGGCTGTATCGGTAAAGGTTTCCAGCAATCAATCAAAATATATGGATTTGACCTTGGGGGATCAAACAGGAGAAATCAATGGAAAGCTGTGGGATTGCAGCAATGGAGATGAAGAAATTTTCATAAACAGTACCTTAGTAAAGGTCAGAGGTGGTGTAACGGAGTGGCAGGGAAAGCTGCAGCTGCGTATTGACAAAATTCGATTAGCCAATGAAAGTGATCAGCTTTCCATTGAGGAGTTCGTTCCTGCAGCACCTTACAAACCGGATGAAATGTATGATAGCGTTCTCAATTACATAGAAGAAATTGAACATCCTGATATGAAAAGGCTTGTATTATCTATTTTTGAATCCAATAAAGAAAAGCTTTACTATTTCCCTGCTGCCCAGAAAAATCATCATGCCATACGTTCAGGCTTATTGTATCATATTCTTCGAATGCTGATGACTGCTGAAAAGCTGTGTCAGGTATATCCTTCCATTGATAAAGACCTGCTGTACGCTGGCGTTATACTGCACGATATTGCAAAGCTGGAGGAGTTGAATGCCAATACTTTGGGTATTGTCTCCGACTATACCGCAGAAGGACATCTTTTGGGACACATCATCCAAGGGATTAAGCTTATCGAAAAAACAGGAGAAGCGTTGGGTGTAGATAAGGAAATATCCACGGTGCTGCAGCACATGGTATTATCCCATCACTATGAGCCGGAGTTTGGAAGCCCCAAAAAGCCCATGATTCCCGAGGCAGAGCTGCTTCATTATTTGGATATGATCGATGCCAGAATGTACGATATGGAGAAGGCACTAAGCACCATCGAACCAGCGGGCTTTACAGAGAAAATTTGGAGTCTTGATAACAGAAAACTCTATAAACCAGCCTTTAAAGAATGGAACCAAAAAGGTGAGTTGGAATAGATCATAATTTTATTGAAAGTTAAGGGGGACGATCATGGTTTCTACAACAAAGATTCAAAAAAAGGTGAGGTGGAGAAATACGATTCTACTGCTATTGCTTATTCTAATTTCAGTGGGACTTTTTCAAATCACAAAACCATTACCCCAAGGGATATCTGTGGAGGGACCTATCCGTAAGGCTTCCAATGTGGAATTCCTTTATGATTTGACCTATGAAAAGGATGGAAAGATTGTTCAAGAGCAGCAAATTTTTGATCGAGTTTTTGGACTTATCGAGAATGCTGAAAAATTTATTGTCATCGATATGTTTCTGTTTAATGATGATTATAATCGAAAATACCAGTTTCCCACATTGGCAGAAAAGCTTACAAATAAGCTGATAGAGAAGAAACAGAACGATCCTGATTTGGAGATTGTATTCATAACAGATGAAATCAATTCTTTCTATGGTGCGTATCCGGCAAAATACGTTGAGAGATTGGAAAGTGAAGGTGTACCTGTTATAACCACGAAGCTGACACCACTGCGGGATTCAAATCCAACTTACTCAACATTTTGGAGAATAGGGACACAGTGGTTTGGAACCAGTGGTGAAGGATGGCTGCCCAATGCATTCAGCCCGGACTCGCCCAAAGTCACGCTGCGGTCATATTTAAAGCTATTGAACTTTAAAGCGAACCATAGAAAAGTAATTGCAACGGAGAAAAGTACGCTGATCTGTTCTGCAAACCCCCATGATGCCAGCGGTAATCATTCAAATATTGCTTTTGTTTTAGAAGGCGAGATCATACAAGATGTGATAGCTTCAGAAAAAGCTGTTGCTGAACTATCTGACGGTGATATGGTTGTCTCTGGGTCTGCAGACGATATTTCCGAAGGCAATATAGAAGCTTCACTCATTACGGAGGGGAAGATCCGAAAGCATGTGCTGGAGGCCATACAAAATACTGTATCAGGAGATTCCATTCGTCTGGGAATGTTTTACTTATCGGAGCGGAAAATTATTCGAGAATTAATCAAAGCATCGGAGCGCGGCGTAAATATCCGTCTTATCTTAGACCGTAACGTGGATGCCTTCGGATTGGAGAAAAACGGTATTCCCAATCGACCGGTTGCCAACGAGCTGCAGAAAAAGTCAAATGGGGCTATACAGATTAAGTGGTACAATACCCATGGAGAGCAGTTCCATTCAAAGCTGATATTTATCCGGCAGAAGGAGAAAAGTTTGATTGTTGGAGGGTCAGCTAATTTTACACGAAGAAACATTGGTGACTATAACCTGGAAACCGATGTGAAAATTATAGCCCATAACGATGAAAAAGTAGTGCAAGATGTATCCAACTACTTTGAAAGATTATGGAATAATGAAGGTGGACTATATACGTTAGATTATGAGCAGCATAAGGATGAATCCAAGATCAAGACATTGATTTACCGCTTTCAAGAGTGGAGCGGACTATCAAGCTTCTAAATGTAAGCCATGATTTCTTTGGAAATCATGGCTTTTCGATCATCTTAGCAGCTTCTTCAATAATTTCACTTTTTTTATGCTATAAGGTGGATAGATAATGGGAATATCCAGTTTTGTACTTTTCTTCAAAATGCTTTTCTGATGGGAAAACACATCAAAACTGGCTTTGCCGTGATAAGCACCCATACCGCTGTGCCCTACACCACCAAAGGGAAGATAAGAGGTTGCCACATGGGTTACGGTATCGTTGATACACCCTCCACCGAAAGAGATATACTGAAGAATCTCATCTTGGACATGCTTATCCTCAGAAAAAATGTATAGTGCCAAAGGCTTGGGGTGATTATTGACCGTGAAGATGATGTCTTCCAGTTCCTCGAACTCTATGATGGGAAGTAGGGGGCCGAATATTTCCTCCTGCATGATGGGATCATCCCATGTTATATGATCAATAACTGTAGGGGAAATATATAGATCGTCGATGTTGTGATGACCACCGATTAAAAGCTCGCCTCGATCCAGCAGACTGACCAGCCGGTGAAAATGCTTGGTGTTTATAATACGGGGATAATCCTTGCTGGTGGATGGATCCTCACCGTAGAATGTGTGAATGCTTTTGAACAGCTCTTGTAGAAAGGGCTGTTTTATACTTTTATGTACCATCAAATAATCAGGGGCAACACAGGTCTGGCCGGCATTCAGAAACTTTCCCCAGGCTACTCTTCGTGCGGCTTTAGGAATATCTGCATACCGGTCGATGATACATGGGCTTTTTCCACCTAGCTCTAAGGTAAGGGGCGTCAAATGCTTTGAAGCAGCTTCCATGACAATTTTTCCAACAGCTGCGCTGCCGGTGAAAAATATATGGTCGAAGGGCTGATTGACCAGCAGCGTGCTGATATTTCTTTTACCTTGTAAGACACAGACATATTCTTCGTCATAAATTTCCCTAATCATTTCAGCGAGTACCTGGGAAACATGAATGGTATATTCCGATGGTTTCAAGACAGCACAGTTTCCTGCTGCAATGGCACCAATAAGGGGTGCGATCAGCAGTTGAAAGGGATAGTTCCATGGTGCAATGATTAGTACAGAACCATAGGGTTCTTTATAGATATAACCTTTGGAAGGGAAAAGAGAAAAGGGTGTTTTCACTTTTTCTATCTTTGCCCATGATTTCAGATTTTTTGTTACAAACCGAATCTCATCTAGTATCAACCCGATCTCAGTGGCATATGCTTCAAACTCAGATTTACGTAAATCTTTGTATAAGGCATCAAGAAGCTTTTTCTCATAGCCTTTAATAGCTTTATATAATGTATTTAGTTGTTCAATACGGAAAGAAATGTCCCTTGTTTCACCTCGTTGGAAATATTGTTTCTGCTGCTCCAGTATAATATGCGCTTTATCTAAGTTACTGTGGTCATTAAGCACTTGAGAATCCAATTGATTCACGGACAATCTCTCCTTTCAAATAGATTTTTTAGGAAAGAGTGGAGTAGAAGTGAGCTGTGGAACTTTATCAATTTGCTCATGTATAGTATTTCTTTAGATTATACCCATTTTATCCGGGTATACACATGATAAAATTATAATACAATTTTAAAGGCACAAACTTATGGCACATAAAGGAGGAAACTTGCTTTCATTGTGGAATATGAGGAAATAGAGATTGTATAAGAAGGGTGATGAGGGTATTGGATAGAAGTGAAGTTCATGATGAAGCGGTTAAAAGAATACATGATGAAACGATGATTATTGATATACATACGGATATTGCCTATGATGTAGAGCGGCAGAGAGAGTATGGGAGGAAGAGGATTATTGAAAATGACTATCTTCCTGACCTGGAAGCAGGCGGAGTGAATGTCATTGTTTCATCCATTTTTGTAGACAATAAAGATTTACCTGAAATGGCATTAAGGAAGGCATTAAATCAGATCAGTGCTATCTATGCAGATATTGAAGAATCTTCAGAAAAACTGAAGCTATGTAAGCGGTATAAGGACATTGAACAAGCGAAGCATGAGGGTAAAGTAGGGGTATTGCTGTCTTTTGAAGGCGTAGAACCCTTACATAAGGATTTGAGTCTCCTAAAAATATTCTACGAACTAGGCGTGCGGATGATGGGGATAACATGGAGCAGGCGAAACTATGCAGCAGATGGAGCTTTGTATGGTCCTAACGATCATAATATAGGCAGTGGCTTAACGGACTTTGGCGTATCATTGATCCAAGAAGCTGTCAAATATGGGATGATTATTGATGTCAGTCACCTGAACGACCGGGGATTTTGGGATGTGGTTAATCTTATGGATAAACCTTTCATTGCTTCCCATTCCGACTGCCGAAAGCTGGTGAACATTGGGAGAAACTTATCAGATGATCAAATCAAAATGATTGCTGAGAGAAATGGCGTTACTGGTATTAATGCAATCAATGTTATCGCGGTGAATGAGGGAGAAGAAGAAAGCATGGAACGACTGGCAGACCACATTGATTATATTGTACAGATGGTAGGCCCAGCACATGTAGGATTAGGTTTAGACTTGAATGATAAGCTGGTAAAGTATCTTTCGCCGGAGCAGCTGCGGATACTGCCAAGACCAGTCAAGGATATTATGAAAGGATACTATGAACTGCCCGCCTTGACAGAAATTCTATTGAAACGAGGCTATAGGGAAAGTGATATTTCTATGATTTATGGAGAAAACATGGCAAGAATATTTCGAGAAATTCTTGTATAGCACGTAATATAACTTTTTAAAGTTTCCAAAGAAAGTAAATGATGAAATAATAGACTTCCAACAATAGGAAGTTTATTTTTTTGTATTAAATATGAAAAAATACTATTGATTTTATAAATAGATGGTATATAATAAAGAAGTAAGACGTCAGACAACGCGTGGCGTTGTGTAAAAAATTATATGATAGTTTCATATATTGCTGCATATAAGTTTTAAGATAAACACGTGAATTTACCGGTGATGCTTTCCAGCTGAACTTACAAAATTAGAGACTTTTACTTGGCATTGTTAATATGGCAAGTCATTCGAGGAGATGCATTAGAGAGGGTGAAAAGATAGAATGGAAGTTGTAACATTCGGAGAAACAATGGTGCTTTTTAGTCCCGATTCAACAGGGCCATTAAGATACGTTCACCACTTTAATAAATCGATTGCTGGAGCGGAATCAAATGTTGCCATTGCCCTTGCAAGATTAGGTCATCAAGTGGGATGGTTTTCAAAATTAGGAGACGATGAGTTTGGCAGATATATAAAATCAGTTATAAGAGGAGAAGGGGTAGACGTTTCCAAAGTTGTAATCGACAGGGAAAGAAGTACCGGATTGCTTTTTAAAGAAAGATTTGCCCATGTAAATCCAAACATATACTATTATAGGAAGAACTCGGCAGCCAGTAATATAGGGATAGAAGATATCGATGACACCTATATAAAAGAAGCCCAAATACTCCATATAACAGGAATCACGCCAGCATTGTCAACAACTGCGAGAGAAGCAGTGTATAAAGCTATTAAAATAGCCAAAGAACATAATGTACTGGTTTCCTTTGATCCCAATATTCGATTAAAGCTGTGGACCTTGGAAGAGGCAAGATCTGTTCTTTTGGATATCAGCAAGCTTGCAGATATCATTTTTCCTGGAATTGATGAAGGGAAAATGCTTCTTGGTACAGATGATCCGGTTGAAATTGCTGATAGATTTTTAAATATGGGCTGCAGTATTGCAGCAGTAAAGCTTGGAAAAGAAGGCTGTTATGTTGCAAATAAGGAGGAGGCCTGTTTTGTAAGGGGCTTTGTCGTAGAAAAACTGGAAGACACTGTTGGTGCTGGAGATGGTTTTTCAGCAGGCTTTGTCTCAGGAATATTGCAAAAAATGAGTTTAATGGAATGTGCTGAATTAGCGAATGGTGTTGGTGCTATGGCCACATTGGTGAGAGGCGATATGGAAGGTTTTCCGACCTTATCTCAGGCATTCGAATTTATGGGTAAAGAAGAACATATTGATAGATAACATTAGAATAAAGACAACGTTAGTGGAATGGCTATTCGGCATGATATCCAAAGTTCAGATAGTCTATATGAAAACAGCTTCCTAACATCAACTATATACAACTGCTTTGACAAATAGAGTCTGTGATACTTCAGGCTCTATTTGTCTTTTATAGTATCAAATATCCCTTCTTAAGCATATATTGTAGTGAATCATATTGTGAAAAGGTGGGATTCTTTTGATTATACATGTTGTAAAACCAGGAGACAGTATTTATACCATTGCCCGGCAGTACAGAGTTTTACCTGCGCAAATTATAAGGGACAATGAACTTACCAATCCAAATCAACTTGTGGTAGGACAGACCATTGTTATAATAGAAGGGGAGAGACTGCATACAGTAAAGCCGGGAGAGTCACTTTATAGTATTGCCAGAACCTATGGGTTAAGTGTGAATGATATTATCGCAGCTAATCCTCAAGTAGTCAATCCTTATCAGTTATATCCGGGTCAAGTGCTGACCATTCCTCCAAGGACAAGAAAACGGAGAGCCATAGAGGTAAACGGATATGCATTCCCTAACATTGATAGAGAGGTCCTTAGAAAAACACTGCCGAATTTGACCTATCTAAGTATATTTAGCTATGAAGTAAATCCAGATGGTACATTAAGACCTATCGAAGACGAACCTTTGATTCAAGCGGCAAGGGCAGCTGGTGTAGCACCACTGATGGTAATTACCAATTTGGAGGCCGGCGGTGGATTCAGCAGTGACGTAGCTCGGGCAATCCTCTCCAATGAGCAAGTACAAGAAACCTTAATCAGCAATGTTATAACAACATTACAAAACAAGAATTACCATGGTCTGGATATCGACTTTGAATATATTTATCCTGAAGACCGAGAAAAATATAATGATTTTTTAAGAAAAGTATCAAGTCGCTTACATGCATTGGGATATACGGTAACAACGGCTTTAGCACCGAAGACATCTGCGGAGCAGCAGGGGATACTCTATGAGGCTCACGATTATCCTGTTCATGGTGCCCTTGTGGATCATGTGATCCTTATGACCTACGAATGGGGATATACCTACAGTCCTCCTATGGCAGTGGCACCTATTAATGAAATCAGAAAGGTATTAAACTATGCTGTTTCAGCCATACCGAGAGCCAAAATACTCATGGGAATACCAAACTATGGCTACAACTGGACGCTGCCATACGAACGGGGAACACGGGCAACAGCCATTTCCAATACCGGAGCTGTAAACTTAGCTTTAAGGGAAGGTGCTGCAATACAATATGATCAAAAGTCACAAGCACCTTATTTCAACTACTATGACGATGCGAAAAAACAGCATGAGGTATGGTTCGAAGATGCAAGAAGTATTCAAGCAAAGCTGAATTTGATGGAGGAATATAATCTTGGAGGTGTAAGCTACTGGACAATTGCAAGGTATTTTCCGCAGAATTGGCTGGTACTGAATGCGTTATATGATGTTGAAAAGGTTTTATGATAGAGAGTTTGATAGATCATAAAAAATCCCGATAACAGTAAAGTGCTTATCGGGATTTTTTCGTTTGTAATTGATTGTATAGTCCAAACTCTTTTTGATTATAATGAAAAAAGAACATAATTTGGAGGAGACATATGATAAAAAGAATCGGGATACCGAGAGCGCTGATGTTTTACGAGTATTACCCCTTGTGGGTATCTTTTTTTGAGGCTTTAGGTGTAGCGGTATTGGTATCGGAAAAGACCAATAAACGAATATTGGATGAAGGCATCAAAAGCGCAGTAGATGAAGCCTGCTTGCCTGTTCAGCTGTTCCATGGTCATGTCATGAACATAAAGGACAAGGTAGATTATTTATTTATTCCTCGGCTGAAAAGCATTCATAAGGGTGAGTATATATGTCCAAAATTCTGCGGACTTCCTGAAATGATCAGGCATTCCATTGCCGGTCTGCCGGAAATGATTGATACGGAGATTGATATGTTTCGGTCGGAGAAGGAGCTTGAATCTACTTTTCTTCGTATAGGAAAATATTTCACAACTGACATACGGCAGATTCAGCATGCTTTCATGACTGGGGTTGAGGCGTATAAGCAGTATAAAAAAAGAATTTTTCAGGGCGATCTTCCTATAGATAGTCAATGTGCAAATGAAGAAAAGAATGAATGGAAGAGGATGGCCATTCCCGATAAAAACGTGATGGTCATGGGACATCCTTATCATTTATACGACACTTTCATGAATATGAATACCATTTCTAAAATCAGAGAATGTGGAATAGATGTACTGACACCGGAGATGATTGACAGCAGCTTAATAAATCATTATGCTGAAAGATTCGATGGAAAGCTGTACTGGACTTTTGCCAGAAGGCTGATTGGCGCAGCCTACTATTTGATTGAAAATCAAAGTATAGACGGAATCATTTATATTTCTACCTTTGGATGTGGGATAGATTCTGTGGTGGCTGATATCATTGAGAAGCAAGTGCGTAGAAAGAGCAATATACCCTTTATGTTATTGACGATCGATGAGCACAGTGGAGAAGCAGGGATCAATACAAGGATTGAAGCTTTTTTAGATATGATACGTTGGAGGGGACGACATGAAAATCACATTCCCGCACATGGGTAATCTATATATTGCATTAAAGGCTGTATTCGAAGAATTAGGTACAGAGGTGGTGCCGCCGCCGAAATGCAGTAAAAGAACACTGGAACTGGGAACCCGGTATTCTCCGGAACTCATCTGCATACCCTTAAAAGTGACGGTGGGAAATTATATTGAAAGCATCGAAAGGGGAGCCGATACCCTTTTTATGTGGGGTGGCTGTGATGTCTGCAGAATCAGCTATTATCATATGATTCAAAAGGATATCCTAAAACAGCTTGGATATAATATCGACATGATCTGTATGGAACCAATGAAAACACCGGGAGAAATTCGAAATTTCCTTCAAAAGCTCATGTACGTATGTGGCACAAGAAACTATGTGAAAATGCTATACATGTTTATGAAGGCATTAAAGCTTCTGTTCGAAATTGATGATTTGGATACATTGGCGGCGAAAATCAGAGCCAGGGAAATTCATCACGGCTCCGTTGATCGTATTTACGAGAATGTGGAGAAGGAGATGCAGGCAGCAAAAGGCTATAGTCAAGTCTGTCATATCATACGAAAGAGTAAAGATGTCCTGGGAAGGGTAGCGATCGATCAGGAGAAAAGCGTATTAAAAGTGGGCATCGTCGGCGAAATCTACACGGTGCTGGAGCCTTTTATCAATGTAGACTTAGTAAGACGATTGGGGCATATGGGAGTGGAAGTACATCGGTCAGTGACAGCCAGTGAGTTTATCAAGGAGCAGCTGGATTTTCTGCCATTCATCCATTCCTCAAAAGAAGAAGTCCATAGAGCGGCAAAACCTTATCTCAATACCGAAATCGGTGGACACGCACGACATACCATCGGAAATACTGCCTTGTACGGAGAAAAGAATTTTGATGGTGTGATCCATCTGCTCCCTTTTACTTGTATGCCTGAGATCGTGGCACAGAGCATATTGCCTACGGTAGAAAAGGAAAAGAATATTCCTATTTTAAAATTGGTACTGGATGAGATGACAGGAGAAGTGGGATATATGACACGGCTGGAAGCCTTTGTAGATTTGTTGCAAAAAAGGCGACAAAGCAAAGTAAAATATAATTCGAGTATGATATATTAGGGACATGGAGACTGTACCTGCTGTCCCACGCGCTTTTGGTGGGACAGAGGGCCTGTTCCCGTGTCCCATACACAATCCGTATATCAGTGTATGAAAATAGCTTGGCAAAACTCCATTAGAAAGCATAAATTGTAGGGGCGAACAGTGTTCGCCCGCTTTGTTGTGAAAATCAATTACTCCATTTCTTTTAACAAATTTGCCATTTCAATAGCTGTGACAGCAGCTTCATAACCTTTGTTTCCTGCCTTTGTACCGGCTCTTTCGATGGCCTGTTCAATGGTATCCGTGGTTAGTACACCAAAAATCACAGGTACTTCCGTATCAAGAGAGACGTGGGCCACACCCTTTGAAACTTCGCTGGATACATAATCAAAATGTGGTGTTGCCCCTCTGATAACGGCACCAAGACAAATGACAGCATCATATTTTTTAGATTTTGCCATTTTCTTTGCAACCAATGGAATTTCAAATGCCCCTGGAACCCAGGAGATTTCGATATCTTTTTCTTCAACACCATGGCGTTTTAATCCATCTAAAGCGCCGGACAGCAGCTTTCCACCAATAAATTCATTAAATCTCCCCACAATGATTCCAAATTTTAAACCTTGGGCAATTAATTTTCCTTCATATATCTTCATTTTTATTCCTCCTTTATATCGAGCATATGCCCCATTTTTTCTTTTTTGGTTCTTAAGTAATAAGCATTTCTTTCATTATGATTCATTTGGATAGGTACCCGTTCTACGACCTCTAAGCCATAACCGGACAGGCCTGACAGCTTCTTGGGATTGTTTGTCATCAGCTTGATTTTTTTGATGCCTAAATCCTGAAGAATTTGGGCGCCAATACCATAATCCCGCATATCTTCAGGAAAGCCAAGGGCAAGATTTGCTTCTACTGTATCCATTCCCTGGTCTTGTAGGGCATAGGCTTTCAATTTGTTGATTAGCCCAATCCCTCTACCTTCTTGACGCATATATAAGAGGACACCGCGACCTTCATCGTTGATGCATTTCATGGCGGAAGCGTATTGCTCTCCGCAGTCGCACCGCATGGAGCCGAAGGCATCTCCCGTAAGGCATTCGGAATGAACCCGTACCAGTACAGGACTGCCGTCAGAGACATCTCCTTTCACAAGGGCGATATGGTGCTCTCCGTTAAGCTTGTTTTGATATCCGATGATTTTGAAATCGCCATATTTTGTGGGCATATTGGCAGTGGCTACCCTTTCAATGAGTATTTCTTTCTGCCTGCGGTAAGCAATCAGCTCGGCGATGGTGATAATTTTCAAATCATGAAGCTTAACGAATTCCATCAATTCAGGAACTCTGGCCATAGATCCGTCTTCGTTCATGATCTCACAAATGACACCAGCAGGATACAAACCGGCCATTCGTGCCAAATCCACTGCCGCTTCCGTATGCCCCGCTCTTTTCAAAACACCGCCTTCACGAGACTCTAAAGGAAAGATATGGCCGGGTCTTTTAAAATCACGGGCTGATGCATTGGGATCTAACATTTTCTTAATGGTAAAAGCTCTTTCGTAGGCCGATATGCCTGTAGTAGTTTCCGCTGCATCTATGGAAACCGTAAAAGCAGTCTGGTGCTGATCTGTATTGTGACGGACCATCTGAGGAATATCCAGATCCCGGAGTCTATCTCCGATAATGGGCATACAGATGAGGCCTCGGCCATATTTTGCCATGAAATTGATGGACTCAGGGGTGACCATTTCAGCAGCCATCAACAGATCACCTTCATTTTCCCGATCTTCATCATCGACAACGACGATGATTTTCCCTTGACAGATATCTTCAAGAGCTTCTTCGATTTTATTGAACTGATACATAGGGATCACTTCCTTTTCTTTAGGCAAAACCATGCTGCCGCAGAAAATCCATATCCATGGACTTGACGGGTTGCGGTGTGCTCTGAGACAGCATGATTCGCTCAATATATTTGCCAATGATATCACATTCTAGATTGACTTCATCTCCTACACTTTTAGACAGCAATGTTGTCATATCTTTCGTATGAGGAATAACAGATACTTTAAAGATTGGGTCGTGTACGTCTGCTACAGTCAAACTAACACCATCGATAGCGATGGAACCTTTCAAAATAATGTATTTTAGCATCTCAGCAGGTGCTTCGATGGAGACCCAAATAGCATTGTCTTCTTCTTCAAAGCCTTTGATTGTACCAACACCATCAATGTGTCCGCTGACCCAGTGCCCTCCAAGACGATCTCCCAGTCTTAAGGCCCTTTCCAGGTTAACGCGGCTGCCTGGGATGACGTTTTTAAGATTACTTCGCCGCATGGTCTCTGCCATAATGTCTACGGCAAAGGTGCTTGCGGTAAAGTCAGTGACGGTAAGGCAGACACCGTTGGTACAGATGCTGTCTCCCAGTTTCACATCTTGAAGAACTTTGCTGGCCTTGATGACTATTTTGGCTGATTTTGTACCTTTTAAAACGGACTGAATGACACCAATTTCTTCAACCAGACCTGTGAACATTTATCAGCAGCCCCCTTTCTTTATATAGGCTTCAATCATGAGATCATCTCCAAATCGATGGGTTTGAATATTTTCTAGCTGGATGGCATCCCGCATATAGGCGATGCCCTTACCGGCCACAGGGGTTAAGGCATCATTGCCTCCTATGATTTTGGGAGCAATAAAGGTAAGAATCTTATCAACAATACCTTCCTGCAGTGCAGAAAAATTCAGCGTAGCTCCACCTTCCAAAAGTATGCTGTCCAGCTTCATTTCTCCCAATTTTTTAAATAAATAGGATAAATCCACTTGACCGTTCTTTTTAGGTGTGATGATGACTTCTACACCCAAACTTTCCAGCGCTTTCTGCTTGTCCTTCTCTATTTCAGATGTTGCAGCAAGAATCGTCTTTGCCTCGGAATGCAGATGTAGAATACGGGCACCTACAGGTATTCTGCCACTGCTGTCCACCACAATTCTCACAGGATCTTTTCCTGCTTTATCTTCTAACCGCGTTGTCAGCAGGGGATCATCAGCTAATATAGTTCCAATGCCAACCATGATGGCACTGACCCGGTGGCGCAGCTCATGGACGTATCTTCGGGAGCTTTCATTGGATATCCATTTTGAATCTCCAGTATGAGCAGCAATTTTTCCATCCAGAGTCATGGCTGTCTTCATGATGCAGAAGGGTGTACCGGTGGTTATATATTTGACAAAGATCTCATTGAGTTTTCTAGCCTCATCTTCTAAAACGCCTACTGCTACGTCAATACCGTGATCTTTTAAGATTCGTATACCTCGACCTGCAATCAAAGGATTCGGATCGGTCATAGCTACGATCACCTTTGCGATACCCTTTTCCACAATGGCCTCGGCGCAAGGAGGTGTTTTACCATAATGAGAGCAGGGCTCCAAGGTGACATACATGGTGGCACCACGGACATCTTCCACAGTATTCCGGAAGGCATTGATCTCCGCATGGGGACCACCATATACTTGGTGATAGCCTTCACCAATGATGCGGGAATCTTTAACGATAACCGCACCGACTAAAGGATTGGGATTGGTATAGCCGCTTCCAAGCCTAGCCAGTTCAAGGGCCCTTTTCATATACTGTTCATCCATGATCATCCCTCCGCTTTCCAAATAAAATAAGCCCTGAAAATAGTATTTTCAGGGCTTTAAAGAACTATGCCAAAATATGTATCACAAAACCTAAAACATTCATCCTTCTCTCATCCAGACTTTACTGTCGGCCTTGGAATCACACCAAGTCAGCCAATTACGGCTCGCGGGCTATACCGCCGGTCGGGAATTGCACCCTGCCCTGAAGGAACTATATTCAACTACTAATAAGTTAGCATGATTTTCATAGGTTGTCAATGTTATTTAATCATATAGATATACACTTCTAGACTAAAATGAATTTTCTTTTGTAAGGGACAGTCTCTGTGCCGTCCCGCAAAACGAAATACCGTTTTAAAGGCGTAAATCTAGGCAAGACTTGGGGACTGGTCGAGACCACTGAAAAAGTAGCCTTTTAAAATCCATTTCTCCTAGCATAATACTACTTCTTTGCTAATATTAATTTTGATAACAAAAAAGTACAATTTAATAGTAAGTT